>JAMPFS010000032.1 GCA_023664325.1 Clostridium sp.
ATAAAAGTGATGATCCGACAGCGGTTATACAAAATTGGATGAGAAATCGAGATGTGATAGAATTTTTGGGATTATGGGAAAGACTTCATAATCCAGATTTTAAACCCCTCGAATTCGAGGGGTTTAGAAAACAGGCAGGGGCAAATGCGTTTACAATGTCACCAAAAAAGTGGATAGAAGCGACGAATGCCAGTGGTCTTGTTTCAAAAGCGGGACGTTATGGAGGAACATATGCCCATAGTGATATTGCCATGTCTTTTGCAACTTGGATTTCGCCTGAATTCCAGTTGTATATTATGAAAGATTATAGGAGATTAAAGACGGATGAGAATAGTCGATTATCTTTGAACTGGAATTTGAATAGAGAAATTTCTAAGTTAAATTATAGGATACATACGGATGCAATTAAAGAAAATTTAATTCCGCCAGAGTTGACATCTTCACAAATTGCTTATACATATGCAAATGAAGCAGATATGTTAAATGTTGTTTTGTTTGGCAAGACAGCGAAGCAGTGGAAAGATGAAAATCCAATGGTAAAAGGAAATATGAGAGACGTGGCAACACTGAATCAATTATTGGTGCTTGCAAATTTGGAAAGTTATAATGCTGTTTTGATTAAACAAGGGAAGAATCAAAAGGAACGGATGGAATTACTTCGGCAGTTAGCAGTACAACAGTTACAGACATTGGAAACAGTAAGTTTAAATAATTTGCCACGACTGGAAAATGATTGAAAGTAAATAAATTGATAAAAAATTCAGTCATTTGTTATAAAAAGCAGTTTTATTGTCAAGGCATTGCATTATTTTGCTTGACAATTTAAAGATATGCGCCAGCTTTGCTGGTGGGAAAATTGAATTAATATTTATTGTTGAGGATGGAGATAGAGAATGATATAATTAATATTAAATATGAGATTGGGAAAATATGTTATTTATTGGAGATATGCTATAGTTGGTTGTGAAGGGGGAAGTGACATGAAGGATATAGAATATGTAAAGAGAATTATCGCATTGCTAGATGAAGGTGATGTTCAACAGATTGTAAGAAGTATTTCAAAATATGGTTTTTCAGTTCCAGGATTTTCGAATTCATACAGAGCACCTAAAAGTGCGATTATAGGTTGTTTGGCATTACACAATAGAAAAAAGAAGGCAAATTATGAAATTTTATTAGAAAATATATCAACATGCCGGTGTTCAGAAAAGGCAAATGACTATGTTGAAATGCTTTTATTATGGAATAAGGATGAAAAAAATAAGGAGGAACTTGTTGCAAAATTATTAGGAATAGAGGAAGAAAATAAAATGCAGAAAATAGTATCAAATAAAGAACAAGCAGTTGAAGAAATAAATGATAATTACGAACAAGTTGAAAAATTGATGAGTGATAATATAACCTTACGCGAGAGAATAAAAAAATTACAGGCATCTTTGCAAAGCAAAAAAATAGAAATTGATAACATTGAAAAACAATATGAAAAATTGAAAAAAGAGTATGGGAAATTAGAAATTGTAAAAACTAATCAATTACATTTAATAGACCAAAAAGATAAAATTATTCAAGAATACGAAAATGAGATATGCGAAAAGAAAAAGGTTATTGAAACTTATCAAGGGCAGGTTGAAAGTTTGAAGAAATATAAAGAAAATGCAAGAAGGATTATCTGTTTTGTGAAGGCAAAAGAAATAATTGGAGTTGAAGGATATAATATTGACATTTTTCATGATTGGAACAGTGATATTAGAGATAGAATTGATGATAAAGTTTATGATGAAGTGTGGTATGTCCATACAAAATTTCCGTATTTTTACTATATAGAGGTACAACATTTTTTTGATTGTACTATTAAAGATTTTAGAACGAAGGAACAATTGATTACCGAAATACAAGGAGGAATTAAAAATGAATCAAGGTGAAAGGCAGATTATAGGAATGTTAGCTGATGATTTAGAGGCAAATGGTAAACAGAATGTTTTTATAAACCGCAGTTCTGCAATACAATATATGGTAAAACCTTTAATGTTACCAACAGAAAGTGCAGATTATTTTACTGGATATATTAGTTCTTTTGAAGATGATGTTGATTATGATGATGATTATTTGTCTGATGATGAAAGAATTGAAAAATTTACAAATAGTGTTGATGAAATGTTGTTTGTTTATTCATATCGTGTGAATTATGACAGGGAATTTTCTAAAATGCAAAAAGTTAATCTTGTTCCCAAACCTAATTCCTTTGACAAAGACACACGTTTTTTTGCCATACCGGTGTTTGCTGCGGGTGATGATGAATTGGTTAATGATTGGGAGAATGAACATAGATGGAAGTTATATAGAGATTATAAAGATTTAAATGATTTTTTCGCTTTGATTCGAAATGGAAAATCTGTTGGAAGTGTGTATGGTTATAGAGCAGATGATTTTACGCCATCTTTTGTAATATGGAAAGATTCAAGAGGGAGTTTGTTTGCAGTAGGGAATATTGAGTCTAGTCATTATGATGCTTTAGGAGGATTGAATTTAGAGGCTAAGGATATTTTCAAAATCGATATTACGGATTATATTAAATTTGTTGTTTACAATATAGATATTAATCCAACACTTATGTATATTCCGGATACTATATATAAAAAAATTGAGGATGAGCTGTTAAAAGCATCTATGGAAGTAGAAAAGAATAATGGGGTTTCGGATCAAGCAGAAATATTTTTAGATGCAGAAGAGCAAATGGAAAATATGCAGAGTCAGGCAATCAGAGAAATAAATACTATTAGTAATGAAGAGTTAGAGGAAATTGATGTTTCTGAGAAAACAGATAAGTTAATAATTCAATCAATGGATTATCATAGTTTAAAGAGAAACCTTTATTATAGTATGAAAGATTTCGTTAATGTACATACAGCAATTAAGTGTAACAGTTTGGTGATTTTTTCTGGACTTAGTGGAACTGGGAAATCTGCAATGGTTGATATTTATGCTAGAGCATTGGGAATAAATTATAGTCAAAATCCAGATGATAACCGTTTATTGTTTATCCCTGTAAGACCTTCTTGGAATGATGATGCTGATTTGTTAGGATATGTGGATTTAGTTAATATGGTTTATCGAGCTTCAGACACAGGATTTGTAGATTTTCTTGTTAATTCTCAGAAAGATGAAAATAAGAATAAAATGTTTATTGTATGTTTTGATGAAATGAATCTTGCTAGAGTAGAGCACTACTTTAGTCGTTTTTTGTCAATTTTGGAAAGACCGGCAAATCAAAGGGAATTGCAACTGTATGATAATCAGTATATAGGAAGATTATATAATTCGTCTGATTATCCAAGTAGGATTAAAATCGGAGATAATATTAGATTTGTTGGAACGGTTAATATTGACGAATCTACATACCATTTTTCTGATAAGGTATTAGATAGAGCAAATGTGATACAATTAGAGGTGTTGAATTATGCGCAGCAATGGAAAAAGAAACAGTATGGAACATTAGCTAATATCAACTGGACATATGATGATTATAATGGGCTTATTAAAAAGACGGTTGATTTTGATTTACTTCCAATTCACGAATTGTTATGGGATATGCATGAATTAATGAGAAGTGCAAGTGGGAAATATGGTATAGGACCACGTATTGTAAAATCAATTGAGAGTTATATTATCAATTTGCCTGATTCCGATATAGAGGGTTTTAATAAAAAAATTGGATTAGATTATCAAATAATGCAACGTGTGTTAACGAAAGTACGCGGACCTGAGAATCAAATAGGAAATATATTAAGAAGTGATAGTGATAAAAATTTTTATCGAATCTTTGATAAATATAATGAATTGTCAGAGTTTATAAAATGCCGTGAAGTAATTGAACAGAAACAGAAGGAGTTGGAAATATATGGATATTGTATCTAATATACCATTTGAATTAAAGTTGATTCGAAGATTCCCTCAAATAACGGAAGAGAAAGCAACGTATTTTATAAGTAACGAGAGTGAAATAGGGAATGTAGATAGTGTAACATTGGCAGTTGAAGAAAATGAGGAGATAGAAATTTATTTTAATGCAATAGATTCTAATGCACGTTTATACTTGGAAGCATTAGATATAATGCCATTAGATGACTCTAATATAATGGAAGATCAATATGGACGTATTTATCGTATGCCTTCTGATGAAAGTTTTATCTTGTATAAAACAAATGCTGGATACGATGCATTGCGCGTTGATGTTTTTAAAATTGCCATTTTTTGTGAAGAGCAATGGTTTTATGGATTGTTTCAAATATTACCCAAACCAATTTCTGTAGATGAGTGGTGTATGATGCGTGATGATTTGGAGAAAGAAATTAGAGGGTTGGCACAAGATATCGTAAGAAGAAATATGGGTTTGGGTAACGGTAAAAATGCAAAAGTTCCTCCAAAAGCATTGTATGATTTTTTGGTCATAAAAAAATATTCTAAAAATGTGCTGATGGCATTAGTTGATATTGCAGATAATCCACGAAATGAGATTATAACCATGTATGAAAATCGTGCAAAGAATAATAGTGGTTATTATAAATTCGACTCAGAAACTATAAAAAGGTATGCAATGAAATCAGGATCTGAACCGGTATATAAGGTACCTGTGAAGACGACTTCATTTGATATTCAGGATAACAGATTGTTGAAAATGATTATTACAGCTTATGAGAATAAACTGAATCGATTTATAGAATTAATTAAGGATGTAGAGATGTCTTCTAAGTCTCCAAACTCGGGTGGGTCTGTTCAATATAAAAATACTTGGAAAGAAAGTCTTTCTTCATTCAAAGAAACTGCGTTTAAATTGAAAAAAATGACAGCTATTCTGAAAATGAAAGAATGGTATTGCCAAGTAGGAAAACTTAATGAATCATATATTCCGCACTCATTTATTCTTGATTCAAGATATAATATATTATATCAGATGTATTTAGAATTAAAAAAGGATGCGATATGCATAGAATTAGATCCACAATTTTCATATACTTGGAAAAGAAGTAGTTATATGTATGAAATGTGGTGTTATTTTAAAGTTTGTCATTTTTTGCTAACAAGTTATGAGATGACAACCGTGGATTGGAATTTTATGTTTTCGGAAAAAATATTATTTCCTTTTTTAGAAGAAAAGACAACGGTGGTTTTTGAGGACGAGAAAAGTAGGATAGAGGTTATTTATGATTCGATTCTTCCGAGGAAAAAGGAGCAGACAAATTTAAAAAATCCACTTTTTATTGCAGAGCACCATAGTTCTTATAGAAATCATAATAGACCAGATATGGTAGTAAATGTGTATAACAAAGAGTCTAACTGGTATTTGGGGACGGTTATTTTAGAATGTAAGTATAGGAAGTTGCATTCATTTTGGGCTGAAAATTCAACTAGGTCAAGTAGAGGACAATTAGAGGCTTATTATAATAATGCACGTTCGATATATCTTCTTAATGGATTAGGTGAGAAATTGCAAATGCATCCTGTAACGAAAGTTATTGCATTAACCCCTGATGCGCAAGGAGAAGGAGAGGAACAACAAGATTTTAATATTTTAGTAAAAGAGCTTAAACCATCACACTCGGATAATTGTATTGATTCTTTGGGTGGAGAAATTCTTTTTCAAATCCATGAACTTGAAAATCGGTTCGAAAAAATAAGGGATCTACCTGTTATTATGTAATAGTTTTTGGAAAGCGAAATTGACACTAGGAAGAATACATTTAAATGGTAAAATCAGCAAAGCGTGGATGATCCTTCGATTAATAGAGCAGTTAAAGAAGCATTTATTCAAAAGATGAAAGACAAAAGATTATGAAAAGTTATTACGAATGATAGATGAATATTTGGACGGGAATGTTGTGATTGCAGTTTAAAAGTTGAAGAACTAACAGGGTGCAGATTGGAAACATATAAAGAAACTATAAGATGTAGGGAACATTACAAATAATTTAGGAAGAATTAGAAGGTGAAAATTGTCTATGGTGTTATGAAAGAAGTAGGTGAATAAATGGAGAATGTATTTGATATAATTCCAAATAATTTTTTTAATCCTTTAGCGAGTAATAGCAATTACCGTGTTAATGCAACAGTTTTTCGTTATATATATGAGCAATATGATAGTGAGATTTCATATAGGATTAAGCGTAATGTAATTCGAGATGAATTGGCTTATTTTATATCAGAAAATTATCAAGAGCTAATTGTTGAGGGGGATAATAATGTAAAAAATTATCAGGATATAGCTAGTGATTATTTGCGTAAATTTGCTTCTAAAGATGTAGGCTGGCTGGAAGAAGAATATGATGATTCTACTTTTGAGAAATATATTGTGATTACAGAATCAGGCGTTATGCTTGCAGAATTTTTGATTCGTTTAGAAACTGCAGAGCGGGAAGAGTTTTCAAGCTATATTTATAATATATATAATACGCTCATGAATGAAGAGCAGTGGAACAGTGATCCTTATGTTTGGGCATTAAAAAATGTCTATAAAAATGCAAAATCATTGTCTAAATCACTTAAGAAAATGTCAACATATATTCGAAAGACAATAGAAAAATTGATGCGAGAAGTTTCTTATGAAAGTTTAACGGAAAACATTATTTCCTATTGTGATGGTGATTTTATTAAAGAGTATTCTAGGCTTACTAAACAGCAAAATATCCATGTATATCGGGGAAAAATAATAAATATGTTGGAACAAATTCAAGCAGATGCTATTACAGAAGAATTATTAGTGATTGGATGTGTTAATGAGGAGGATATTGAAGAGTGGGAGGCAAAGGAGAAAATTGATGTGATGTTTTCGTCTGTTAAGAAATTCTTAAAGGATGATTATCAGCGCATTATGGCAGACATAAAACATAAGTTGAATCTTTATATTACTATGGCACTTGGCAGGCTTAGATATCTAAAAAATCATGAAATTGATATGCGAGGCAATGTGGAAAGAACATTAAAATATATGTTGGATGAAATGGTAGAGTTTGATATGAAAGATGAGATGCCGGATGAAATGTCGGAATTGATACAAATATATCAGCATAAATATATAGATACTTTTTCGATCCGACAGCCTAAGAGCCGAAGAAGAGTGCAACAACAAGCCATTGCTGGAATTGACAAACTCACAGAATATGATATTGATGAGATGAGAAAAATTCATGAAAGAGAAGCTCGAAATCCATATTCAAAAACAAGGACGAAACAGTATTTAAAAACTCTTGTAGGCAATAAAGGCGAAATTTTTAGCGAAGAAGTGCCGTTGCATTCAAAGGAAGATTTGCTGATGATACTTTCTGCTATTGCGTATGCTGAGGAAAATGGGTTTAAATTTGAGTATGAGAGTGGGTATATGGAAATAAATCATATGATACTGAAGAGATTTAGAATATTAGAGGTGGATACATGAATATAGTTGAGGCATGGGATAATTTTACAACTTCAGATAAGCAATTATTTCAAAATTGTTGTAGAAAACTTTTGAAAAGAACCTTTCTTGTTCGAGATAAAAAAGAGGATAAAAAACATTATTTTTTTGTGGCAAATCGATTAGATATTTTTTCTGATTATTTTACTTATATGGGTTTTGAAGTAAAGTGTGACAAAGATAGTGGTGTAATCATGTTGAACAATAGTGCAACAATCGGAGAAAAAGAAAAGTTGCAATCTAACAGGTACCGTTTTTCAAAGGAAGAGACAATTGTGTTGTGTTGCTTATGGCTTGTATATATGTCCAGGGTTAAAGAGGGAACCTTATCTTGTGTAATCATTATCACTGTTTCGGATTTGATTTATGAGTTAGAAAAGTATGATGCAAGGGACACTGTAAATAAAAGTGGACTTGAGAAAGTATTTAAAACGCTTAAAAGTTATAGTTTACTTGACATGGATGGGAGATTAGGGGATATAGATTGCAAGCTGATTTTATATCCATCATTACAATTTGTTTTGGATGTTCAGGAATTTGAACGATTTGTAAAAGAAGTTGTAGAAGTGGTTTTGGCAGGCAAAGATAATATTGGAGAGGATACAGATGAGCAGGAAAATGATTTTGAATGAGAATAGCAGAAAAAGTGCAACAAAATTATTATTAGTGAATTGGTCTAGATTTTCTCATGTATCGATATTGTTAGAGGGTTCAACGCTATTTACTGGAGTAAATGGAAGTGGAAAATCTACAATATTGGATGCAATGACGTATATGTTGACTGGAAATACGCAATTTAATAAAGCTGCATTAGATAGAGATCGTAATGTTATTTCCTATGTTAGGGGAGATACAAAGAGTGAAGGTAAAAGTAGATTTATTCGAGAGGGGGAGGTTATCAGTTATATTGCTATGGAATTTTGGTCTCCGTTGGACGAGCAATATTTAGTCGTTGGAGTTTGTATTGAGTATATAAATGAGGGAAGTAATTCAAAAAAATGGTTTGTTTTAAGGGATACTAAGATAGATGATTGCATTTTTTATAAAGAAGAGGGTGACAAGGTAATCGTATTTCCCCATAATGAGTTAATGATTAAAGGGAAGAAGATTCCGGCTAGTGACTTTATGAACCGTGACAAGGGGACAGATCAACTTTTACGTGCACTGGGTTTGCGTTGTGGTGTGGGAAAATATAAAGCTAAATTAGTTAAAATGATGGCATTCAACCCTGAAAATAACATAGATCGATTTATACAGGAATGTGTATTAGATGAGCATCCGATTCATGCTATGGATGAGATAAGGGAGCATAGACAACATTATAATGATGCGAAAGCAGTATATGAAGAACTGGCTAATGGTAAACAACAGCTGGATGTTGTTCAGCAAAGGATTAGAGATTATGAGGAAAAAGAAAGAAGATATGAAATAAGGCGGATTCTTTTATTGTATCAAGAGGTAAAGTGGTTAGAGGAATGTCAGAATCAGTCGGAACAAAGTATACAAAGGCATAAGGCGAAAAAACAACGATTACAGTGCGAATTGAAAGAGCTGAAGCAAAGGAGAGGGGAAGCACTAGATAGAAAAATAAAGGCAGAGAATAATGATTTGCTTCGTGATGTTGGTGAGATTATAAAAGATTTAGAAGAAAGAATTAAGGAATTAGAAAATAAAATTACGAATTTAAAAAACAAATTATCGGAATTGCAGATGTTAGAAACTCAATTACAAAATATCTTAGAATGGTTGGAGTGTGAAGCAATTTTTTCGGAGAAAGAAAAGGCTGTCATTTCTGCTATTGCGGCATCTTCGTTTTCCTACGATGAAAAAATTGATTCCTTTATTCGTTTCAAAAAGATAGTAGAAGGTAGGAAGGATGGGTTACAAAAGGACAAATACAACAGCGAAACTAAATTGAAAGCTATAAGCGATGAAAAGGAGGAGCTTCAGAAAAAGATTAAAAGTTTAAAAACAAATGTCTTACCATTTGATAGGAAATATGAAGAAGCAATTGATATTATAAAAAACGAACTTAAGGCAATGAATATAAAAACAGATGTAAGACTGTTTGCGGAACTTGTTCGGGAAATTAATCCGAATTGGCAGATGGCAATAGAAACATTTTTAGGAAATAAACGTTTTGATATTATTGTTGATGCTGATTATTGTGAAAAAGCTATGGAGATTGTACATAAGCATCATATGAAAGGCATCAAGATAGTTATTACGGATCAACTGCCCAGAACAGAAATTCAGAAAGAATCAGCAGCCGCTATGTTAGAAATCCCAAACGAATATGGGAGAAGGTATGCGAATTATTTATTAAATGGAATACACTTATGCGAGAATATTCATGAACTACATGAATATCCGAAAGGTGGTTTGATGATGGATGGTACATTGGCTAAAAGTTTTGCGATGTCTTGCATGAATATGAATAAAACGCAAGTTTATATGGGTAAAGATGCCGCTAAAAAACAATTAGAGCAGGCTCTAAAAAATGAGAAAGATTTGTATGATGAAGAAGAGAAAGAGAATGAAATCTTAGAAATTATAAAGAAAAAATTGAATTCTATTGAAATAGTGGATTGGGATGAGAAGAAATATATATTTGATGCACAACTGTGTATTGATAAAAATCAGAAAGAACTAAAAAATAAAAATTCTGAATTGGAGAATATTAAGAATGCTCCGGGATTTGCGGCTGCTATGCAGGAGAAAGAAAATGCAGAGAAAGAATATAATGATGTGGACAAGCAGTATATTACTGCAAATTCAGATTTTAGTGACTGTGAAAAGGAGATTGATAGAGAAAACAGGAAATTGAAGGATGGGAAAGAGAAAATAAAAGCAGCAGAAAAAGAATACAATGAGGCAGTTTTATCCAGACTGGAACTTAGGAAGTATATTATAGAGTTATATGAAAAGCTTCGTAAAAAAAGTAGAAATGCATATGTTATGACTCCTAAACATGTGGACAATATAAAAAGTGAAAAGGACAGTGCAATAAGAAGTTTAGAAGATGAACAGCGTAAATATTGGCATATTATGGGACAAAGTGATGAAAAGTACGGCATAGGATATATAGGACTTTTTCGTGAGCAGTATAAAGAGATTGCTAATGTAAAAATTGAAGAAGCTAAACAGAAACTGGAAGAACAGAAGCAAACTTTAGAAAGTATATTTATGGTAGATTTTATTGCTGCATTAAATGAAGCAATTTCAGAGGCAAGAAGCGAAATTGATGAAATTAATAAGGAGTTAAAAAATATTCCATTTGGTAAAGATACATATCAATTTAAGATGGATGATAAACCTGAACGGGAAGTTTTTTTTAAGTTGTGTAAAAAGCTTGAGGGTTATATGTTTTCTCCTGAGGCATACAGAAGTAGAAATCAACATGATGAGGAAATGGAATACGATATAAAAAGGTTTATGGATATTATTTTGGAAGAAGAAAATGAAGACGAGTATACAGATTATCGGAAATATTTTAAATACGATATGAAGATACGGTCCAGGCAGGATGATGATGAAACCACAACTGATTTGTCTAAAAAGCAAGGCTCGGCGAGTAATGGTGAAAAACAGACACCGTATTTTATCATTCTTGCAGCAAGCTTGATGCAATGTTATCCTCGGAATGTATGTTGTGCCAGATTGGCATTTATTGATGAAGCATTTTCCGCACTTTCTAGAGAAAGAATAGAGCAGATGGTTAAGTTTTTTGAGGATAATCAGTTTCAGGTTATTTATGCAGCTCCACCAGAGAAAATTGATAGTATAGGTTCACATATAAATTCTACTGTAAGTCTTTGCACGAAAGGGAAGTATACGTGGGCTGTTGAAGGGTTGGTGAAATTAGATGAATTTGAAATTGAATAGAAATCAAAGGCAGGTACTATGGAGTTTGTTGAATTGCTATGAAAAAAGTAAAACATATAAGAATGAAAACGTTCGTAAGCAAAGTTTTTCGATAGAACCGAAAAAAATATACCCAGATTACAATGGAGATTTTGCAGATGTTGATGTTGTTAATCAGTTTAATCGAGATATGAATTGGCTGGAAAAGAATGGTTTTGTAATATTAAAAATAGGAAAAAATTCTAATCAAATAGAAAAAATTATATTAAATCTTGAACTGTTAAAAAGTACATATGCATTATTGGACCGCAAAGATATTACGGAAATACGAAGTGCTCAGATAGAATTGTATAAACAATATAGGGGGATACACCCTATTATTGATGCTTTTTGTGATAAACAAATTGAACGTTTATGTAACTTTAAAGATGCAGAATACAATATTGATATTGCTCAAAATATATTAAGATTGCTAAAGTATATCTTATTGAATACACGGGATATTATGGAAAGGGAATTATCCATAGAGGTATTGGGTGATACAAAGTTGTTTAAGAATAGTTATATGACACGTATTTGTAAGATTATCGAGACATACGGATTGCCCGAAATGAATTTAGAGGAGATTGATGCAAAGGAAAAGAAAAAGGTCATTTTAGAGGAATTTCATGTGTTTTTGAATCCTTCTTATATATTTTTTAAAGGGAATGTAACAATACGATATAATGATGGAAATGTAGTTCGTGTACAATCTAGTAATCCGATAGCTATATCATCAGATGTAGTAGAACAAATAGAAGAGATAAGAATCGGTGTAAACAAAGTTATTACGGTTGAAAATCTTACTTCTTATAATCGAATGAATAGCGATGATTCTGTATTTTTGTTTTTGAGTGGTTATCATAATACTGCAAAACAAAAATTTTTAAAGAAAATTGCTAATAATAATAAAAATGTAAAGTGGTATCATTTTGGAGATATTGATCCAGATGGATATTATATCCTCAAAAATTTAATCCAAAAAACAGGTATTTCGTTTCAACCCATAAATATGGATAAGATGTATTTGGAAGATTATAGAAAATATTGTAAAAAGCTTGAAAAGAATGATGTTATCAAGGCTCAGTCGTTAATTGAGTGTCAATTTTTTGAGGAGGAAATGGAATATATGCTAAAACATAATTGTAAACTGGAGCAGGAAATTATTAGCTGGTTAGAAAATGGAGCCTAAAAATAAATTGTAGCATAACAAGTATCTGGTTGGATAAAACCAGAATTAAAAAAGATACGATATTAAATTAAGTTTCTTTAATTTAATATCCGAATATTCAACTTAGCTCAAATAAGCGATTATAAAAGGTTATTACACCAAATAGAGCATTTAGATGAAATTATTGAAATCCCTACTCCAAACATTGCAAAGCTAACCCAAAAGTAAAAATCCCTTTCCCTAAGCAGCTACAAATCCACATTTAAAATGCTAAAATAAAGAAGGAGCCCCCATGCAATTACCCTATTCAGAAAATCTGGAAATTGAATATTTAAGCCGCATATTTGATAACACGAGCGAGTGCTACAAGTTTTTCTGGTTTCAGGCAATTGTTTCCAAAGTGTTGGAGGGTAAGCGATACATCACTTATGAGGAATTAATTGATGAGATGATTGTAGATGCGTGGTATATGGTGGTAGAGTACCATTTGAATTTAGGTCCGAAGGATACTTTAGAAGGTCTGGTGCATTATTTACATCAAATATCACAGCTCAAATCTTCCGAAAAAAGGGAAAATATCATTAGCTTTTTGAGGAATTGTACCGATAAGGAAGTAGCCAGGCGAAAAAGGATACTGACTAAGAATGTTCCGTATCGTATCCAGTCGCCATTTATGGATGGACTTAAGGGAAAAGAATGGAATGTGTCAGAGAGTGCATTGATTTCACGAATAAATCAGGAACGCAGGCTGATGTACTATTTTGAGGCTTTAAATGGTATGCAGACCACCATTCGGCTCAGTTCAGAGTGGTTTGCCTATATACAGAAGAATCAGGAGATTATAAAGGGCTGGCTCATGTACAATATGATTCTATATTTGCAGAAACGCAATCCGAGTGTTCCGGGCATTGCAGATAAATTATATCCGCCTCAGGAGCGGAAGCTGGAAAAGGTCAAAAAATACTGGAAATTATTATTGACGTTACAACCGGTGTATGAGATTTACGGGCATATGCCATTATCGGATAAGGATATTTCGATAGACCATTTTATTCCGTGGTCTTATGTGGCGCATGATGAATTTTGGAATTTGCACCCGACGACAAGAAGCATCAACAGCAGTAAGAGTAATCATTTACCGGATTGGCAGACTTATTTTCCGCAGTTGGCGAGGTTGGAATATCTCTCGTATGAGATGATATGGAAATATGATGCCGTGCGTGACGAGTTTGAGAAATGTGCGAAAGAACATTTAAATGATGATATTGTCCGCGGGAAAATTTATCGGGAAGGGCTGGATTTTGAAACTTTTTCTAATGCATTGGAGGAAACCGTGCAGCCGGTATACCAATCGGCAAAAAATTGTGGATTTAAGGATTGGGTTTATATGGATGGAGAGGGAGAACAATGAGTAAATGCTTTTCGTTACAAATTTTACTTCCCATAGAAGGTTATGAGGAAGATAAGACATACGAAAACAAAGATATTGATCTTAAAATGATGGATTCTAATCAGAAGCTGGACGATGGGCTGATACAAAAAGCTTCCGCTTTAGTGGGATATGAATCAGAGAAAGATTTCACAAAAGGCTTGGCTGATGTTATAGAGGATGAAGCCGATGGAGAAGATAAATTTATAGCATCTCTTATATTGGCAAAGGAAATAGCAGGTCGTATGAATGGAATTGCAGCTCTTTGGTATGACTGATAAATTGTATGAAAGATAATATTTGAATAAAGAGTGTATAATCTTAATGATAAGAAGCATACACAAATCAAGCGGAGGTGAGCTCTTGTGGATGAACAATCCTTAAAAAAGATAATCGCACAAGGTGAAACAATGACAATAGAATTCAAATCATGGATAAAGGCAGACTCAATAAAAGAGAGAATCAACCTTGTTGTTCCAGAACTCATTGCATTTGCAAATAGCAAAGGCGGTACAGTTTATCTAGGAATTGAGGACAGCGGAGATGTGACAGGTTGTTTTGGTAGATACGACCTTCAAAATATATGTGAAGCTATTTATGATAAAACAAGACCGCCAATGTTTACGGATATTGAGGAAATTGATTATCAGGGACAAAGGATAATTGCAATATCCGTTACTGCGGATGGAAACACATATGCCACAACAGATGGCAGATGTTTGAAACGACTTGGGAAAAATTCAAAGCCATATTATCCGGATGAAATGAGCCATATATATTCAGCATCACAGACACCAGATTTCTCAAGTCAGATTATTGCTGAAAGCTCCGTTGATGATATTAATCTCATGGTAGTTTATAGCTTAAAAGAAAAACTTAAAATACGAGATGCAGATTCCACATTGCCGGAATTGGATGATATGGCATTTTTAAGAGATCTTGGACTTATAACTGAAGATAATGGACAAATTAAGCTCACCATAGCAGGACTGCTATTTGTTGGAAAAGATGCTTCAATTCAAAGGTTGCTGCCGCAGGCAGAAGTGATTTATTTACATTACGATAAAGAGAATTTAGAGGAGTATAATTCCCGGCTTGATATGAAACAACCTATTATTACAATTCTTGATAGGCTCACAGAAAAGGTGCAAAATGATAATAAAATTCAGAATGTACAGATAGGTCTATTTAGGCTTGAGATTGCAGACTTTTCAGAAAAGGTGTTTCAGGAAGCTTTGCTAAATGCACTTTCGCACAGAGATTATCAACAACTTGGTGCGGTATATGTAAAACATTATCCTGATAAAATTGTAATAGAAAATCCGGGTGGATTTCCTGATGGAATTACGGAGAGGAATATTATTACACATCCTTCTGTACCACGAAACAAGCTGATAGCAGAAACTCTACAGAGATTAAAATATGTTCAGAGAACGGGACAGGGTGTAGATATTATTTTTAGAGAAATGGTTTCAATGGGAAAACCGTATCCCATATACAGAGTATTCAATGATGCTGTACAGTTGACAATAGCCAGTGCAACAGAGTATGTTGATTTTGTAAAGTTCATAGTGAATGAGCAGGATACAAAGCGGATTTTCTTTTCGCTTTCTGAATTGATGATTTTGAGATATGTGGCGGATAATAGGCAGATTAGACTTGATAAGGCGCAGGAGCTGGCGCAGGTTTCCGAAGACGAAGTAAGGAAAAGTTTAGCAAGCCTTATCAAGTATGGACTATTAGAAACATCAGGAAAAGACTATATGTTGACAGCACGCGTGTATGAAGCAGTAAAATCTGATGTGGAATATACGAGAGATAAGGTTGTTCAGTATATTAGGGCAAAAGGGATGATATTAGAGTATTTGAAAATAAATACGTCAATAAAAAACGCTGTCATTAGAGAGTTATGTGGATTTACGAAACAACAAGCCAGAACAACTATTGATAAGATGCTTGAAGAAAATCTGATTTTAAGAGTTGGGGCTGGCTCCGCAACCGAGTATAAATTGAAATGAATCGAGTGATTTATTTGTTTGCACTCGATGATAAGTGTTGTAAACGTTGAAAATATGGGAAATGGATGATTTAATCGAGTTTCCCATCGAGTGCTAATCGAGTGGCACTCGATTAGCACTCGACCGGTATATCGATTAGCAAAGATGTGGATTTAAGGATTGGGTTTATATGGGTGGCGAGGGGAATTCATAACCGCGCAATGCATATCAGCGGACAGTTTGTTTAACGTGCAATAACTGCACTTTGGATATAAAAAGGAGGTCGGAAGATGTTATTTATATATTATCCCAAATGTTCAACCTGCCAGAAGGCAAAAAAGTGGTTGATCGAGAACAATAAGAAGTTTGAAGAACGTCATATCGTGGAAGAAAATCCAACATATGACGAATTAAAAGAATGGTATGAAAAAAGTGGACTTCCGTTGAAGAAATTTTTTAATACAAGTGGTTTGCTATATAAGGAGAGGCAGCTTAAGGATAAGCTGCCTGCTATGACGGAAGACGAAATGCTAAAGCTCTTAGCGACAAATGGAATGCTCGTAAAGCGGCCGATTCTTATTGATGGCGACAAAGTGCTTGTTGGGTTTAAAGAGGCAGAGTGGAAACAGTAGTGCAGCAGCGCAGGGGCAAAAACGTAATCAGCGGTCAAAAAGAATATGGATATCACCATATTTGCTGGTCACCTGAACCGTATATTTTCCGGTTCCTTCTGACTGGTAGGTTCCCTCAAACTTGCTGCCGTCTAAAATGGTGTCACCGTCAGCGTTGTTCAGTAGGAGGGAGTATTTGTCTTTGTCTTCCGGCAGGGTGATTTTGCAGTCGCCGTCAGATATTTGGACAGATAATTGTCTCGGACGGGAGTCTGTCATCGTGATATCACCGTAGGTCAGGTCGAAGTCGCTTTTTTGCGCTCTAAGGTTGCTGATAACAGCATCACCGTCCTTTAGCGTAACAGAATGGTCAGTAATGACAGAATCTGTAATGGTGCAGTTTCCATAGGCAAGTGCAGCATCTAAACGGTCAATCCGGCAGTTTTTGCATGATACGTCTCCGTCTTTTGAGGTGATGGAAGCATTTTCCAGCTCGCAGTCATGGAGATACAGGTCGCCATAGTCCATGATAAGAGTTGCTTTTTCGGCGGTTTGCCCTTCTATTCGGCAGTCGCCGTTTTCACTTTGCAGGCTCATTGCGCTGAGCTGCTTCGGAACAACAATGGTTATGGTCTTTTTCTGCGGTGCAGTATCAAATGAGAAAAAGAAAACATGGTTTTTCGTAATGGAATCTACCGTTAAAACATTGTTTTCAACCGAATATACCGTTTCGTCATAAGGAGATTCCGGATAGGAAATAGAATACTCATCTCCGGTTTTGACTTCAACGTCCATGGTCTCGGAACGGATATCCATATCGGTAAACGGACTCGTTTTTTCTGTGGTTAATTTTGTCGCTTTCTCTATGTCGTCTGTGGTGAGGAGCTTGGCATCCGGTGAGAAGGAAAAAGAAAAGCTGCCTCCCATGCGGTATCCCAGCAGGGATAATCCAATGCCGATTATAATGAAAACAACGCAAATTGGTATTAATTTTTTGGATTTCATGATGCCACCTTCTTTCCGGTAAATTTATTTTTGAATAGCGCAGCTACGGCACGGGTATAGCTTTCGCCAATGCGAAGCCCGGCGATCAATATCAGGATACCCAGCCCCAAAGCGATAAATCCCATTCCGCAGCAGACAAATGCCTGTGCAATTCCTATTGTAAAAAAGGTGCTGACGAACAGGATAGCGCTGCTAAATATCAATGCAATTCCCGTTATGTCAATGCAGAGAATCAGAAGATAAATGGCTGCTAACAATACAGCTCCGACACTGGCGAAAGTGAGTGCAAACGGAGAGGCAAAAACAGCCAATGTGGTGACTTTGAGGACAGCAATGCTGTTCCGGATTCCGCCGTTTTCCTGCTGTGTATGGATATATTTTTCGGCGCAGTTGGTGATGATTTGCGCTGCCGCTTCTTCCGGTTTTCCTAATTGGGCAGTTACGTCACAATTGTCGTCGGCTCCCATTTCTTCAAAATATTCTGTGTAGTAAGCAATGGCATCCTCACGGTCTTCTTTTGGCAGATGCCGGAGCCTTCGCTTTAAATCTTGGATAAATTCTGACTTATTCATGGATTTTCCCTCCTAATAACGCATCAATGTTATTTTTATACATATCCCATTCCTGTTTGTAAAAGACCAGCTTTTCTTTTCCGGTTTCCGTAATTTGGTAATACCTGCGATTCCTGCCCTGATACGGCTGGTCATAGGTGGTCAGGCAGTTGTCTTTTTGCAATCTCCTTAGAACGGGATATAAGGTAGATTCGGAAATATCGACAATTTCCTTGACACGGGCAGTTAAGGTATAGCCATAGGCATCTTCCTCTTCAATAATAGCCAATACGCAGGCATCCAGCAGAGGCGCTGCTAACTGGTAGGTCATGTTTTGCTCTCCTTTCTGTACGGCATTGCAATGGATATCGCATTATGGCAAGCCAATAATATTATTTTGTAAACAATACTATACGACATATAATATTGTTTGTCAAGAGGTATTTGAAAAATAAAAAAATAATGCCGCCAAACAAGGTTTGGCGGCACCAAAATGTTTTAATAAAGTATTTTAATGAATTGCCATTAATTCAGAAAGCTTGCGTTTCATGCTTTCGGCAGCGGCTGAAATCTGTTCCGTGGAGGCTGCAATTTCCTCAGTTACAGATGCAAAGTTTTCAATCCGATCATTAATGTTCGAGATAGTATTTAGCAGTGTTTGTGTATCTTCAATGATAGAGGATACAGAGTCGGAAATCTTTGTCTGGCTTTCGCTGCTCTGTGCGGCAGTATTACGGGAATCGGTAGCCAGTACATTAATCTGATCCGCAACAATGGCAAATCCTTTGCCGGCTTCCCCGGCTCTTGCGGCTTCAATCGAAGCATTTAGCGCAAGCAGGTTGGTCTGGGAAGCAATGGATACTACCTGTTCGTTATTACCGGTTAATTCACTTAATAAGTTCGTGATTCCGGAAAGGGAAGCATTCAACTGGTCGCAGAAAGTAGAAATTTCTGTCATGCTGGCTGCAATTTCACTGCTTTCCTTTGCATTGTTGCTGTTGCCTGCTGCCATCGCCTCGACTGCATCATGAAGGGAATTGAATTCATCATTGAGCTGTGTAACCGTGTCGATGATAATCTGCCCCTGTTCCTCAGCCCGTTGCTTTTCTGCCTCGTTTTCATCGGCAAGTGTAAGCGCATGCTCTTTCTCGATCTCTACCTGTTTACGGATATAATGAACACAGTTTTCCTTGCGGTTAAAGCCGTTGTAGATGGAAACAGCCATAGCCTGACAGGTATCATAACCACAGCAGGTACAGTTGATTGACTGTTCTTCTTTTGTATCCTTTAACATGTCATGATAAACGTTCATAAGCTCGTTCTGAGATGGGGTTTTAATATTATAGGTTCCGGACTTATCTGTGTAGGTTCGCAGATAGTCATTCAAATTCAGGTTCTTAAATTGTTGGTTAAACTTTTTGAGCCTTTGCGCCGGTGTCAGTTTCTTTGACCATGCGCTTGTCCGGTTGTCCTTCTTAGACTGTTCCCGAATCTCTAAAAGGGCATAAAGCGCATCATCTGTCTTTGAAAGCTCCGGATCTGTTGCCGTACCGCATATGCAGCCGTTCGCACAGTTTAATGCATCAATAAAAAGAAACGGAGTCTGGCTGTTTTCAATCCGCTTTTTGTTGTGCAGCAGCCATTCATACATATGTTTCTCACCCTCAATCTGGCGGATAAATACGCTTTCACCTAAGAACCAGTATACGTTTTCTTTCAGACCTCCCGGAGTCGGATAAATGGAGCCCAGACCGTATTCAATTTCATCTGTGCAGAAATCTCCGGATATATGATTTGCTTTCACATACTTCATCAAATGATCGAAAGTTACGTTATATTGCACCAGTCCTTCATTTTCAGGTTCCGTCATCTCCATTTTCTTGGCGATGCATGGGCTGATGAAAGCAAGCTTATCCGTCATATGAAGTACCTTGCGGCAGTAAATAGCTGCACACATTAATGGGCTTTGTACCGGGAAAAGCTTTGGAAGTAATTCCGGGGTGTAGCGTTCGATATATCCAACCACAGCCGGACAAGGCTGGGAAATACCACCGGTAAAGTTGTTCTGTGCAATGTAATTCAAATATCCCCAGGTTGTGATGTCTGCGCCAAATGAGACACTGATAAAACGATTCACTCCGGCAGCCTTCAAACCGCCTAATACTTTCTCGTACTCTTTTGGGTAATTTGCTTTAAATGCCGGTGCAATCAGGACGGATACCTTCTCGCCCTTTTTCAATGCTGCAAAGAAAGCCTCTGTGTCATCCCTGAATTCTCTTGCGTTATGCTCACATGCATCAAAACATGCGCCGCAGGCAATGCATTTGTCTCCACTTACTTCAATTTTGTTTTTACCGTTTTCTTCACAGGCAACGTTGGCACCAATACAGCTGCAAGCGCCAATGCATTTGTTACAGCCGATGCATTTGTCGTTTGTAAATACCAATGATTCTTCTTTGTTCATCATAACATCGTCCTCTCTTGTAGTTTATTAAGTACCTTTCATTTAGAATGTTATAGAAACAATTATTATTATATTAACACATAATTGAGAAATTCTCTACTGTTTCCTGAAAAAAATAAAGAAATATTTGCTTTCTCGAACTCTTCTTGCGTATTCCTTTGGATATGGTAAAATGATATCAGGTTTCCAAATAATTGAAAATAGGAAGTAGTTGGAAATATAGTCCATGCGTGCATGTCAGGCATGGTGTCAGGAGGTAGGTTATGGTTGATCAGAATACATTTATGGAAACAGTGAAAAGCGTATCAGAGATTATAAAGGTGGCTGAAAGCCCGATGTCAGAGCGGGAAATACTGGCTTATTTCAAGGATATGGAGTTGACGGCGGAGCAGGAAAAATCAGTGCTGGAGTATTTGTCGGCGCCGGAGGAGGAAGAGAATTTCGAGGCGGAACAGGGAAAAGCCGCTGGGAACGGGGAGGAGCCGGGGGAAGGTTCGGAGAAATCCCCGGTCTTCCGGATGTATTTAGAGGAACTCAAAGGGATTCCCCGGTATGGACGTATGGAGGAGCTCGAAATGTATCAGGCATTGCTGCAAGGAGATGAGAGTGCAGTCCATAAAATATCTGACTGCTGGCTTCGGCGTGTGTTGGAGGTTGCGGAAGGGTACATGGCGCCAAAACTGAATATTGAGGATTTGGTGCAGGAAGGTAACATGGCATTATTTTTGACGCTAAAGCAGCTTTGCGGCAGCGGTAAATGTGATGATGTAGAAGGTGTTCTGAAAATGGCGGTGGAAGAGGGAATTATGAATTATGCCTCTGAAATGAACAGTACACGGGAAGCGGAGGAGGCTGTGCTTGCAAAAATCAGCCTGGTGCATGCTGCCCGCAACCTTTTGAAGGAGGAAAATGGAGCAGAGCCAACGACAGAGCAGATTGCGGAATACACAAAGATGTCTTTGGAAGAACTTGCGGATTTATCTGATTTATTAGAGAAAGCACAAAATGAATCCGTATGATTTTTGCAATTTCACATAAAAATAAAGAATTCTTAATTCTGGTAAAAAAGATATGCGTTCCATGATTTATTTGTTATACTGGAAGACGTGGAATATCGTTGATGAGAATTTAAAAAGATAAAGAGGTGGCAGTATGGCAATCAAACAGAACATATTAGTGGCAGATGATGCAAAAGATATTCGTGAAATGCTGCGGATTATGTTAGAGGATGCGGGATTTTCCGTGATTCTTGCAGGGAATGGGGAAGAGGCTGTTGAAAAATTTAGTGAGGATGTGAATCTTGTTATATTAGATATTATGATGCCAAAATGTAATGGGGTTGATGCCTGCGCGCAGATTCGGCAAAAGGCGGAGGTGCCAATCTTATTTTTAACGGCAAAGTCAGCGGAATCAGATATGATTGAGGGATTTGGGGCAGGCGGAGATGATTATCTCACGAAGCCGTTTTCCTGTACTGAGCTTTTGCTCCGTGTCAAAGCGCTGCTCAAAAGGCCGAGGATGGCAGATGCTTCCGATAGGGCAGAGGATCATAAAATCGTAATACAGGATATCATTTTGGATACGAATCTTCAACAGGTGATACGGGGTGAGGAAGAGATTTCTTTGACGGAGATAGAATACCGGATCTTGAAACTGTTGGCTACAGACCGCAATCATATCTTTACGGCAAAAGAAATTTACGAGGCAGTATGGGAGGAAGTGTATATGCCCAATTCCACGAATACTGTTATGGTACACATCCGAAATATCCGTAAAAAATTAGGAGACACTGGTCCGAATGCAAGGTACCTGCATAATATCTGGGGAAGGGGATATCGTATTGTATAGGATGAGGGATGCCTTTAAATCCAAGCTCACAAGGTATTTGGCAGGCTGTGTGCTGTTGTCGGCGGCAGTTGCCGGAGTTGTCGGGTATGTGATTTTCTATTTTGCAACGGGGTACGTGGAACAGCTTTTTGATGACCAGGAAATGAATAAGGTATGGCAGGTTAAGTATTTAGATGATTTACAGGAATATGTAGAGCAGAATGGCATTACCCTGAAAAATATCACGGAACTGAGGAAATGGACGGATGCGAATCCATATGTATATCTGTCTGTTTATCAAAATAAGCAGATTGTGTTTAATTCGGATTATGATTATGCCGACTCATTGACAAATAATGATGCTTCGGAAGAGATGGATTCTGAGATAACAGACGAAACCGCAGAGGAGGAAGATGAGCTGGAGATTAGTGAGATGGAGTATCTATACCGGCTTGTCCTGGCGGATGCCAGTATTGCAAGTGTTGATATTTTCTGTTATGATTATTGGAAATACAATTACTATGTCTGGGGCTTTGCAGTTGTAGTGGCGGTGCTGTTGTTTGTCACTATTTTGACAGGGCTGATTCATAGGAAAATCCGCTATATTAATGGGATGACAAAGGAATTGCAGATTTTGGAGGGCGGTAATTTGGAGTATCCCATCACCATTAAAGGGGATGATGAAATTGCGAATCTTGCAAGAGGAATCGAGCAGATGAGGATTTCCATCATTGATAATATGCGGAAAGAACGGCAGATGCTGCAAGGAAATAAAGAACTTGTAACCTCCATGTCTCATGATCTGCGGACGCCGTTAACCACGCTCACAGGCTATCTGGAAATGCTTGTTTTGGGGAATGTCACAGACGAGGACAAACGTAAGCGCTATCTGGAATTGTCTCTGACAAAGTCTCAGGAGATTAAGCAGCTTTCAGATGATTTGTTTGAATATTTTTTGATTTATGGCGAAAATGACAAGCGCATTGAAGTGGAACCGGTTCCGGCAGCAGCAATGGCGGAGGATTTGATAAGCAATCAGCTTTTGGTGTTAGAGGAAGACGGCTATGTGGTTTCCGGGATCAATCATATTTCAATGGAGGCCGGAAATTGCATGATAAATGTAAAATACATGCAGCGGGTATTAAACAATCTGATTTCCAATCTGCATAAATACGCAGATAAGGAGTCTCCAATTGAGATCTCTGCCAATGTGGAGTCACAGTATATGGTCTTGCGGATAAGGAATAAGATTGCTGAGAATCAGGAACCTCATGAGAGTACGAAAATTGGTCTGATTACCTGCGAGCGGATTATGAAGCTTCATCATGGAGAATTTCAGCGGTTTGAGTCAGAAGGGGACTTTACGGTAAAACTGGTGATACCGATGGAACAGTGATGGATGGTAATTGTTGCCCAAATGATATAAATAAAGAGAGGATAAAGTATGTTAGGAATTATTGGCGCGATGGATGAAGAAGTCGAAAAGGTAAAAGAGCAGATGCAGGAGGTAACGGTTCTGTCGAGGGCATCTATGGATTTTTATAAGGGAACCCTGGGTGGACAGCCTGTGGTTGTAGTGCGTTCCGGGATTGGCAAAGTAAATGCTGCAATCTGTGCGCAGATTCTGGTAGATGAATATCATGTGGATGCGATCATTAATACAGGTATTGCAGGTTCCCTGAATCCTTCCATTGATATCGGGGATATTGTCCTGTCAACCGATACGTTAGAACATGATATGGATGCGGTAGCTTTCGGATATCCGGTGGGTCAGATACCGCGTATGGATACGCTGTCGTTCGAGGCAGATGCGAAACTTAGAGCCCTTGCAAAGTCCGTCTGTGAGAAAGTGAATCCGGATGTCAAGGTATTTGAAGGGCGCATTGTCAGCGGAGACCAGTTTGTTTCGGATAAGGATAAGAAACAGTGGCTTGTGGAGAACTTTTCGGGATATTGTACAGAGATGGAAGGCGCTGCGATTGCCCATACAGCATATCTGAATAAGGTTCCATTTCTTATTATCCGTGCGATTTCAGATAAAGCGGACGATTCCGCAAGCGTGGATTATCCGACTTTTGAGGCGAAGGCGATTGAACATTCTGTAAGGCTTATGATAGAATTGTGTAATCAGTTAGCAGATTGAAAGGAGAAAGACTATGGAAAAGATAGCGAGTTTTCAAGTGAATCATTTGACATTGCTGCCTGGTGTGTATGTGTCACGAAAGGATACAGTTGGCAGCGAGGTGCTTACGACATTTGACCTTAGAATGACAAGACCAAATTTTGAGCCGGTTATGAATACCGCAGAGGTTCATACATTAGAGCATTTAGGGGCAACTTTTTTACGCAATCATGCAGAGTATAAGGATAAGGTGATTTATTTCGGACCGATGGGCTGCCGGACAGGGTTTTATATGATACTGGCAGGGGATTACACCTCTGAAGATGTGGTGCCGCTGGTGACGGAAATGTATGCCTATATGAAGGATTTTGAGGGAGAAGTTCCCGGCGCTGCTGCGCGTGACTGTGGCAATTATCTGGATATGAACCCCGGCATGGCAAAATATGTTGCAAAGAAGTATTATGATGAGGTGCTTACCAATATTACAAAGGAGAGAATGGTTTACCCGGAGTAGTCATCATAGACAGCATTCTTAACAATTTCTAAAGAAAATACAGAGAAAAATGAGAGAATGTTACAAAAATGTTACAAAAATTACAAAAAGGTCTTGCCAAATGTAAAAAATGTGTTAAAATGAGTACTGTTGAATGAAAAAATGAATTTGGAAGGATGCTACTTATTATGAAACACAAAATTCTAATGGTATTGTTAACATTATTTCTTACAGCAGGATTATTTGTAAAGGTGGAAGTGGTAGAAGCAGCAGGAGCAGTTAAGCTGAATAAACAAAAGATTGTATTGGAGATGGAAGATTCCTATCAGTTAAAGGTGAAGAATACTACAAAAAAGATAAAGTGGAGTTCTTCTGATAAGAAGGTAGTCAAAGTAAACAGTAAAGGAACGCTTACCCCGACGGGTGTTGGCGCAGCTACGGTAACTGCCAAAGTCGGCAGCAAGAAATACAAATGCAAGGTGACAGTCGCTGATTATAATGGCATGTCGGAAGAACAGAAGGCAGTAGTGAGTTACGCATTACAATATGTAGGAAACCGGTATGTATATGGCGGATCCAGTCTGACAAAAGGAACGGATTGTTCCGGATTTACAATGGCGGTATATAAGAAATTTGGATATAGCCTGCCGCATAATGCATACAGCCAGTTGACGAAAAAGTCTGTGAAGAAAGTCAGCATGAAGAAAATTAAGCCTGGTGATTTGATTTTCTATGGCGCAAGCAAGAAAAGCTGTTCCCATGTAGCGCTGTACATTGGCAACGAAAAAGTGGTACATGCCTCGACAGAGTCAACCGGTATTACGATTTCTGATTATACATATAGAAAATATGTCGGAGTAGGACGAGTATTAAAGAAAGAAACGTATCCTTCCTCAGAGGATGAGAGTACAACAAGATTCGCAGTTTCAAAATAAGAATGGGAAAGACGGTGTCTGCTATAAGTAGCCACCGTCTATTTTTATGATTTCCCCCGTGAGATAAAATGGGCTTTGATATAAATGAACCACTGCCTGTGCAATTTCTTCCGGCGCGCCGAACCGGCAGGCAGGAATATCATCGCAAAACGCTGCTTTCTCTGACTCGTCAAGATGGGAATTCATAGATGTATCAATGGCGCCGCAGGCAATGGCATTGACACGGATGCCGCCAGGCGCCAGTTCTTTTGCCAGGGCTTTTGTAAATGCATTTACTCCGCCTTTTGTGGCGCTATAGGCAACCTCACAGGAGGCGCCGCATAAGCCCCACATGGAGGAAATATTGATAATATGGCCGGAGTGTTTTTTCACCATATGGGGAACGATTTGGTTGCAGCAGTTGAATACGGAGGTCAGATTGGTCTGTACAATCCGGTTCCAGTCATCAATTGTCATATCAGAAAGCAGACCAACATAAGAAATGCCTGCGTTATTTACAAGCAGTTCAACAGATGGAAGCAGGTAATGAATCGCTTTTATAAAGTCTGTGACAAATTTATAATCTCCAATATCGCCTGCGATTGCCGTACATTCCGTTCCTTTCTCTAAGATGATGGAACGGGTATCTTCTAATGCTTCCGCACTATGGAAAGAGTTGATTACAATATGGTTAAAAGAATCCGCCAGTTCAATGGCGCATGCTTTGCCGATACCGCGGGAAGCACCGGTTATAATGGCTGTTTTTTTCATAGAAGCTCCTTTCAAAAGCATAACTGTCCGGTTTTACACATTTATGCGCTGCCGGAAAAGCGAACCGGCATCAATGTACAATATATAGTATACTATGAAAAGGTTGAAATGCAAACGTATTTCTGCTATACTAGCATGATGGATAAACAGTTTGGCGATGCAATTGGATATTGTAACTCAAATTGTGAGTGTCAGGAGGAAAGAAAATGGATAAAAAAACCATGTTGAAGATATTTGGAGAGGCATTCTTACGGTCATTTGTGGTATTGATGGGAGTTGTGATCATAGGTTTCGCTGCATTTTTCGTTATCAGGGTGAATACGGACAAAAAACAGGTGGCGGAGAATACGACAGAAGAGATTACCACAGAGGAGATTACGACCGAAGAACCGACAACGACAGAGGAGATTACAACGACGGAAGAGATTACCACAGAAGAAATTACGACCGAAGAACCGACAACGGAAGTACAGGAGATACCATCGACGGATAAGAAAATCATTGTTCTGAACAGTACCAGTGTGTCAGGGCTTGCGAGAAGATGGGCAAATAAGTTAAATGGCGCAGGCTTTGCGACCGTGGTGACAGGTAATTATACAGCGGGTTCCATTTCCCAGACAACAATTTATGTCAGCGAGGAGGGCATGGGTAATGATCTGACAGGATATTTTGCGGATGCAGTTATCCAGGTCGGAACACCGGATGCAGGAAGTTTTGCGCCATCGGCAGGAGTGTCTGCGGATGGTGTTGAAGTGTACATAGTAATAGGAAGTAATGATACTATTGTACAATGATTGAGGTATTATAATGGAAGAAAGAGTTCAATTGCCAGGCAGTGTCATTGACATATTATCTACAAAAGATGCTATTGATTCGACACAGGAGTTTATAAAGGAAACGGGAAGCCATGTTGTCTATCTGGTAAACAGTGAGACATTGCTTCTCCTTCAAAAAAATGCAGAGGATCAGTATCTGGTAGAGGAAAGCGAACTGATTTTACCGGGAACAGCCAGTGTGAGCGCAAGTATTGACCAGGTGTTAGGACACCGGCGGGATTCCTTTTTTTTGGAAAGTTACATGGATGCGGTATTCGACTATTGCATTACGAATGGTTTGGAGATGCTGATTGTGGCGGAAGATGAGGATAAGTTCATCTCCATGCAGGAAAACATTCATGAAAAACGGCCGTTGATGACATTGAGCGGAATCTATATCACACAGCAGGCAGGGTCGATGAGCCATCTTGTCAATGAAATTAATTCCGTTGCGCCGGATGTTTTGATGATTGCGCTTCAGGAAGAAAAACAATTAGAACTGCTGAAGGAATACCGCAATCAGATGAATGCAGGGATGATTTTGGTGGCAGGGAATGTTTTTTATAACCAGGCAGTATCGGAATCTCAGGTTCCGGAATCCATACAGAAGTTCCGGATTGATAATCTGTATAAATGGTTTCGGGCAGGCGGTCGGCTGCGTGCATTTTTTGCAAATCTAATCGTAAAATTTCAAATCAGGAAAAGAGAGAAGGAAGAAAAGATGGATTAGCCTCCATCTTTTTATATTGTTTATACCTGACAGAATAAGTCGATGATTGCGCCAAAATGATGGAATGGCATCCTGATTTTCAAAAAAACTCCTGTTTTTTAAAAAAATTAGCCACATATAAAACACTTTTTAAGTAAAAACATTTGTTAAAAAAGGCGAACTGCATAAAAGTTGGCAAATAATAGCCGAATTATTTGTAAATTTTTTTTGTGAAAAAAGGTGGATAATTTTGAATATAGGTATTTTTAATAATAAAATAAAAAAGATAATGTGCATTTTGATGTGAAAGCTTTAGAATCTGACATTTTGAACAAATAATTTTTGATTTCTTTGTTGAATAGTAATATTCCATTTAACGGGGAAATGTTGTATTATAACACTATGATTTAGTCAGCAGAAATTATATAACTCAAGGAGGAAATTAAAATGGCTAGTTTATCACTCAAAAACATTTATAAGATTTATCCAAATGGCTTTAATGCTGTTAAGGATTTTAATCTTGAGATTGAGGACAAGGAATTTGTTATCTTTGTAGGACCTTCTGGTTGTGGTAAGTCTACTACACTTCGTATGATTGCAGGTCTTGAGGACATCAGTTCAGGTGAATTATGGATTGGTGACAAAATGGTTAATGATGTAGAGCCTAAGGATAGAGATATCGCAATGGTATTCCAGAATTACGCTTTGTATCCACATATGTCAGTATATGATAACATGGCATTTGGTCTTAAGTTGAGAAAAGTTCCAAAGGAGAAAATTGATAAGCAGGTACATGAGGCTGCTAAGATTCTTGATATTGAGCATTTGCTTGACAGAAAGCCGAAGGCTTTATCAGGTGGTCAGAGACAGCGTGTAGCTATGGGTCGTGCAATTGTTCGTGAACCAAAGGTATTCTTGATGGATGAGCCTTTATCTAACTTGGATGCTAAGTTGCGTGTTCAGATGCGTGTTGAGATTTCTAAGCTGCATCAGAGATTACAGACAACCATCATCTATGTAACACATGACCAGACAGAGGCTATGACACTTGGTACAAGAATCGTAGTTATGAAGGATGGTATCATCCAGCAGGTTGACACTCCTCAGAACTTATATGACAAGCCAACCAACTTATTCGTTGCAGGTTTCATGGGTATGCCGCCAATGAACTTCATCGAAAGCAAGGTTGTAAAATCCGGTTCAGATGTATTATTGATGTTTGGTTCTCACTCAATCAAGATTCCGGATTCTAAGGCACAGATTTTAATTGAGCAGAATTATATTGACAAGGAAGTTGTTTTGGGTATCCGTCCAGAGGATATTCATGATGAGCAGTTGTTCCTTGAGTCATCTCCAGAGAGTATTATTGATGCAAGAATTACAATCTACGAGATGTTAGGTGCAGAAGTTTACTTATACTTTACCATTGATCAGTTTGATATTACTGCAAGAGTAAATGCCCGTACGACAGCCAGACCTGGTGATACAGTACAGTTAGCATTTGACTTAAGTAAGATTCATATCTTTGATAAAGAGACAGAGCAGAAGATTTTAGATTAATTTTCTCTAATCTTGATGCAGAACAGGCGGTTGCGAAAGCAGCCGCTTTTTCTTTCCGGTAATTTCCAAAGAATCGTGAAAAAAGTATAAAATTTTCAACATTTACTTTCTTTTTTGAGTG
This sequence comes from Clostridium sp., assembly GCA_023664325.1. Lineage (GTDB taxonomy): Bacteria > Bacillota > Clostridia > Lachnospirales > Lachnospiraceae > CAG-590. The sequence goes on from JAMPFS010000032.1 coordinate 29,911, forward strand.
TTTTCCGTTAAAATATAGATAGGTGTTTTTACAAATAAGGTAAGGAGTGTAGTGAGATGATATCAAATCAAATTTTGCAGGATACCATTGAGGGTGTAAAAGCAATTACCAGAATTGATTTATGCGTAATGGATACAGAAGGTAAGACACTGGCATCCACCCTTCGGGATACAGAAGAGTATGAGAAATCTGTTCTTGCGTTTGTGCATTCTCCGGCAGAGAGCCAGATGCTGCAGGGATACCAGTTTTTTAAAGTGTTTGATGATAATCAGTTAGAGTATGTTATTATTGCAAAGGGCGAAGCGGATGATGTATACATGATTGGCAAGGTTGCAGCATTTCAGATACAGAGCCTGCTTGTTGCATATAAGGAACGCTATGACAAGGATAATTTTATTAAGAATCTGCTGCTTGATAATCTGTTATTAGTGGATATTTATAACCGGGCAAAGAAGCTTCATGTCGATACGGATGTAAGACGCATTGTATTTATTATCGAAACGAAGAATGAGAAGGATACGAATGCATTAGAGACAGTTCGTAACATTTTCTCAAGTAAGGCTAAAGATTTTGTGACTGCTGTAGATGAGAAGAACATTATTCTTGTGAAGGAAGTCAAGCAGGGTGAGACATATGAGGATATGAATAAGACGGCAAAGGTGATTGTGGATATGCTGAATACGGAGGTGATGTCTTCCGTTCATGTGGCATTTGGCACGATTGTGAATGAGATTAAAGAGGTTTCACGTTCCTACAAAGAAGCGAAAATGGCGCTGGATGTAGGTAAGATCTTTTATGGGAACCGTAATATTATCGCATATAGCAATCTTGGTATTGGACGTCTTATTTACCAGCTGCCAATCCCTCTTTGTAAAATGTTTATTAAGGAGATTTTTGAAAGCCGTTCTCCGGATGACTTTGATGAGGAGACACTTACGACAATCAACAAGTTTTTTGAAAATAGCTTGAATGTATCAGAGACTTCAAGACAATTGTATATCCACCGTAATACATTAGTATATCGTTTGGATAAACTTCAAAAAAGCACAGGACTTGATTTGCGTGTATTTGAGGATGCAATTACCTTTAAGATTGCATTAATGGTAGTAAAATATATGAAATACATGGAATCCCTGGAATATTAAAGGCGGAAAGTATCTATGTAGCGTGCCGGTGTACTGACACATTGATAACCGAAAATATTTTGCATAATATCAATGGGTTGGCACATGAAAGTGATATGTCAAGAGAGAGCTAGAGAGAAAGGAACGAGGATATGCTGGTACTTGAACATGTGACGATGCAGTATCCAACGGGAACGAAAGCGTTAGATAATGTGACATTTCGAATCAAAAAGGGAGAGTTTGTATTTGTTGTGGGAAGCAGTGGGTCAGGCAAGACAACACTAATTAAGCTGCTGCTGAAGGAACTGAAACCGACTTCCGGTGAGATTTTAATAGAAAATCAGCCATACAGTAAGATGAAACGTAAAAATATACCGTTGCTGCGAAGGAAAATAGGCGTGGTATTTCAAAATTTCCGTCTGTTAAAGGATCGGACGGTATTTGAAAATGTTGCATTTGCACAGCAGGTTATAGAAAGATCAGCAAAGGAAATCCGGCGTGAGGTGCCTGCAACCCTTACGATGGTGGGATTAGCTGATAAATATAAGCAGTTTCCGAAAGAACTTTCCGGTGGTGAGCAGCAGAGAGTTGCATTGGCAAGGGCGATTGTCAACCGACCGGAGATTATACTGGCAGATGAGCCAACGGGTAATCTGGATCCGAAAAACTCTTTGGAGATTATGCGCCTGCTCGAAGAAATTAATCGAAGGGGAACCACGGTGATTGTGGTTACACATAACAAAGAAATCGTTAATCTTATGCAAAAACGTGTTATTACGCTGAAAAAGGGTAAGATAGTAAGTGACGAGGAAAAGGGTGGATATAAGGATGAAGATTAGTACGCTTGGATACAGTGTCAAGCAGGGACTTAAAAATATTCGGCGCAATCTTCTGTTTTCTCTTGCATCGCTGGGAACGATGGTTGCCTGTTTGTTTTTGTTTGGCATTTTCTATTCTATTGTGTTGAATATGCAGACGGAAATTACAAAAATTAGCAATTCCCTTATTGTCTCGGTGTTTTTTGATGAGGGAACAAGTGAGAATCAGATTATGAATATCGGTGACGAGATTAAAAAAATATCGAATGTTGATCAGATTACTTATGTCTCGGCAGATAAGGCATGGAATAATTATATTGATGATGTGTATGGCGGCGACAAGGAGTATGTGGATTTGGTGTTTGGCGATGACAATCCGTTGCTTAATTCCGCTTCCTATGAAGTGACGCTTAAGGATATTGGCGTACAAAGCGAAACTGTCACACAAATCGAAGCAATTAGTGGAGTGCGTCAGGTAAATAGCAGTGACAGTACAGCAAAAAGCCTGAATTCCATTAGCAGGCTGGTAAGTTATGTATCTCTTGGCGTTATCGCAATTCTTTTATTGGTATCGCTGTTTTTGATAAGTAATACAATTACGATTGGAATTTCTGTCCGCAAGGAAGAGATCGCAATTATGAAGCTGATTGGAGCAAAGGATTTCTTCATAAGAGCGCCGTTTTTGGTGGAGGGTGTGATTATTGGTCTGGTGGGTTCTTTGGTGCCGGTAGGCTTTCTATATTTTATATACAATGCAATGACACAGTATTTGACAGAGCGTTTTGCAATTGTTCAGAATATGATAGAATTTGTGCCGGTAGGAGAAGTTTTTAAAGGGATGGTTCCGATTTCCCTTCTGTTGGGTATTGGCGTAGGATTTTTTGGAAGCTTATTTACAACACATAAGCATTTACAGGTGTAGTAAGGAGGATTGTTCTATGTTGAGAAAAAAGAATGGAATAATTGGTAAAAGAGTTCTTCGTTCAGGATTCAGTTTATTGCTTGCAGCATCTTTAATCATCAATGGAGTGTTATCATATAGTATAAAGAGTCAGGCAACGGCAGATGATAATCAAACGGAGGAGGCAGCTACGGAGGCTTCCACAGAGGCATCCGAGGAAACGACAGATAATGTGCCATCAGATGAATCTGTGTCGAAGGCGAGGGAGGATGCGGCTGATGCAAAACAGAAGAAAAATGCTGCACAGGAAATATTAAACAGTCTGAAATCTGCAAAGGAAAACATTGAAGATTATGTTGTGCAGTTAGATAAGTCTCTCAATGAGCTGCAAATAGAGATTAGCCATCTTGAACAGGAACAAAAGGAATTGGAAGCATCCATAAAGGAGAGAGAGAAGCAATTAGAGGTTGCCAGACAGGCATGGACAGAGCGGTATTCTGCAATGAAACAGCGTATACAGATGGTTTATGAATCCGGCAACAAACGGTATTTGGATGTCCTGCTCACCGCAACTTCGATGACAGATATGCTCAATAAGACGGAATATGCTTCGCAGGTTTCCCAGTATGATTACAATATCCTTAGCGAGTTAAAAAAGACAAAGGAGCAGGTCGCAAATATCAAGCAAAAACTGGATAAGGATCTGACTACGAATGAAACCACCCAGGAAAAGGTAAAAGCGCAGAAGGCAACGATGGAAACCCTGGTGGAAGAAAAGAGCAGACAGATTAAGGAATATGAGGCTTCGATTGCCGGACAGAGAGAAGAGGTTAATAAATATGCACAGGCACAGGCAGAGGCAGAGGCGATTATTGCAGCAGCAGAGCAATCTACCAGTGCAACAAGTACCTACACAGGAGGCGTTTTCACATGGCCGGTGCCGGGGCGGAGTCCTGCCGATATCACGTCACCTTTTGGTGATCGGAGTTCGCCGACACCGGGAGCAAGCACAAATCATAAGGGAATTGATATTGCCTGCAGCACGGGGGATCCGATTGTGGCAGCATCTTCCGGAACGGTAATTGTCGCAACATATAATTATGCAGAGGGTAATTATATCTGTATTGACCACGGCGGAGGAGTAGTAACCTTGTATATGCACAACTCCCAGCTTTATGTGTCAGTGGGCGAGACGGTTACGGCAGGTCAGACGATTGCAGCGGCAGGATCTACGGGATACTCCACCGGTCCTCACTGTCATTTTGGTGTGCGTGTGGATGGAACTTACGTGAATCCAATGATATATTTACAATAGAATGTAATGATAAAAATAGCGTTTGGCGTAATATAATAGAGGTATATATCCTGTGTGGAAAGTGTGTTACGCACTCTTTTCGGTGGCAGAAAGAAATTAGGATTTGAAAGAAGGATTATTATGAGAAAGTGGAAGACAAAAGCGGCAGCAGTGGTTATGATTGCAGTTATGATGATTGGCATATCCGGCTGTAGTGGTGTGAAAATGACGACTGCAAATACAACAGAGGCAGATGCGGCTTCCGGGGATGCACCGGTAAAAATGCTTTCAAACAGTGATGTTGTGGGAAGGGATACCAATGAGAAGCTAGAGGCTATTGAGAATTTAATTGATAAGAATTTTTACTTTGAGGATGATGAACAGCAAAAACAGGATGGCATTATCAAAGGATATCTGGAGGGTTTGGATGATCCGTATTCTGTGTATTATACACAGGAAGAATATGCAAGCTTTATGGAGGATACAGAAGGTGAGTATGTCGGTGTTGGCGTTCAGGTTTCCCAGGCAGTTGACACAAAGATTATCACCGTTGTAAAGGTATTTGACGGCCCTGCAAAAGAAGCCGGCATTGAGGCTGAGGATGTGATTACAGAAGTAAATGGTGAGGATATCAGTGACCAGGATATTGATGCAGTGGTAGACAAGATCAAAGGCGAAGAGGGAACGGAGGTAACCATTACCGTTTACCGCTCTTCTGATGGGAAAGATCATGAATATACCATGCCCCGGCAAAAGGTAGAGAATCCTACAGTTGAATATAAGATGCTGGAAAACAATGTTGGATATATTGAGGTGACAAGTTTTTACGAAGTGACAGGGCAGCAGTTTATCGCAGCCGTGGAGGAGTTGACAGCAGAGGGCATGGAGGGTCTCGTTGTCGATTTGCGTGGAAACGGTGGCGGTCTTTTAGATATTGCGGTAGATATGCTGGATTATATGCTGCCAAAAGGAAAGATTGTATATACGGAGGATAAGGATGGAAATGTAACCAGTGAATACAATTCCACGGATGAGGATCAATTTACCAAACCGTTGGCAGTTCTGGTAAACGGTTATAGCGCTTCTGCATCTGAGATTTTTGCCGGTGCAATCAAGGATTATGGTATCGGAACTTTGGTTGGAACGAATACATTTGGCAAGGGTATTGTACAGCGTGTATTTCCTCTGGATGATGGTTCGGCTGTGAAGCTTACGATCGCAAAATACTTCACACCGAATGGAAATGATATCCATAAGGTTGGAATTAAACCGGACATTGAGATAGAATTTGATTCACAGGCCTATGCAGATTCGGACGGTGAAAAGGATAATCAGTTGGATGCCGCAGTGGATAACATTTTGGAGAAGCTTGGAAAGAAAGGAACGGCATCCACAGAAGAAGCTGCTACAGAGGAGCCGGAAGAAAAAGGCGCGGATTCGGAGGAGTAAGCGCAAATCAGGCAGTAACAGTATGATGTGCAGTACAGAGAAGAAAGATTTTGCAGGAATCTTTCTTCTTTTTGTTGTGATTTTTGAAGAAATAGGGTAGAATTTATGATACTGGATTTACCGAATAGTCATGGGCAAAACTCTCTTTTTGCAACTGTCCGCTGTGCAGTTGTTCATTTTGCTCATCTCTATTTACCGAAAGAAAAGGAGGCAGGAAAGTGGAAAAGGAGTTCGTTGTCGTTCTTGATTTTGGCGGGCAGTACAACCAACTGGTGGCGCGCCGTGTCAGAGAATGTAATGTATATTGTGAAATCTATTCGTATAAGACGGATATCCGCAAAATTCGGGAAATGAATCCGAAGGGGATTATCCTGACGGGAGGGCCAAACAGCTGTTATGAGGAAGGCGCTCCGACATATACGGAAGAATTGTTTGAGATGGGGATTCCGATACTGGGACTTTGCTATGGCGCACAGCTTATGCAGTTTGTTTTAGGTGGGAAAGTAGAGAAAGCACCGGTTCAGGAATATGGTAAGACAATGGTACATGTCGATACATCATCTGCGCTGTTCACCGGTGTTTCGGAGGATACGGTTTGCTGGATGAGCCATAATGACTATATTTCACAGGCGGCGCCAGGCTTTGCTGTCTGCGCCAGCACTACAGATTGTCCGGTGGCAGCGGCGGAGTGTCCGGAGAAGAAGCTTTACGCAATTCAGTTTCACCCGGAAGTGCTGCACACGGCAGAGGGGATGAAAATGCTCTCTAATTTTGTGTACGATGTCTGTCATTGCACTGGAGACTGGAAGATGGATGCCTTTGTGGAAAATCAGATTCGGGCAATCCGGGAAAAGGTTGGTGATGGAAAAGTACTCTGCGCATTGTCGGGCGGTGTGGATTCGTCAGTAGCCGCTGTTTTATTGTCGAAAGCAGTCGGGGATCAGCTTACCTGCGTATTTGTGGATCAAGGGCTTTTGCGCAAAAATGAGGGCGATGAGGTGGAAGCCGTTTTTGGCGACAAAGGAAATTATGAGCTTAATTTTATTCGTGTCAATGCGCAGGAACGTTTTTATGAAAAGCTAAAGGGCGTGGAGGAACCGGAGCGTAAACGAAAAATTATCGGGGAAGAATTTATCCGGGTATTTGAGGAAGAGGCGAAAAAAATCGGTGCTGTGGATTTCCTGGTGCAGGGAACCATTTATCCGGATGTGGTAGAAAGCGGTCTCGGCGGTGAGTCCGCTGTGATTAAATCTCACCACAATGTGGGCGGTCTGCCGGATTATGTTGATTTTAAGGAGATAATTGAGCCGCTTCGGGATTTGTTCAAAGACGAGGTTCGCAAGGTCGGCATCGAGCTTGGCATCCCGGAGTATCTCGTCTATCGCCAGCCATTTCCAGGACCGGGGCTTGGCATCCGCATTATCGGTGAGGTGAATGCCGAGAAGGTGCGGATTGTGCAGGATGCAGATGCCATTTATCGTGAAGAAATTGCAAAGGCGGGGCTTGACAGGGATATTAACCAGTATTTTGCAGCCATTACAAATATGCGTTCCGTAGGAGTCATGGGGGATGAGAGAACCTATGATTATGCAGTTGCTTTGCGGGCGGTAAAAACGGTTGATTTTATGACGGCGGAGTCGGCAGATATTCCTTTTGAGGTGCTGCAAAAAGTTATGAGCCGGATTATTAATGAGGTAAAAGGGGTTAATCGGGTGTTTTATGATTTAACTAGTAAGCCGCCGGGGACGATTGAGTTCGAGTAATGTACAGAACCCCCACAAATGGCGTAAACACGCTGTTTGTGGGGTTCTTTTATGTTCTGTGATACCTTTTTGATACCTAAATCAGAGGTATTTACAGAATAACAGGATTTCTTAAACGTATTTTCTATTATTCTTATGATTGCCATGTTTTTGGCATGGCTCAAGTTGCTCCGCAACTTGCAATACAACTGCACCGGCAGTTGTTATATTCAGGATTCCGTTTCGGAATCTGATTTTTTCCATTGATATTTTGGTTCGCATGGTTCATAGGAAAGTCCCTGCTCGCAGCAGGTATCGGGCCAGTTGAGTTTCCATTCCAGATATTCAGCCTGTGTGATTTCTCCCTCTGCCAGTTCCTGCTTGTGTACCATCCATTCGTGCATGAAGTCATTTACGGAACTGTAATTGAACCACATACCCACAGGCGGGGTGCCGGGCATATCGTCGTTATTGTCATATTGTGCCTTGACTGCGTTTCCCGTTCCGTATTTCTTTTTGCTCGGAGCCATAGGGAAGAAATGCAGTGCCTCTGGATTGTCTTCATCCAGCCAGAAGAATGTCTGCATGATGTCCTCAGCAGAACCGGACACCGGAGAGATGAAGTTGATTGGGTTGACATCTAACGCTTTTGCAATGTCAGCCAGCATGTCTTTCTTTGGAACACGGTAGTTTGTTTCGTACTGTGCCATGCGGTTATCTGCCCCT
>JAMPFS010000033.1 GCA_023664325.1 Clostridium sp.
GATAATAGTCTGGTACGAATCAAGGAAGTGTGGATAATTATGCGGAAACTCAAGCAATTCAGATATTGACATTGCTGTTTTCGGAAATGACAGGGAAATGCGTGTTTTGCGTTCACGGGAATACAGGGATTTTACATCAAAAATATATAGCTATGGTGCGTTTCAGGATTATGATATTTTATATTTTGAATTAAACAAGGAACAAAAAAGTAATATTATGTCGGATATAAATCAGGGTACTGTAATCTATCGAAAGGAAGGTGCTGCTTAAGTGGTGTTATCATTAGGCAGTTATATATGCATAATATAGACATTTTAATCGAATATGCCAAGAAAGTCTAAAGCAAAAGTGATGCAAAAGCAGTGCGCAAAAGCCTTTCGCTGGAGAAATTTTCTTTGGAGGTAAAAGTGGCAGATTAACATCAAAAAAAGTCTGTATCATTGGAAATAGGATTTTTGTCCATATCAATTTTATCGCGGAGTTCCTGCATTTGGTAATCCAGCTTTTCGATAGAGTTCGCACAATCTTTTAGTTGTGCCACGATCTCCTCTGCATTGTCCATATCCCTTTTGTATTTTAGCTTGTGTTCTAAGCTTGCCCAGAAATCCATAGCGATTGTGCGGAACTGAATCTCTGTTTTCATGTATTTTTTTTCATTTGACAGAAAAATCGGTACACTTAATATCAGATGAAGGCTTCGGTAACCATTTGCCTTAGGATGCTGGATATAGTCTTTTTTCTTTAATAAAAGGATATCATCCTGCCTGGTAAAGAGATCCGCAAGCCGGTAAATATCATCCGGGAAAGAGCAAATAACACGCAGTCCGGCTACGTCTGCCAGATGTTTCCTGATATTTTCCGCTGTAACCGGATATCCTTTTTTTCTTAATTTATCATAAATGCTTTCCGGTGATTTTAATCTGCTTTTAATGGATTCAAAAGGGTTTCTGTTATATTTGTGCGAAAATTCCTCGTTCAGAACCCTTAGCCTTGTCTCTACCTCCATGATGGCGAAACGGTACTCCATCATCAGGCGGTTCAAAGCTTCGCCCTCTTTTAATCTCTCTGCCTGTATCTGAATAATTTTGTTTTGCTGCTTTAAGGTCTTTTTTTGTTCTTCGACTGTCTGTCCTAACGCATTCTTGCTTGCAAACAATGCGATGGCATTCTTTACACGGTTCTTGACAATAGAACTGTCAAATGGTTTATGGATAAAGTCCGAAACTCCCATTTCAAAGCATTGGTTCTCCACCTCTGCGGAATGTTCGCTGCTTATGATCAGCACGGGAATTTTCTCCAGATATCCATTTTGTTTCATTGCTTCAATGACTGCGAAACCATCCATCTCCGGCATATACAGATCCAGAAGGACTGCCACCGTATCTTTTTCGTATTTCTGCAATTTCTGCAACGCCTCGTTTCCGTTTTCGGCGTCCTCAATTATATAGTTTTGTTCCAGTATATTGCGCAATAATCCGCGGTTTAATTCCGCATCATCTACTACCATTATCCTTTGCATACCAATATCTCCAATTTCACACAAAAAATATATTCCTTATTATACTATGTGGCTGCGATTTTTTCCACTACCTTTGCGGTGAAAATTCGTAAAGTTTTCTTTGGACAATATGCGCAGCCTGTTTTTTTCGGGGCTTGTAATTTACCGGTAAACTGATTATAATATAAATATTGTGGAAACAATACGGATAAAGGGATTGGCATTTTGCGGATATGCAGGCGGCAGCGCCGGATACCGGAATTTGCCGGAACAAAAATACATGTTAGGAGGATTTTATCATGGCACAGACAGTCAATAAAGATATGTTGATTGGTGAGATTATTACAATTGATCCAGGTAATGCAGCAATTCTGATGGCAAATGGAATGCATTGCCCGGGATGCCCATCTGCACAGGGTGAAACCTTAGAGGAAGCAGCGAAGGTTCATGAAATGGACGTGGAAGTTCTGTTAAAGGATATCAATGAGTATCTCGCAAAGAAAGAAGCATAAGAATAGATGGTAAAATAATACCCCATATATCATGTAGTTGATATATGGGGTGTTTTTAATGCTAAATACTTGCCAATGTCTGAATGGCATCTCCTTTGATAATCATCTTAAAATGCTCTGAAAAATAATATGGCATCGCATAATTTGCCTTGACCTTCGTGCCGTACTCGCTGAGCAGATTGCAGGCGCGCTGGTAATTCTCCGCATCGGTAGTTTCATGATTGACAATCAGATAATAGAGATTATCTTTCGGACTCTTGTATAAAGAGTTGTTATCATGATAAATTGGAGCAACCATCACAGCAGCTTTGCTGATATCATTGATATTCTGGAAAGAGAAAATGCGATAGGAAATCTGGCTGTTTTCCTTCTTTTTCCCTTTTGCTTTTTCTGCCTTTTTCTTTGCGTTGTTTTCACGAAGCGCAGCGGATAACGGAATGAAGGACGAATTGCCGCCTGCCTCTGTCTGCTTCTTCACCTGTTCGATATTTTCTACGATATCAGAAATGGTATCCATTAGGGAAGCAGCATTTTCAAAGAGATTCAGGCTGTCCTCGGCTTCTTCATTGTCGTCGGGGTTATCTTCATCTTCAATCTCAATACCGGCATACTTGGAAAATCTGGAAAATCTCGTATCCAGCTCCTCAGGATCTTCCACCTTTGTTATAATCAGAATCAGACAATCTGGTGATACAGGAATTGCTTCTATCATCAGAGGAATATCATTTACCTCAAAACCTAACTCATCTGCAGCCTGTTCCATCATTTCACGGAATAATTCTTTGGCTTTGTCGGTGCCGTAGGCTAGCTCATTTAGAAGAAGCTCTCTGTCTGCCAAATCAGCTTTGTTCAGTGTACAGCGAATCTGATTCTCGCTTAGTCGTTCTAACTTCATAGAATCATCTCCTTTTATATTAAGAAATCTCTCATTCAATAAGACTAAAAGCTCTCTATGAAAGAGAAGCATAACATATTTTTACAAGAAATGCAATGAAATCAGGATAATTTCATAAAATGTACATAATTGTCAAAAAATGTACATATACTACATAAAATATGCCCGAGATATACATAGTATTTTCAGAAATGTACATCATTCATTCATTGAAATAGATGGTTTAATTTAGTATATTCTATGTAGAGTTTCGGAATAAAGTTCGCAGCGCAGAAATCCGGATTCTTTATTCATTTGCAGATTATGGTAAATTTCCATATCATATAAAATTTGTATGCGAAGCTCATTTTTGGAAAAACCAGGTAATGATATATTACCATCCAGTGTGTTATTACATCACAGCAGGCACCTCGGTTTGGTTTTTTTGATAAACAACTCAGGAAGGAGATGGTTGGGCGGGGAGCAAGAATATATGTAAATAAAAATGATACAATTTGGAGTATCATGTATGCCTCATAAGATAACATGAAGATATAGAGGTTTTCCCAATGCATTTTTGGGAATGGTTGCGTGTTTTTAACGTGACAATTTAAGAGGTTCAGAGAATCTATTTATATAGATTGAGGCATTTAACAGGCGGGGCTATGAATGGGACAGCCCCGCCAATTTACAATAAAATATTTTAATGCGGAAAACTTAATGTATATAGCTGGCAATTCCCTGGCTGATGGCAAATGCCAGACGCTTCTGGTAATTGGAATCGGTAAGTCTTGCGGTTTCCTCGGGGTTGGATAGAAAACCACATTCTACAATGACAGATGGAACATGGGAATTTTTCAGCAGATAGTAGCTGCTGGAAGATTTTTCCTTTCGGGTATTTGTCTCATCTATGGCAAGTAAGGCATTTTGAATAGAGGCGGCAAAAGCTTCCCCTTCTTTGCTCCCGGTAAAATAAAAGGTCTGTGCGCCGTGCTGAACCGTATCGGGGTAGCTGTTTTGGTGAATGCTCACCACATAAGCAGCATTTTTTTCCTGAAAGAATTGAATCCGGTTGTTCAGATCAGAAGTTTTTTTGTTGGAGACATTTTCATCATATAGCCCGGTGTCCGTATCGCGGGTCATATATACGGTGTAGTCCTGTGCGATTAGATAGTCCTTTAAGTATTGCGCAATTTGCAAATTGACATCCTTTTCCCTGATTCCTTCCGCGCTGACTTTCCCCGGATCAGAGCCTCCATGTCCGACGTCAATTACAATGACGGTTTTATTTTTTACGGAACAGACAACACGATAGCCGTAATTGCGGTAGAGGGAAAAAGCGGCAGCGACAAACAATAAGATACAGGATAGAATCCGATATTTTTTTTTCATACAGGATACACTTTGCAGGAATATTCTTATTATATAAGCTATGCCGGAATGTTGCAAATATGCAAACAGACAGGCGAAAATGTTTGCATTACAGCCGGAGAACAATTATAATAAGGCATAGAAGAAACGCCAAGCAAAGTTGTGCAGAAAAAGAAAGGTGGAATCAGTTTGAAGAAGTCAATTTTCAAAATCAAAGCAGTGTTATATGCGGCTGTTTTACTCGGTGGCTTGCAGCTTGGAATGACGGATATAGCATATGCTGCCCAGACGATAGATAACCGGGAGTATCCGGTAAGTGAAAACTGGCTGAAGCCGGCAGAGATTGTGGAATGTGGGTCGGATACAGCCCTGACACAGAGGGGGGCAGCCTATGCGACCGCCTATGATCCGAGGAATGTCAACGGTACTGTGATGGTAACGCCGATAAGGGATCAGGGTAATTACAATACCTGCTGGGCATTTGCAACGGTGGGTGCCGTGGAAGGGAACCTGATTAAAAACGGCTATGCTGACAGCACGCTTGACCTGTCAGAGAACCATTTTGCATATTTTTTCTATAACCGCCAGACGGATAAGCTCGGTTATACCAAGAATGATGCGAATAAAGGCGGGCTTTCCTGGAATCAGAATGGCGGAACATTACAGGGTTCCGGTCTTGCCCTGATGACATGGGCGGGATTGACAACGGAGAGTAAATCACCATATGTATCGACACCGGATAAATCCATGTGTTATCAGGATGATTATATTGTCCAGGATGTATATTACTATAATTATAATGTGAAAAAACTGAGCAATTCTGTCAATGCCATTAAGCAGGCAATCATGGATCACGGCGCAGTGGCAAGCGGCATTTACTTTGATTACCGTGATAAGAGTGGCTATTATAATTCAAAAACGGGAGCGTATTATTACAACAAAGACGATGGGAACCATGCCGTAACGATTGTCGGGTGGGATGATAATTATTCCCGTAGCAATTTCGGATCTGTGAAGCCTTCTAAAAATGGCGCATGGATTGTTAAAAACAGTTATGGCACGGAATTTGGCGATAAAGGATACAACTATGTGTCCTATGAGGATGCCAGCCTGGCAGAGATGATGGCGGTGGAGGCGGTTCCGGCATCCGAGCAGTATGACAATAATTATCAGTATGACGGCTCTGCAAATCCCGCCACCTACCTTTCTCTGAGCAAGCAAATTAAATGCGCCAATGTATTTAAGGCAAAAGCATCATCTTCCTATACGGAGCTTTTGAAGGCAGTGGGAGTCTGTACCTACTCCACAAATACAAACTACGAGATACAGATTTATACCGGGCTGTCGAGCGCAGGCAAACCAACCAGCGGTACGAAAGTTTTTTCCTCTGCTGTCAAGGGAACATTCAAGGATGCAGGATATCAGACGGTGGAACTTCCGAAAGCAGTGTCTTTAGTGCCGGGTGAATATTTTTCCATTGTGGTGACGTTGAAGGTTTCCTCCGGCAAACCGATTATTGCAGCGGATATCACAAGCGGGTACGGCTGGATTGGATTTAATGCCGCAGTCAGCAAGAACCAATCGTTCTTCTACTATAACAATAAGTGGCTGGATGGCAAGAATATTCCGGATGGGTATGGAACGATAGCCTGTAATTTCAGGATTAAGGGTTATACGGACAAGACGAAAGTAAAACCATCCATTACACTGAGTAAGAATCTGGGTGTTTCCAAAGGGAGCAGCGCGAAGCTATCCCTGAAAAAGAATCCGGGCAGTATTTACAGAACAGCCAAATGGAAGTCCTCGAATACAAAAGTGGCATCTGTGAATTCCAAAGGAACCGTAAAGGGCAAGAGTTATGGTACAGCTACTATTTCAGCTACTTTCATGAAAGGCAGCAAACAGACGACTTTGAAATGTAAAGTGACCGTAGGACCTTCCAAATTAAAAGGGTTTGCAGTAAAAGCTTCTAAGGGTAAGGTCACGGTAAGCTGGAAGAAAAATTCTGCTGCGAATGGTTACGAGATTTACTATTCAACAAATAAGGACAGCGGTTATAAAAAACTCATGACAGCAAAGAGCAGCAAAAAGAAAGCTTCCAAAAAGTTGAAATCCGGCACATATTATGTTAAAATGCGTGCGTACAGATTAAGCGGGAAGAAGAAGCTTTACGGCAGTTATACTGCGGCAAAGCAGGTAACGGTTTGGTAGCATGGAGACAAAGGTTATTAAGGCAGATTGTCCAATCGAAGACTATATGAAAATAAAGGAATTGTCCCAAGCTGCCGCCTGCTTAGCAGGCGGTGGCTTGGTTGCGTTTCCGACAGAAACGGTTTACGGACTTGGAGCGGATGCACAAAATAAAGAGGCGGCGGCAAAGATTTATGCGGCAAAGGGAAGACCATCAGACAACCCCCTGATTGTTCATATAGCGGATATAGCGGATATGGATAACCTTTCCCATGTCAACGAACAGGCGGCTGTTCTGGCACAGGCATTCTGGCCGGGTCCGCTTACCATTATTTTGCCGAAAAAAGACATTGTGCCATATGAGACGACGGGCGGGCTTGATACGGTTGCAATCCGCATGCCTTCGCATCCGGTGGCATTAGAACTGATCCGGCAGTCCGGGGTATATGTGGCGGCGCCAAGCGCCAATCTTTCCGGCAGACCGTCTCCGACAAAAGCTTCGCATGTCATGGAGGATTTAGCGGGGAAGATAGAATATATCATAGACGGCGGCGCCGTTGGCATTGGCATTGAGTCCACCATTATAGATGTGAGTGATAAGGTGCCGACAATCCTGCGTCCGGGATTTATTACGAAAAAAATGTTAGAGCAGATTGCAGGCGAAGTTAAAATGGATCCGGTGCTCGAGAGGGTGGCGGACGGTCTGCATCCGAAGGCGCCGGGGATGAAATATACACACTATGCGCCAAGAGGCGAACTCACATTGGTGGAGAGCATGACAGATGGCTTGGAACATATTTCGGAAGACGGGCATATGACAGTTTCCCACAGGAAGGTTATTGACAAGATCATAGCGCTTGCAGGTGAAAAGAGACAGGAGGGATACCGGGTTGGAATTATGGCTTCTACGGGAACCGTTTCCTGTTACGGGGGTCATGCGGATACCGTGATTTGTGTCGGTGACCGAAAGGAACAGATTACGGTGGCGGCAGGGCTTTACAGCGCGCTCCGGGATTTTGATGCAGCGGCTGTGGATTACATTTATGCAGAGAGTTTCCGGGGAGAAGAATTGTCAGACGCCATTATGAACCGGTTGTTAAAGGCAGCGGGACAGCGTGTGATCCGGGTGTAGGAAACTCGCCTTTTACAGTAGGTGGAATATCTGAATTTCCAGCAAGGCAGTTTGGTTTGGAATGATTGAATATATGAATTGAGAAAGAAGGAAATGCAAATGATAGCTTTGGGATGTGATCATGGTGGATATGGTTTGATGCAGGAGGTAAAGAAGCACTTAGATGAGCGGGGAATTGAATACAGGGATTTTGGCTGCTATGGTGAGGAAGCAGTGGATTATCCTGTATATGCAAAAAAAGCAGCCCATGCCGTGGCGGATGGAGAATGTGAACTTGGTATTTTAATCTGCGGCACGGGTATAGGGGTTTCCATTGCTGCCAATAAGGTGAAAGGAGTCCGTGCAGCGCTTTGCCATGACTGTTTCAGCGCAGCGGCAACAAAGGAACATAATGATGCCAATATGCTGGCGATGGGCGCCAGAGTCATTGGAACGGGACTTGCATTAAAGATCGTAGATACTTTTTTGGATACACCGTTTTCCAATGAGGAGAGACATATCAGGCGCAATCGCATGATCGAGGAGTAATGTTTGGACAGACCGGGAGGAATCCGTATGAAAATGATTGCATTAATCAGCCAACTGGCAATTGCGATGCTGACCGCCGTTTTGATTTCCGGAGGAATCGGTTACGCTGTGGATGCTTTTTTTGGTACCGGCACACTTGTTTTTTTTCTGATTTTAGGAGTGCTTGGCGGTTACAAGGCATGCTATAATATTATCTGCAAATTTCTTGGCAAAAAAAGCCTCTTTGAAGCGGACAAAAGGGAAGAGCCGGACTTGCTTCAGTCCAAACTGGAAGAATGGGAGGAGAAAGACTGATATTTTGGCTGGCGTGACAAAGTATCAGACGCAATTTATAAAAAAGTTCCACAAATTTCCAGTAAATTTATGGACATTTACTAAAAAAATTAGTATACTAATAATGTTGGAAATGTGTTGTTTTTGTGAAACGCAGCAGATAACAGGTTTTACAGACATAATTCTGATTCTTTTTGACAGGAGAAGAGTATGGAGCAGGTAAAAGAGACCCTACGGGGCGTTGTGATTGGAATACTTTTATATGCAGCACTCGTAGAAATAGTTGGAATCTTTTTTTCCGGAAATATTCAAGGATATACACAGGGGCTGCTTGCGGGAACCGCAGTTGCCATTTTTTTAATGGTTCACATGGCAGTTACATTGGATAAGGGGCTTGATATGCCGGAACAACAGGCGGTAAAATATACCAGACGGCAAAGCTTCGTACGTTTGGGAATTATGCTTGCAGCGCTGCTTTTGGGAGTGATATTCGACCAGCTTAATTTTATTGCGTTAGTGTTAGGTCTTCTCGGGCTTAAGATTGGCGCGCTTGTGGCACCGTTCTTTTTAAAGCGTATGTATCCGGAACATTTTGTGACAAAGGATGAATTGCTGTTTGAACAGGAGGCAGCCGGGGAACCGGATGCGAAGCCGCAGGAGGATACAGACGTGGTTTCTCAAAAACCGGAAGAGGACTTTGTCAATTAAGATTGTATCGTCAGTATTTTCTACTGACATGCTATATTTATTTTACTACAGAAAGGAAGGTGAAAAGATGGGTTATGGAATGATGCCGATGCTGTTGACATCAGATACAGAAGTAGATTTTTCAATTCATCATCTGATAGCATATCAGTTCATGGGTGAGACCGTATATATTACGACTTCGCATGTCTGCATGCTTCTAATTATGGTGACATTGATGATTTTCGCTCTGGTCGCCAGGAAGAAAATGATGAATGCAAAAGAAATACCGACAGGAATGCAGAATGTATTAGAGTTTGCAGTAGAAACCCTGCAGGGCTTTGTACATGGTTCTATGGGGCAGCATGCCAAAAAGTACATCAATTACATTGGTACTTTATTTTTGTTTGTATTTTTTTCCAATATTTCCGGTCTGTTTGGTTTAAGACCACCGACAGCGGATTTTGGAACCACATTTTCTCTGGCATTGATTACATTTGTGATGATTCAGTATAATAATATCAAATGTAACAAATTCGGTGCTGTAACAGATTTGTTTCAACCAATTTGGATCCTGTTTCCGATTAATCTGATCGGTGAGGTTGCCACGCCGGTTTCCATGTCGCTGCGTTTGTTTGGTAACGTTATGGCTGGAACGGTTATGATGGCATTATATTATGGACTGCTTCCGATTTTTGTCAAGATTGGCATACCGGCAGCGCTGCATGTCTACTTTGACCTGTTTTCAGGCGCAATTCAGGCATATGTATTTTGTATGCTGACAATGGTATTTGTAACCCAGAAGATAGAGGGGTAGGCAAAATGCCAGAGCATATCAGATATTCAAAAAGGTACGTTATCTGCCTGACAATAAGATAACAATGTTTTGAATTTTATAGTAAATGGAGGAATGATTCTATGGAAAACATCACAAACGAAGGTTTAATTTTAGCTTGTTCAACAATTGGCGCAGGTTTGGCAATGATCGCCGGTATTGGTCCTGGTGTTGGTCAGGGTTATGCGGCTGGTCAGGGTGCAGCAGCAGTAGGACGTAATCCGGGTGCAAAGGGTGACATCATGTCTACCATGCTTTTAGGACAGGCGGTAGCAGAGACAACCGGTCTTTACGGACTTGTCGTAGCGTTGCTGTTAATGTATGGTAATCCAATGTTAGCTAGATTTTTGAAGCTGTAATAAATTATTAAAATCTGGCGAAAGGAGGATAGACTCTTGGCAAACTTGTTATTAGGATTAGAGGGTATGAATGTCATGCTGCTGACAGATGGACACATTCTTGACTTAAGCGCCCAGACGGTGAGCGATATTGTGATTCAGGGCATCGCAATCTTTATTCTCTTTTTCTTCCTTTCAAATATATTGTTTGAGCCGGTGAAGAAGGTTCTTGCAAACAGAACGGAGAAAATCAAAAATGATATTGAATCCGCATCAAAGGACAAGGAAGATGCCGCAGCGTTGAAAGCGGAATATGATGAAAAGTTAAAGTCTATTGAGAAGGAAAAAGAAGAGATTTTATCAGCAGCCCGCAGGAAAGCGCAGAAGCGGGAGGAAGAGATTGTTGATGAGGCAAATGCAGAGGCAGCAAGAATTATTGCTCGTGCCAATCAGGAGATTGAGCTTGAAAAGAGTAAAGTTTCAGATGAGATGCGAAAGGAAATTGTTCGTGTGGCAACTGCAATGGCTGCGAAGATACTTACGCAGCAGATTGACGAGAGTAAGCAGGATGCTTTGATAGAGGACACTTTGAAGGAAATGGGTGGTAGTACATGGCTAAGCAGGTAAGTAAAACCTACGGAAGCGCGCTTTTTGAGGTGGCTTTGGAAAATAAGACCTTAGATACCACATTAGAAGAGGTGCTTTTTGTAAAGCAGACGTTTCTTGAAAACGAAGAATTAAACAAGCTTTTGCTTCATCCGAACATCGAAAAAGAAGAGAAGATTAAGGTGTTGGAAAACATCTACCAGGGTAAGGTTTCCGATGAACTGACCGGGCTTATGGTGATGATGGTTACAAAAGGCCATCAGAAGGATTTTCTTTCCGTGTTTGATTATATCATCAACGAAATCAAAGAAGAGAAAGGCATTGGAGTTGCCAATATTTCTTCTGCGGTTGAGCTTTCCAAAGCACAGAAGGAAAAAATTGAGCAAAAGCTTTTAGAGACCACAAAGTATCATCAGATTGAGGGTGTTTATCATGTAGACGGCTCTCTAATCGGCGGGTTGGTGATCCGCATACAGGATACCGTTGTGGACAGCAGTTTGAAGACACAGATTGCAAATTTATCAAAATCCCTTGTTGGGTAGAAGAAGATCGAGCGGGAAGATACATTTTCCGGCATGTGGCAGATTGTCACAGATTAAAATAAGAACAGAGAGAAGGTGCTAATTTTCAATGAATTTAAGACCAGAAGAGATTAGTTCTGTCATTAAAGAACAGATTAAGAATTATTCAAAGGAATTAGAGACCTCCGAAGTTGGTACTGTTATTCAGGTAGCAGACGGTATTGCCCGTGTGCATGGCTTGGAAAAGGCAATGCAGGGTGAGTTATTAGAGTTCCCAGGTGAGGTTTATGGAATGGTTATGAACCTGGAGGAGGATAACGTAGGTGCCGTGCTTCTTGGTGCCGATAAGAATATCAACGAAGGAGATACCGTTAAGACCACCGGACGCGTGGTTGAGGTTCCGGTTGGCGATGCAATGCTTGGACGTGTTGTCAATGCATTAGGTCAGCCAATTGATGGAAAGGGGCCGATTCAGACAAGCAAGACAAGACCGATTGAGAGGGTAGCATCCGGTGTTATTTCCCGTAAGTCGGTAGATACGCCGCTTCAGACGGGTATTAAGGCGATTGATGCGATGGTGCCAATCGGAAGAGGACAGAGAGAGTTAATTATCGGTGACCGTCAGACAGGTAAAACAGCCATCGCAATTGACACAATTATCAATCAGAAGGGGCAGGGCGTAAATTGTATTTACGTTGCCATCGGACAAAAGGCATCTACGGTTGCAAATATCGTAAAGTCTTTAACAGAATATGGAGCAATGGATTATACAACGGTTGTTGCATCAACTGCTTCCGAGCTGGCGCCGCTTCAGTATATTGCACCGTATGCAGGCTGTGCAATCGGTGAGGAATGGATGGAGGAAGGCAAGGATGTGCTTGTCATTTATGATGACTTGTCAAAGCATGCTACGGCATACCGTACACTGTCCTTGCTGCTTAGAAGACCGCCTGGACGTGAAGCTTATCCTGGTGACGTATTCTACTTACATTCAAGACTGCTTGAGCGTGCAGCGCGTTTAAGTGAGGAGTTAGGAGGAGGTTCGCTTACAGCGCTTCCGATTATTGAGACACAGGCGGGTGACGTGTCTGCATACATTCCAACAAATGTAATTTCTATCACAGATGGTCAGATTTATCTGGAGACAGAGATGTTTAATGCAGGTTTCCGTCCGGCAATCAACGCCGGTCTTTCCGTATCCCGTGTAGGTGGCGCGGCGCAGATCGGCGCAATGAAGAAGATTGCATCGCCAATCCGTACAGAGCTTGCGCAGTATAGAGAGCTTGCAGCATTCTCCCAGTTTGGCTCAGACCTTGATGATGACACGAAAGAAAGACTTGCACAGGGTGAAAGAATTAAGGAAATGTTAAAGCAGCCTCAGTACAAACCGATGCCGGTAGAGCAGCAGGTTGTCATCATTTATGCAGCGACGAAGAAATATTTGCTGGATGTTCCGGTTGAGGAGATTCTTGATTTTGAAAAGAGCTTATTTGAGTATATTGATACCCAGGTTCCGGAACTCTTTGCAAAGATTCGGAAGGAAAAGAAGCTGACGGAAGAGATTGAGGAAATGCTTACGAAGGCAATCACCGAATTCAAGGCACAGCGTTAAATGTTTCATGGACACGCAGTGAAAGATGGAAATGTATCACTTAACAGCAGGTAAATTGCATGTTGCAAAAGCCTGAATGATTTAGTACAAGAAAGAGGTGAATTGTCTTGGCATCTATGAGAGATATCAAACGGCGGAAAGAAAGTGTTGCCAGCACTGGGCAGATTACGAAAGCGATGAAGCTGGTTTCCACCGTTAAATTACAAAAAGCAAAAGCCAGGGCAGAGAGTAATAAGCCGTATTTTACCATGCTATATGATACGATGTGTTCAATTTTGGCGCGAAGCGGCGGAATGGAGCATCGGTATCTGACAGCAGGTGATTCCACGCGTAAAGCGGTCATTACCATTACAGGTAACAGAGGTCTTGCGGGTGGATATAACAATAATATCGTAAAGGAGATTGTGACAGCATTTTCTCCGGAGGAGACAGACATTTATGCAGTTGGACGAAAAGGTATTGAAAACCTTTCCAGAAGAGGCTATAAAATCGTGGAAGATTATTCGGAAGTGATTAATGAGCCGCTTTATGGAGATGCCATCAAGATTGGTAAAAATGTACTTGCTTCCTTTGAAGAGGGTGAGGTCGGTGAAATCTATCTCGCATATACGAGTTTTAAAAATATGGTGACGCAGGAACCACAACTCATAAAGCTTCTTCCGATTAATGTGGAGGAGATTATGCAGGATGTGGAGGTGGATGTTTTAACACCGATGAACTTTGAGCCTGTGGCAGATGAAGCTTTGGATATGATTATACCAAAGTATATAAATAA
This sequence comes from Clostridium sp., assembly GCA_023664325.1. GTDB lineage: Bacteria > Bacillota > Clostridia > Lachnospirales > Lachnospiraceae > CAG-590. Next base: position 13,751 of record JAMPFS010000033.1, read on the forward strand.
CATTTTATACGGGGCATTTATTGAGTCGATTGCCAGTGAGAATGGCGCCCGTATGCAGGCAATGGATTCCGCGACAAAGAATGCGGATGACATGATTGCAGATTTGTCTCTTAAATATAACCGTGCAAGACAGAGTTCCATTACGCAGGAGCTTACAGAGATTATTGCAGGTGCAGAGGCAATTTCCTAGAGGAGAATAATAAATAAAAGGAGATAAGATATGGCAGAGAAAAATGTCGGTAAAATCACCCAGATCATTGGTGCGGTGCTGGACATTAAGTTCAGTGAAGGCAATCTTCCTGAGATTAATGATGCCATCAGGATCGCTACCAAAGATGGCGGGGAATTAACCGTTGAGGTTTCCCAGCATTTAGGTGATGATACAGTGAAATGTATTGCCATGGGTCCAACGGATGGATTGGTTCGTGGTATGGAAGCTGTTGCTACAGGCGCGCCGATTACAGTGCCTGTGGGTGAGAATACATTGGGAAGAATTTTCAATGTATTAGGTGAGCCAATTGATAATAAGCCGGCTCCGGAAGTGACAGAGCATTTTCCGATTCACAGGAAGGCTCCAAGCTTTGCAGAGCAGGCAACGGATACAGAGATTTTAGAGACCGGTATCAAGGTCGTTGATTTGCTTTGCCCTTATCAGAAGGGTGGTAAGATTGGACTGTTTGGTGGCGCCGGTGTAGGTAAAACGGTATTGATTCAGGAGTTAATCCGTAATATTGCGACAGAGCATGGTGGATATTCCGTATTTACCGGTGTAGGCGAGCGTACCCGTGAGGGTAATGACCTGTATAATGAAATGACGGAATCAGGCGTTATCAATAAGACAACGATGGTATTTGGACAGATGAATGAGCCGCCTGGAGCAAGAATGAGAGTTGGTCTGACAGGACTTACAATGGCAGAGTATTTCCGTGACCAGGGTGGTAAGGATGTGCTTTTGTTCATTGATAACATTTTCCGTTTCACCCAGGCAGGTTCTGAGGTTTCCGCACTGCTTGGCCGTGTGCCGTCAGCGGTAGGTTACCAGCCAACGTTACAGACGGAGATGGGTGCTTTGCAGGAGCGTATTACTTCCACAAAGAACGGTTCCATTACTTCCGTTCAGGCTGTCTATGTGCCGGCGGATGACTTGACAGACCCGGCTCCGGCTACGACATTTGCGCATTTGGATGCAACGACTGTACTTTCACGTTCGATCGTGGAGTTAGGTATTTATCCGGCAGTTGATCCATTGGAGTCAACCTCCCGAATTTTGGATCCAAAGATTGTGGGTGATGAGCATTATGCGGTTGCCCGTGGCGTGCAGGAGATTTTACAGAAATACAAAGAGTTACAGGATATTATTGCCATTCTCGGTATGGATGAGTTATCAGAGGATGATAAGCTGGTCGTAAACCGTGCAAGAAAGATACAGAGATTTTTGTCACAGCCATTCTTTGTGGCAGAGCAGTTTACCGGTACTTCCGGTAAGTATGTTCCTCTTTCAGAGACTATCCGTGGTTTTAAGGAGATTATCGATGGAAAGCATGATGATATTCCAGAGGGTCACTTCTTAAATGCAGGCAGCATAGATGATGTTGTAGCAAGGGCAAATCAGTAGATTAAACAATATCTGCCCAAGAGGTACACAGATGTCTTTGGGGATGCGTTTTTTTGCAGCCACAAATGCATCTTAAGGAAGGTGTGCCGAAAGGGCAGATATGGAACTGGAATAAAACAGGAGATATGCTTATGGCAGATAATATGAAATTAAAAATTGTTGCTCCGGAACGTATATTTTATGAAGGGGATACCTCTTTTTTAGAATTTACCACGACAGAGGGTGAAATGGGTATCTATCCACAGCACATTCCGCTGACAGCGATTATTGCGCCGGGCGTACTTAAAATCCACGAGGACGATACGGTAAAGGAGGCTGCCTTGATGTCTGGTTTTGTGCAGATATTGAAGGATAGTGTCACAATATTAGCTGAGAGTGTGGAGTGGCCGGAGGAGATTGATATCAACCGTGCAAAGGAAGCAGAGATTCGCGCAAGGCGCAGAATTGATGATGAGGATGGTATTGATATGGATCGTGCGGAGCTTGCGCTTAAGAGGGCGCTGATACGTCAAAAGGTAATAAAATAAATGCAGTAAATATCCGGCTATCATGTCTGCTAACAGGCAGGGATAGTCGGATATTTGTTTATACAATTTGTATAAGACCAATTTTTCTTCAGAATTTCTTCATTTTTTCTTTTGCTATTTTGTAAAAATTTTTCTGTATGATAATCATGTCAGAAAGCAAACATGACAGATAGGGGATGAGGAGAGTAACAATGACAATACTTGTATGTGATGACGATAAGGAAATCGTAGAGGCTGTTTCTATTTATTTAAACCAGGAGGGCTATGAGGTTTGTCCTGCCTATAATGGGAGAGAAGCGTTGGAGCTTGTGAAGACGAGGGAGATACATTTAATCATTCTCGATATTATGATGCCGGAGTTAGATGGAATCCATGCATTGCTGAAACTTCGGGAACAGAGTTCGATACCGGTGATTTTACTGTCTGCCAAATCGGAGGATGTGGATAAGATTCTTGGATTAAATGTAGGGGCAGATGATTATGTGACGAAGCCCTTTAATCCGCTTGAGCTGGTCGCACGGGTAAAATCCCAGCTTCGCCGTTATACGAAGCTTGGCGGTTTGGAAGTGGCAAATGGCAATCTGCTCGTGAATGGCTCCATTACGATGGATCGGGAGCAGAAAATTGTGACCGTGGACGGTGAAAATGTGAAACTCACACCAACGGAATTTAAGATTATGCAGCTTTTTATGGAAAATCCCGGTATCGTATTTTCATCTGCCCAGATTTACGAGCGTGTGTGGGAAGAGGATGCTTTTTCGACAGATAATATTGTCTCAGTGCATATAAGGCGGATTCGGGAAAAGATAGAAATTAATCCGAAGAACCCGGATTATATCAAGGTAATGTGGGGCGTTGGATACCGCATGGAAAAGAAAGGCTGAAGGAAAAAATATGGAAAAAAATGAGGAAAAAAGAGAAGAAAAAAAGATTGGAAGAAAGTGGTATTACACCACAGGGGGTAAACGGTTCCGTGGCTTCTTATGCATGCTTACCTTTGCGGTATTTTTGATAAGCGCAGAACTTGTTTTTCTGGCATGGAATTATTTCGGGGAGGATATCTTCCCGATTCGTTCTAAGGATTACCATGAGACCATCCGGTACAGCAATGACGTGGCAACAGAGTATTCCACCCTGCTGGCAGCGATTGATACCTTAGAGAACGAAAAAAACAGGAATGCGCTCTGTATTATCAATACAGCCAGCAATGAAATGAATGATTATGATTTGCAGGATTTGAAAAGTTACGATCCGGAGGAAGCGCTGCCGAATCAGCTGGAGGATATAGAGAAATATATCACAAATAGTGAAGACATCCAGACGAAATTCCAGAATCCGCTATACAATTATTCCCAGATGCTGCGGCTTTTGGCGACAGGGAGTGGAAAGAACAGCTATATGTATTTTTCAAAGGGGGGCTTTAAAAACCTTTTCCTGTATTATGGTACGCAGAATACAAACCACCGTTATTCCTCTGAATTTTCGGAAAAAGCGTATTTTATCTTTAAGACGAAAAAAGTGTGGGGTGGCACAGACGGGAATGAAGCGGTCATTGAGGTACGCGTTTCCGTGAGTGGAGAACCCGAGACGTCTGAATCCACGAATGTGATGTTTGAGACATATGATTCTGAAGATGACACCGTGAAATCGTATGAGTCGTTGAATGATGCGATGGCGGGTGGAGAGGAATATGCGGTGTACGATCCGGAGGAGGATGTATATTACTCCACAATGGATAACTATTTTGAGCCATATGATTCTTATTTGTATGATTGCAGCGAGGTGCTTTCCGCATTGGATCAGCATACAGGTTATGAGAGAAACAGGCTTGACAATATTGTGCTGCCGCTGTTATGGTCAGAGAATAAGAGTATACAAAGTGTATTAGAGGAAAAGGCAGGAGACAGTGATGCGGAGACTGCGGCTGCTGAACTGAAGGCTATGAAAAATGGCGCCTTTGTATATTATGTTACATGCAGGGATTTTACCTATAAAAACGTAGACAGCATAGAGGAAATTACGAGTCTGCCGTACTCTTATTGCATAGAGCGGGGAGTTTCAAATACCCAGGCAGAAAAGGCTCAGAAAACAGTGGAAAGTCTTGATATGGACAATCATTTTGAAGATGTTTTAGTGAAATGTTTTCCCAATAGGTATATGCTTGTCTGCTTTGGGGTGGATTATGACAGGGTGGCAGCGAATGTAACAGAGCGTGATGAGCTTGCGCAAACCCCATCCTATATGAATTACCGGATATATAGTGAAGTGATTGATTACGTCAATCCCATGTCCGTGGTGGCAGTCGTTTCATTGATTCTGCTAATATTCCAGGCTGTGAGCCTGGTTCTGACAACCGGAAGACAGGGAAAGAAGGATGTGGAACAGGGAACCAATTTGGATATTACGCTTAATGCCTATGACAATCTGCCAACAGAATTATGGTTGCTTGTCACAGCGCTGGTGATGGGGATATGCATTGTGCCGGTAATATTCGGCATAGGGGTATATGTTGACCTGAACCATTTCGATCAGAGTATTCTGGAATGTGTATTGCCAAGTACAGCCAGTATCATGCCGTTTGGTTTCTTTTTGATGGAGTTGACTTTAAGTTTTGCGAGAAGGGTGAAGGCAAAGAATCTTAGATCAAAAAGCCGCCATTACCTGAAAAGGGGATTTCGCTGGTGCAGGGCAAGGGTTTCCGGTCTTTACAGAAAATGCATGCATTTTTATTACAGACAAAATGGAGTAAAGAGGCTGTGGCTGTTGTTTTTGGTGTATCTGGGTGTTTTGTTTGTCTGTATGCTGGTGCTTGTGTACTGGGGACAGTATGGCGCAATCGTTTCCGGGAAACTGAAAGGGTTTTCAAATAATGCGGTGTCTGTGGCGGTTTTGCTTTTGATTGTCATTCTCATTGTATTGCATGTTGGTTCCTTTATCATTATACGCAGGCTTTGCAGGGATTTAAAACAACTGATTCAGTGTGTCGAGGATATTACGAAGGGAGAGCTTGACAGCAAATGCGAGCTGAAAACAAAACACAGCTTTTTTCACGAGCTGGCGGATGGCATCAATCACATTGGTGATGGCTTGAGGGCAGCGGTGGAGACATCCATAAAAGATGAGCGCATGAAGACGGAGCTTATCACGAATGTATCCCATGACTTAAAGACACCGCTTACATCTATTATAAACTATGTGGATTTACTGAAAAAAGAAGAAATGCCGTCGGAGGATGCCAGGCATTATCTGGAAGTGTTAGATACAAAATCCCAGCGTTTAAAGCAGTTGACGGAAGATTTGGTAGAGGCGGCGAAAGCAAATTCCGGAAGCATAGAACTTACCTGTATGCCGCTTGCTTTTGACGAGCTGATGCGTCAGGCAATCGGTGAATTTGAGGACAAATTTGCAAAGAGAGACTTGACTTTGGTTGCGGCTTATCCCGAACAGCCAACCGTAATTATGGCAGACGGAAGGCGGCTGTTCCGTGTTCTTGAGAATGTGCTGCAAAATGCATACAAATATGCATTGGCGGGAACCAGAATCTATGCAGATTTATCTAATAATATGGGAGAGGCTGTATTTACACTGAAAAATGTATCTGCCGCACAGTTAAATATCAGTCCGCAGGAGCTGATGGAGCGGTTCACCCGTGGCGATGCGGCAAGGACAACGGAGGGCAGTGGTTTAGGTTTGTCGATTGCAAAGGATCTCACACACCTCATGGAGGGAACTTTTGAAATCCAGTTGGATGGGGATCTCTTCAAGGTCATTCTGAGGTTTCCGGAATATGAGAAAACAGAGTGATACAAAAACGTTACAAAATATACACATATAGTTCACCGGAACTCCATATAATGATGTTGGAGTCGAAAAGTCTTTTGAGCCTGCATCATATGATGTTAGTGTACCAGCGCTCACACAACGCATATCAGGTGGCTGGCAATTTGGAGCAGAAGTGGAGGTTAGCAATGAAGGTTGGATTGACACAGATGGATATTGTCTGGGAAGATAAGCAGAAAAATATGGACAAGGCAAGGCGGCTCATGGAAGAAGCGGCAAAACAGGGAGTTGATTTGCTGGTGTTTCCTGAGATGACACTGACGGGTTTTACAATGAATACGTCTCTTGCGGGAGAAGAAATGTTGTTTTCTCCAACCTTACGTTTTTTCAAAGAACAGTCAAAGGAATTTGATATGGCAATTGCCTTTGGATATGTGGAAGATTTTGGGCAGGAGTATTATAATAAGCTGATGATTGTATCACAGGGCAAGGTGATTTTTGATTATGACAAGATACATCCCTTTAACTATAGCGAGGAAGGAAAACATTATATTGGCGGGCATGAGGTGAAACTGGTGAATTTCCGGGATGTAGTGATATCCGGATTTGTCTGCTATGATTTGCGGTTTCCGGAGATTTTCCAGACAGTGGCAGACGAGGCGCAGTTAATTTTGGTGATTGCCAACTGGCCAAAGGAACGGGTCTATCAATGGGAGGCGCTGTTGAGGGCGCGGGCGATAGAAAACCAGTGCTATGTGGTGGGCGTCAATCGTATCGGCAGAGGAAACGGGCTGGAATATGTGGAAAGCTCTATGGCATTTGATCCGATGGGAGAGAGGCTCACAAAAGCGCATAGTAAGGCGGAGCTTCAGGTGGTGGAGCTGCATGCGGGAATGGTAAAGGAAATCAGGCGAAAATTTCCATTTCGGGCAGACCGGCAGACCGATCTGTATATTGATTTGTATGAGAGAATGGAAAAGAAAATTTAAAAAGAATAACAGGGAGCTGCTTTTGCAAGGTTGCATTTGCTGTTTTGCCAAAGCAGTTCCCTTTGCTTATGCCAGATAATGATATACGAGAATAAAGTGGCATAAACTGCCAAGCATAACAAATACATGGAACAGTTCATGGTTGCCGAAATTCTTCCAGTGATGCTTTTTGAAAAGCGGGAGCTTTAATGCATAGATAATGCCGCCAATGGTGTAGATGATACCGCCGACTAACAGCCACATAAATGCAGAAACGGACAAATTTTTCATTATGGAGGAAAATCCAAAAACGCACAGCCAGCCCATTCCGATGTACATTGCGGAGGACAGCCAGTGAGGACAGGTAATCCAGCAGATTTTGAAAATCGTTCCGATCATTGTGATTGCCCATACGGTAATTAGGAGTGGGATGCCAATATTTTTGGGAAGCACCATCAGGCATATCGGCGTGTAGGAGCCGGCAATCAGCACAAAAATCATGGCATGGTCAATTTTACGCAGTACCTTATTCATTTTTTCGGAAATGTCGAAAGTGTGGTACACGGTGCTTGCGCCATAAAGGCAGATCATGCTGGCAATAAATATGGCAAAGGCGCCTAAGTATGAGCTGTTTAGACCATTGGATGCCTTGAAAAGCAATGGTATTGCCGCCAGCAGCGCCATGATCATGGCAATAAAATGCGTAAGCGCGCTTCCCGGATCTTTTACTTTAAATAAATTCTTGTTCATAAAAACACGTCCTTTCTATTACAAACACTACAACATATAGTATTCAAAACTATGTTATCTTGTTTAAGATGATACCACTTATGAATAGGATATGCAAGTCCTTTTTTCCCATTCATGGAAATTAAAAACAATAAAATAAGGAAAAGGGTGATTGCGCCATTCCCAATTTTTATATATAATAAAGACTGTCTAAAAAGATTGAGAAGTGAGGTATCCATTATGGCAAAACAATCATGGAAACCGGGAAATATGTTATATCCGGTACCGGCAGTTCTGATAAGCTGCAGGGATAAGAACGGAAATGACAATGTACTTACCGTTGCATGGGCAGGCACGATTTGCTCCGATCCGGCAATGCTTTCCATTTCGGTGAGAAAAGAACGGTATTCGTATAAAATGATAAAGGAAAGTGGTGTTTTTGTGGTAAATCTCACCACAAAAGCACTTGTAGAGGCAACAGATTACTGCGGCGTCAGGAGTGGCAGGGATGAGGATAAGTTTGCGGTTATGGGGCTTATAAAGGGCGAGGCAGAGAAAATCAATGCGCCGATTATTTTGGAAAGCCCTGTGAATATTGAGTGTGAGGTAAAGCAGGTATTAGAGCTTGGAAGCCACGACATGTTTATCGCCGAGGTGGTGAATGTCCAGGTTTCGGATGAGCTGTTAGACGAGAGGGGAAGCTTTAAGCTTCAGGATGCCAATCTGCTTGCCTATTCACATGGTGAGTATTTCGAGCTTGGAGACAAGCTTGGAACATTTGGATTTTCGGTTAAGAAAAAATAGAAAAGAGGAAGTTTGTTTTGAAAAAAATTAAGTTTAAAACCCGTATGCAATGGGGATGGTTTAAGGCAGCGCTTATTGGCGCATGCTTCGGACTGCTGATTGCTCCGGCAGTGGGCAGCACTCTCGGAATGACAAATACGGCGCTTGATTTGGCCCGTTCATTTTTGGAAAGTATTTCTTTCGGGCCGAAGATCAAGGTTATGATAAATGGTGATGTGGTGGCACTGGCAAAGACAAAGGAGGAGGGTGAGGCGGCATTTAAGGCGGCACGTCTTGCCTACAATGCAGAGGGTGTGAGGCTTCTGGATGTAAATGCTGATTTTGAAGAGGTGGACAAAGAAAAGGATGCAGACACGGTGAAAGGAATGAAGGTGTTGCAGGATGAGGCGCTTAGCGGGAAAATCCTTGCAAGCTTTGATGCCTGCGCGGATAAAGACAGGGAGTTGGCATATACCATGCGGATTGACGATTACACGGTCACGGTGGACAGCATGGAAAACCTGGTGGCAGTGTTGGAAAAAGCGCAGGGGCAGTATGATGAGGGGAATCATTTTCAGGTGAATCTCGTGGCTCCGGAAAGCCGGAATGTAACGATGTACGAGGTTGGCATCACGAGTGACGGTTCGGTTGGTTCCGGTGACCCGGCGCAGGATGGCGGTGACGAACCGCAGGCGGAAGATGACGGCGTTAAGTACATTGGGTTTTCTGAAAAGATTCAGGTGATGCAGACCTATGTGGACAAAAGCCGGATTAAGGATGAGCAGACCACATATGACGAGATTACCAGGCAAAAGGATGAGCCGGGAATTTATGTGGTGAAGTCCGGTGATTATCTGGATTTGATTGCAGAAAAAAATAATATGACGGTGGAGCAGATTAAGGAATTGAACCCGGGTATTGAGTCGGATGAAAATCTCTTTTATGATGACCGGTTAAATGTGGTCGTGCAGACAGCGGCAGTGCAGATCCTTGTGAAAAAGCAGGAGACTTATGAGGAGAAGTACTACGAGGATGTGGTTTATGAGGATGACGACAATATGTTTATCGGGGAGACAGAGGTGGTTCAGGAGGGCTCCGAGGGTACGCATATCGTGACAGACCTCGTTACATATCAGAATGATGTTGAAAGTGACAGGGAACAGCTAAAGGAAAATGTGACAGTGGCAGCCGTTGCCCAGATTGTCAGGAGAGGAACGAAGTCCAAGCCTACCTATATGTATCCGGTGACAAACTGGAATGTAACCTCCAATTTTGGATACCGCTGGGGAAGGCTGCATGCCGGAACAGACGTCGGCGTTCCGGTGGGAACTACGGTGCGCGCCTCCCGTGCAGGGCAGGTGATTACGGCAGGCTGGGTTGGCGGTTATGGAAACTGTGTCATGATTGACCACGGAGACGGTGTGTGGACAGTTTATGGGCATTTAAGCGAGTTTACCACGACTGTCGGAAACTATGTGAACCAGGGAGACCAGATTGCGCTTTCCGGTAACACGGGGCGGAGTACAGGACCGCATTTGCATTTTGAGATCCGTGTAAACGGAAGCGCCGTGGATGCGACGCCATACCTTGCGGGAACGACGAATTGAGGTTGATGGATATGGAGATATTAGCGGTTATCATGATGGTGACGGGTGTGGTGCTTTTGGCAGCCGGGAAAAATGTGGCAAACCATCTGCCGCCGGATTACCAGGGAGAGGATGACGGTTTCCGGCAGTTGCTACAGACAATGGGAGGGCTGGTAAGAGGCGCCGGCGTGGTGTTATTTGTGATTGGCGCAGTGAGCATGGCAATGTGTGCGCTGCATGTATTTTAATGAAGGAGGACAAAAATGGTAGTATATGATATTCCGGTTAAGGTAGAGGGTTCGCTTCCGGGAACCCATTTAGATGTGTATTTGATGGAAAACAGTGATGAGTTGTGGATAAAGGAACGTCCGCTTATCTTACTCTGTCCGGGCGGCGGGTATGAGCGAACCTCTGACCGGGAGGCAGATCCCCTGGCATTTCGTTTTCTTGCGATGGGATATCATGTGGCAATCCTGCGGTACTCCTGTGCGCCGGCAGTATATCCCACTGCATTGTTAGAACTTGCATGGTGTATGAAAATGATCCATGAAAAAGCAGGCGAATGGCATGTGGCAAAAAACCGGATTGTGGTGGAAGGATGTTCGGCAGGCGGGCATTTGGCGGCAAGCCTCGGCATGTTCTGGCACGAGGAATGGCTGGCAGAACAGACAGGGTGCCAGACGGAGGATTTGCGGCCGGCAGGCATGCTTTTGTGTTATCCGGTGATTACTTCCGGTACACTTGCGCACAGAGGTTCTTTTGAGGCGCTTCTTGCAGGGCAGTATACGGAGGAGATGTTGGAGAGGGTGTCCCTGGAAAAACAGGTAAGTGAGCATACACCGCCGGCATTTCTCTGGCATACCTATACGGATGACTGTGTGCCGGTAGAAAATTCCCTGCTTTTGATCGAGGCGATGAAGCGATATCAGATTCCGGTGGAATTTCATATGTATCCGGCGGGAGGGCATGGGCTTTCCGCAGCGGACGAATCTTCTATGGATACGGCTCACTATGGTGTGCAAAAGGAATGTCAGTCCTGGCTGCCGCTGGCAAAAACCTGGCTGGAGGGATTGTTTTTATCGGGAGAGGGGAATTTATAAATGAGAAAACCGTTACAGCTAAAGGCATATGGAAAGATTAATTTAGGACTGGATGTTGTGCGCCGCAGGGAGGACGGTTATCACGAGGTGCGTATGATTATGCAGACGGTTAAGCTGTATGACAAACTGACCTTCCGCCTGTTGGACGAGGATGTGGTTCGGATTCAGACGAATCTGGAATTTTTGCCGGTGAATGAGGATAACCTGATCTATAGGGCAGTCAAATTATTAAAGGATACCTATCACGTCAGACAGGGGATGGAGATTGACCTGTTTAAATGTATTCCCGTGGCAGCGGGAATGGCAGGTGGAAGTACCGATTGCGCTGCGGCGCTCGTGGGCGCAGCAAGGCTGTTTAATCTGCATTTAAACAAAAAGACATTAATGGAACTCGGCGTGCAGTTAGGGGCGGATGTGCCGTACTGCGTGCTTCGGGGAACAGCCCTTTCCGAGGGAATCGGAGAGGTGTTAACCGCTTTGCCGCCGATACCGGATTGCCACATTTTGATTGCAAAACCGCCAATTAGCGTGTCCACAAAATTTGTGTATGGACATTTGGATGCCGCGGGCTTACAAGCGCATCCGGATATTGACGGCATGGCAGATGCAATCCGGAATGGCAGTCTGGCGGGCATTACAGACCGGATGGAGAATGTATTGGAGACCGTGACGGTTTCGGAATACCCGGTGATTGAGGAGATAAAAAACTGTATGAAAGAGTCCGGCGCCATGAATGCGCTGATGAGTGGTTCCGGGCCGACCGTGTTTGGGATTTTCAGGGAGGAGGATAAAAAAGCGGCAGAGCAGGCAAGAGATCTGATTCGGAAAAAGGGGCTGGCTAACCATGTATTTTTAGTGAAACCGTTTAATCAGGAGGTGCAGGCATGGAGTTAAAATATGACGGAACAAATGAATATCTGCCACTTCGGGATGTTGTGTTTCATGCATTGCGGCAGGCGATTGTGACTGGCGAATTTGCGCCGGGAGAACGGCTGATGGAGATTAAGCTGGCAAATAAATTAGGAGTCAGCCGGACACCTGTCCGGGAGGCAATTCGGATGTTAGAGTTAGAGGGGCTTGTGGTGATGATTCCAAGAAGGGGAGCGGAGGTTGCCCGCATCACGGAGAAAGACTTGCGGGATGCTTTAGAGGTGCGCACCGCCATTGAAGAACTTTCGGTGGAGCTTGCCTGTGAACGGATCAATGACGAGGGGCGGGAAAAGCTTAAGCAGGCATGCAATGATTTTAAAGAGGCAATTGCCACAAAACATGTGCAAAACATTGTGGATGGTGATGTGAGATTTCATGAGGTCATTTTTGAACTGACGAATAACAGGCGCCTGATTAATATTGCCCAGAACCTGCGGGAGCAGGTGTACCGTTACCGTGTCGAATATGTCAAAGATTTTTCCTATCATGATGTCTTAGTGGAGGAACATTATGAGATTACCAATGCGATTTTGACAAATGATGTAAAGACAGCGAAAGAGATTATGCGCAAGCATTTATATAACCAGGAATTGATTGTGATTAAGAATCTGAAAGATTCGCTGTAGGCAGAAGAATCAAAAAGAAAAAAACAGAATAAGAAATAACAACCTCACACATAATAGATGTAATAAAGCAAGTATATCTGGAATGTGTGAGGTTTTTTTATGGATATAACATATAATGAGAACAACGAGATCAATATGAAAATCAGCAGGGATTTGAATGTAAATATTCAAATTATGGAGACTCTTTTTCAGGATGCGGATGATATGGTATGGAAACGGTTTGAGTTAGAGAGGGATGGAACCACACTTGGTATATATATTCTGTACATTGATGGAATGTCGGATGGGGAAATGGTGGAACGAACCATCACAAAACCGCTTTTGTATGAGTGGAGAAATGCAGGGCTGACAGCCGGCTCATCTGACCGCAAAAATGCCGGAAAAAATGGCAGCGGCAATCGGCAGCCCCGGAGTAAGGATTTGCTGAGTCATGCGGCATTTGATTTTATCTTCCACTATCAGACAGAATCTGTGGATATGAGTAAGGCAGATCAGATGGGCAAAGTGTTAGATGCCGTATTAAATGGTGATTCCGCTGTTTTTGTAGATGGGCAGGAGCAGGCTGCTATTCTGGCATCCAAAAAACTGCCGGGGCGATCCGTTGACTCGCCAAAGAAAGAGGGAGGTCTGAAGGGACCGTCAGACAGTTTCATCGAAAATTTTCGGACAAACACGGCGCTGCTTAGAAGGAAGATTAAGGATCCAAAGCTGAAGGAAAAGCAGGGGTATATTGGGCAGCGTTCCCGAACCGTTTACGGGCTCATGTATTTGGAAGACCTTGTGGAACCGGATCTGCTTGAGGCAGTTGAGAAACGGCTTAGCAGCTTCACGATTGACAGTATTTTTGACAGTGGGATGCTGGTGCATCTGTTAGAGGAGAAATGGTACTCCCCATTTCCACAGGTGCAGACAACGGAAAGACCGGATAAGGCGGCTTCGGCAATTTCGGAAGGCAGGGTGGTTTTAGTGGTGGATAACTCCCCCGAGGTCATTATCCTGCCCTGTACGCTGAACTCTTTTTTTCAGGCATCGGATGATTATTACAATCGGTTTGGCGTTGCTACGTTTGCAAGGTTTATACGGTATTTAGCGGCATTTATCACAGTGCTTCTTCCGGGATTGTATATCGCAGTAACCTGCTTTTATCCACAGATTCTTCCGACAGAATTTTTACTTGCCATTGTGGGCGCGAGAAATAATGTGACCTTTCCGATTGTGGCAGAAGTGCTGTTGATGGAATTTCTGTTTGAACTGCTGCGGGAGGCGGGAATCCGGCTTCCCGGGCAGATGGGCAATACCATTGGCGTGGTGGGCGGTCTGATTGTCGGACAGGCGGCAGTGGAGGCGGCGCTTGTCAGTACAATTGTGGTGATTGTGGTGGCGCTTACTGCCATTGCCTCTTTTGCCATTCCCAATGAGGAATTTTCCTCCACCTTCCGGCTGCTCAAATTTTTGATGATTCTGCTTGGCGCAGTATGGGGTCTTTATGGAATTATGGTTGGCGCATTGGTGCTGCTGGTTCACCTTGCATCTATGGAAAGTTTTGGGATTCCTTATCTGATGCCGGCGGTGGCGGGCAGCGCAGATGACGGAGTCGAGTATCAGGATTTTGTAATACGCAAGCCCATCTTTACTATGCGGGAGCGGCCGATTTATACCCAGATGGGACAGCGGCGCAGGTTTCGTCAGAGACAGAATGAGGAAACGGTCAAAGGAAAATGAACTCTTATGATCTGAGAGATAGCAATTGTGGCGGTTTAGAGGAATAACCGGATTGGAGGAAATGTATGTTTAGTGAAAATGGAAGAATATCGGAAAAGCAGATGAGGAGAATGTTGGTTCTTCCTCTGTATGCCAGCCTGGTTTTCGTGGTTCCCCATCTGTCAGCGTGGCTGTTTGGCGAGAGTATTGTGCCGGGGTTGATTGTATTTTTGGTGTTCGCATGTATCTATGTGGGATGTATTTATGGATTGTCAGCCTGGGTCTGGAAGACGGGCAGAATTTACGGGGTTTCCATCTGTGACTGGGAACGGCAGGCGCAGGCTGCGGAAAATAAAAAAGCAGATATTCCGCTAAATGGGAAGAAGTCTGTAGGCGCAGTGGGAAGGCTGTTGGTTTTGTTACAGGCATTACGGCTTATCGTCCGTCTTGCATTTTATATATGCCTTTCCATTGAGGTGTTAGGGGAAGGACAGGTGCCGTATATGCCGAATCATGACAACGGGAATGTGGGCAGCCTTTTGGTGGTACTGCCGCTTTTGCTGACAGCCTTATATGCCGCAGGTAAATATATGGAAAAACAGGGCAGGATTTATGAACTGATTTTCTGGATTTTGTATATACCATTGGTGCTGGTTCTCATTTTTGGAATCTGGGAAGTGGATTTTTCTGTCTTTCTTCCGAAATGGAATCTATCTGTCGGAGCGTTGCTGTTTCGCGGCTATTTGCTGCTTAGCTTTTTGCTGCCGGTGGAAAATTATATACTGCTGCGTCCGTTTTTGCAGGAGCAGTCAGAAAAGAAAAATGGGAAAAAATATCCCGGCATGCCCTCATTTTTTGCAGTGATGGGAACTGTCTTACTGGTCTGTGTTCTCACCCTATTTATACTTGGAATTTATGGCGTACATGGCGCCGGTTCGGAGGATATGCTGACGGTTGCCATTATGCGTTATATCCGGCTGCCGCTGGGCTTTATCGAGCGTGTGGATGTTTTGCTGATATGGTTTTTTATGATTGGCTGTTTTGTTCTGATTGGACAGACGTTGTATTTTTCGGGCAGGCTGCTGTCGGCTGCATTTCCAAAGGTAAAACGGGATTTGCTGCTTTTGGCGGTACTCGCAGCGGCTATGGCGATTGTGGCATTTATGCCGGGATATGATTCGACACTCTGGCTTTACCGGAGTTATGGCGCAGTAATGGATTTGCCGCTTTCCCTGCTTCTGCCGTTGATAGGCGTTTTGGACATACAGTCCTTTCATGGCAGGGAGAAATGGAATGTGGAAAAAGGGGGAAATGACAATGCGGTGTCTTAGGATGAGAAATGTGAAATATGCGATGGGAGGATTTCTCCTGTCTGCCGGTGTATGCTTTTTGACGGGCTGCGGCATGGATGCCCGCATGGGAAACGATATGAAAAATGTGGAGGAACGGGATTATGCGACAATTCTGCTGATTGAAGAAAACGAGGATGCAGATTACCATTTTGTGCTTGGGCTGGCACAGGAGAAAGTCGTGGGGGAAAAGAGCATGGTGGAGGAGGTCAGCGAGTGGGATGCAGAGAATTTAGACGAGCTGGCAAAAAATTACGGGAATGTGACGGGAAAGGATTTGTCCTTGGCACATCTTAAGATGATCCTTGTTGCCGGACAGCCGGAGGAGGAAGGGAGCAGGGAGAGTGACCGGCTTAACCGGCTTCAGAGGGAGTCATGGATGGAACAGCTTTTGTACATGCTCGAGGAGGAGGACGAGATTGCGAAGACCTGTGCCATGTTGGAACTGTGGGAAGCGCAGGAGTTTATTGATTTTTTGGAAGATGAGGAAGAGCCGGTGGGAAATTATCTGGAAAACCTGGTACGCATGAAAGAACGGCAGGGAGTGGATGTTCCCTGGCTGAAGGATTACTTAAAGGCATTGCGGGAAAATGAAAAAATGGAGGCATCCTATCTGGTAGAAGCGGAGGAGGGATGGGAGATTTCTGCTGAATAATCAAAAAAATGTCACTTTTTTGGCGTCGTTGTATATTCTAAATAATATGGGAAATACTTTCAACTAATAAAAGAAGAAAGAAGGTTTCGCATATGAAGGGTTATAAAATATTCAGGGATGTGGTTACAGCCGTTTTACTGGGAATCGTGGGCGGTTTTTTAGTAGCCGTAATCTCTTATTATCAGGAACACAGAGAGGGCGGCATCACGCAGACCGCTTTCGCAGTACTTAACAGTTTTGATACAGTGGCAGAGGCTTATAGCAGCGATCATTTGGTGAATGTAGACAGAGAGGAACTTGCCAGGGCGGATGCTGCTTATGGAACGGAAAAAATTTCCGGTCTAAAGGATGAAGTGGAGGACGTATTTGACCGTATCGAAGATGGTGATGAAACCGTCTTTACGGAAACCGGGCTTGCTGCTGCCTTGGCAGGAGTGAGTGGAGGGAAAAGTTCTGCGCTGTTGGAGAGCGCCGGAGATTTTGACGGGGAAATTATCGCTATGGAGGGCGAGGATGGAAATATGGAGTACGGAGAACCGTATGATGGAATTTTGCGGTTTCATGTCCGGGCAAACAGTGACAGCAATGCGGATCAGGAGCTGAAACTGGCAGTCAAGGAGGATGTGGTGACGATGTTAAGACCACTCCTTGAAAATTGCCAGGATGTAGCCGAGAGTAAAAATATCATTGTGGCAAATCTGCAAAATATCTATACGGCAGCGATTAATACGATTGTGGAGCAGGGGTATGACTATGATGTAAAGGTGTATGTGACAGAGGAGGAATTTCCTGCCAAAACATATGGGGATCTGACCTTCCCGGCAGGTAATTACCAGGCGCTCCGCATTGATATCGGAGAGGCGAAAGGGCAGAACTGGTGGTGTGTTATGTTTCCGCCGCTGTGCTTTATTGATGCATCCACCGCTGTTGTCTCCGAGGAGGGAAAGGAGGCGTTGAAACGCGCCTTGACTTCAGAGGAGTATGAGGCGTTATATGCTTATTACAATGGATGCGGAGAGGAAGAAGACATAACAATTGAAGGCCGCTCCTGGCTGCTTGACTGTTGGAAAAAAATAAAATAAGGATATAGGAAGGATACATCTTTTTGCTAGAATAGTACCCAGCAGCAGAAAAGCTGCCGGGTATTTTTTTGGCAGCTGCACCGTAAACATTTTCTCAAATTGTCCGATTGTGTCAAAAATGCTATGATAAGCTTATTCGGAATCAGAGCAGTCTGCATGGTTTGAGCAGACAGGACGGGAGGATATTATGGTATATCAGATTTTATTAGTGGAAGATGACAGGCAGATACAGGAAATTCTTTCAGACTATTTTTTGGAAAAGGGAGATGGGAAAATCGAGCTGACAGTGGCAAAGAATGGAGAGGATGGTCTGGAACGGTTCTATGAGATGGAGTATGACCTTGTGCTTTTGGATGTCATGATGCCGGGCATGGACGGTTTTGAACTTTGCAGGCAGATGCGGCAGCAGAGCATTGTGCCGATTATTTTCCTGACGGCGCGGGGAATGGAGGAAGATATTCTTTATGGCTATGATTTGGGCTGTGACGACTATATGGTAAAACCGTTTTCGTTAGCGGAACTGTATGCGAAGGTGAATGCGCTGTTAAAGCGGGCAAAGGGTCTTGTGGGTGAGAATGAGATGGTTTGTGGCAGCATTTCCTTAAATCCGGTTACCCTCTGTGTTCAGGCGGATGGCAAACGGCTCGAGCTTCCTCCAAAGCAGTATGCGCTGCTCAAGTATCTGATGGAACATAAGGGTATGGTAGTGGAGAGGGAGACACTGCTGACCAGAATTTGGGGTTATGATTATGAGGGCAGCGACAGGGTGGTGGATAACCATATTAAGAAGCTTCGCAAAGCATTAGGACGTGCGGGCAGCCAGATTAAGACCATTATTAAAAAGGGATACCGGATGGATGAACATTAAGGAAATGCTGCCGGTTACCGATTGGGGAGGGAGAGAAATGAAAATACGGTTACAAAAATTAGCTGTCATGATATGCGTATTCTGGCTGGGCATCGGAGCGGCAGGGTGTGGCAGTAATTTTGAGGGCGGAAAGACCAATCCACATATGGAGCATGCCGAAAACCGCTTATATGAGGGGGAGAAAATAAAACCTGACGGAATTGCCGGAAATTTACTGGAATACACGGTGGCAGGCGATCGGATCTATTTTGTCACATGGGATAATTCTGCCATGACAGAGCAGGATATTGCGGAGCATAATACGGAAAAAGCAGTGCGGCATCTGTATTCCATGAAGCCGGATGGTATGGAAGTCAGGGAAATAGATTTACACGATCTTCCGAGTGATAATATTGCGGCGATTGCCTATGGAGCAGATGGAAATCTGATCCTTCGCATAAGGGAGGATAAAGAATCGGCACAGGCGGACGAATGGCTGATCCGTATGGATTTGGAGGGAAATGTATTAGGGGAGCAGAGCATCAAAAACGATTTGCATGAAAGTTATGCCATGTACAACATGACGGCAGATAAAGAGGGAAGGGTGTATTTCTGCTATATGGAATATTTATATTTATTCAATGCAGACTTGACTTTTGCAAAGAAGATTACTCCCAATTTTTTGTTGGACGGCGTGGGGCATACAAAGGACGGAACCATTATCTGCGTGGGGTCGGATTCCGCAGAAAAATTTATCTGTACATTGGATTTTGGAACGGGGGATTTCGGGAAACGCTATCAGACAGGAACGGATGAGGTACAGATTTCCGAAGCCTGTCCGCAGGAAGATCCGTATGATTTTTATTATACAAACAGCTATGGCGCCTACGGTTATAATATGGAGCAGGAAAAATCCACCTGGTTATTTGATTTTGAAATGTCGGCTATGACAGGTGATGATTTTTATGGGATGAAGTCGCTGGGCGGATTACGTTTTATGGCAATCGACTGGCAGGAGGAGCAGCAGTTTGTGATTCTGTCGCAGGGAGATATGCAGGAATGGGAAGAGAAAACGGTCATTACTTACGGTGTTGTGAGCCTCAGCATGGATGTGGATTTGCAAACAGAGATCGCAGAGTTTAACCGGGCAAATGACAAATACCGCATTGAGCTTAAGGATTACTCTAAGGAAGAAGATCCGCAGATGGCATTCAATCTGGATATATTGACGGGGAACATACCGGATATTATTGATTTAAAGGACTTGCCTGCTGACGAATATATCGAAAAGGGATTATTGGAGGATTTGTCGCCTTATTTTGAAAAGGATGCGGAAATCGGTACGGAGGATTTACTGGATTCCGTGGTGGAGGCGATGAAGGTAAATGACAGGATTTATTATGTGGCGCCGGTTTTTCAGGTATACAGTGTGATGGCGAAGAAAGCAAATGTGGGAAATGCTGACGGGATGACATTTGCCATGATGAAAGATATTTTAGAGGAAAAGGGTGATGATGCCCAGCCTTTTGATGCCGGTGGAGAAAAGGTGTATATGCTTTTTGCGCTTTTAGGTGGCGGTTATGCGGATTTTATTGACTGGGAAAGCGGAACCTGCCGGTTTGACAGTCAGGATTTTAAGGATATTTTGGAAATATGCAACCGCAAAAGTTCTGAGACGGAGTATGCATTGGGGGATGGCTGGGGAATGCCTGAACTTTTGCGGAGGGATATCGTACTCTTTGAGGGTACATGGATTAATCTTAGCCAGCTGCAGCTGTACCGGGGACTTTTTGACGGGGAAATTGCGCTGGTCGGTTATCCCTGTGAGACGAAGGATGGCTCCTTCTTTGCATTTCCGAACCGGATGGGCATTTCTGCAAAATCGGAAAACAAGGAAGCAGCGTGGGAATTTATCAGGGGGTTTTTGAAAAAGGAGTATCCGGTGAAACGGGACATCATGCAAAGCGCAAGCCTGCCGGTTCAAAAGGATGCATTTGAATTATATATCCGGATTTACACGGCAACCCGGGAATTCACGGATGAGTTTGGAACCACATGGGGTGAATATTGCGGCATGCAGGGAGTAGATGGCGTGGAGGTGGAGCTTGGGCCGTCATCCAAAGAGGATGTTGAACTGCTGCGGGAGCTGATTGATAAAACCCATAAGACGATAGAATATAATCCGGCGGTTGATGAGATTATTGAAGATGAGGTAAAGGCTTATTTTGCAGGCGCACGGAGTGTGGATAAGACAGCGGAGGAAATTCAGGACAGGGTATCAACGTATGTGAATGAAAGCCGGTAAATTTTTCTGCGGACAATGACTGCGGGAGGGAATGGAGGTTGAGGGATTATGAACAAAGAGGATAACAGAGAAACATCTTCCCTGTGGGATCGGATGTGGGAGGAGTATAGGGAATCGGTGTCAGCCCGCAGAAAACGGAGAGTGGAGAGGAAGGAGAAGCGTATTGCCAAAAAGCAGGAAAAGCTTAGAAAGTTTTACGGAAAACATGTGCGTTTTGCAGGCATTTTTGCAGGTGTTTTTTTGCCGATTTTATTATTTACCGTTGTGCTGTGCATCATTGGAACCGTGATTGCTTACCTGAATATGGAAAGGGTGGCAGAAGAGAAGTATTCGGGCATGTTTGCGGGGCTGCAGGAGGAATTCTTTGCAGATTATGACAGGCTGTCTGACACGGAGGATCCGGTGAGTTATGATGAGGACTGGATTTTAGAGACCAAGTGGGATGTGTGTATGCAGACAGCAGTGATGGATATATGGGATTCTTATACGGCAGCCGTGTATGATGTGTCCGATAAGCCGCATGCCCTGTCTGATATGCCAAAGGTTTTTGATTGCTCGGAAATGTTTGAGATCGGAGTCGGGTTTGATGGAGAAAATCACAGGGGAACAATCTACATGTCAGATAGAGAGCCATTTGCGGAGGTGATGGAGGAATATGAACGGCTGGAACGCAAGTACCCGGAACAAGGTTTTGCCATTGAATTGGAGGACTGCTATATAAAGGGAAAGAAATTCCTTCCGGGACAGGTATTCATTGTGGATGGAGATGGGGAAAGAGTGAGCAGGGAAACGGGAATGGCGATAGATAACGGTGAAAATGCCATAGGTTTTGACCTGACACCGGAGAATGCCGAAGGGTATACGCATATTTATAATGAGAGTAACCGGATTTTTGGGCCAGTATGGGCAGGGTCTGCCTCCATGAATGAATATGACAGGTGGTTTGCCAAGCTTCAGGAGAAAGAAATAGTGAGGTTTGACTGTTTGGATGCGGATGGGGGAAGCACATGTTTGAAAGATGGAACAGATGCGTGTATGATGTTTTTCGCAAAATATTCGTCAGAGGATGAAAGTATTCCGGATCTGCTGCTGATTTCATTTTGGGAGTATAACATTGTAGAAATGTATGGAAAACGGGCATGTGGCATTTATGCAGGCATTTTGGCGCTGGCGGTGGCATTGTCGCTCATTCTGGCGTACCGTTCCTATTTCCGGTATCAGGCACAGAGCCAAATGAACCGATACCGCAGGGAGATGACGAATGCAATGGCGCATGACTTAAAAAGCCCGCTGATGGTGATTTCCGGCTATGCAGAGAACCTTCGTGATAATGTACATATGGAAAAAAAGGATTATTATGCGGAGGCAATACTGGAAAATGTACAGTATATGAACAAGATTATCCATAATATTTT
Source organism: Clostridium sp. (assembly GCA_023664325.1). Classification (GTDB taxonomy): domain Bacteria; phylum Bacillota; class Clostridia; order Lachnospirales; family Lachnospiraceae; genus CAG-590. Next base: position 35,749 of record JAMPFS010000033.1, read on the forward strand.
GCAGCTTAGCAAAATAGAAAGCGGGAAGGCAAAGCTTCAGAAAACGGAGGTAGAGCTGAAACGTCTTACGGAGGCGGAACTTCACAAGTACGAGGGCTGCATTGAGGACAAGGGGCTGGAAATATCGGTTGATTTAGCGGATGCCGGATGTATTTTGGCAGATGAAGATCAGATGGCACAGGTTGTGGATAATTTACTGAGCAATGCGGTAAAATATACACCGGAGCAGGGGGAGATTTTTGTGAAAGCCGGTGCGGGTTATTATGAGGTGCGAAATTCTATGGAGGAAACACTGGGCATGGATGCAGCGCAGCTTTGGAAGCCGTTTGTAAAGGGGGATAACAGCCGGGGAAATGAGCAGGGAAGCGGAATCGGTCTTACGATCGTGAAAAATATTGTGGAGCAGCATGGATTCCGGTTAGAGCTTTTGGAAGAGGATGGAATATTTGTGGCAAAGCTGTATTTTTGAGGTGCGTTGCTGTTTTTGAGAAAATAAATTCCTATTGACAATAGTATATTTCTTTACTATAATTAATTGAGTTCAATTTAATTTAATGCAAACAAAAGGAGGTTATACGATGTCAATTTATGATTTCACGGTTAAGGCGCAAAGTGGAGAGGACATTTCTCTTGCCGATTACAGGGGAAAGGTTCTGCTGATTGTCAATACGGCAACAGGGTGCGGTTTCACTCCGCAATATGGTGAATTGCAGGATATCTATGATGCATTTAAGGAGCAGGGTTTTGAAATCCTTGATTTTCCCTGTAATCAGTTTGGGGAACAGGCACCGGGTGATGATGAGGAGATTCATTCGTTCTGTACAGGTCGGTTTGGCATTACGTTCCCGCAATTTGCCAAGATAGACGTGAACGGCGAGCATGCGATACCACTTTTCAAATGGCTGACGGAAAACACGAAATTTGAGGGCTTCGGCAAAAGTCCGATGGCGCTTATGATGAGCGGTGTTGCAAAAAAGATGGATAAGGACTATAAGAACAATGGGAACATCAAATGGAATTTTACAAAATTCCTGATTGACCGTGAGGGAAATATTGTTGCCCGATTTGAGCCTACCGATATGAAGAATTTGAAAGAAAAGATAAAGGAGTGCCTGTGATGAGATAGAAGATAAAATCCAATTCACAATGATGTGATAGCGATGAATATTGCAGCAAGATTTGTGCGAAAGCAATCGTAGAAAGGATAAAAAACGAATGAACGATAATGATGAAGCATTAAAACTGAAAAACCAGCTATGTTTTCCGCTGTATGCGGCTTCCCGTGAAGTGATTAAGCAGTATCGGCCGTATTTGGACGAGCTTGGCATCACTTACACGCAGTATATCGCTATGATGGTATTTTGGGAAGAAAAGAAGATAACGGTAAAAGATCTTGGAAAAAAGCTGTTCCTCGATTCGGGTACCCTGACTCCCGTGCTGAAAAGCCTGGAAGCAAAAGGCTATGTGAAACGCTACCGCAGTACGGAGGACGAGCGTGTGTTAATGGTTGAGATTACGGAGGAAGGCGAGGCATTGAAAGAGAAGGCAAAAGATATTCCACAAAAGGTTGCCGGTTGTGTAAAACTTGACACAGAGGAGGCGGCACAGCTTTATACGCTGCTTTATAAAGTGCTGGGTATGTTTCAGAAGTCCTGAAAAATGAGGTATTCAAGGATAATCGTGCGGAAAATCAGGAAGAAGTATGTACTTTGTTTTCTTTCTGTTATATGATATTATAATGAAAAATGTGCTTCGAGAGCAGGAGGGGTCATGCTTTGGAGGGCAGTTTAAGAGAAAAATATTCATGAGGGATGATGATGAAAACAGTTAAGTTATTATCTCATGGAAAATATATCGCTTAAATAGCATTTTGGGGAAAGGAAAGATGGTCATGATTCTTGAAAATAGGCTTAACATAACAAATCCGGCAGAACTTGCCCGTGAAGAGGAAAAAATAAGTAAGAAAAGGGCAATATTACTCTTTGAAAATGGCTATCTGTATACCTTGCAAGCAGGTACGCTAGAGAGTTTATTAAAAATTCACCAATTTCTCTTTGAAGAAATTTATGATTTTGCGGGCAAGGTAAGAGAAGTTAATTTGTCAAAGGGGAATTTCAGATTTGCGCCTGTCATGTATTTGCATGCTGCACTTGAAAATATTGAGAAAATGCCCCAGTCAA
>JAMPFS010000034.1 GCA_023664325.1 Clostridium sp.
TAGCACTGCGGGAAGGTTTACTCACTTTTACATTGCAATTTGCGGAAACTCAAGTGTGTATAGATAATTGTGAAACGCTCCATTTTCAAAATCTAGTGTAACGATTGTGCAATACCGTTGCGAAAATAGAGTTTCACCATTATCAAAATACTGCGTATTGCTCTCATGAAATATATCATAGCAAGAAATAGCATCTACTACCACAAAGCAGAGATTGCATTTTTCATACCGTTCTCAAGTCAGGCTTGATTTTCATTTCAGCCAGCCACAAAACCGAATTATTGCTTTGCAAACGCTAAGCCAGGGGGTTATCATTCAGGCATATAAACCGATAATAAATATAAACATGAAAACGCATCGTGAAAAAAATTATCGAATCATGGGAGAGACGGAAAATGTCTGATATTTTAACCGAAGAACTGATTTATGAAATCCTTTCCGTAGTGGAAGAAATACCGGAGGGCAAAGTTGCTTCCTACGGACAGATTGCGAAGTTGATTGGCAGAGAGAAAAATGCCCGGCTTGTGGGGAAGGTTTTAAGCATGGCAGAATACTATGGGGAATATCCCTGTCACCGTGTGGTAAACCATGCGGGCAGACTGGCGCCGCACTTTTGGGAGCAGCGGGATTTGCTGATGGATGAGGGGGTGGCTTTTCAGGATAACGGCTATGTGGACATGAAAAAATGCCGGTGGGATTAAATCATTTCACTTCTTTTGACATATCAATATCTTTTTCTATAAATTGACGTTCAATAATTTTTATATTCCCACTATAATTCAACCGGATTTTTCTAATTAGATTTACATATTCCGGGCTAGCTTTAAGATTAGGTGTAGATGAAGACACTATTACTCTACCATATACATGCAAACTTCTTAAAAATTCTTTATACAAATCTAATGTTCCACTAATTTGTTTTAATGCTTTTGAGACATTAACGCCCTTAAGTTCCACTAAAATGGCACTTTGTTCATTACCATCAATAATATATAAATAATCACACTTACTTGTTCCATTCGGAACAGTTTTATCCTCAACAATAATCCCCCCATCCATTTTATAGCAAATTACATAATTTTTCTCTGTATTCTCGAATATATACTTTTTCCCGTTTTCCTCACATTTTACAAGAGAGCGTCTATCTGATGATTCCATGCATATATCTCTATTATTATCACACTTTGGCAAATCAATATTATCTAATTTAGATATCACGCACATTTCTAATTTACTACAAATCATTATTCTATCTCCATGTTAATTAAATCATCCAATTCACGATTGGTAATAGATGAAACTTCATCAATATAATCTGTATTTATCATATGACTTTCTACATCCAGTAAAGTTTCCAAAGCATTTGTTCCACTGTCCACTTTATATGCTGCAAATTTTTCATATGAAACACGTATTGTTCTCGGTATAACAATCTTCCCATCACTTTTATGATTACCCTCAATCTTTTCTGAATACAACAAAATATTAGTAGAAGTAAGAATATATGGACTATGTGTTGTGATAATAACTCTGCTACCAGTTGTATTAACCATCAGCGAAATAAGACTTATAACATCTTTTTGAGCTATAGGAAATAAATGTGCTTCTGGTTCCTCAATTACAACAAATGATTTTTTCTTTTCCAGTATAATAACAAAAGTCAACATTAGAATCCACAAGGCTTCCTGTTGACCTGACGAACCATACATTAGCTTAACCCAGTGATATTCATCAAAGTAAATCTTTTCTCCATCATTTTCACTTATATAATCCGCCTTTAAAATTTTTCTTATTAAACTATATGCATATTCTACTGCACTGTTATTAATTTGTCCCTTAACTGTTTTTGTATAATTTTTAATCATATCTGGTATCTTGTTTCCAAACTTGGTTTTTGTAGTCCTGATCAATTTAATAAATTCCTGCATTGTTAAGTCCATCTCATTAGCAGAAAAATCATTCAACTGCTCCGACATCGTTGCTAATAAGCTTCTTCCTGCTGGAATATATATAATATCGACCTCATTCATAAATATCAAACAAAGATTTTCATTTATATGACGTTTCATCACCCCGAGAGCTGTAATATTATCCATAATAGAACTGACTTCATTATTTAATTTATTCAAAAACATGTCAGATGCCTCATCTATCAACATACATATATCTTTTTTCAAATTAACATCAAAAGAGAATCGAACATAACCATCAGAATTCAGCGTAACATTAATCTTATTTATTCCAAACGAATATGTTATATTGAACTTTTTCATATGTTTTGTTGTTCCAAAACACCCCATAAACTGTTTAGTCAAATATTTTAAATAATTATTAAAATATTCATTCTTATGATTTTGAGTAAATTGCTCAGAATCCAACATAAAATCTAATGTGTAATCTCTTATTTTTTGACAAAAATACACTACTTTACAAATTGTACTTTTCCCTGAAGCCTGTGTACCAATATAAATCTGGAAATTTTTATTTAAGTCAATATTTGCTTCCTTTATAGGTCCAAAATCTTGTATTCTAATATGATTCTTCATATTCCACTCTTTCTGGCATGACATTTTGCCCGCTTTGATATTAACTATAATTATATTAGGTTACACTTAAATTTGCAATACCGTTAGCAATGCTGTTTGTGCAAACCTTGCGTAAAGTTACGCAAAGTTTACTCCTAAATTTCTTTATCACTGCCCAATCACATTCACCTGGCACATTTTCATAGTCTCCAAAGCTGCTTCATGTGTCTTTGGCGTAACGCCTGCGCAACAGCTGGCATCTACCGTTACATTAATCTCCGGATAAACAGCCTTAATAATCAAGGCATTGGACACCACACAAATATCTGTGCAAAGTCCAACCAACTCTACCTCCTCCAATGCAAAGTCTTCCCATTTTGTCCATCCGAAAGCTGGTTTATCAACGTACTTTGCACCGGGAACCTCCAGACCATCTGCAATTCTCCAACCATCTGTTCCGGCAATACAGTGCTCCACCGGCAAATGTTTTCCCTCATTTGTATTCAGGTAATCCTTCGTATGCGTGTCTCTTGTAAAGATAATCTCCCCACCGCTTTTCTGATAACTCTTAATTTTCTCCCTTACTTTTTCAACAATTGCCTCTGCCTCTTTCGTTCCCAATGAGCCATCAATGAAATCATTCTGCATATCCACCACGATCAAAGTCCTCTTCATATACGTTACATCTTGCTCCTTTCCATAAAAATTTATTTAGGTAATTGCAAAACTCTCTGTTTCCAAAACCTAGTTGTACAATATAGACAATATTGCAAGCAGGGCATTGAGGAGCCGTCGGTACTTAGGTGCCGTACTTTGGCACCTTATGTACCGTTACGAGCGATACATAGCGCAAGCGTGCCATGCTGTAATTTGTCTATATCGTACAACGGACAGTTGCGAAAACGCAGTTTCGCAATTACCTAAAAAATTTATTCATGCAATACACTGTTTTCCCGCCCGATATCTATTGCCTCATTACAAGTCTCATCCAACCTCTTTGCACATTCCTGCGGGGTAATGCTTTTTGCCAGCAGTTCATGGATATTCGGCCAGAACACACTGCGGACAGAGGTATCATTTCCCTGCCAGTTCGGGCTGTTGTTCATAAAATCCACTACATTTTCTGCATTTTTTGTAAATTCATCCAGCATTGTAATCTGATCCTGATACTTTTCGGAAACTTTTTTGCTTACAGGAATATTTCCGGCAGACAGCTCCAGCCATTCATCATTCTCGTAAATATATTGAACAAAATCCTTTGCTGCCTGCACCTTTAATTCATCGCCATTATCAAACACCTCAAAACCGGTCACAAAAGAGGTTGCCACATTGCCGGGAAAATTTACATACCCATAATTTTCCATATTATCGTAAAGAGTAAAATTGGCATTATTAAAAATATGAATCGCAAGCTGGTTGTTGCTAAATAATTCATTACAGTCCGAAATCTCCAGATTCTCCGGGTGAGGTGGATACCAGCCCTTATCCACGCCTGACTGTATCCATTCCAACGCTTTCACCGCCGCCTCATGTTCAAGGTCAAAATGCCCATCCTCACCAAAAATCGTGCTGCCAAAAGCCCGCATATAGGACATAATATGCGTGTCACCCTGATTATTTTTGCCGTACATCATCATCGGATAAGTCTGTTCCGGAAGCTTTGATGCAAGCGTGTCCAAAATATCCGTCCATTCCTCCATCGTCCAATTCTGTATCGTTACCTCATCGGCAATATATTTGTCAAGACCGCAGTCCGCAAAAAGTTCTTTGTTATAAATCAGTATATTCTGCATGCTCAAAAATGGCATCATATAGGTTTTCCCATCTTTCATGCTCATCGCCCATGATGCGCTGTCGATATCGCTCCGCAATTCATCCGAAATAATATCATCCAATGGAACCACTCTTCCGGTATGCAGATAGGATGCCATATTGAGGTATCCCTCATAGAGAATATCTGCTGCATCCTCTGTATCAAACCGCTCCGTCACTGCCGCCACCTCATCTACATACTCAAAGGATTCCACCCGAAAGCTGACATCCGCCTCCTCGTATTGCGCCGCAAATGCCTCGCCCGCATTTTTTAGAAAAACTGCCGAATCCGAAATATCGGGATTTCTGACAGAATTAAGTGTCAGATTGGGAACCTTAATGACAAGGGTTATCTCCTCCTTTTCTTTGCCGCCGCAGCCTGCCATAAGACTGCCACACAATGCAAGCACAAGCAGCATAGCAGTTATTTTTCTTTTCATAATCATCCCTCTTTTCTTTCGCCTTTCCGTAATTTTTTCAGCAGGAGACTCACATCAATCGGTTTCGTGAGAAAATCATCCATGCCGCTGGCGATTGCCTGTTCCCTGTCCTCCTGGAACATATTAGCCGTGCAGGCATATATTAAAACAGATTTCGCATCAGCTCTGTCCAGATTCCGTATGTTGCCGGCTGCGGTGCATCCATCCATGACAGGCATCTGCATATCCATCAAGATTACATCAAACTCTCCGATTTCCGATTGCCCGAATAAATCCAATGCCTCCTGCCCATTGTGCGCAAGTACGGTCTCAAATCCTTCCATTTTGAGTATTTCTAACAGAATCTCTGCATTGAGTTCCACATCCTCCGCTACAAGAACCTTGAGTGGTTTGCCGTCTTTTCTGCATACGGAGCGAACTGCATCCCCGGCTTCATCTGACTCCTTCTGTTCCTGCAATTCAGCCGGAATATCCCGGACGATTTGGGAAGGAATCGTGACGGTAAATGTACTCCCGACATTAAGCGTACTCTCGACCGTGATATCTCCACCCATCGCTTTGGCAAGAAGTTTGCTGATTGCCATACCAAGCCCGGTTCCTTTAATTCCTTTGGTATTCCTGCCCCGTTCCTGGCTAAAGGAGTCAAAGATCTTGTCAATGTATTCCTCGGATATCCCGATTCCGGTATCCTCACACTGATACGTTGTGATAACGTGCATATCGTCTGTTTTTTCCTGCGTGACGGATAACCGAATCCATTTGCCCTCCGGCGTAAACTTAGCCGCATTGCCAACTATGTTCATCAGGATCTGTTTTGTACGGGTAATATCTCCCTCAATGCAAGGCTCTATAATATTTTTTTCTACCCTAAACTCCACGCCCCGGCTTTTGATGTTGTCCGCCTGCATCGCTGCAATCTCATCAATCATGGAAGTGACAAGCATCGGTTCCTCCACAATGTCCACTTTACCCGCCTGAAGCTTGGACATATCCAGAATATCATTCACCAGCGACAGCAGATAATTTGCCGTACTGTGAGACTTGTTCAGCCATTCCTTAATCTGCGGTTTCTGGCTCTCATCATCAATATTTGCCATAATCAAATGATTCATGCCAATCAGACCATTTAACGGAGTCCGTATCTCGTGGCTCATGTTGGAAAGAAATTCTTTCTGAGACCTGGCTGACTCTGTCGTTCTTATCGTTTTAATTTGCAGCCTCATAATAATAAGCAGCATGACAAAAACCGTCACAATGGTAATACCTAACATGGTCATACTGAGAGACACAAATGCCTGCCTCTGTTCCATAAAGACCTCTTCATTGAGCGACATGATAAAATACAGGTTGAAATTATCATTCAATGGTATGAAATAAAAAAGTTCTTTCCCTTTCTCACCGGCATGGGAATGATAGGCGCCAAAAATTTCCCGCTTCCTAAGCTTCTCCCGTATTTCCTCATTATCCATATCGCTGCTCTCGGCTTCTGACAGATGGTCAAACAAATTGTCCGTTTTATTCAGGTACAGTTCTTTGTTGATGTTGACAATATAATTTCCATTCATGTCAATTAAGGCGCTATGCCCACGGCTTTTTCCGTTCTTGATAAAGCTGTCAATCACCATTTTATCCTGAATGGACGAGATGTCACTGATTCCAATCAGAGCGTACATTTTGACACCTTCCACGCTATAATCCTGCAAACGGATTCCATACAAAATACTCTCCTTTGACAGCCAGCCGTCCTCTGTCTTATCATCAAAACGAACAACAACCCTGTCTTCACCGTCCTCAAAATAAGGACGGAAATCCAAATTGCGGTTCATGATATCCTCCCCGGGCTTGTAAATAACGTATTTGTCCGTGTAGACAGTACCATCCTCCGCAACCAGATAGATATGGCTGAAACCGCTGGAAGCGCACTCCAAGCTCATTCTTGTCTCAATATCCTCAATGGTGTTGCTTTCAAAACTGATAAAACGCTCACTGATCTGGTCAAGATCCTGCCAGCTAAGTTCAATGTAGGTCTGAATCGTTGCCTTATCATGCTCGGCGATTTCACTGATGGAATTAATAATGTTTTTTGAAACGGTTCTATCCATCTGCCTGATATAAAAAAACAGTGCCAGACAGACAATCATTGCCGAAAAAACAATAATAAGCAGATAAAATAATCTGTGTTTCTTTTTCACCTTTTGTACCCCTTATTGCATTTTTATCTGCCTATATTATAAAGCCTTTTATGCCGAATGTCCACCTGCTTTCAACGATTGTTTGCCGTAAAACACAATTATTTCAGACAACCGGAAACCCTAATGTAAACTCAAATCCCTGCCCATACACCGACTGCACATCCACCTCTATGTGGAGATTTTTCGCCATCTGATCTACCAGATATAATCCGATTCCGGTTGCCTTCTTTTTTCTCTCATCATTATCCCCGGTAAAACCCTTTTCAAATAAAAAGGGCAGGTCTGACTGCTTGACGCCGATTCCGTTGTCCGCAATCGTAAGCAGTATTTTATCCCGTTCCCCTTCCTTTTTGTCAGTCACCCGTATCCACTGCTCCCCTTTTTCCGTATCGCGATATTGATAAGCATTCTTTAGCACCTGACCTAATATCATGAAAATCCCTTTTCTATCGGTTAATACACAGACATCACTTACCTCACAAATGATATTCACCCCGCCCTCCCGAAAAACAGGATCATATTGTAATACTGCCTCCTCCACACATTCACATAATTTTACCGGCTCCCACAAATAATCTATATGCGCCGCCCCCAATCTCGCATAGTACAACATCTGCGTTACATTATCCTGCATCCGGCTGACCGCATATACTAAACGCTGGTGAACAACCTCTGACATCTCCTCTTTCCTGTTATCTGACAGTAATGTCAACAGCGACAGGGGAACCTTTATCTCATGCGCCCACATTTCAATATATTCCTCATAATCTTCCCGCTGCCTTTGTTCTTCCTGTAACTTTTTCCGGTTCTCCCGCAACTGTTCACCGATCGCTTCTAACTGTTCCTGCTCCCTCTCTCCCAACAGTATTTTCGCATTCAACTGTTTGGAATAACTGGGATTATCCAGAAAATCAAAAAATGCATTTTTCCGCTTTTCTTCCTTTTTGCCCAAATAATAGAATACACCTGCGAAAAAAAGAAGTGTCAGGCACGAAAACAAGCCGATAACTGCCCAGAAAGACGGCGCATCCGTCAACCATAGAAAAAAGGCAAACATAACATCCAATAAAAAAAAGAACACGAAAAGAAAACGGTATTCCCGATAAATGCTCCCCATCCTTTTGAAACGCTTCATGATTTCTCACCTCTTTCCGCTTAACCGGTAGCCAATCCCCCGAATGGTTTCAATCCGTTCCCGAAGCCCCATTTTATCCAGCGATTTTCTAAGCCTTGTCATCGTTACCTGAAGAGCATTTTCATCAATATACTCCGTCGTTCCCCACAATGCTTCAAAGAGAGCTTCCTTTTCCACGATTTCTCCCTTCCTCAGAAGAAGCTGTTGTAAGATCTTTCCCTCTTTTTCCGAAAGTATATTTGCCGTCTTGTCCACATAAACAGTAAAGGTTCGGTAATCAAATAAAAAGCCCTCGCCATCTAACATTCCCTCTCTTCCGGCAAACCGTTTCAGCAGATTTTCCGTTCTTGCTAAAAGCCTGGAAGCGGGGCATGGCTTTGTCAAATACTCGTCTGCCCCCAATTCCAGAGCGTGAAGCTCATCCTTTAGCTGGTCTTTCGACGTCAGCACCAGAATCGGAATGGAATGATGCCGCTTTAACTCCTTGCAAATCTCAAACCCATTCCTGCCCGGGAGCTGTAAATCCAGCAAAACCAAATCCGCCTCCTGTTGCACAATCTCTTCTATTGTCCGGCAAAAATCCGTCACACAGCCCGCTTCATAGCCCGCTTTTTGGAAGATATCTTTTAATTCCTCCCGCATATACAGGTCGTCCTCGACCACTACAATTTTTTTCATTCCCACTGTCCATCCTTCCGTCAGATTGGAACTGCCCTACTCCGCCGTCATTTGCAGAATATTTTTCCGGCTAATCTGCATCACCATCTTCATATAACTATATTCCAGCAGACATAAAATTGCAATAATAACTGCCGCAATCAGAAGCAGGGTGTATATTTCGCCCTGCAATGCAGTTGGCAAAATCCCGGAAAACAGCGACCATACGCCAAATATGCTGCTGATTCCTGCCACTCCAATCGGTATTTGAAAATACCATTTAATCTGCCTTTTTGATGACCGGCAGATATCTTCGCCGCTGCTGCCTAAGCAGATCAGTGTATGATATCGTTTCCGCGTTTTTTCCTCTCGCATCAGAAACTGAAGACCAATCACGGTATTGGCAATAATCAAAAAGATAACCGCTAAATATATGGTGAGATAGCTCGATGCCACAATGTAAAATAGCTGCCGCCCTATATTCTGCAAATAATTTTCGTATTCCAGCCCGCTCTTTTTCATCTCCTCATCCACCAGTGAAATTGCCTGCATCAGCCCTTCTTTTTGAATCAATTCACTGTCGATATAGGCATTCCAGTAGGTACATTCACTTCCATTCATGGTATACTGTTCAAATTTATCGTCCGGAACAATCAATGCAAACAACATCGTTATGCTTCTGTCCACCACGATATCCTCGCTGTATACCTTTTCCTTTAGCCGATACGTTTCCCCACCAATTTTAATTACCGGGTGCTGCCCTAAAACCTTTGCCAGCAATTTTTCATTCTCCCCCGTGTAAAACTCGGAATCCTGAAATACTGCTATCTCATCCGATTCTAACTGAATCGGATCTTTGCCACCTTTTTCTAAAATCTCATTAAATCCCGAAAGCGCAATCAGATGCGGCGCCTCGAAATAGTAAGTCGCCATAGAAAAATGCTGCCGTTCCTCTTCCGACAATACTTCTGCCGCCCTGTCTATATCGGAGGCATCATATGCGTAGGTTTCCCTGTCCTCCGCTCCCCAGACATCATCTGTCGCCAGATAAGCAACCCGGACCCGGCTCCATGAAGCAATGCTTTTCTGTATCTCCTTTTGCTGCGCCAGTCGTTCGATCTCCTGTTCCGATTCCTCATCATAGCTTTCAAAAGTAAAATCCATGCCATGCCTGCTTCCATCTTTCATATTCTGAAGGGAAACGGCAAGCCCGTATGACATACAGACAACCGCCACCAGGATGAACAGAGAGGAAACGGCAAGGGAAGTGGAACACAAAAAGACATTTTCCTGTAACTGACGGAACGTAAACCGAAACAACCGTTCCTTTGCCTTCCCTCTTTGCGCCATAACCGTAAAAATGGCACAAATTCCCTTAAAAAGTAAAAATGTTCCTGCCATGCCGGAAACCATAGTCAATGAAAACAACCCGATTCCCATCCATGTAAATCCGAATATCGCCAGGGCATAAGCTGCTGCCAGCAGCAAAATTCCCAACCCCATGAAAAAGGCAGACTTCCCTTGCTTGATTTCCTGTTGCTTTTCCTCCTGCACATCATTCATCAACAATGCCGGTTCTTTTTTTATCATTTTAGTGCAAAGCAAAATGTTGGCAAGCATTTTAATCCCTGCAAAACCCGCAATCGTCAACAATATGCCCTTAACGGACAGCGAAAATCGGTGTCCAATCACACCTACCCCGATCAGCCTTGCGGTTACCAGGCTGATTGTTTCCGCCAACAGTACCGCAGCCGGCAGACCGATAATCAGCGCCTTTACACTGCTGTAGACATCCTCCGCCAGCAGCCACAAAAATAACCGGCTCCGTTTCATCCCCAGCATCAGCATCATGCCAAACTCATGATTTCTGCGCTCCAACTGATATTTTGCCGCAAAATAAATCAGAAAGAAAAGCAAAAAAAGGGAAAACACATATACACCGGGAATCAAGCTCAGCAGGCGGCTGACCGCATCACTTTCCATTTGTTTTAAAAAGACAATCACATCCTGCTTTTCCAGCGAAAGCACCACATAAAATGCCATAATGGCAACGACTAAAGACAGAAAAAATATTCCGTTTTCTTTACTGCTTCTCTGGTTATTTCTTCGAATATACTTAAAAAACATTAGCGCTTCCTCCTCCCAGCTGCGCCATTACCGAAATAATGCGCTCATAGAAATCATGCTGTTCCTCCCCCGGAACCTGCCTTCTCAATTCATGAAAAATCACGCCATCCTGAATAAACAGTATCCGGGAGCAATAGCTTGCCGCATTTGCATCATGGGTCACCATCATAATTGTGGAATGGTTCCACTCATTTAAACCCGCCAGCTTATCCATCATGCTTTTGGCATTTTTGCTGTCCAATGCCCCGGTCGGTTCGTCTGCCAAAATCATGTCCGGGTTCAAAATCAATGCTCTGGCAGCGGCTACTCTCTGCTTCTGCCCGCCCGACATCTGCGACGGAAATTTATCCAGCACTTCTTCAATCTCCAGATAATCGACCAAATCCTTAAAGTTTTCCGTTTCCTTTGCCCCGTGGATATCCACCGGCAGCAATATATTTTCCCTGCCCGTCAGATTATCCAAAAGCTCAAATTCCTGAAACAGATAACCGATTTTATTTCCCCGGTATCCTGCCAGCTTTTTCCCTTTAAACTCCCCAATATCTTCTCCGTTTAACAGGATTCTTCCGTTTGAGGGACGTATCATTGTGGCGATGCAGTTTAACAGCGTGGTCTTACCGGAACCGCTGCTTCCCATAATTCCCAAAAATTCCCCCTCCAGTACACTGCAGGATAATCCGTTCAGTGCATTGGTTGCATTTTCATTCCTGCCATAAGTTTTATACAGGGACTGTACCTCTAATATTTTTTTCTGCATTTTGTTTCCTCCATCTTCCTTGTACCTAATTATTTCCCTATGATGGATTCATTATATCGGATTTCTTTTTTTAATAACACTTACATGTTTTGTAAGGTTGATACAAAAAAGAGACTGCCGCACGAAAGCTTTCTATTTTCCTTCACGCAGCAGCCTCTCCCCGTTCGCCTTGTTTTCTTTTTTACAGGTTCTTTGTCACACCCAAATCAACCTTTTCACCGTTAATGCTCCAGTTCTTCGTATAACCCTCCGCTTCGCCATAACGAATATCGGTGGCAAGCACATCGCCAAAGATTGCTTCTTCATTTCGCTTCATAATCTCCGCAACCTTATCATTTCCGGCAACAGAAATCGTAATTTTATCCATAACCTCAAAGCCGGCTTCCTTTCGCATGGTCTGCACCTTGGAAATGATTTCCCGGACAAAGCCTTCCTCTAACAGTTCCTCTGTCAGCCGGATATCCAATACCACGGTCACCACTGCATCCGCCTCCGTCACATAGTCGTCGGATTTGGCGAGCTCAATCAGCAAATCCTCCTCTGCAAGAGACACCGATACACCGTTCACCTCAAACTTCAATGCGCCCTCGCTCTTCAAGGTATTCATTGCCTCATTGCCGTTGACATTTGCCAGATATTCCCGGATACCGTTTAACTGCCTGCCGTATTTCGGACCAACCGTCTTTAACTGCGGTTTAAAGCTGTATGAGCTAAATTCCGACACATCATCCTTAAAGGTAACCGCCTTTACATTTAACTCCTCCTCAATAATTTCCTTATAAAAATCCGAAAGCTCCTTGTTTGCCTTTACATACATATTGCCGATTGGCTGCCTGTTCTTGATATTGGCGCTGTTTCTTGCCGCACGGCCCAGCACCACAATCTTAAGCACCTCGTCCATATCCGCTTCAAGCTCCTTGTCCACAAGCTTTTCCTCACAGACAGGGAAATCACACAGATGGATACTCTTCGGTGCCGTTTCGTCTACGCTCCTCACCAGATTCTGGTAAATATCCTCCGTCATAAACGGAATCATCGGCGCCGCTATCTTGCAGACCGTAACCAGCGCTGTATAAAGGGTCATGTAGGCATTAATCTTATCCTGCTCCATTCCTTTCGCCCAGAACCGTTCGCGGGAACGTCTTACATACCAGTTACTGCAATCGTCCACAAACTCACTCATGGCTCTTGCCGCCTCCGGAATCCGGTAATTGCCAAGATGTTCATCTACTGCCTTCACCACGGTATTCAGCTTGGAAAGCAGCCATTTATCCATAACCGGAAGTTTATCGTATTCCAGGGTATATTTTGTCGGGTCAAAATTGTCAATATTGGCATACAGCACATAAAAGGCATAGGTATTCCACAGCGTACCCATGAATTTGCGCTGTCCCTCCACAACTGCATCCTCATGGAACCGGTTTGGCAGCCACGGGGCAGAATTTGTATAGAAATACCAGCGGATCGCATCCGCTCCATACTGCTTTAACGCCTCCATTGGGTCTACCGCATTTCCCTTTGACTTACTCATCTTCTGCCCGTCCTTATCCTGAACGTGACCGAGAACGATAACATTCTTATATGGCGCCTCGTTAAAAATCAGCGTGGAAATCGCCATCAGGGAATAAAACCAGCCTCTTGTCTGGTCAACCGCCTCGGAGATAAAGTCCGCCGGGAAATTCTCCTTAAAGATGTCTTCATTTTCAAACGGATAATGCCACTGGGCAAACGGCATCGCACCGGAATCAAACCAGCAGTCGATTACCTCCGGCACTCTCTTCATTTCCTTTCCACAGTCAGGACACTTAATCGTTACCGCATCAATGTACGGACGGTGCAGCTCGATATCCTCCGGACAGTTGCCGCTCATCTCCTTAAGCTCGGCAATGGAGCCGACTGCATGGCGTTTGCCGCACTCACATTCCCAGATATTTAACGGCGTTCCCCAGTAACGGTTACGGGAAATTCCCCAGTCCTGGACATTCTTTAACCAGTCACCAAACCGTCCTTTGCCGATAGACTCCGGAATCCAGTTTACCGTATCGTTGTTGCGGATTAAATCCTCACGGACTTCGGTCATTTTCACAAACCAGGTATCCCTTGCATAGTAGATCAGCGGGGTATCACATCTCCAGCAGAACGGATAATCATGCTCAAATTTCGGGGCATCAAATAACAGTCCCCGGTTATCCAGATCCACCAGTACCTTCGGATCTGCATCCTTGACAAACAATCCGGCAAATGGGGTTTCCTCTGTCAAATTACCCTTGCCGTCCACAAACTGCACAAACGGCAGGTCGTACTTTCTTCCGACCTGGGCATCATCTTCACCAAATGCCGGCGCGATATGCACGATACCGGTACCGTCCGTCATCGTGACATAGGAATCACAGGTGATAAAATGCCCTTTCTTTTTCTGCTTGTCCGCCACCTCTGCTGCACAGGCAAACAACGGCTCGTATTCCTTATGCTCCAAATCCGTACCGACATAAGTCTCTAACACTTCGTAGGCCGGAACGTTATTTTCTGCATCTGCCAGCTTGCCGAGAACCCTGTCTAAAAGCGCTTCCGCCATATAGTAGGTATAACCGTCTGCCGCCTTTACCTTGCAATAAGTCTCATCCGGATTCACACAGAGAGCCACGTTAGACGGCAGTGTCCACGGAGTGGTTGTCCATGCCAGAAAATAGGCATCCTCTCCAATCACCTTAAACCGTACCACTGCGGAACGTTCCTTCACCAGCTTGTATCCCTGCGCCACCTCATGGCTGGAAAGCGGGGTGCCGCAGCGAGGGCAGTACGGAACAATCTTAAACCCTTTATAGAGTAAATCCCTGTCCCAGATTTTCTTAAGCGCCCACCATTCGGACTCAATAAAATCATTGTGGTAAGTTACATACGGATCATCCATATCCGCCCAGAACCCGACCTTGCCGGAAAACTCTTCCCACATGCCCTTGTATTTCCAGACCGACTCCTTACATTTTGTGATAAACGGGTCAAGACCGTATTCCTCAATCTGTTCCTTGCCGTCAATTCCTAACAGCTTTTCCACCTCTAACTCTACCGGAAGCCCGTGCGTATCCCAGCCCGCCTTGCGGATAATCTTGTGTCCTTTCATCGTCTGGTATCTCGGAATCATATCCTTGATGACACGGGTTAGTACATGTCCGATATGTGGCTTGCCGTTTGCGGTCGGCGGCCCGTCATAGAAGGTATATACCGGTTTACCCTCCTTCTCTTCAATGGACTGCTCAAAAATCCTGTTCTCTTTCCAGAAGTCCAGAGTCTTTTGTTCACGCTCTACAAAGTTTAAATTTGTTGCTACTTTTTCGTACATAACTGCCTTCCTTTCGCATAAATTTCCAAAATATACAAAAAGCCCTTCTCAGGCTTTTTGTCAATAGCTTCTGCCTCGCATTTCCGCAGTTTTTGCTACTTCTTGATTTTAATACTCTTAACCTTACTCCATTCGCCATATACTTTTTGCTTGGAACTATCCAGCTTATAAGCTCGTACTCTGACATAATACTTCTTGCCTTTTTGTAATTTGACTGTATAACTTCTATTTTTTAATGTCTTTGATTTTGCCTTTTTAAATTTGCTGTTCGTAGCATACTGAATCTGATATCCCTTTGCGCCGCTGGTGGCTGCATAAGTGATTTTCAGTTTCTTACCCTTTAAATTGACAAGTTTTGGCGTTTTTGCTTTTGCCACTTTTAATACTTTTACTTTTGTTGTCGCCTTTAAACCGTTTGATGTTGTTGCCGTAATGGTTGCGGTTCCCGGTTTCTTTGCTGTGACTGTACCCGTTTCATCTACACTGAGTATACTGTTATCGGAAGATAACCATGTAGTTGTATTATTCACCAAACTGCATTTGGATTGTTTACTGCCACCCCATGCGCTATCCCCTTTCGCCGTTACAGTAAGCGTTAATTTTTTCTTACTTCCGACATTCACAGACACATTCTTTGTTAATGAAACAGAAATGGCGGATGTAGGAACTTCCATCTGCTGGTTGTAACTTCCTGTCACCCCGATTTTATCTTCCGTAAGACCCTGTTCAAACGAAAACTCTGCGGCAACAGCATACCAGCCACCCTCTTTCAGCCGGAAACATCCCAGTCCAATATAAGCATATTCCGGATTAATCATACTGGTATAGTGACCTGTCACTCCGCCTGTATTATTGACCCAGTCCGCTTTTTCTTCATACCACTGTTCAATACCGTCCATCATGCCGGAATAATTCCATGCCAGATTCTCTGCCCAACTGTCCACTCCATTGTGGATTGCTGTAAAGCAGATCTCTCCGTTAGGTCTCGTATGTCCTTCACTGACGGTTGCCTCTGCCGCTCTCGTCTGGGCAATCCACTCCAAATCAGCAGACCATTTGATCGGAATATAGTCTGCCGTTGTCAGCGCCTTGCCGGTTGATGGATTTGTCACGCCTTCGTCACAAGCCTCCTTGCGAATCTTGTTAATTCGATTTAAAATCTCCGTCTTTGTCTTGGAAGAAAATGTTCCTTCCACCGAAATTAGCGTATTCCCCGGTGCGGCAACCGTTACATCCGTATCTCTTACCGCTGCTGATACCGGCACATGATAAAACATGCATGCCATAACAGCCATACATAAAAATAAAATAATGTCTGCTGCTCCAATTCTGCGTTTTTCCCTATTACCCACAAAGATCACCCTTTCTTTTAACTATCTATTTAGGCATTTACAAAATGCACTATTTCCAAAACCCAGTTGTGCAATATAGACAATATCATAAGCAGGTGCTTTGGAACCGTTGGTACTTAGGTGCCGTATTTTGGCACCTTATGTACCATTACGAGTGACAAGCAGCGAAAGCGTGCCTGCATTGATTTGTCTATATTGTACAACGAACAGTTGCAAAAACAAAGTTTTACTGATGGCTAAATTATCTATTTGCAAAAAAATCATTAATACATTTTTTCACATCTTCATCCGCCATAGTCTTTAAAAGATATCCCTCCGGTTTTAATTCCATAACCTTCTGGACACTCTGCCGGTCACCCCTGTTCGTCAAAAAGATAACCGGGATATCTGCGGTGTCATGCTCGGAACGGATCATTTCCAATGTCTGCCTGCCATCGCATATCGGCATTTCGTAATCAAGCAAAATCAAATCCGGTCTGTTTATCGTCAGGCGCTTAATCGCTGACAGGCTGGATTTGGCTTCCAACATCTCATAATCCTGCTCTAACAGATTAATCATGTGTTTACGCATAAATTCCGAATCATCTACCACCAAAATCTTCTTTTTCCCTGTATTACCGCTCTCCTGACCGCTTCCACTGTTCTTCGCCCCGGCATCCGTATCATGCAAATATTCTTTAATGGTATTGATAACATCCTTCGACTTCATGGAATCCCCTATTTTACCCTTGATGGATTCGGAAGATGCCGCACAGAAAGCAAAATATCCCTTGCCGGTATTAAACAACAGGCTGCAGGACGGAGCTGACCGTTCAAACATTTTGGTAAGCTGTTCATGTGTCAACAGAGATTCTTTCTCAATCTCACACAAACCGATCATTGGAAAGCTCTCTCTGATCTGCTCCATAAACTGTCTTGAAAGGAAACGCATCACATTAATAATCATATCATCCACTTTTTTGTATCGTGTTTTCAGAATCCGGCTGATAATCTGCAATAGCAGCTGCTCCTCATAGACCAGTGTGATCCCCCATTTTTCCTTCTTCTGCTCCTTGTAGACAAAATGAATGCAGATGACTTTTCCAAAATCTTCCCCATCATACTGTTCGCTAATCAATGTCGCATTCAACTGGAACATTTCATCAATAAGCTGAATAATACTCTGCTCTAAGGCATCTTTCTCTTTTTCATGCGGAAGATCCACCCATCTTCTGAGTTTCTTGCCGGAAATCGCCAAATCCTCTGTCCGTGTATGCGCAACAACCCAGCCGATGCACACACCCAAAAAATGGCGAATGGATTCCGCAGAATAATCCGTCTCCACCAGTTCTTCTTCCAATGCCGGGAGCGTCTTATAGCGGAAATTGTCATGAAGGCGTTTATGCACTTCATAGTCCTCATAGTCTATGGACTGCATGTACCCCTCTTCATGTTCAAAATGCTCTATCGTATGATTCTTTAAGAATTTTACCCCTTCCCGACATGCCCATTCACTTTTTTCCTCATCTTTACTAATCCGCAGCAGCTTGTCCACCGTAGTAAAAAGCTGCTTATGTTCTTTATCAATAAAATCCACACCTATCTTATAATCGTCTTTCCATATGGTGTTCTCCACGTTATCCCTCCTTGCCGAAAGCCGTATTTTTCTCAAACAAAAGTAAAAATGAACTTCTATAATAATATATTTAGAATATCATTTTTTTGGTTCTTTGTCTATAGACAGGAACAAAACAACGGGTCACATTTTATCCGTAAATGCAGAAATAAATCACATTCATTAAGAAATTTTTAAGAAATCGCACATTTACTATCCATTTCAACTGTGATAAACTAATTATCAGTATTTCGGCTAAAAACCACTATATTGAAGTACGCAAGGGGGATTTCTATGGCACACCAGAATTTAACATTACTTACAGATCTGTATGAACTGACAATGATGCAGGGGTACTTTAACGAAAAGAGTAACGACACTGTAATCTTCGATGCGTTCTACCGCAAGAATCCATCGGGCAGCGGCTATGCAATCACTGTCGGTCTCTGCCAGATTATTGATTATGTGAAGAATCTGTCTTTTTCTTATGATGACATTGACTACTTAAGATGCCTGGGAATTTTCTCCGAGGAATTTTTAGAATATCTAGCAGGCTTTCATTTCACCGGTGACATTTATGCCATTCCGGAGGGAAGCGTTGTATTTCCGCAGGAACCGTTGATAAAAGTGGTTGCCCCTGTAATGGAAGCCCAGCTTGTGGAAACTGCCATTCTTAATATACTGAACCACCAAAGCCTGATCGCTACTAAGGCATCCCGGGTGTGTTTTGCCGCCCAGGGAGATGGCGTGATGGAATTTGGGCTTCGCCGCGCCCAGGGTCCGGATGCAGGAACCCTCGGCGCAAGAGCGGCAGTGATCGGAGGATGTATCGGAACCTCCAACGTGCTATGCGGACAGCTTTTTGACATCCCTCTTTCGGGAACACATGCCCACAGTTGGATTATGAGCTTTCCGGACGAATACACAGCGTTTAAAACATACGCTGACATGTATCCTGATACCTGTATTTTACTGGTGGATACCTATGATACTTTGAAGTCCGGAGTTCCGAATGCCATCCGTGTATTTGAGGAAATGCGGGCAAATGGCATAAAATCCAAAAAATACGGCATACGTTTAGACAGTGGAGACCTCGCCTATCTGTCCAAGAAGGCACGGAAAATGTTAGATGCCGCAGGCTTTACGGATGCAATTATCTCTGCCTCCTCTGACCTTGACGAATACCTGATTGACAGCTTAAAGACGCAGGGAGCTGCCATTACATCCTGGGGAGTTGGCACCAACCTGATTACATCCGCAGACTGCCCCGCCTTCGGTGGCGTCTATAAACTGGCGGCAATCAAAAAGGAAGGCAGTGACCAGTTCACACCGAAGATTAAGATTTCCGAAAATCCGGTCAAGATAACCAATCCCGGTGATAAGACAGTATACCGGATTATTGATAAGGAAACCGGAAAATTAAAAGCCGATTTGATTGCCCTTGCAGATGAGACATATGATGCCAATGCCGACCTGGAAATTTTCCATCCGATTGATACATGGAAACGCTCCACTCTGATTGGCGGTCAGTATGAAATACAGGAAATCCTTGTTCCCGTTTTCAAAAAGGGGCAATGCATATATGAGTCACCAAAAACAATGGAAATCCGCAGCTATTGCAGCGACCAGTTGTCTCTTCTCTGGGATGAGACAAGAAGGCTTGTAAATCCACAGGAGGTTTATGTGGATTTATCCAAACCGCTTCACGATTTAAAAATGAGTTTACTCAACAAAAGGGGGAATAACTATGATTCAGGAAAATCGTAAGTTATGGAAATTGCTTTTATTTACAATACCAACCTTTGGAATTTACAACATTTATTTCTGGTTCCGTTTTACACAGGATTTAAACCAAATGAACCAGAAAGAAAAAAGAATCAGGAATTATATTCTCGTATGCTTCCTGTCTATCATTAC
Source organism: Clostridium sp. (assembly GCA_023664325.1). Taxonomy (GTDB): domain Bacteria; phylum Bacillota; class Clostridia; order Lachnospirales; family Lachnospiraceae; genus CAG-590. The sequence continues at coordinate 19,849 of JAMPFS010000034.1, forward strand.
ACTCGGCATTTATCGGTGGGTATGGCTTTTCTATATTGAAGACCGCCTTCAAATGACAGGAGAAGATATGAAGATTAAGGTGCATCCGGGGCCCGGCGCAACACTTGCCCTTTGGACTTTTGGAAAATTTATTCTGATCGGACCGTTTTTAGCTGACTTCTTTATCATCCATAATATGAATAAGCTTGCCAGAGCGTACAACGCATCCTTCTCCAAAAAGACAAAGGTGCTGAATAAGGGGGCTTCCCTTACAGGCGAACGGAAAGCAGTTCCTACTGATAAAATCACTGCGAAACCAACCGGAAGCACAGCAAAACCCGTCACGGGCAGTACCGCGAAAACCGCCGCTTATACAAGCACTGCAAAAACAGTCACCAATACGGATACGCGAAAAGTACCCGATTTAACGAAAAGCACTCAAAATCCTATGGGAAGCATCGGCTCAAGCGCCAAAAAGACAACCGAAAGCAAACCGAAGGTTGTAAACAAACAGGTGATTACTCCGGAAAAGAAGCCTTCTGTCAACACTCAAAAGACAGAGAATAATGTGAAGCGTGAGGTTGCTGCCGCAAAAGAAACCGCTTCCAAAAACAAAACATCCGGTACCGTTACATTAGATGCAGACAAAAAACGCCCGCGCGTAAATGATGCCACCTTAACAGTGAATCCGGGACTTACCAATATGCCAACAGGGAAAGACAAGTAAAATCAGATTAGAGCAAACAACCGCCACCGAATACGGTGGCGGTTGCTGCATTTAAGCCATGACAATCCCTTCATGGCACTCTTCAATTCCTCTCACACAAAGATACAAAATTGCCAAAGCAATCTTTGTGCAAATTCCCACAATATACTTACAGTCCTCCTCTACACAATGCCTTCCCCGGCGGATATACTGTCTGTGTTCGTTCCTGATAAATTCGCAGATATCCGCAACAGAATGAAACTGCGCAAAATCCTCTAACTGTATACTCTTTTTCCACTCTTCTATATTCCGCTCACTAATCTGACGGATATACGAACGAAGCTCGTGCTTTAACTTTCCCTCATATACGCAGTGTTCTTTCATGTTACCCTCATATTCCTTATTATGCGGATATGTGAAATAATCTGCGATATAATGCAGAATCTCCCCAAGTCTTGTAAAGTAACTTGTTGATAACTGTTTCATGTCCTGGTAACCCTGTGTCAACCGTTCAATCTCTGTGGACACAAGTTCAAAAGTTCCGTTTATTTCATGTCTCTGTGTTAAAAATGATGGCTTACAGTCAGGTAAAATACTCCCCACATAAAATGCCATCCTATGCTTGTCCAAATGCTGCAAATCTGATACATTCACAATGTGTCTTGCCAGTGAAATATGTGATTTTTTACGCATTTCCTCCTCCTAACCCAAACATCATGTGCATTTCTGCACAAAGTGCATCTTTGCTCCTCTATTTTATTGTAATACCTTTTATACAATGTTGCAAACAATTCTCACTGGAAATATTTACAAACATTTTCGGCAATAATTTCAGGTTCTTATCTGTTCCCGGAAAATCCATATTATTCCCGAAACCGATACCCTACGCCCCAGACCGTTTCAATGTATTGCGGATGCAGCGGATCAGCCTCTATCTTTTTTCTTAATCGCTTGATATAAACCGCCACGCAATTATAGTATCCCTCTCCCTCCTGTTCGTTCCAGATTGCATGGAAAATATCATCCTTTGACAATACCTCCTCCGGATTCTGCGCCATAAACAAAAGTACATCAAATTCCCGCGGCGTCATTTTAACCTCTTTGCCGCAAAACCACACCCGCCGATTAAATATCTCAATTTCCAAATCCCGGATTTTAATACAGCCAAGCGTTCCCGTCAGCCTCCGGTAGCAGGCAATATTCCCCTTCACTCTTGCAATAAATTCACCCTGTGCAGCCGGCTCTACAAGATAATCATTGGCTCCCGCCTGAAACATCCTAATCTTTGCCCATTCATCATCATTTTCGGACAAAACCAATAGCGGCTTTTGCGTAACCGCTCGTACTTCCTCGCACACATGGAAAAACCTCTCTGCCTGGCAGCAATGAAGAAGCACCAGGTCTGCCTGCCTGACCAGCTCCCCATACATTAATTCCGGTTTTATAAAAACCTCCCTCACCACACAGCCACTAATCTGAAGATAATCCTTTACACGGCAGGATTCCTCTCCCTCCTCTGATAACAGTAAAATTCGGTACAAAAAAACGCCCCTTTCCCTATTAAGATAAATAAAATGAAATCGTGAACCGAACCGGTTCAAAAGAACAGATATCCGGAATGGACATCATATCATGACAGACGACAGACCGGGCATATACTCACCCCAGGTCTTCATCCTATATAGGAAGTCGGGAAAGAACACAGAACGGTTCTTTCCAAACCTGCTAACAATTACAAATTCCCAATAAAATCAGCCGACCTTCAGCTTAAATTTTTGTATCTCTTTCTCCGTCTCTACAATGGCAATCTGCCCTCCCAAAGCACGGATTTTCTCATCAAACTTCTCATAACCGCGAAGAATGTATTTGATATCCTCAACCACCGTAAATCCATCTGCCACAAGACCTGCAATCACTAACGCAGCCCCTGCCCGCAAATCCGGCGCCACAATATTCGCTCCGGCAAAGCCTTCCACGCCATCAATAATAGCGGTGTTGCCTTCGACTTTGATCTTTCCGCCCATGCGGAACAACTCATCTACATATTTGAAACGGTTCTCAAAAATGCTCTCCGTGATAATGGAAGTCCCTTCTGACAATGCCAGAATAACTGCCATCTGAGGCTGCATATCCGTTGGAAATCCGGGATATGGCAGTGTTTTAATATTCGTTGATTTCAGGCGGTGGTTACTCACCACACGAACCGCATCATCATACTCCATAACTACAGCGCCAATTTCTTTCAATTTGGAAGAGATTGCTTCCAAATGCTTTGGAATCACATTCCGAATTGTAATATCACCCTTTGTTGCCGCCGCAGCCACCATAAAGGTTCCTGCCTCTATCTGATCCGGAATAATAGAATACTCCGTTCCGTGAAGCTTCTCCACGCCACGAATCCGAATCACATCCGTTCCTGCACCCTTAATATTTGCCCCCATGCTGTTCAGGAAGTTCGCCACATCTACAATATGTGGTTCTTTGGCAGCATTTTCAATGACTGTTTTGCCATTTGCGAGGGCTGCTGCCATCATCACATTAATCGTTGCGCCTACAGATACCACATCCATATAAATGTGGCTGCCGGTCAATTCCTCCGCATCCACATGAATCATGCTGCTATGAATATCAACATTTGCGCCAAGCGCCTTAAATCCCTTAATATGCAAGTCAATTGGCCTGCTGCCGATATTGCAGCCACCGGGAAGCGCAACACTTGACTTCTTATACTTACCAAGCATAGCGCCCAATAAATAGTAAGATGCCCGTATTCTTCGTATAAACTCATCATCTACACAATTATCTGCATACGGATTGATGGTTCCGCCGCAAATCTGAACTGTATGCTCATCTATATATTTGACTCTTGCGCCAATACCCTGAATTGCCTGCAAAAGCACTCTTGTATCTCTTACATTCGGAACGTTTTCAATTACTACCTCATCATCTGTCATAATTGCAGCAGCCAGAATTCCGAGAGCCGCATTCTTCGCTCCGGCGATAGTCACCTCACCAACCAGCGGGTTCCCACCCTTCAACACATATTGTTCCATAAAGCACCTCTTAATGCATTGTTGTCTGTCATTTTTCTCCTTCATATACAGACGTAATTAACCTTAATTATATCATGAATGCTCGATTTGTAAACTGTTTTTCTTTTCCACTTCAAAAAACTTAAGTATTTCTTAAGATTCTACCATTTTATAATCTCGCCCTGGTTCTCTGCTTCACAATATACACAACGGTACGTTCGCTTTTCCCGGTCTGTCAGTTTAAAGATCTGTAAAATCCCCTGTTCTGTAGTCGTAATACATCTTGGATTCTTACATTTCACGACATTCACAATGCGTTCCGGTAAATCCACTTTCTTTTTCTCCACCGTCATACCATCCTTAATGATGCTGACTGTAATATTGGGATCCACATAACCCAAAATATCCAAATTAATATCATAATCCGGATGATCGATCTTCAGGATATCCTTTCTGCCTGATTTTTTGCTGGTGGCATTTTTGATAATAGCAACCGAACAGTCTAACTTATCCAGCCCCAGATATTTGTACACAACCATAGCCTTTCCGGCTGTAATATGGTCAAGAACAATTCCGTTTTGTATACTGTCAATATTCATAGCGATACCTCCGTTCTTCCTATGCCTCTAGCCCAAGCATCGTCATAATCAATGCCATTCTCACATATTTGCCATTTAACGCCTGACGGAAATAGCAGGCACGGGGATCATCATCCACCTCCACTGCGATTTCATTTACCCGCGGCAGCGGATGCAGAATACTCAAATCTTCCTTCGCTTTCTTTAGCTTTTGCGCATCTAAAATATATGTATCTTTTAACCGGATATAATCCGCCTCATTAAAGAAGCGTTCCTTCTGCACTCTTGTCATGTAAAGAATATCCAGGCGGTCAATCACCTCATCAATGGTACGCGCCTGCTCATATTCCAGTCCTTTTTTCCGAAAAACTTCCTCCCTTAAATATTCCGGTATCTCCAATTCCTCCGGAGAAATCATTACAAAATGAATGTTATGATATCTGGATAACGCTTTTATCAGGGAATGGACGGTTCTGCCAAACTTTAAATCCCCGCAAAAACCAATCGTAATATCGTCAAACCTCCCTTTTTCCCTGCGAATCGTAAGTAAATCCGTCAACGTCTGGGTCGGATGGTTGTGGCCTCCATCTCCTGCATTAATAATCGGCGCATCGGACTTCAAGGATGCCAGATAAGGCGCGCCTTCCTTTGGATGCCGCATTGCAATAATATCCGCATAGCAGGATACAACCCTCACCGTATCTCCTACACTCTCCCCCTTCGCAGAAGACGAAGAATCGGCAGAAGAAAAACCAAGTACATTCCCTCCTAACTCCATCATCGCTGCTTCAAAACTTAAACGGGTTCTTGTACTCGGTTCAAAAAATAAGGTTGCCAGCTTCCTGCCCTCACAAACCTTAGAATATTTTTCTTTGTTGGCAATGATATCATCTGCCAAATCTAACAGCTTATCAATCTCCTCCACCGACAAATCCATCGGGTCAATCAAATGCTTCATGCCTGTTCTCCTTCCTCGCCGTCATACTGCTGCATGCTCAATCTATATCCTGCAAATCCGCATGCTCCGGACTTTCCAACCGCCTGATTTTGACGCCATTCTCTGCAAAATACTGCTCTATCTGTCTCCTGTCATCCTTAGAACACCTCAATGCATAACGCTTGCGGTTTGCGTATACCTGCACCTCAATTGTACTAATCTCATCATTTACAATATGGTAATTCTCCATCTCCTCCCATCTCAAAAAGGTGGTGCCGACAAAAATTCCCAGAGGCGCAACCCCGCTTTGTATCCTGCTGTTAAAAAATATGAGTAGTACAAACGCAGCAAGCGCAGGTAAAAACCGATAACTGTGAAAATACAACATGACTGCCACCAAAAGCAGCGCCACATTCACATAAACAATCTCCAATGTTCCAATCTGTCTTCCGTAACGGCTTTCGACTGTTATCTCCTTCTGCTTATCAATTGTAGAAAATGCAATCAACGCTGCCATAAAGAAGCCAAAAAACAAAATAATGGCAAGACCGTTGAGCCACATATCAACCTTCAAATTCTCTCACTCCAGCCTAATATAACAAAGATGCCTCAATGTTGCCATCCTTGATTGAAAACTTAACATGCTTATAGGATTCCCGCAATCTTATGGACATTCCCGCAATCCCTATCCTGCATCCCGGCCAAATTGCTTTTTGTACAATAATCTGCGCATCCTTCCCGCTGTTAATCAGGGCAGTAACCGCAGCCTTTTCGTCCTGTAACTGCCTGTACTCTGTTGACTTGAGTACCTTTGCCTGAATAATCTTCTTCCGCCGTTCCACAATATCCTCCGAAAAATCTTTGGACTGTTTTTCCAGCGCTTTTAATGCCCTTGACAAAAGTTTCAACTGTTCCTCCATCGCATCAATCAGGGAATCCAGTTCCTTGCTCCGCTCAATTGTCTTTTGCAACACACCGGCAGAAAGCACGGTATTCACTTCCATATCATTACCGGCAGTCACCAGCTCAATCCCCCGGATCGCATGTATGGAGCCTCCTAATACAGTGGAATCCTTGCCTTCCACGATTACCTTGCCCTCTGCGGTCAGATCTGAATTCAGGACAGTGCGCACGGTAATATCACCTTTTGCCTCTGCATGGCTGTTTTCAAAAAATTTACAGAAAATACTGCCGCCTGCAATCAGCTTTCCGGAGAATTTACCCTGCATTCCCTGCTGTATAACAATATCCTTACCGGCTGTTATCGTACAATTCCCCACATGCCCTTTTATCTCAACGTTGCCACTTGCCTCAATCAACATTCCGGAACGCACATCTCCCCTGACATATACATCTCCATCAAAATTGATGTTGCCGGCATTTGTATCAAGATCTCCTTTAATCTCTAAGGAATTGGTAATGTAGATTCCTTTTTCCGTCAACTCCACCTTGCCGTGAAGCAGGGAATAGTATTTGCCATCCTCTACCCGGAATCCTTTCCCTCTAAGCGGCGGCTGTTCCTTGCCCCTCGTTGGAGTACGCATCTCATTCCCCACCGTATATCCATATATTCCAAAAGTTGCCGGCACATACTCTGCCAGTAAATCTCCCTCATCCACAAATGTATACTCGGTAGTATGGACATACTCCACAGAACCGTCCTCCAATATGGAAGGCCCACTGACATTCTCCGGATTCGTGACATGGTAAATGAAATAACCGTCCTTCCCTTTCTCCGGTGTTTTTCCAACCGCTATCTCCGTAGACACATCATAGAGTTCATGTTCAATCATTTCCTGTATGGCTGAATCCATAATTCCGGTCTTCACATCCTGTCCACGAAGCCAGTCTTTTAAATCCCCGACTGTAAATTCCTGTCCGCTGTCATCCAGGTGCAGCTGAAGTTTTGCTGACATTTTCTCTTCTCCTACGGATACTTCAGGAATACAGCGTTTTGTTCGTAATTCTTCCATAGCTGCGCCTCCTTTTTACCATCATATCTCTAACAAAAACACAATAAATCATTCCATATGTTTTTATTATATAACAGATTATTCCTTTTTACCACGATTTTCTAACAAACATTTCATAAAAAATGCGTATAGCTCCCATTTTTAACAGGAAACTATACGCATTCCATTCTCTTTATCCACATCCAATTCATTCATTGATTGGCTGAAATCACTTTAACAATGTCACCATGACAGCTTTCTCGGCGTGACGGCGGTTCTCTGCCTGATCCAAAATAAATTCAAGGTTGTCATCCACAACTTCCTGGCTGATCTCATAGCCAACATGCATCGGCATATCATGCATAACCTTTGCCTTACTTCCTGCAAGAAACTCTTTATTAATCTGATATGGCATCATCTTAGCAAGTGTCTCTTCTTTCTGCTGCCGGTAATCAGGATTATTGAAAAATTCCATATCTACCCATGTATCCGTGTAAAGCACGTCCATTTCCGATACATACTTCTTTGCCTCCTCCATCGGCATTGCGGGATCAAGCTCTATGTAATGACCGGTGGCTTTTGCCTTTTCATAAAAATCTTCCTCCACTGCCGTATCATTTACAAGCGGTGTCAGCCCATAAAGAGTACCCTCACCCATCTTTGCAAAAAATTCTACCAATGAATTAAATACATTATTCTTTGCGCCAATGTACAGCAGCTTTACATTCAAACTGCCAAAATGCTCCTTCAAGGTTAAGGCATCTGCCAAAATCTGGCATGGATGATAGGTCGAATCACATCCATTAATAAATGGCACCGTTGAGTTTTTGTCAAACAGCTCTACCGTCTCATTCTTAATCAGGCGCGCCATAATAATATCTACATTTCTTCCCACATATTTAATCTCAGAAACCGTCTCCCCTAACACAAAATTGGAATTTTCCCAAAGCTGGTTATAACAGGTTCCGCCAAGCTCGGTCATGCCGGTCGAAAAAGAAAGAAATGTTCTTGTCGATGTCTTCTCAAATAATGTATAAAGCTTTTTTCCCTTGAGTGTCTCCGCATATTGGGCAGGATTCTTCTTCATATCATAAGCCAGATCCAAAATATCTGTCAGTTCTTCTTTGGTAAAGTTACTAAAATTAACCATGTTCTTCATCTTATGTATCCCTCTTTCTTTATTCCATTCTATACATATGAAACAGATTTTAATTATACCTCTACTATGTATAAAAATGCAACTATTTCCTTGATATTTTTCTTAAATCTCCTCTTTACTGTCGGCTTCTTCCTGCACATTGTCAACGCTTTCCGCCTCCATGCTGGGCTGTTTTACCTGCACCGTCTTGCGTTTGATACGTTTCTGCTTGCGCTTGTCGATCGGACGCATACTGGTAGCGGCAGCTTCTGCCCTTGCGCGCTGAATTTCCCTCAACGTCTGGTCAAGCTTTCTGTAACGCTCCTCCGCTCTTTCTTCCTGCTCCTTTGTCATTCCCTGCATCTGTGTGACAACTGCATTGGCTGCATGTTCACCGGCAGTTTTGCCAATCAGTTCATTATTTTCCTTAATGGCATTGGCAAGTACTCTGGTCATAATCTGCTGGAACTGCTCCATTTTTTCTTCACTGGTCGTCATAGTATGCTGTTTGACCGGAACAATTGTCTCCTCGACATGCGCTTGTAACGGTTCATCCTCTGCCACAACACGAATCACATCCGGCTTGGAATCATTTGTACCATCCGTCATCTGCTGTCTGCGCTTGTCCAGGTAGTTGCGAATCGCTCTTAACTGAAGTCCTCTTTCTTTCAAATCCTTCACTTTTGAAAGTATCCCAATATCCTTCTCTGTGTAGTATCTGTGTCCCATCGCATTGCGGTGGATGTCCATCTTCAGTTCCTCTTCCCAGTAACGCAGTACATGGGATTCTACACCTACCCTGGCTGCTGCCTCCTTAATCAGATAATACTCCTGACTCATGTCCTGTCCTCCTATCTCGCTGAAAGTCTAACATTCATTATAAATAGAAGTTTCCCAAAATGACAGAGGGTATCACCTGAAAAAAACTGATTGTATTTTGCACAAGTCGACATGCTGCACGGATATTGACTTCCGTCATTCCGCCTCCGGGCTTGTTTCCTCCCTTGCCACCAGTTTACACCGACCCTTTTTATCTGCCTTGTAAACCGCATCCTGATAAGTAAATCTCTTATTCTTAACCAAATAGCCCTTTGCATCAAAATAGTACTTATACTTTCCAATCTTGACGAGCTTGTTTTCAGACCGTATACCATTTTTGTCAACATAGTAAGTCTTTTTCTTTACGGTAATCCATTTTTTCTTCTGAATCACGCCACTGCTGTTACAATAATAATATTTCTTTCCTACCTTCTTAAAACCTTTTGAACGCTTTCCCTTTGCATTGAAATAGTACTTCTTAGAACCAATCTTAACGATTTCACTCTTAGCAACTGCGCCATCCTTTTTCACATAGACCAGCGTACTTCCTTTATAAAGCCACTGGCTTTTCAATGCACAGCCGGTACTTCCTATATAGTAATTCTCTCCCTCAAAAGTGATCCATTTTTTCTTTTGCAGCACGCCCTTGCTGTTGAAATAGTAATAGTCATTCTTAATCTTAACAAGCCCCGTCACTCGATAACCCTTACTATCCACATAATATTTTTTCTTACTGATCGTCAGCCACTTTTTCTTTTGCAGCTTATCCTTTTTATAGTATTGGTAATGCTTGCCATCCGCTGTTTTCTTCCAGCCTGTAAATGGCGTCTTTTGCTCCGTTGTCGGCTGCTCGGTCGTTGGCTGTTCCGTCGTTCCGGCAGAACCACCTGCTTCTGTACTGCCTTCACCGGCATCTATGACAGAGGTATAATTGGCAGCATGCTCATAATATAACACTGTGTAATCTGAGCTTCCCAAATCAATCACCCGATCCCAGCCAATCTTGCAGGCGCCGCCAAAATTCGCCTCTCCAATCGTAATCTGGTTACCGGATTTTCCGATGACAAATACCGAGTGTCCCGTTGTGTATTCCTTTGCACAGGAATACCGGACAATATCACCGACCTGAATGGCAGCTATCTGGGCTGCTGTGGGATTTGCTACAGTCGTCCACGTCGTATCGCCAAACACCCCGTAGGCAAGGCGGTTTGCAAAACCCATGCACTGAGTGGCAGACCAATGCCCTCCACCCGCAAAATGATTGCAGGTGCAGCCATTTGTGCCATTAACATGGTCTACACCATTTGTCTTATGCAAACCGCAGGGAGTTGATGTGTACCCGTCTGAATTATCCATACTCATTCCTGCATGGTTCCAGTATTGCCCATTCGGAAACTGCGCCTTCAATTCTGTTACTTTCGTCTGGAAATCAATCTGGGCTGCATTTACCGGAATCGGACAAAAGCCAAAAAGAGCAAGCGCCACCAACAGACAGATGTGGCATATTTTCACCGCTGCATTTCTTATTCCATGCCCCCATACAAAAGCTGCCGGACCACCATTTTCTTCTTTCGTGTACACTCTTTGTTCCTCCTTTTGCATATTTCATATCTTGGTAATTGCAGAATGCCTTGTTTTCAAAATCTAGTTGTGCAAAATAGATAATATCATAAATAAGGTGCTTTGGAGCCGCCAGTGGTTAGCGAGGTTTTTTCGAGCTTATCACTGCTGCGAGCGACAAGCAGCGCAAGCGTACCTGTGTTGATATTGTCTATTTTGTACAACGGAAGTTCGCAAAAACAAAGTTTCGCAATTACCTAATTTCATGTCAGGCTGTTACAAAAATCTCTTCAAATACTTTCCGGTATGACTCTTCTTCACCCTGCATATCTCTTCAGGAGTTCCCGCTGCCACAATGGTTCCACCACCGTCTCCGCCTTCCGGTCCAATATCAATAATATAATCCGCTGTCTTAATTACCTCCAGATTATGTTCAATGACAATCACCGTGTTGCCACCCTCCGAAAGCCGTCTTAAGATTTCCACCAGTTTGTGTACATCCGCAAAATGCAGTCCCGTGGTCGGTTCATCTAATATATAAACCGTCTTACCGGTGCTGCGGCGTGATAACTCCGTGGCAAGCTTTACCCGCTGCGCTTCACCACCAGACAGGGTAGTGGATGGCTGCCCTAATTTGATATAGCCAAGTCCAACCTCTTTGAGCGTTTCAATCTTACGCAGAATAGATGGTACATTCTGAAAAAAGTCACATGCCTCATCCACCGTCATATCCAGCACATCAAAAATATTCTTACCCTTATACTGTACCTCCAATGTCTCACGATTGTAGCGGTGTCCGTTACACACTTCGCATGGCACATAGACATCCGGCAGGAAATGCATTTCAATCTTTACAATACCATCACCCTTACATGCCTCGCAGCGTCCACCGGAAATATTGAAAGAAAATCTTCCCTTTTTATATCCTCTTGTCTTAGCATCCTTCGTTCCCGCAAACAAATCACGGATCATGTCAAACACGCCTGTATAGGTTGCCGGATTGGAGCGCGGTGTTCTTCCGATTGGCGACTGGTCAATATTAATTACTTTATCAAGCTGCTCCAAGCCTTCCATTTTGTCATGTTTTCCCGGCTTCATTCTGGCGCGGTTCAAATCCCGTGCCAGGCGTTTATATACGATCTCATTCACCAAAGAACTCTTGCCGGAACCGGACACACCCGTTACACAGGTCATAATCCCCAGAGGAAAATCCACATCTATGCCTTTTAAGTTATTCTGTCTTGCTCCTTTTACAGTCAGCCATCCCGTCGGAGTCCTCCTCTCCTCCGGTACCGGAATCTTGATACGCCCGGACAGATATGCTCCCGTAATCGACTTCTTATTCTTCATAATTTGTTCTGCCGTACCCTGCGCAATCACCTCACCGCCCAGCTCTCCTGCCCCCGGCCCGATATCCACAATATGGTCTGCCGCAAGCATGGTGTCTTCATCATGTTCCACCACAATCAGGGTATTTCCCAAGTCACGCAAATGTTTCAGCGTGGCAATCAGTTTGTCATTATCCCTCTGATGCAGACCAATGCTTGGCTCATCTAATATATATGCCACGCCAACCAAACCGGAACCAATCTGGGTTGCCAAACGGATTCGCTGCGCCTCCCCGCCAGACAGCGTTCCCGTTGCACGGTACAATGCAAGATAGTTAAGACCTACATCCAGTAAAAACTGTAATCTTGCTTTCACCTCTTTCAAAATGCTGCCACCGATAAACTGCTGACGGTCGGTAAGTTCCATATGCTCCAAAAAATCCAACAGCTTGTCAATCGACATGGTCGTCATTTCATAAATATTCTTACCTGCCACCGTAACTGCCAGTGATTCCTGCTTCAACCGCTGTCCATTACATTCATCACAAGGTGTAATCGTCATAAAGCTCTCATATTCCTCTTTCATGGATTCCGAACCCACTTCGCGATAACGTCTCTGTACATTGCGGATCAATCCCTCAAAGGCAACGTCATAAATACCCTCACCCCGCTGTCCTTTGTAATGTACCTTAACCTCATGTCCATTCGTACCATACAGAATAATATTCTGATCCTGTTCAGACATTTGGTTAAACGGCGTGTTCAAATCGAATCCATACTCCTGTGCCAGGGCATCCAAAATCGCTCTCGTATAGGACTTTTTGTCAGTGCAGGACTGCCAGCCAAGTACCACAATCGCGCCATCTGCAATGGAAATACTCTTATCGGGAATCATCAGATCCACATCGAATTCCATCCTGTAACCCAGTCCAAAACAGGTCGGGCAGGCACCAAATGGATTATTAAAGGAAAAGCTTCTAGGCTCAATCTCATCCACACTGATTCCACAATCCGGGCAGGAAAAGCTTGAACTCATATTCATTGGTCTTCCGCCAATCACATCCACCACCATGATACCATCAGCCAGTTTCATAACTGCCTCTATCGAATCATTTAAACGGCGTTCGATTCCCTTCTTTACCACAAGCCTGTCTACCACAATTGAGATATCATGTTTCTTATTCTTATCAAGCGTAATCTCCTCTGATAAATCGTACATGGAACCATCCACCAATACACGGACATAGCCACTCCTTTTTGCCTGGGCAAGAATCTTCTCATGACGTCCTTTCCGTCCCCGTACAACCGGTGCCAAAAGCTGAAACTTCGTACCCTCCGAAAGTTCCATCACGGCATCCACCATCTGGTCTACCGTCTGACGCTTAATCTCTTTTCCACACTTAGGGCAATGCGGCACCCCAATTCTGGCATACAAAAGACGCAGATAATCATAAATCTCCGTGACCGTTCCCACTGTGGAACGCGGGTTTCGGTTTGTAGACTTCTGGTCAATGGAAATGGCAGGAGAAAGCCCTTCAATCTTTTCCACATCCGGCTTCTCTGCCTGTCCTAAAAACTGTCTCGCATAAGAGGAAAGGGATTCCATATACCGGCGCTGCCCCTCCGCATATATCGTATCAAATGCAAGAGATGATTTACCGGAACCGGAAAGTCCGGTCACGACAACCATCTCATCTCTCGGAATCTTAATATCAATATTTTTTAAGTTATGTTCTTTTGCACCTTTAATTGTAATATATTGTTTCATTGCTTTGTTCCTTAGATAAAATTTCTCCCAGGCGGGTTGTCGGCAAACCCAAGCCTGATTTACTGAGTTTCAATATACTGCTGAATCGCAAGATTATTTTCTGAAAGACGGCAGCCCAAAATGTATTCGTTACTGCCCTTTTTGCAGCGCATAATATATGCCTGCACAGTGCGGGCTTTTGGTATCGGCAGTTCCGGAATTGTGACGGTTATCATTTTCTTTTCCGCTGCTTCAAAATCGGAGTCTGTAGATGTAAATGCCATTCCATTGGCACTGATATCCAGCATGTTGCCATGATATACTTTCGGATTGCCTTCTATTACTATCTCACACGGACAATGAATATCTAATCTTGGATTTTTCTTGCGTTTCATTACCTTTGGATTTGAACCGGTTACAACACGGTAACAAAATTCACCATGTTCCGGGGATGCAAAGACCGTCACATCCGTCCAGTGGTACAGCACATTACCGAGTATCATCTGCAAATGACACTGCAAAGGCGCATCTGCGCAATCAGAAATCACCTTTGGACGGATATCAATAATTGCTTCCTTATTCTGCTGGTTAAGTACCTGTCCGTAATATTCCTGATCCGGCGTTCCGTCATGATCCAGTGTAATAATAGAAACCTTATTACCCGGTTTGGCATCCTGAATCCCCATAAATCCACTGTCGCCGAGCTGTACCACCAGGTTTCCTACAGAGGATTCAATTTTCCCTACGTTGATGGTCGTCTGCTCGTATTTGTTCAGCATACTCTTTGCATTATCCGAAGCATTATCCACATAACTGGTCATAACTGACATTGCATCAGACATTTGCTGCATATTCTCGACCATATTCTGATTAGACTGCTCCACCTCTTTTATGGCATTATCAATCAGGGAAATATTGCTGTTTAATTTCTTGGAATCATTTGAAATACTGGTAACACTGGTGTTGACTTCCGTGATTTTCTCCAGATTCAGTTGAATAATCTCTATCATTTCCGCAATCGCATCCGTCATTTTTGCCGAAGTGTCCTCTAAGCGGTTTAACGCTTTCATGATGCGGGTGGAGGAATCCTGTGTTTCATCACTTAGCTTACGAATCTCATCCGCCACAACAGCAAAACCCCGTCCGGTTGCCCCGGCTCTGGCAGCTTCAATGGAAGCATTCAGGGATAGCAGATTCGTCTGGGAGGTGATATCTTCAATCGAAACCGTTTCTGCTTTTACCATAGCAAATTCTTCTGAAAATTCCTTTACAATCCGGCTTACATCCTTTGATAAATCTGCCATTGTATGCGTTGTCTCCACTACGTTTGCCAGTTCCCTGGAACTTGTGCCGGCATGGGTGCCGGATTCATTTACCAAAGAGACCATCTGCGAGGTCATGGAAGCAATGTTCTCTACCTGCCGTTGGATATCGCTGGTCATGCTTATGGACGATTCGGTCTTTTCTGCAAGAACCGCATTTTGCCCGGATAACTCATCCATGTTGCCAACTACAGTGTTTGCACTATGTTTGTTTTCATCGGCAAGATCCCGAACGATTGTGACACCATCCACAATTTCAGTGCTGGCAGACTTTACCTGCTCGACCGTAGCCAAAATTACGCCAATATCACTGTCCTGATTGGAAGGCGCCGCAGTATCTGCCTGATTTGATTTATGGTTCCTCGAAAATAAAAAACTGTTTTTCATATCATTTTTCCCTCTGGTATATTTGATTTATAACTAACCATAAATATAACATATTTTACAGTAATCGTGCAATGACATGGTAACTTGAGTTTCCGCAGTTTTATCCACACAACCATGATTTTAGCTGTGTTCTTAT
>JAMPFS010000035.1 GCA_023664325.1 Clostridium sp.
GCCTTTCAGTTGTGCTTATGTTTACATTCTATCATGTGGTAAAATCGTTTTCAAGAAAAACATCTATGCGGACAATTATCCAAAACACAAAACAAGCACCTTATTTTACATTCCCTTCTTATTATGTTATGATAGACAAAATTTACATAATTTTTCACCATCATTTTCCAAAATGATGGTGAGTATGCATAATAATCAAAAGAGGTGAAATCAAAATGAAACACGATTGCAAACCAACCCACATTCTAGTTTTATTTTTAACCGCTTTTTTGCTCTTACTTCCCTGCTATTCCAGCAATGCGGCTACCTACCATTATAATGTCAAGGATTTCGGGGCTGACGGCAAGGATAAAAAATCGGATTCTGCCGCCATTCAGAAAGCGCTCGATATGGCATCCACAAATTCAATGCTGTCCAACAACAATTTAACCATAGTGAAAATTCCAAATGGTACATATTATATTGACAAGGCACTCTATATCCAGTCAAATACAAGACTGCAGCTAAGCAAAAAGGCGGTCATCCGGCGCGCCAATTCGGCTCTTGGCAAAAATATGCTGCGCACAACAAATGCCAGGCACAAATCCGATAAAACCGGCGGCTATAACCTTGCGCAAAACATTACCATAACAGGTGGAACCTTTGACGGTGGCAATATCAAAAAGGCAAAATCCACCAGCAACCTTATTTATATGGGACACTCCTCTGACATTGTCATTCAGAACACAACGATCAAAAACTGCTATGGCGCCCATGCCATTGAGCTTGCCGGAGTGAAGGATGCTGTCATCCGCAACTGCAAGATTTCGGGGTTCCGTTACGACAAGGAGCATTTCACAAGCGAGGCAATCCAGATTGACACCTGCTACAAATCAAAAAAAGACGGAGCCTGGGCTCCCGGTTTTAAAGCAGATAAAACTGCCAGTAAAAATATACGGATTGAGAAAAACACCATCACAGATTACCCACGCGGAATTGGAGTCCACCACAAGCTAAAAGGGCATATAATCAGTGGCATCACCATTAAGAACAATCGTTTTAAACGCAGTTCCCCGTCAACACAGGGAAAAAGCGTTGTCGGCATCTTCCTGTTAGGCGTAAATAAGGCTACCATATCCGGTAATACGTTTGACCACTACTCCTATGGCGCCATGATTAAACAATCCAAAAAAGTAACCATAAAAAAGAACCTTTTTAAGTACAATTCCTACGGCAGCCTCCATATAGAAGGCTGTGACAAGAATAACGGCAGGCATACCTTCGTTGTCACTTCAGACAAGAACGGCGAAAAGACACTTGAATTTTCTTGTGGGATGATCCAATCCGGTTCCATAAAAACCCGGGGAAACAGCTACTCCTTCCACAGTTCCGGCGGAAAGGTCTCACTTAATCTTTCTCAGAAGATCAAGGCAAACCAGGTTATCGACTTTTACGGAAAAGACAAGTATAACAATAAATATTACCGGAAATATTATGTTCCGAAGCATACGGACTGACATTTCTTCTACTTTTTGAAAATGAACAATTTGCTGAATACATAATTTAAAAGAACCACCAGTACACTGACTAGAACTTTGGCTGCCATACCCTCAATTCCAAAGATGGTCTGGCTAAGCCCCAGACCGACCAGCAACGGCACAGCAAGAATTTCCAAAATGCCAGTAAATGCCCGGGCAGAGAAAAACTTTCCAAATTCAGGAAGGCAAACCTCTGCCTTCCAGCTTTTGCTTTGAAACACCCAGAGTTTATTTGTGACAAACGCAAACAAAAATGCACACACCCAGGATAACACATTCGATAACAGTATCACCATTGACATCCTGACACCAAAAATATTGATTCTGTTTTCCTGCCTGCGAAACAGCAATGCAAAAATACTGTAGCTTCCCCAGCTCACAATTGTTGCCATTCCTCCCCAGAACAAATACGCAATAACCTCCCGGTGTTTTTTTATGAATTCCACCATTTCTCCCATTGATATTACCTTCCATTCTCCTATCGCTGCATCCGATATATCCTCTATAATACCAGCTATGGGGATTTTTGCATAGCAAAACTTTTTCATGACAACGAAAAAAATCCACTGTAGGCTGCTTTGTTTCGCCTCCTACAGTGGATCATCGAGAAATTAACTAGCTATAAGGCACCTTTAGCATGATGTTTGCAAAGAGGAGTGAAACTCTTTGCAACCCTTATAACAATTCTGATTCTACCAGCTATATGCTCTTTTTACCTTTTGAAATTTTTGTTAGTTTTTGTTGGAAATTATTGGTTTTTGTTGTATAATGCATTTATGGAGGTTGAAAATCATATGGACAGAGAATTAAACATTATGCTAATTGAAGATGATTCCAGTATCTGCAAGCGTTTTGCAGAATATGTAGATGTGACAGCGGAGGTTTCCATTATTGCTGTCACGAACAATTCATATCGTGCGTTAGAGCTTATACAGGAGAATCTGCCGGATGCAGTTATACTTGATTTGGAATTAAACCAGGGAAAAGGCAATGGATTGCTGTTTCTGCAGGAATTAAAAACCCTTGACATTCCCTATAAGCCATTTATTCTCATCACTACGAATAATTCCAGCAGCGTTACCTACGATTATGCCCGCCAGTTAGGTGCTGATTTTATTATGTCCAAGCATCAGGAGGATTACTCCGAGCAAAGCGCAATTGACTTTTTGAAAATGATGAAGGATATCATACAAAATAATATTCAGAACAGCCATCCGGAATATGCGCAGTCAGAATCCACCGGGCAACGGGAAAAACGCCTCAAACGCCTGATTGACATTGAATTGGATCTTGTCGGGATAAGCCCTAAGGCAGTCGGTTACAAATACCTGACAACTGCCATTTTACTTGTGATGGATGAAAAACAGAATAACCTATGCACCACAATCGGCAAAAAATACGGCAAGACCGATTCCAGCGTGGAGCGTGCCATGCAGAATGCCATCAACAGCGCATGGCGGTCAAATGATATTGACGAACTTCTGAAACATTACACTGCCAGAATCAATCCCGACAAAGGAGTGCCGACCCTGACAGAATTTGTATATTATTATGCCAATAAGATTAAAAATTACAGCTAATGCGGAAGTGATGTGGAGATGATACAGATGATTTACAGAAAATCAGGCAGGCTGCCGCTGCGGCACCCTGCCCGGTATCATTTATCTTCCTGAAATCGCACCCATAAAAAGCTTCCACCATCTTTTCAGCATATCCTGCACCTCCTTTTTTCTGTATGAAAAAAGGATATAAGATATCGCACTTTTAAGACATTAGTATGCCGCATCAGATTCATTTTACTTTTAATTAGTTAAAGGAGCCTTTATGTTATCGTTTATCAGAATACTTGGAATCACCATATGCTGTACCTATAGCTTCTTCAAGCTGCTATATATTGCCCCGGGGGAGAAGAGCCGCCTCTTACTCCCTGTGTTTTGCCTTGCCCTCTCTGCCGTCCTTGCCATCATCAACAGCTACAATGCCCATCTCGCCTTTCCGATACTCGTCCTTGCCCTGTCCGTGTTTCTCGCTATCTACACCCGGAATCCGTGGTCGGTATCCGTTACCACAGCTGCCATCGCCTTTGCCATCAGCTACATCCTCTTTACCGCCTCTGCGATGGTCGGAAGCGCAATCTTCCTCGCCTTCCCGGAAGATAATACCCACATATGGTGCCAGCTATCCTGCTTACTTCTGCAGCTTTTGATGATGCAGATCCCCTTCCGCTTTAAGCGCACGAAGAAGGGCATGCCGTTCCTGCAAAGGCAGGCTTACGCCATCCCCGGGATGATTATCAGCATCTTTATCCTCACGACCTCCATTATACTAAACGCCGGAAACAGTCACCCGATATACGCTGTTCCTATAGTCTTTCTGGTGATCCTCGCAGTTTTAATCTATCTGTACTGGACAAGCAACCTGACAAAAACCTATCTCGACCGCCTGAATGCAAAGAATATCGAATCGCTGAATACAGAACTGCTGGAAAAACTGCGGTATATTGAAGCATTGGAGCAGGATAACCGGCAGATGGCAAAAATGATCCATAAGGATAATAAGCTGATTCCGGCTATGGAATATGCGGTGCAGACCTTTATTCGTGAAAACAGCCTGTCCTCTGATGAGCAGGCTCGGGGAGCCGAACTGTTGGAAGAATTAAACCGGCTGTCCAAAGACCGTAAGGGCTTGTTAGACGCACAGGATAAGCGCTGCGCAAAGCTTCCCTCCACCAAGGTAGCCAGCGTGGACAATCTGTTACAGTATATGCAGCAAAAGGCTTCTAAACAGGGGATTACCCTGCATGTTACCTTAGACTGCCGCACGGCAGATCTCATCCGGGATGCCATTCCCGAGGAAGCATTCAAGACCCTGTTAGCGGATTTATTAGAAAATGCCATAATTGCAACAAAGTACAATCATGGCAAATATATCCTGCTAAACATCAGTATGCTGTCCAAATACTACTCCCTCCACATATATGACTGTGGAATTCCCTTCACAAAGGAAGTATTGGCAGCTTTCGGGCAGACACAGATTACAACCCATGCGGATGATTCCGGAAGCGGCATTGGACTGATGCAGACATATGAAATTCTGAAAACACATAATGCAAGCCTGTTGATTGATGAATTTACCCCCGGCTCCGGGCTTTATACCAAGAAAATATCGATTGTATTTAACAGACAGAACCAATATACCCTGTATACCACAAGAGCCGAGGATGAAATCGCTTTTCTCAACCGGCGGGCAGATCTGTCCATTGTGAAAAAACAATAAACGAAGCCTTCCTTAAAATCTGAATGTATCACGAAGCCCAACCCACTGCTGGTCTTTATCGCTTAAATTCAATGCCGTTCCATCCTGCATCCGGTATCCTTTGGCGGATGCAGTTCCCAGATACGTTCCCTCAAGCTGCGGCCACAAAATACCAATCTCCGGATCATTCCATGCCAAACCGCCCTCATCACCGGGATGGTAAAAATCCGTACACTTGTAACAAAACTCTGCGATATCGGAAAGCACTAAAAAACCGTGGGCAAATCCTTCCGGTATATAAAACTGCTTTTTATTTTCTTCTGTCAGTTCTGCCCCGAACCACTTCCCATAGGTGTTAGAATCACTTCTCAAATCCACTGCCACATCAAAGACCGAACCTTTTACCACACGCACCAGTTTCCCCTGTGGAAACTCTTTCTGAAAATGGAGCCCTCTTAATACCCCCTTCACGGAGCAGGACTGATTATCCTGCACAAACTGCATGGTAAGCCCCGCTTCCTCCATATCCTTTTGGTTATACGTTTCCATAAAATAACCTCTTGCATCTCCATGCACAGCAGGCTCTATCATACATAAGCCTGCAATGCCGCCCGCATTTTTCTCTACTTTTATCTGTCCCATAATGATCTCCTAATAATCTATTTCATTTAAATATCTGGCAAGCGCATCCTGCCATGCCGGCAGCGGCTCAAAACCATTTTGAACCAGCTTACTCTTATCCAGACGGCTGTTAAACGGACGGGCAGCCTTAGACACCCCATATTCCTCCGTTGTAACCGGCAAAACGGTTAAACGCTCCTCACTATACTCCAAATGCCCTGCTTCCACTGCCTGGCGGAAAATCTCTTTGGTAAAATCATACCAACTGATATACCCGCCTTCATTGGTTGCATGATAATAGCCATACCGATCCGTCTGAATCATGTCCACTAATAATCTTGCCAGGTCATAAGTGTAGGTCGGTGTTCCGACCTGGTCATTCACCACTTTAATCTGACTATGTTTCTTTCCCAAATCCAGCATAGTCCTGATAAAGTTTCTGCCGTTTACGCCAAATACCCATGCAATGCGGACAATAAAAAATTTTTCCAAATTTGCCGTCACTGCCCGCTCACCGGCAAGCTTGGTGCTGCCATATACATTAAGCGGCTTATAATCCTGACAGTCCGGCTCCCAGGGTTTGGTACCCTGCCCGTCAAACACATAATCCGTTGAGATATACATCATTGGAATATCTAACGATGCGCATACTTTGGCAATGTTTTTGGTTCCACCAAAATTGATGCTGCGAACCTTTGCCTGATTTTCTTCCTCCTGCGCTGCATCTACGGCAGTCCATGCTGCACAGTGGATCACTGCATCCGGATGCTCAAAAATAATTCTCGCCTCTACCGCTTCCGCATCCGTCAAATCCATCGGCATATAAGCCATCTCCGTAACCGGTGTGCCATCCTGTATCCCGGCATAAGTATCTGCAAGGTCGCTGCCAATCCCTTCCATTCCCCGCTTTGCCAGTTCATTCATAACATCATGTCCTAATTGTCCCGCCACTCCTGTAACTAATACTTTCATATAATCACCTTTCATAAAAATATAATATTAGACAATTGCAAACTTCCACATCAATCCTGTGATTTAACGGTTGCCATACATTTCTTCATAATAGTTCTGATATTCACCTGAAATAATCGTTTCCCACCACTTCCTGTTGTCAAGATACCACTGGATTGTCTTTTTGATGCCATCTGCAAATTTGGTCTCCGGCAGCCAGCCCAATTCCTTATGGATCTTTGTCGGATCAATCGCATAACGCATATCATGTCCTTTCCGGTCTGTCACATAGGTAATGAGGCTCTCCGGTTTTCCAAGCTCCTTGCAGATAATCTTTACAATGTCAATATTTTTCATCTCATTATGTCCGCCAATATTATAAACCTCACCAACACGTCCTTTATGGATAATTAAATCAATCGCCTTACAGTGATCTTCCACATACAGCCAGTCACGCACATTTTCACCTTTTCCGTATACCGGAAGCGGTTTGTCATTTAATGCATTGGCAATCATAAGCGGAATCAGTTTTTCCGGGAAATGATATGGCCCGTAATTATTGGAACAGCGGCTGATTGTCACAGGCAGTCCGTATGTCCGGTAATAAGCTAAAACCAGCAAATCCGCGCCTGCTTTGGATGAGCTGTATGGGCTGCTTGTATGGATCGGCGTATCCTCCGTAAAGAACAGATCCGGACGGTCTAACGGTAAATCACCATATACCTCATCTGTCGATACCTGATGATAACGCGTAATACCGTATTTGCGGCATGCATCCATCAATACGGCAGTTCCCTTGATATTGGTATCCAAAAACACCTCAGGATTCTCAATCGAACGGTCAACATGGCTCTCTGCTGCAAAATTCACTACCATGTCCGGATGCTCTTCCTCGAATAATCTGTAAACAGCTTCACGGTCTGTAATGCTTTCCTTTACAAACCGGAAATGAGGGTTGTCCATAACCGGCGCAAGGGTTGACAAATTCCCCGCATAGGTCAGGCAATCCAGGCAAATAATGCGATAATCAGGATACTGATCTAACATATGAAAAATAAAGTTGCTGCCAATAAATCCGGCTCCTCCGGTTACAATAATCGTCATAATTTTTTCTCCTTTTCCACTCAATGTAATACATCCAGATACTTACCATCCAATACATCCTTCAGGTATTGTCCGTACTGGTTCTTTTTTAACAGTTCATATACCTTAAGCACCTCATCTTTAGTAATCCATCCATTCAGATAAGCAATCTCCTCTAAGCAGGCGATTTTACGATGCTGGTGATCCTCCATCGTCTTTACAAAATTGGTTGCCTCCACAAGACTCTCATGTGTTCCGGTATCCAGCCATGTAAATCCCTGACCGAGTAATTCCACATTCAGATTTCCTTTTTCCAGATAAATGCGGTTCAGATCCGTAATTTCCAATTCTCCCCTTGCGCTCGGTTTTAAATCTTTGGCAAATTTCACAACTTCATTATCATAAAAATACAGTCCTGTCACACAATAATTACTCTTTGGCTTTTGAGGTTTTTCTTCAATGGAAACCGCCTTTCCCTCTGAGTTAAATTCCACAATGCCAAATCGTTCCGGATCATCCACATAATAACCAAATACAGTTGCCCCTTTTCCGCTTTCCGCATTTTGAACCGCCGCCTTTAACCGTTTTTTCAAACCATGTCCGGCAAAAATATTGTCACCGAGCACCATCGCTACGGTATCATTTCCTATAAACTTCTCTCCGATAATAAATGCCTGCGCCAATCCATCCGGGCTTGGCTGAACCTCATAGCTGAGTTCTACGCCAAACGGATGACCATCCCCTAAAAGCTCCTGAAACCGTGGAGTATCCTGAGGCGTGGAAATAATAAGTATTTCACGGATTCCGGCATTCATCAACACTGACATCGGATAATAGATCATTGGCTTGTCATAAATCGGCAATAACTGCTTGGACGTTACCATCGTGAGCGGATACAGGCGTGTGCCGGAACCACCCGCTAAAATAATTCCCTTCATTATATAGTGTCTCCTTTTAAAAAAATTATTTTATTTATGAAACCCATTATAAAAGGTGACGTTACGTCACCTTCAAGCATTTTTATTCATATTTCTGTATTTTGTCATTTTCTACAAATAAATATCCCCGCTTCCTTTGTAATTTGGAAATTTTTTTCTGTTTTTTTCTCTACATAGCTCCGAAATTCCTTATAACGGCTCAGGATATACTGGTTCTGGTTTCCGTGGCAGGACAGTATATATTCAATCAGAGGTTCCGCCTGATCCACAAGCAGTGAATCCTCATACATATTTTTTTCGATCTGCGAAAAATAGGATTTTAAAATTTCTTCACCGTTCTCCATGCCAAAATGCTCATATAATTTATCGGCTGATAAAGTAATCATGCTATGAAATCCTTTGACTAACTCTGTGATTTCCTGCATGTGCGCAGCGCCGTAACTGCTGCAAATAAAAACCCCCTCCTGTTTCAACACTCTTTTCACTTCGCTAAGCGCTTTTTGTAAATCCTCACAATAAAAAAGAACATGATTCGCAATAATGCAGTCAAAGCTGTCATTTTCAAATGGAATCTCATGACAGTCAAAAGCCCGGATATCAAACTTCGGCATATCGCACTGCCCATTTTGCACGCATCCCATCTGTTCTAACTCACGCCTGGTATCCCAAAGCATGCCCTCCGAAATATCATTTAACACAATATGCGTATCTTTTGGTATCCTTTTATAATTCTCCTGCCAGATTGCGCCATTTCCGCAGCCAAGCTCTAAAATCTCCATCCCTTCAGCAATGCCGCAATGTTCATACACCCACGGAAACCAGCCCTGGGTATTGGCAGAAAACAATTTGTGCAGATTTATCCTTGCCGCAATGTTATTTGCATTCTGATACTGGCTTTTTAAAGAGGTTTCCATATTCGTTAAATGGATTAAATTAAGCATCTGCCTCCAGTCAATATTCCGGCTTTTTTCAATCACTTTCATAACATCCTCAATTGCTGCGGCAACCATCTGCATCTGTTCTACCCTGTCCTTCACCAGCTTTAATTGCAGATTCAATGAATTTTTAAGCATTTGATGATCCGGATCCTCCACCGTCATATCCCGTATATCCTCTAAGGAAAAACCAAGATACTTCAAGAGCAAAATCTGCTGTAACCTCACAAAATCCTCCTCCGAATAGAACCTTGCTCCGGTTTCATTCACATAGGAGGGTTTTAAAATATTCTGTTTATCATAAAACCGAACCGTCCTCACAGAAATATGCGCCATTTTTGCAAACTCGCCGGAAGTATAATATCCATCTGGTCTCATCCTTCACCACCCCTGTTTTCGTATATCACATACAGCCTTATTATATTCCAGCCCTTTTGTATTGTCAAAATTGGATTTCATAAATTTCCGCCTGCTAAAATCACCTCTGCCATTCCCTCCCCGTCTGCCATTTTTAAGTACAGCTCATAAATCCTGCTGCCCTTTGGATAATTCCCCTTTAAAGCCTCTTTCATCCGGTAACCACAACTCTCTTTTTCTCCTACTATGGCAAAATCCTCATATGGCATTCCCTCTCTTTCCTGAATCCGGAAATACCTGCCTCTCGCTTCATGTTCCTCCGGCATAAATATATCAATCCAATCACCGCCATGATACTCCTGTGTCAGATAGTACCATTTTCCCTGATTTTTTATAACCCTGACCGCCTCGCCCGGCTGACCGGATACGATTGCCCGGTGATATCCTGCCGGCAAGGTGTAATTCTCTCCCGGATACAGAAAAATCAAAAACAGAAATGTTCCGCAGAAAGGATACATCATTCCATCCGGCAGCATCTGTATCTCCCCGGCAAATGTGGAAACGACACAGCTTTTTTTCTCATATGCCAAAGATTCAACCTGCACTTTTAAAAGTCCACTATCCGTTAAGCGGAATATATGATACCTGCCTTCTTTTTTTAAGACCGGTGTCCGTCCGTTTACAAAAATCTTTACTTCCTCTGAGGAAACCGGCAGATTTGTAAAGGCATCCCTTGCCTCAATACAAAAATAGCCTCCCTGTATGATTCGGTCTTTCATGTCATCACTCCATTTTAATAAAATACACATCCTCATCCTTCCCATGCTGCTCCATACTATATTTATCGCACAAATACAAGTACTTTTTTGCTGCTTTATCCCTGCGAAACTGTTTGAGTACCGCTATAAATTTCCGTCTTGCCTCTTTGAAATTCCGGATGCAGAACTGTTCCACACCCTGTTCAAACACTTCCTTTGTCGCATTTTTCATATCCATTTCTTCCCTGTCATCCCCATCATAAACATCATAAATGCGGTCTGCATATCCGGTATAGGCATTGTACAAAAAACCAAGTGTACGGGTATGGTATGCCTCAAAAAAATCCGGTATGGTATCGGCAGCCGTCCGGGTAATGAGAATATGCGCCTGATATTGGTACGCTATCGTCTGCAAATAGCATGCCATATCCCTGTACTGCGAAACAGTAATCGCTGCCATCCGTTTCTTCTGTCCGATAATTCCCAGGGTAACCGGCCCATAAGCAATGCCTATCCCAGCCTGGTTTTCATCTATCTGCTTTTGCAAAACCATATGATTCAGTTTCTGACAGACTAACACCGCACTGTCCAATGCCGTTTTACAGGTATTGTCAAACAAAGCGGTAACACCTGCATTTTGAAAACTCTCTACCATGCCCTCCCTGTCTGTAATCACCGGCACACATGCATGCAGCACCCGGTTAATGGAGTCGATCATCTCCTGCATGCTCTTTTTTCGGATCAGCCTGTCAAAATCCGCCATCTGGAACGAAAATACTGTCAGCATGGATGTCTCCTCATTTCCCAACTCAATATCTGCAATGCTGCTTTTCCCAAGCAGGGAAAGGATTTTGGCAGGTACATATTTATAATAGATATCATTTAACTTTTGTACCTCTTTCAGATTATCTGCAATACTTTTAGACATTCGGTTAAATACCCTGGTAATTTCACTTAACTCATCATGTCCCCGCACCTTTATCTCGATACCAAAATGACCTTCTGACACCATCTCTGCCTGTTTCCCTAACTGATAGACCGGGCGGAGAATGGAAAACTGTACCACACAAAGCAGGATGCAAAAACTGATTACCATAACTGCTGCAAGGGATCCCAATGTTTCTTTCATAATCTGCTTGATTTCTGCCGACAAATCAGACTCACTGTAATCGACTCCCACAAATGCTATGATTTCCCCTTTCCCATCCATCAATGGCACATACACGGAATCCAGTTGTTCCCCTTCCTCCATCATCTGATCGAAACCGGAACTGGCATTTTTCGAATTCAGAATTTCTGTCAGCCCCGGATAATTTCGCTTCAGGGAATTCCGTTCCCCCAAAGGATGTGCCAAAACAGATTCCCCATCTACGAGCTTCAGATCAAAAAAATAGCAGCCTCTTTCCTCTGTTTCAATAAATACCACATACAGATAATAGACCTGCGCTCTTTTCTGTATCGCCTTCATCTGCCCTAACAAAGCATAATAATCCTGGTCTTCCTGTCCGGTTTTCAGATATCCCATAAGCTTTTGCTGATTCAGTTCCCCTTCCACAATCTGCGCAACCGTCACTGCATAATCCAAATGCTGCTTTCGCGATAACTGTTCATAGCTGCGTTTTAAAAAGGATAAAACCGCCATTCCGATTAACAGCATCAACCCCATAAACAGAAGCGTAAATTTCATGCGCAATCCAAATTTTCTTTTCATATCGCCACTCTCCTATGAAGTTGTAAGTTTCATGACACCGGAATTTGCAATCTCGATGACACCGCCATATGCACACATCAATTTATCCTTATCTGTCAATACCGGTCTGTTTCCAACCATGACAGTCATTGCTCCCGGCATCCAGGGAGAAACGGTCACCGGTATGCAGGGCATCGGTGTCAAAACCCCCCAGGCGGCTGCCGTTGCGGAAGCTACCATAGGATTTGCCAAACTGCTGCACATGCCAAACGGCATAATGTTCTTAAGCGGAACGTTGTCCATAATCGTAGCAACCGGTTTCACAGATGCGATTGTTTTATTTTCCGGCGTGACAATCAATGTGGAAGGCGCTGCCCCAAAACTGCATTTACACACTGCTCCCATGCATACAAAACTTGCCATATATGATTCCTCCTCTGTCATCTCATCCTATTTGGAAGATACCCCATCTATTAAAGTATCTCTGTATCCTGTCTATGAAAATGCCGTTACTTTGCAGATAGAAAATCCATCTGAATATTTGTCACACGTTTTATCTCTTTATAGTTTGCAGACTCTATTTCCACCGGTCCCGCCTTGCCATACAGCGCAGTATGGTAAGGAATATTTAAGCCATTCCAGATTTTCATCTTCTCATCCAAATCCAGATCGGTCAGGAAAAAATCAAGACCTGCTTTTTGCCCTACAGACGGGAAATCCCCTAATGTCTGCAACAGCAAGTCCATAAGCCTGTTCTCCTCCTCTGCGCGAAATTTCAGGTCGCTGTCAGAGTGCGGCACAATCATATAATATAAATCATAATAATTTGACGGATACCGCAGCTTTGTCGGGGCAACGGATCTCATGTTCTGATCATTCCTATCAAAATTCTTTCGTATGTCATACATATATATGCAGACTGCAAGGCTGCCATCTTCTCCCGGCAGCCCCATTCCAATCCGCTCTGCGGCAAGCCCATACTCCCGGTTCAATGCCTCCCGTATGATTTCCATCAATATCATTCCTGCCTGTGTAATAACATATTTACGACTCATCTTCCGTCTCCTCCTCTGCCGGAGTCACACAAATTCCCTCCCGAAACTCACCCTCTGAGACAATCTCCCCCGTGAGTGGGTTATAAAGGACTCCATAGCCATGATATTTCCCCAGGGAAAAGTTTCCCTCATATTTCATGGAACCATCTGCGGCATATAAAATTCCATATCCATCATACATGCCATACCGAAATTCGCCTTCATATACTTTTGCCCTTGTGTGCTCATCATATAACTTCCCTTTCCCATAATACATACCTGAAAAAAAACTGCCCTCATAAATAATATTTCCTGTGCGGGGTTCAAACAATTTTCCCTCGCCCTCGTATTTATCTTTGACAAACTCTCCTGTATAAATAACGTTTCCCTCCCTATTATAGGCAGTTCCCTTTCCCTCCTTTTTATCATTACGGAATGTTCCCTCATAAACCAGGTTCCCATCTTCATCATAAAACTTTCCGTCACCATCCATCTTTCCGTCTACGACACTTCCAACATACATTATGGTTCCGGTCTTATAGTATAAGATAGTGCTTCCACCGGTAAATTTTCCTTTTGAAAACACTCCCTCTGCCTTGACCTCCCCATGTTCATAGAGTTTTCCCTGCCCATCATACAGCCCGTCTGCAAATTCCCCTTTGTAAACCACATCTCCATTTTGCGCATATAAAATTCCCATTCCCTGATAGATATCCCTGGCAAATTCCCCCACATACTGCTTGCCTCCGCTGTCATAAAAACTCCTGCCGGTTCCCTCCCGCTTTCCTCCTGAAAATTCTCCCTCGTATTTCAGTTTCCCTTCTTCATCGTAAAGACTTCCACTCCCCTCAAAGGCTCCCGCTGCAAATGCGCCTTCATACCATATCGTACCATCCGCATAATACAAAATCCCCTCTCCCTCATACTGGTTTAGGGCAAACCCTCCCTGGTACTTCGGAATGCCGCCCTTATAATATTCTATGCCGGTTCCGGAGTATGCCTCCTTTTCAAATCCGCCCTGGTACAGCAGATTTTCTTCATAATCATAGAGGATCCCCTCTCCTTCAATCCGCCCTTCCTGAAGGCTTCCCAAAAACAATACCTGTTCCCCTTCTTCATCAGCCGTAAGCCTTACCCTGCCTGTATAATTAAGCCTCTCCCCTGCATTCACATACATTGTCTTTACAAACCACTTTGGATACAGATTCTCCTCAAAATAAGGATAGATTATGCTGACAAAAACCAACGGCAGAAGCGTGAATGCCATAAACATATACAGGATAAATTTTTTTCTGATGTAATAACTGCCAATCCGTAAATATTTCTTCTCCTCTTCTGTCATCTTCTCCTCCCGGGTCATTGAATGTTCAAATTTCCAATTCTTTCAAATATGACGCCTTTCACTTCCTGCTTTTCTTTCTGTCTCGCCTCGATCTCCTGTATCAGCAGCCATACTGCGGCAAAATATGCTGCAAATACCAATATTCCCAATCCCCTTTTGATACCCTTTGAAAGCTCCTGCCGGAAACGTTCGATGCCTGAAACATGTTCCTTTTCCCCCACAGAAATCCCCTCTAAAAAACTGCAATAGCTTTCATAAATTGCAAAAACATCTTCTGCTTTCCCTTCCTCGAAACAGGCTGCAAGTTCCTCTATGCCATGTGCCGCAAAATATTCCATTTCCCTTTGAAACAACTGCTTTATAAATACCGCCGCCTTTTCATTCACAAGCTTCATATCCACTTCTAACAAAGCCTGCTGCTGCCATTCATAATGAAACAAAACCTCCTCCCCATCGATTAAAATCCGATCAATACAGAGAAGCTGGCATACCATAAAATCCGGCAGGTTCCACAGCAGTATTTTTTCAAGGACATGTTTTCCAATTGCAATTTTTTGTTCGGCTGATAATACCTTTTCCTGCAATAGCTCTGTTAAAGGTATTCCTTTCCTCCTGTAAAAAATGAGATATAAATCATTCTCTTTTGTAAAACACCCTTTATAATCCTCATACATATGGTTATCCATTAAGGAAAAAAACGGCTGTAGAAGTTTTTTAACATACTCCTCATTCATAAAATGCAGCACCGTATACTCCTCTTTTTTATCTTCCGCCCTGCATTGCAAAATCTCGTATTCCTGTTCTGTCTGTTTTATATGTATTACCTCAAAATTCTCATTCAGCGCATATAGATTCAAATATTACCATCCCTTTCTCTATGACATTCCTTCCCGCACAATGACATAAGCGCCAGCCCTTAACTGTTCATCTTCCATACTCTGCGCCGTCACTTCATAGATGCCCGGCTTGCCCGGCGCGGTATAACAGCCATTTGCATCAATGTATCCTCCCTCTGCCTCCTTCACACTCCATTTCACATGCCTTAACGCCTCATCACCCAAAACGGCTTCAAAATAGTGGCTTTCCCGTACTTTCATATTGAGTATATCCGGACGGATGACAAACGGTCTGTCTTTTTCTCCGGCTTTCCGGGCTGACAGATCCTTTACCGCCATCCAGTACACCCGCAGGCGTTTTGCTTCCACCGGTTCCAAACACTTTATGCCAATCACAAAGCTTCCTTTTCCCATATTCACTTTTGCTGCCATCCTAATATTCGGACAAATCTTATCGTCAAAAACCTCCTGGCTCCCATATATCACCTGATTACTCTCCAAAACCCCTTTTGCCAGCCCCAAAGAGATGACAACTTCTCCAAGACCTAACCCGTGGACAATTTCCTCAGAGTAAAACCTTTGCCCCACTGTGCCGCCGATTCCCAAATCAATAACGGCGCTTCCTGTCTTTATCTGCATTTCCTGACCGTGTACCGCCACAGGCTTCTCCTGATAAACCACCGCCCTTTCCCTGCTTTGGTTTTCCAAGACAGAAGGCGTCCGCAGACGGATGGTTTCTAAAACGGCGCTTAGTGTATTATTCCATACACACTGCCGGAACGGTAAATTTTCAATTTTCTCAATCACATAAGTATCACCCGCTTTTATGACATGAATCCTTGCCAGATAGATTGCATGCCCATAAGGGTCCTGTAAAATATCCTCCATTGCGCAGTCGTAATAATTTTTCAAAACGGTTTCCGAAAGATCCGTATCTGTAATCCTTACCTTAAAATTCCCATATGCCCTCTCATTTCTGGAAATTCCACCAATGGAAAGCGTAAAGCTGTCAGGGATCATTTCCACAGCCCCGTTTATGTTTGCCACCGTTTTCGCCCGGATGCATTTTTTTATCACATATCTATTAGATGGCACAAACTCATTTTCATCAAATGAGATGGTAAGGCTATCGCTTCCCTCCTGCTCCAGACCCGTCAGCTTCAGGCGATAGGAACATGCAACCTGTTTGACCGGCTCTGTCTTGTCTATGAATACTTCAATCTCTGCCTCCGTATCACGCTGTACATATTTCGGAGTTTTCTGCCGGATGCGGATTCCATTGCCGGAATAAATGGTTCTGGTCTCCTCATACGCAATGGTAATCTGTTCCCCCTCTGCATCAGGCGTCTCACTGGTGACAAACAAATGATATCCTTCCACATACTTGTTAAATTCCTCTTCCTGCTCCTCATTTGTCCTGGTGATATTGTGTACCGGCTCATCCATGTATTCATCATAGGCAATGCAAAGATATAAATCCTGTCTGTCCTCTCCCGCTGCACTGTATTTTGAAAAACCATCAATTGCAGACAGCCGTTTTACAAATGGAGTGGCAACTACGATTTCCCTGCCCGAAAAATCCAGTGCCATCCCCGCTTCCAATGAAAAGGTATAGTCATCTACCTCCACCACCTGCATACCGCAGACAACGCCCACGCCATATAGGAAACGGTTTAATATTCTGCGCTTGTCATTCATATATCTTTGTTCTGCCTGGAAATCATCTACACTTAAAAATTTTCCATAAAAATACCGATTGCGCTCAAATGGGAAATACTTTAAATTCTTCATTTCAAAATCCCCTTTATTGTTTATTTCCAACGATAGACCGATATGGAGTCAGCCTGCTGTGATTCAACTGCATATTTTGATACCCGCCGAGGTAACTGTTTAACCCAATATAGGCATATCCATCCAGATAGATACAGGATTCCAAAACCACTAATCTGCACTCAATATATGCCGGTGACGCAAACCGGATCATTCGCTGTAACACCGCTATCTGCTGTCTGTTCCTTACCGTCTCCGGTGGAAGTAAAATGGTAACCATATAGGCATGTTCCCCATATAACCGTTCCAATGTCCGAATCTTTTCCATGTTTGTCCGATACGGTTTGGTCTGATAATATTCAACGATGTATGGCCGATGACCGGTAAACAGCCAGACCATCTCCTGCATGTATTCTTTCGTTCCCCTGATTTCAGAAAGTCTTCTGCTATTTTCAATTAAGTAAATGAGCTGCTTCCGGTTCCAGATTTCTATATTTTCGATTGCAAACCATTCGGCAATCCGTCTCAAAAAATCCATGTCGGCATGAACCGGGTAAAGTCTGTGTGGCATGGAGTCAATTTTCTCTGTCATGTCATAATAAATCCATTGAAAAATGCCCAGGTATTCCGATAAAAATTTCTTCTGCTTCTCCCTTGCCTGATACACCTCCGGCAGAAAGGAAATCCATGCAGCTGACTGAAAGAAAATCTGTATTTCGCCTGTTATTTCATAATCATCTGCCTCTCCTGCCAGCCACAGATAACGCCCTCTTATGTCCTTTAAAAGCACATCCGTTTGATCACTGATACAAAAGGATGGAAAGGAAAGAAATAATTTTATCTTTTGCTCCATTTCGATCAGCGGATTTTGAATCAACTGTTCTAAGTCCTTTTTCTGCCCTGCCTCCATATAAGTTTTCTGTTCCGATACAAAAATCCAGAGTCTCGGTTTTTGCCCTGATATCACTTTCAGCCGGTTCCATTCTGTCTGCTTTTCCCCGCTGTCTAACAGCCCGGAGCAAAACCAGTTTCCCTGCCGGATAAAATCCTCTTCTTCATTTAATAAAAAATACTGATTACCCTTCATATAAAATGCCTCTTTTCATTATGCATCTACAGCCACGCACCAAAGCTCAATTTCATCCAGATAAGCGATCCCATGAAACGGAATCTGAATATCCTTGTTCCGCTCCTTTGACACACCCTTGCCATCTGCGTATATTTCCAACATTGTAACCTGTTCCGTTTCCGGCAGGGACTCTATGTATCCGTACAGCCGGCTAAAACTGATTGTTTTACCAAAATCCATATATTCGTCAAAATACTGTTTTATACTCTCCCTGATTCTGTCATCTGCCTCCCAAAAATGATTTTTTAACAATACTTCCAGATTTACCCTGACACGGATATATTCCGGTTTTTTTATGACAATCCCTGTTCCAAGCATTTTTCTTGGTTCGATGTATCTCATAATATTTCTGTCGTATCCATCTTTTTGCATCCGCCGCTTTCCGTTTGTATAAGGTTCCACAACGATCTCTAAGCTGTTTTCCTCTTCCAGCGAGGGAAATACCCTTGTCTTTTTGATCCGCAAGCCCGGTGTCTGCCTGACCAGTTTTTCATAATCTTCCAGCGTTACCGCTCTTTTCTTTTCCTTTGTTTCTTCTTTATATCTGTTCAGACAATCGGATAAGGTTTCCGGATTCCTGCCACCGAAAGCATCCGTGAAATTGATTAATCCTTCCGCCCTTTTTTCAGATTGAAATTCCGATAACTGATTTTTCTGGATATTTCCATGTATCCCTTCGCAGACCGCATATGCCGTAACCTCTATTCTTCCATTTGGCATTCTTCCCTGCCTGCCATTTCCAAACCTTAAAATTCCGTTTTGTTCTTCCAACAGATAACAGCGCTCCCCCTCTGCCGCCTGTTCCAGCGCCGAAACCGGAGTCCAGGGTACAAAAAAACCGGAATCTTTCTCTTCCTCCACCCATATGGAAAAGGAAGTCCCCAACACATTTTTACTGTTCAGATAAAAGATCTGATCCGGTTTTCCTGTTCCGCGAAAGACAAATTTCTCTAACGCCATCCCGCTTTTTCTTGCCGCCAGCCGGAACACCACATCACCGGATTCTCCGTAAAGCCCCTGCCTTGCAATCACAAAATGCCGCCTGCCCGCAGACAAAAAAGAAGAATACTGGTAAAGTTCTACATATCCCTTCTCTGTTTTCTGATAAATCCTTACCTCGCCATTTACCAAAAGCCATGTATCTGCAATAACCTCAAAAAAGTCTGCTTCCACCCCTGGCACAGAATATTCCTTCCACTCCATAACCGTATCTTTCTGGACGAAAGGCACGATATTAAACTGTAAACGGTTAATCTGCGGCGCTGTATCATATTCCCCCTGTGCCACCAGCCGAAGCCTGTATTCCTCTCCCCGCTTTCCCATACATCCCTTTACCTGAAACTTCAAGATGCCGGTCTGCAACATGCCAAAAGTCGTATCTTCCCTGATTTCACAATTTTGGTATGCCATTCCGTCATAATACTGTATCTGAAGCTTCACAAACGGAAGAAAACTTTCTTTTTCAATTGGCGTACGGGCAACCGGACAGCTGTCACACAGCCCGATATACAGGGTATGGATTTCCCCACATTCTAACGCATCTTTCAGCCCAATATCATAGGTTTCCACCAGACCCGGATCTTCCCCAAACGGATAAAACGGCGCATCCGGCATATTTAACAGGCAATCTCCCGGTTCCATATATATGCTTTCCTCTGCTTCAAACGAAAGTTCCCCCGCCAAAGCCTTTGTTCCCTTTAGCAGCATAAACGGAGTATGCTTATTCTCCACCCTGGCATAAACTTCTGCCGGCTGCAAAGCATGGGGGTTCATACCGAGAAGATGTAAAAATGCCCTTCTATGCGCTTCCCCAATCTGCCGCACATGAAATTGCTGCATTTCTGTCATATATGCAAATAATTCAAGCAGCGCCATCCCGCTGTCTGCGGGATTATAATTCGTCCATGCCGGATATATCCGGTCAATTTTTTCTTTTGCCTGTTCCAATCGCTCTTCAAAATCCAAGTCTTCCCGTTCTTCAAATGCAAGCATGTTTTTTCCTCACTCCGTAATAATCTCTATCTCATGTTCCCCTCCGGTACCCAGCGCATAAATGCCCGGCGGATATTCTTCCCTCAAGCTGATATGCTCGATGTAAAAGATTTCCTCCATCTGGTTACATGCATTTTGTATCTGCAAGGCAGACGGCACCGTTCCAATCTTCCACCCGGTTCCGTCAAAATTTCCTGTCACCGGATGGATAAATGCCTCAAGCCTCCGGCAGATTTTTTCCTTCACCATATACTGCTTTGTCCGTTCACTCACTGCAACTGTCATATACACCTCTACGGAATACCACTGCGGCTCCACAATATGGATACGCCCCTCCCTATATAACCGGCAGTCCATATGCGGCATCAGGCACTTGCAGATATCCTCTTTCACGATATCAAAATATATCTGCGCCTCCTTTTCCAGTAATACAACAAGTGTGATATGCCCCGGAGCCTTTTTGCCCATTTCATCCCTGCCGGTAAAACACCGCACCTGTAATATGCTTCTGATCTCACTATATACAATGTCCTCAAAATCCTTTGCCGTAACAGCTCTTTTTTTATGCCGGAAACCGGCAGCAATCCTTTTTTCCGCCTGCCAGACCGGTTCTTTGTCACATCCTCCGGTAACCGCCTCATAGTTTGTGACTCTATTAATATATCCGATATTCCTCTCCAGGGTATGGAGCGCGAAAGCCGGCAGATTTCCAAGCTCCCCGCTTTCCTCCAATGCCTTTACTGCCGTGGAATTGATATGCACTTCCCTAATTGGTGGCAAATGAATTTTCCCTCCCGGATCCGGTTCCCATACAATCCGCAGCCAGTACCCGGTTGTGCCAAAAAACTCTTTTTCCTGAAAAAGATGTTTGGCGCACAAAATCAGGATTCCTGATCTGGACAGGTGAACTGTCTGGTCTTCTGCTTTCAAAGCCTGAAATCCTTCTTTCCCATAATATTCATACCGGTATTGGCATCCGGTACCCGGTATTCCCTTTTCCAGCAAAAACAGCAGACGGATCCCTGCTTCCCCCAATGGTTTTGAAAAAGACAGATACAGCATTTCCCTATCCGGAAACCGGTTATAAAATGGGATACAGCCGCTCGCGCAGCTCAATTGCCTCACATCAAGCTGGTTGATGGCATATGCATGCATTGGATAAATATTCACCTTGTCATACCGGTAATGCAAAAACAGGTTTCTGATGCGGGGAACCACATAGATTCCTTCCATTTCATACAGATTGACTACTTTTAAAATCCGAATCCTGATACAATACCTCTCCTTTCCTGCCAGCAAAATCGGACAGATATCCTCCGGACACCGAAATTCCGCCACTCCACCGCTTTGCTCCGGGCAAAACATATTCTGATAACATTTTGTCTCATTAATCCGTTCCCATCCACTGCCGTTATAATATTCCCAGATTACGGATTCAATATAGATATCACGGGGCTCCGGTTTTTTCAATTCCGACCGGTGCATAATATTTCGCCATTTTACCGGCATTTCCGGTAAATTCAGACCATTTTGATGTCTTACATATTCCAAATCAAACTGTATGGTGATGAGAGACCCCTTTTTTGAAAACACCTCCTCGTTGGCAAGATACAACTCTGCAAAAGGATACGGTTCCTCCCCAAACGGGAAAAAACCTTCGTTGTCCAACTGCGCATTTCCATCATAAATGACTTCCGGCTCCAAATAGCTCCCTTTCGCCGCCACGGAAATCTCATGGAAAATAATCTGTTCCTCCGGTTCCATTTTGGGGATATCCATGCGGATCCAATAGCTGTTTTTTCCCTGTAACTCCTTCTTTGCAAAAGGCGGCAGCATTTGCTCCTTCTTCAAAAATACCTGACCCTGCATATAGCGGACAGAAGGAATTTCCACATATCCTTCCTCACTGTAATAAGACCATGTGACCCGGTTTACCAAAAGCTCTTTCAGCCTGCCGGTTTCCTCTTTGGAAGCGGGATGAAAATCTATTATAATCTCTCCTTGTTGGAAGACAGCAAACAAAAATGGATGCCCTATATGGACAATGTGCGACTGCCGGTTATCAAGCTCCTTTTCCAATATCGGGAATGTGAGCGGTTTGCTGATATAGTCCGTATGCCCATTCACATAATATATATTTTTTAACTGTGCCGGGGATACATATACCTCATCCTCTGTTTCAAAGCGGATATTCTCACCCTGTTTTTCCCCGGAAAGCCTTGTACCGGCAGGCACCCATGCGCCCGGCACCTCCTCATTGACAGTGTCAAATG
Source organism: Clostridium sp. (assembly GCA_023664325.1). Lineage (GTDB taxonomy): Bacteria > Bacillota > Clostridia > Lachnospirales > Lachnospiraceae > CAG-590. Next base: position 22,482 of record JAMPFS010000035.1, read on the forward strand.
AAACATATCCCCTTGCCTGTTCCTCCGGCAGGCAGTCCTTCCCCAAATACCCATAAAAATACATCTGGTACCGCTTAAGCAGGCTCTTGTAGGAAGCGAGTGTTTCCTTCATCATATCTGCATACAGCAATGCCAGCGCTGTTCCCATATCCGGATTTTCCAAATGAAATCTCCAATCTTTTGTATAAACTGCCGCCCTTTTTCCAATTTCCGCTATCAGCCGCTCCCTTTCTTCTTCATGCGTTTCCGAATTTTCCACAAGCTATCCCCCTCAGTTTATTTTCACAAGGGAACCTTTCACTTCAGCAATTCCACTGCTGGTTAACTTCATAGACCCATTCGCCTTTATCTCTGTCTGCGTTCCCTTTATTGCCAGGCTGTTCCCTTCTATCTGAATACTCTGCTTTCCTTCCTCCGTGATCTTATCTGCCTGTAATGCTATCTTTTTTCCCTGCGCTTCCATTACAAGCATCTCACTCTGACCCGCAGATAATATAATTTTTTTATCTGCCTCCAACTTGACAATTCCGTTCTTGGAATCAATCAGCAGCCCATTTTTCTCCTCCTCATCAAAAACAGATATTGTCTTTTCCTTATCATTTAAAACAAAATGCAGATGGCACTTTGTGGAAATCTGTATCTGCCCGTTCTCCTCATCATCCCAAAACGCAATCTCATGCTGTGCCTTCGTACGGATTCTTTTTATGGCATTCTTCTCTTCCGCAGTCTCCTCCGGAATCCGGTTCACCTTATTCCACAAAGACCCCATCACAACCAGGCTGTTTACGTCTCCCGCCATGCTTCCAACCACGACCTCGGAACCAATCTCCGGATGAAAATAAAAACCATATCCATCTCCACAATAGGGATGCAGAACCGGCAGCCATTTTGTGCTGTTTTTCCCGGTTTCTCCGGTTAGAAACTCTACCAAAACCTTTCCCGGCTGCTCCACATCCCAGTTTTCCCTGACGATTGCCCGCAATACTCCCCGGTACCGGCTATCCTGCATCCTTTGTCGGTCATGTTCTCCCGCAACCAGATTATCCTTTTGTGTTCCTACCGTAAAACTTGTCGTAAACCCGTCACTTCCAAAATTATGGCGTACTTCGGTAATGTAATAATCCCCTGCATCCGAACTGTCCACTCCACTGATCTTAATATACCTTCCCGGAACAATCTCCGGCAGTCCAATCAGGGTTCCCCCCGCAGTTTTTGTCCTCCTTTTTTCCTCGGACGCCTTCTGTTCGATATAATTTTCCAATTCCATATTGCTAAGGTTCTCCCCAAGTTCCATTTCCTCTATCTGTATACTGCTTTTTAAAGAAGGTGTGCCATCTTCTGTTTTCACCTCTTTGGATGCCTCATTCCTCGTATGATCCTCCTGCATGCTGTAAGCCTTAAACTGCTTATTGCAATAAGAACTGCCGCTTTGAAAGGATATCAGGCTTTTTCCCCACTCCAACTCCAAAAAAGATGCTGCTTTCGCCTCCGGTTTCTTAAAATAGATATGTTCCCCTACGACAAAGAAATCTCTTTTTGCCTTCCTGCATAACTCATCCTTGATAAAATTATAATCCGAATCATCCTGGATCAGTTCTAACGGATCGTTTGTCGAATCAACATGCAATGTGCCATACAAATCTTTATAGGACTTCATAATTTCCTCAAAAATATCTGAATATGTTTTGTCCTTATAGCTGTATTTTTTTCTTTTGTTCTGCTTAAGCAGCTTCCGGACATCCAGAGCCGTAACCAAAACAACCGGAACTGCCTGGTAACTGGTTTTGTATTCCTCCACATATCCCTTAAAAACAGACGTAAGATCGGATCCATACCCCATTGCCACTTCTATAATGGTTCCTACCGAAAAGACAGACCTTATATTCTCACGGAACTTCTTTGTCTCCAAATCAAATGCATTGATAACCTGAAAACTCAGGCTTGCGGTATCTGCCGCTGACAGGGTAACAGATATGCTGTCAATGGCAATGCCCTTATCCGTAATCACATTCTGCTTCCGGTTATCCACATAAACAGCCACAGCAGGCGCCAAAAAATTCTGATATGCCTTTGCAAGTTCTTCATAATCATAATTTGCTGTCATGCAATCCCTGTCTTTCATGCCACTTCTCCTTCCTGCCTACAGCGGCGGCAGCTTAAGCACCTGCCCTTCCCGGATATCCAGCGGATTTAAAATCTTATTTTCCTCTGCAATGACCCGCCAGTACTTTGGGTTTCCATATTCCTGCGCTGCAATGCTCCAAAGCGCCTCTCCCTGCATGTAAACCCTTGCCTTTGTACGGTCAGGCGATTCAAACGGAGAGGTTCTCTTTCCGTTTTCCACATCATAGACGGACTTAAACGTTACATCTAACTTAGCGCGAACCGGCATGCCGCTTGCTAAGAACATCGTGTAATTTTCCTTCACTTCTGTTATAATGCCGGTAAATTTAATGCTTCCCCATGAAAAGGTTACTTTCGGTACTCTGTGAAGGGTTCCGTCAATCTGCGTCAGCATCACAATTTCCTTCGTATATTTTGTAACATCCTGTCCACCCTCCGTTGGCTTTTCCAAAGTTGGCGGAACATAGGTGTTAAAATGCAATGTCACATTCAGCGTCGTACTGTTGCCGGAAATATACTGCCCAATCGGGCCGTCCAATCCCGGAATGTTTTTTTCCGAGTACTGTATTCCATTTGATAAACTGTATTCCGTTGGATTAAATTCCACCTGTATGGGATTCTCTTTTCCCTCCACATCCAACTTTGCCTTTGTTACTGTATTCCCCATAGATTTTTATCCCGCCTTATCAATCGTATCCATACCGCATGCGCTCTATCCTGATTTCCCGCTTTATATTCTCCATTACCATGTCAGTAAGATGCTTAACGGAAATCGGCAACGCTTCTTTCCTTTTCATCTGCAAAACCATTTCCTCCTGCTGCCTTACCTTTCTTTTCAGTATCGCAAGTTCCTCCTCATATTTTCTCACAGTCTGCTTTGTTTCCTGCCATTCTTTCTGATCCCCCGTCACAACGCCGAGCTTATGAAGCAGATGAACCAACTGCTTTTTTTCTCCCGGCTGGTTATGAATCTGCTCTATGATCTGAATAAATCTCCGGTTATCCCGACTCGTCAGATTGTGATAATACTTTTGCTCGTACTGTAAAATCCGGCTATTGAAAACCTTTGTCAATTTTTGATATAGCTGGTTATATGCTGTCATATTCCCTGTAGGCTGCCTGTTTTTGCGGTAGATCAGGGAAATGCCATAGCCTCGTTTTGCCACACCCCGATGTTTTTGCATAATCTTATCCGTAAAGTTCTGATTCCTCCCGATTCCAGAATATTCCACACCCGATTCCACCTTATCTCATAATTTTCATCTGCGTATATGCAATCTCGAAAGTATGGATTAAGACCTGCCCGTTTTGCGCATCTATCTCCGATACCTCCCACTTCGTCACAAGCGCCTGTTCCGCCACATATTTTATTTCCGTATTGCCATACATGTCCAACATCATCACAACAATCCCCTGTCTTAAATAAATGCCGGGACTCATTTTATTCATAAGGGAATTTGCGCAGTTTAAAACACCACCTTGCAGCCTCAATGTTTTTGCTCCCTTCGTGGGAACTGCCATGATATACCCGGAACCATTATGTCCGCCCTCCGAAAGCATTTCCGTCTCAAGCTCCATATGAAGCCCGGAAACCTTCGCAAAAGATATAACATGATTGTCGATCAATACCTTAAATCTGTAATTTGATACCAGCTGACTATGTACATCCATTTTGTTCTCCTATTCCAGTTCCGGATAGATACTGTTTTTTCCAGTTCCGTATCTATCCTCCGGTACCAAGATCAAACATATTGTCCGGTTCCTCGTTCAGACTCCGGTTTATCTTGGAAAACTCACTGCACCACCGGTTTCGTTCCCCGTGGGGAAGTGACATGATCTCCTCATGGCTCCAGTGTGCGTAATAGGCAATAAATGCTGCCTCCTCATAGATCCTCTCTGCCGGATATAAGGTCAGGTTCCGGCATTCATAAAATTTACAGGCACCTCGATTTCCTGTCCACAATGCGGACAGACGGACTGATAGCACGGTGCCTCCATGTTATTAATCTTCTCATAAAAATCCTGCAAGTAAAAAAGATCCGCAGTATACAGATTTTCAATTACTCTGGTATCCACTGCCGGCAGGGAGCCAAGTCTTGTAATCACCCTGGCTAACAATATAATGGTAAGATAGCCGGGATTTTGCTGTACCCTCGGATCCTTTAACGGCAGAATTTCATCTGCGGCAGTTGCCAGCCGTATCGTACCCTCCCTGTGCAGGGTTCCCGCATGGTCTAAATACCCTCTGGGCAGTGTAAATTCATATTCTGTCTGAAAAGCCATCCTCTCTCATTCCTCCCCTTTATTTTGTCCTCGTCATTCCTTCATGCGCAATTTCCATTGTCTCCACCGCCACTTCCGAAGCCGTTGCATTAAAATCCGGCGCTGTGTATTTTGTAGGCCATGCATTGATAACCTGCCATGACGCAGCATCCTGCCCTGTAATATCTAAAAGTGTGATCGTAATCGTCTTGCGCTCGACATCTCCTTCAAAACCTGCTTCCATCCACTTATACATAACATCACTGTCCATAACGCCCTGCTTTAGTGTGATATTGCCATATTTCTTTAATCCCGGAAGTTTCAGTGGCGTCTGTACCTTATCGCCCTCCCTGTATTCAATGACATCAATAGATGCATCAAATCCTGACACTTCACTGAATCCTCCAGCCTCCAATCCATCTATTTCCAGTCGGAACCGAAATTTCCCATGTGGATATCCGTTTGCCATATTTTTCACCCATCCTTTCTCTCATCAGTAGATCACTCCCCATATCTTTTATTGGGCATCTCCCGTTTTCTGCGTAATCCGGAAGATTACAAATTCTGCCGGTTTTACCGGAGCCACCCCAATGACACAAATCAATCGTCCATTATCAATATCATCCTGGGACATAGTAGTGCGGTCAACATTGACAAAAAATGCCTCATCCGTGGATGTGCCTGCCAACGAGCCGTTTCTCCACATACCGGTTAAAAATACTTCTATTGTCCGCTTTATTCTTACCCACAGGGTTTCATCATTTGGCTCAAAGACTGCCCAGTTTGTATTTGCCTTTATGGATTCCTCAATAAAAATAAATAATCTGCGGACATTGATATATTTCCACGAACCGTCACTGCTGGCTGTTCTTGCGCCCCAAACACGGATTCCCATTCCCGGAAATGCCCGTATCAGGTTGACACCCTTCGGATTTAAAATATCCTGCTCGCCTTTATTAAAATTACACTCTAACCCGACACAGGCTCTTACCACTTCATTTGCCGGCGCTTTATGTACACCTCTCTCATTATCGCTTCTCGCATATATTCCGATCACCGAACCCGATGGCGGTATTACAATATTTCGTTTGTCCAGGGGATCAAAAACCTGTAACCATGGGTGGTACAACGCTGCATAATTTGAATCAAACAGATCTCTGTGCGCCATAATATCATCCATTTTCTTTGCATCTCTTGGAATATCCAATACCGCAAACCTGCTTGCCAGATTTTCACAATGCGCCACTAAACTTAACTGTACATTGGGATCTGTGATTCCCGGTACTGCCATAATGGAAACCACATCATTATCTACAAAAGCCTGAATACCGCTTCTTTTTCCCGCGCCGTTATCCACTCCTATAAAATCGGCAGCAGTGAGGGAAGCGACCGAACCATTTGCCCCGCCCTCTAAAGACAGGCTTTTTGCGGACAGCGTTGCGTCACCGGTTATCTGTTCAAACGGGGAAATAATCCCACTTTCATCCCCCGTAATATGCTCTGCCACGACCAGGTCTGATTTCTCAATTCTCTTCACCACATAATTTGCTTCCCCCATGTTAAAGGATACATTTTCATATACCTCCACAATGTCTTCAAAATGCACTTCCAAATTGAATTCACAGGTAGATAGAACCTTTGTCGGAAGCAGCTCCGTGTCCACGATTCCATCATCAAAAGCATTTTCAAACTCTAAGATATTATCCTGGCATTTTACAACCCGGTTATAGACAATGCTGTCCGCCCCCGTTTCCTGAAACGCTACAATATCTCCTACATGAAATCCTGCCGCCTTTTTTACCTTATACTTTTTTTTATCATTTTCCGTTACAATCTCTATCACCTGCGTCTTTGCCTTACTTGCCGGTGAGACGAATGCCTGCATCTGGTTTCCCCACTCGCCGGGGTTTTTTGCAGTCAGTTTCAAAACAGCTCCATCCTCCTTCGGAAGAAAACCCACTGCCTGTTTTGCATCCTCTGGCGCCACACGCATAATAAAGCATCTGGATCCTCCATTTACAAAAAAATGCTCCACTGCATATGCTAAGAAACGATATTCACCAAATTCATTTTCCGGCAGAAAACCTCCATACTTCCGCTTAAAATCCGCAAAATTGGTAACCAACTGTGGTATACCGGTTGTCATCCCTCGCTGCGCAAGCCCGATAAACCCCGCAGTACTGGTACCAACCCCCTCCATCGGTTTACTTCCGGAATCAAATTCCTCAACATATACTCCTGGTGATAAATACTCTGCCATATCTTTGCCCCCTGTCCTTAAATATTTTCAAAATAAATATAATATTCATATAAATCTTCCCGGGATATTCTCTTTCCCATTTTTCTTACCTCTGTCTGCAATGCTTTCATGATATGCTCCATATTCACCCCTTTTTTCTCATCTGCCGCAAAAAATGCCGCCTGCACTGCTATATTTTTAATATGACTCCCCGACAATTCAAATTTTTCTGCCAGAAACCCATAGTCCGGTACTTCCTCAAATTCCATCTGCCTGGGGAATGCTTTTTCCCAAAGCTGCCGTCTGCACTCCGCATCCGGAAACGGAAATTCTATAAAATACTGTATTCGCCTTTTAAATGCCTCATCAATATTCTGCATATAGTTTGTAGCAAGAATCACAATACCCTCATATTCCTCTATTTTCTGCAAAAGATAGGCGGTTTCCATATTGCTGTGCTTATCATTGGAATCCTTTACCTCTGTCCGTCTGCTAAACAGCACATCCGCTTCATCAAAAAACAATACGCCCTGTCCTTTTCTAACTGCTTCAAACACTGCATTCAGATTCTTTTCTGTCTCACCGATATATTTGCTTACAACCGCTGCTAAATCCACCCGGTACAAACTGGTTCCCAGATAATCTGCTATGATTCCTGCACTCATGGTCTTTCCGGTTCCCGGCGGTCCCGAAAAAATCATGGACACTCCCCGCCCATATGCCATCTTTTTGCCAAATCCCCATACATCATAGACCTGACGTTTATAACGGATACGGTTACAGGCTGCTTTCATCTGCTCCATCTGCTTGTTTGGCAAGACCAGATCCTCCCATGTATAGCCTGTATCCATCACGGTAATCCTGTTATTTCCAGTGTTTCCGGTTTCCCTCTTACATTCTGCTTTTATATCCTCTGCCTGAATCCTTTCATGCTCCCGCAGTATCCTCCGCTTTTCCGCATTTTGAAGAATCCGCTTCATCTGTGCAGAGGTAAAACAGCAGGTATCTGCCAAAAAATCCATTTCTTCTGTTTTCTCTATGGCGTAACGTTTTGTTATGCCTTTCCATACCTGGACATTTCTCTGCCCTTTCCTTTCTGCAACGGATATCTCCCATAACTCCGGATACTGCGATAAAAATGTAAGTGGTCTTTCCCCCAGCACAAACACGATACGGTCTTTTCCCAGAAACAATTCAAACAGCCGGACGACAAGCCTTCCCGCATCCTCCTTTTCCCAAAAATCCTCATCTATAAAACACAGGCAAAGCCATGCATCCATGACAAATAGCTGTAGCCGTATATCCTGGCAGATCTCCTCCAATTCACCATGCAAAAGATTCTTTTCCAACAAAAACCGCAACCTCTTCATATCAAAAAAGCAAATTCTATGCCCCTTTTTTTCTCCATACTCCCTGATGATGGCTTGCTGTTCCTCCTCTTTTCCCCCATGCAGATAGATAGCGGAAGGATGGTTTGAAAGCACTGTGTCAAACCTCCTGAAACAATCGCCATACTCCACATTCCATGCATTTTCCTGATTCATGGCATCACATGTGATAAACGGATATTCTTCGAGCCTCATCTGTCCGGATACCAACAACTGAAACAATCCCTCCCGGCATTTCATCCCCCATCTGCCCCTGCCCTTTCCCTCCTGTCTGTCCAGCAATAAAAAATTGCTTAGCAGCCGGCTTGTTTTGAAAAAATAGGGATAATACGACGCATTTGTTCCAAAATCCTGTGTGTAGAGTTTAATTGCCGTATCTACTGTCAGATATCCATTATTCCAATCATTATTCATATAGATATAAAATTTTTCAAAATATGGATTGATTTCTCCTAATACCGACAGCTCTATGCACATCTGTTCAAACGCATCTAACTCAAATAAACCATACAGCCTTTGCAGGAAATGTTCCCTCTCATCGTTTTGTCCGAAGCTTATCTCATCTTCCACTAAAACAAACTCCGTAAAATAACTTCTGACTTCCCTGCTCAGAATGGATTCCGTATAGGGTGAGTCCTCACTAAAATCATACATGCTAAATTGTTCCTGCAATTTTAAAAACTGATAAATTCTCTTTCGTTCCCGCCGCTCCATACAATGAAAGTGACGGTTTTTCTCTTTTTTCTCCATTTATAGAAACCTGTCTGCTTCCCTTTCCAATACCGGATCGTCATTCACTGCATATCCACCAATGGTTGTTGTTGCCGGCACATGTCCCAGCTCCTGCTGTGGAATATGACCTAATTCATGTTTCAGGCAATCCTCATTGCCCGAGCCGATATAAATGTTTTTCCCCTGTGTGAAGGCTCTCGCCCCTACCTGCACCGGCTTTGCAGAATTATAATGCACCCGGACATCTGCAAAGGACATACCTGACTTTTCCTCTGCTCTTTGCAGCAGATCATCCGGAATTCCGGTGCGGTTTACTCTGTACTCCTGTCCAAATTCCTGTTCTTCCTTTTCCTGAAACGCCATCTGCCCTCTCCTTTGCCTCGCTGTTGTAATCATTTTTTATCTTAGACAGTTGCGAAAACGGAGTTTCACAATTACCTATTTTTCCTCTAAATAAAATGGAAATACAAGATTAAAGGGATTGTTGGTTGCCCTTACCCGGTATGCGATCTGGATTTCCACTGCATTACGCGATTGTTCCATCTCCTCTATCGTAACCTCTATATCCGCAATCCGTGGTTCCCATCGAATGACTGCCTCCTCCACCGCATGCCTCATCATCATCAGGGCTGTATAATCAATGTTATCAAACATATAGGTAACCAGATCACAGCCAAAATCCGGCCGCATCACCCGTTCTCCCTTTCTCGTCATCACAATCAAATAGATACTTTCCTTGATATTTTCTTCATAGGAACTTTCCATCAAACGTCCTGTCACCGGATCCGATTCAATTGGAAAATGAAGCCCCTTCCCCAAAAAAGCATTGGAATTGCCAAAATCTGACATTTTACCCCCTCCCAGATTGATTTTTATGTTCAATTTAACATACCGATTTAGCTAAAATATGTTGGTTTTATACATTTATTTTTTTATAATTTCATTGGTAATTGTTGTTTATTTCCCATTTCCAGAAATTTTGTAAATCATGCTTTATTTTAATTTTTAATAATCAGAACCACCGGCTTAGCCGGTGGTTTGCTCACGCCCTATAAGGGCTTGTT
>JAMPFS010000036.1:0-30254 GCA_023664325.1 Clostridium sp.
AGTGGGCAAATAAAATTTTTAGTCATTAATTTGACAACCTAAGGACAACAGTTGACCTGTTGTCCTTCTTATTTGCCATAACATACGGAAGAAACTGCCAATGGCAAGTTCTGTAGTTTATGTTCATCCTGCTTTGATATCGAAAAAACTCCGCAAAAAACCTGCGGAGTCTGTTTTCGTATTTGTATATTCGTTTCCTATCTCTTCGAGAACTGCGGAGCGCGACGAGCTGCCTTTAATCCCGGCTTCTTTCTCTCCTTCATTCTGGAATCACGCGTTAAGTAACCAGCCTTCTTCAGTGCAGGACGGTTATCAGCGTCTGCCTCTAACAAAGCTCTGGAAATACCGTGACGGATTGCACCAGCCTGACCGGTAAATCCACCACCGCGGACATTTACCAGAACATCATATTTGCCTTCGTTGTTTGTCGCAACAAATGGCTGGTTCACAATGATTTTCAGGGTATCCAAGCCAAAATAATCATTCATATCCTTCTTGTTGATAGTAACCTTACCTGTACCAGGTGTTAAATATACTCTTGCAACACTGCTTTTTCTTCTACCAGTTCCGTAATATCTCTCTGTTTTAGCCACTGCTTTGTCCTCCTTCACTAATACTTAATCTCTAATGCCTTAGGCTGCTGAGCCTGCTGATTATGTTCCGGACCAGCATATACATGAAGCTTTGTAATCATCTGACGTCCCAAAGGTCCCTTCGGAAGCATTCCCTTAATCGCCAAACGAATCACCTCTTCTGGCTTCTTAGCTAACATCTCTTTCAATGTTGCTTCTTTCATACCACCTACGTAACCGGAATAGCTACGGTAAATCTTCTGATCTAACTTCTTACCTGTTACTTTAATCTTGTCAGCATTTACAATTACTACATAATCACCTGTATCCATATGTGGTGTAAATGTCGGCTTATTCTTGCCTCTTAAAATGCTGGCAACCTCTGATGCCAAACGGCCTAATGTATGTCCTGTAGCATCTACTACATACCACTCTCTGTTAATTGTTGATGGGCTTGCCATATAAGTCTTCATGGTCTTCCTCCTTAAAAATACTCGAATAAATTAGCCTGATACATATGATTTTTCCACTGCAATGTCCGAAACAGCAAAATCCATGTAACTCCGGCTTTCTATCATCACTTCCAAAATCCTGGCTGAAGTTGGGATGACAGCCATGTTTTTCGTGATTTCAAAACTGTGTCATGCCGGGGCTATTGGCATTTTCACAGTCTTTCCCTATCGTCACAGTTAAATATTATATTATAAACATGCAACCATGTCAACGAATTTTTCTCTAAATTTTGACAGTTTATTGTGTCATAAATCCCACAGCAAAAACAACATTCTTCACGGCACAACCCCGCTGCCGCTTCACTTAACGGCTAATCTTATATTTAATCTTTAACGTCTGCTTTACTTTTCCCTTACCCTTGATGGTAACCGTTGCCGTTCCCGGCTTTTTGCAGTTCTTATAGGAAACCTTGTAATATTTCTTATTCAGCCCTTTGATTTTAATCTTCGGTTTGACTGCTTTCCCTTTATATTTGTAGCTCTTTTTAATGTCAATGTAATAGGCGCGGATATCATCCGAAGACTTCACGGTCGCATCTTTATATGTATCATACAGCCCCTTTGAATTTTTGGAAAAGCTGTTCTTTTTCAGGGTAATCTTGGAACCCTGGGTGCGAATCCCATAAAGCTTATTGTTTTTAATCTTGTTATTCTGAATGACAGCCGTACTTTTATTCCAGACACAAATACCATTCGATTTTGCCTTTTCAAATGTGTTTCCCTGAACGGTAAAATTGCTGCCATTGGAAATCGTAATGCCATTTTTTGCGCGCAGCCCGCTTGTCGTCACCGGTTTGTAAGAAGTTCCATTCGTTACTTTGTTATTCTTAATCGTGCCTTTTGAACCGCTGGCATATACAAAGGTGGTACAGTTCTTCGCTGTATTGTTGCTAATCGTAATATTGGAAAAATTCCGTAAATTAATGCAGGCATTCGTAATCGACTTAAATGTATTACGCTCAATCTTAATATTTGTGGATGGCTTAGCCCCCTCTGTATGTGTTCCAATTCCAGCCATATAATCATGAATATTACAATTCCGAATTGTGATGTTGTCACATGCCGTTCCATCATGTGGTTTCATGGCAGGCGCGCTCACAGACGAACAGTAATCCAACTGAATTGCCTCTTTCTCAGACTGTGAAGCCGTATATCCCGCCTCCTTGCACATTGTATATCCATAAAGCTCCACATTTTCCACCAATGCATTCTGCACCCCCGCAAATTCTAACAGGTGCGCGCCACTGTTATTTTTAATAGTGGTATTGGTAATGGTAATATTTTTGGCATGACCGAAATAAAGGCAATTGGCATCCTTTGCCCCTGTCGCATTTCCATCCCATGTACCACCGGTAATCGTGATATCCTGACACTGGGTATAACCTTTCCCCTTAGAATCGGTATAGTTCATCAGCATATGTGATCCGCCGGCGCTCTGCATCCGCTTAATCACTGCATGATCGGACAGGATGATATTGGTCTTTGGATATACCTTCAATACACTACTGATATAATATGTACCATCCGGAACAATCACGGTAATCGGCTCATTCACTTTCGTTGCATATTTGAGTATTTTATTGATTTTGGTTGCATCATTGCTCTTATCCGTTCCATTCACGCCAAGTTTCACAATATCAAATGATGTCTGATAAACATTGACCTCAAACTGATCCATCACAGCGGAATTTTCTTTTGCATAGGCTGTAATCGTCGCTTTTCCAATCCCGGCGGCAGTAATCACACCGGATTGGCTCACTGTGGCAACATTCTTATCGGAGGTCTTATAGCTTACGGTTTTGTCGGTCGCATTTTCCGGAAGAACCTTCGTTTTCAATGTATAAGTGTCCGTAATCTCCCATGTGGCACCGTTTTGTTTATTTTCAATGATAATCTGTTCTATTGGAATTGAGGTAATCGTAAACTGGCAGGAGACCGATATGGTATTTTCCTTTTCCTCACCATCCATCATATACTTCACATTGGAGGATGCCGTCACCTGCGCCGTTGCCGGATAAGCCTGCTGCACACAGCCTGTCACAAGGCCATCCGCATCCACTGTTACCACCTGTTCATTTGAGGAGGCAAAGGTCACCCCATCTGCCGCTTCTTTTTTGCCGGATGCATACACCTTCTGTACGCTCAAGCGGAAAGTGTCTGTGGCCTTCATGGAATATGCCGTCTGATTCAATTCTAAGGCAACCGGAACATCAATCACGGTAACGGTAATCGTATCACAAATCTCCGGATTGTCTTTTGAGGATACCGTCACTGCTGCCGTACCTTCCTTCTCTGCCTTCAGCAAGCCCCCGTCACTTACACTGACAACCCCTGCGCCGCCTGTACATTTATAAGAAATCTCCCCAACAGCGCCCTCGGGCAGGACACTGACTTCCTTCGATAAATCATAGGTATCATTTATAATGAGTGTTTTCGCAGCTTTTGCGATTTCTATCTCCCCAATAAGCGGTTTGATATGGATGTGGAATACAGCTTCTGCTTTATTCCCATCTGCTGCCGAAGCAGAGCTATCCGTCCAGGTTACGGAAATATCTACTGTCTGTGCCGGGCCTCCCGGTTTTACTGTCACATTTCCGTCCTCTGACACTGTAACAGCATCTTTATTAGAGGATACATATACAAATTCCTGTTCCTTCTTGTCCACTTCAACAGTGTCCGTTCCTTCCGTTTTCATGACTTTCACAGACGAAAATAAATCCACCTTCTCGTTGTCTGACATATCGAGTGAAGTAATTTTCTCTCCTTCACTGTCCTGGAACAAAAGCTCATATTTCACTGTGTTTTCTGAATTTCCCTGCGCGAACACCCGGTTTGCCGCAGCCGGGCTCCACAAGGAGACACATAAACTCATCACCAGGATATAGGATATTATTCTTATTTTCTGTATCTGCATCACGCTCTCTCCCTTTTTTCTATATTTTCAACTAGGTAATTGCGAAACTCTGTTTTTGCACAACTAGGTTTTGGAAGCCAAGAGTTTCGCAATTGCCTATATATTTTCATTACCATAACATGGAATTGTGAAATTATGATTAAATAATTCCGGCATGCAAAAGCACACAGTGCGGGCAATTTAAAGATATTCCACTTCCAACAAGGTGAGTCCGCATGCCGCCGCCTTATGCCCGGCTTTTGTCCGGTCTTTTGCCTCAAGAATTTCCTTCATCTGCTCCGGCGGTATCATCCCCATTCCCACTTTCAGAAGCGAGCCTACCATAATTCTTACCATATTATATAGGAAGCCATTGCCATTCATGCGGATCCGCACCATATTTCCTTCCCTGACCACCGTAATATAGTAAATGGTACGGATGGTGTTTTCCACATCCTCCTTTGGTGTGCAAAAGCTTTTAAAATCATGCTCCCCCACAAGATAGTCTGCTGCCTGCTGCATCTTTTCCTCATCCAGATGATAATAGACAAAATGTGAATACAGCCTCACCATCGGATCCGGAAACTGCGCATTATAAATCCGGTATTCATACGTCTTTCTTGTGTCACAATACCTGGGATGAAAATCAGCCGCCACCTCCTCAGATTTCTGAATACGGATATCATCCGGCAGCAAATTGTTGATGGCATAACTGATTTTTTCAGGAGGCATGGTTACATGGGCATCAAATACTGCCACATTCCCTAACGCATGCACACCGGAATCGGTTCTGCTGGCACCAATGACCGCTATCTCCTCACCAAAAAATCTGCTTAACGTTTTGTTCAGCACTTCCTCCACTGTAATTCCATTTTTTTGAATCTGCCAGCCGCAGTAATTCGTTCCGTCATATGCGACTGTAAGTTTAATCCTTTTCATATATCATATCCCCTGTTATTCTCATTACCCTTGCCAAAATTAAAACTTCACTGCCAGCACAATCATCCCAGCCAGATAAAACATCACAAAAATATAAGCAATATAATCCCTGCTCTGGTAATGTAATGGTTTCATCTTTGTTCTGCCTTCCCCACCGTGGTAACAGCGGGCATCCATTGCCTGCGCCAGTTCATTGCTCCTGCGGATCGCAGATACCAGCAGCGGAATCATAATCGGCATCATTTTTTGCAGCCTTACAAACAGGTTCCCCTCTTTGAAATCAATTCCTCTTGCCATTTGCGCTTTCATAATTTTATCCAGCTCCTCAATGAGGATTGGCACAAACCGCAATGCAATCGCCATAATCATGGCAAACTCATGTACCGGCACATGGAACCGTTTTAACCAACCAAGCATTTTCTCAAGTCCGTCTGTCAGCGCATTTGGCGTTGTCGTATAAGTCATCATGCTTGAACCAATTATCATAAAGATAAGTCTCAGCCCAAGATAAACTGCTGATATGACGCCGGCTTTCGTTATGCGGATAAACTTCCATTCAAATAGCACATCCAGCCCTTTCACACTAAAAAGATTAATCAAAAGCGTCAATACAATAATCAGCCACAATGATTTTAATCCCTTCAGTATAAACCGCACAGGAACTTTTGAAAGCCCTATATATACCGCCAGAACCATACATGCTGTTACATAAAGCACAGGATTCCGATCCAAAAACAATGTCATTACATAAATCAAAGAAAACACGATTTTCACCCTGGGATCCAGGCGGTGAACCGGTGATGGCGCATTATAATATTGTCCAATCGTAATATCCCGAATCATAGTATTTCTACAACCTCTCAACGCATCCGCACTTATTTTATACGGAATCCTCTATATCCTTTAGCTTCAACAGTTCTCCACATATATCCAGTCTGCGGCAAACATGTGTGTTGACATCAACCCCCACATTTTTCAAATCCTGTAGTATTCTTACGCCAAACGGAACCTCTAAGCCCATGCTATTCAGCTCCTCTCTGTTTTCAAAGATCTTTCCCGGACTTCCATCCTTTTTTATCTCGCCCTGGTTCATGACAACAACCCTGTCTGCATATTCCGCAACCTGTTCCATATCATGCGATACAATCACAATTGCCATGCCCCGGTTTATCTGCAAATTTTTGAGCATGGTTAATAAACCTTTTGCAGACTCCGGATCCAATCCCGCCGTAGGCTCATCCAATATGAGATATTCCGGCTCCATCGCAAGAATACCGGCAATGGCTACCCTCCGTTTCTGTCCGCCGGAAAGCTGCAAAGGCGAATCGTCATAAATGGTATCCGGCAGTCCCACTGCCTCAATTGCCTTATACGCCCGTCTTTGCGCCTCGACCTTCGGAATATCCATATTTTCCGGGCCAAAACAGACATCCTTTTCAACCGTCTCTGCAAAAAGCTGGTATTCCGGGTATTGAAATACCATTCCCACTTTCTGCCGCAATTTTTTCATGGAAAAATCCTTTTCCGCAATATCCTGCCCATCAAAATAGACACTGCCCTCCATTGGCAGATACAACCCGTTCAAATGCTGCATCAGCGTTGATTTCCCGGAACCCGTATGTCCGATAATGGCAAGAAATTCTCCTCGGCCAATAAATAAATTCACATTTTTCAATGCATGACATTCACCCGCATAACCTTTGTTATAGGTATAACCTACATGATTCAATAAAATCCCTTTAATACCCTGTTGCGTTTCATCCAGAGTCTGCACAGTGGGGTGATGCTCCGGAAAAGCATCTGTGCCGTCAACCGCCTTTGCCTCATTATGTGCCGCCTGTATGTTACCATATCTATCCACAAGCAGCCTTTCTAACTGCCGGGGAGAGTGTATCTTCCGGCACTCCTGCTCCGTCAGCAAATCCTGTCCTCTCAGAAAATTCATATATTCATAAAATGCAGGCAGGCAAAGACCACATTTTTCTAACAAATCCTCCCTTGTAAAAATCTCGAAAGGCTTTCCCTGTGCCTGCACGATGCCATCCTGCATTACGAAAACCCTGTCTGCCGCCAGAGCTTCCTCCATATGATGGGTAATCAGTATAATCGTAATTCCCTTTTTCTCCTGCAATTCCTTTGCCACCGCAAGAATCTGCCGTCTTCCTGCCGGATCCAACATCGCAGTAGCCTCATCAAAGATAATGCATTTGGGTTCCATCGCCAACACCCCGGCAATCGCAACACGCTGTTTCTGTCCACCGGATAAGTGATTCGGTGACTGTTTCCGATATTGTTCCATTCCTGTATCGGAAAGCGCACGATTCACCCGATTCCAGATATCACTGGTAGAAACCCCCATATTTTCCGGGCCAAAAGCTACATCCTCCTCTACCAGATTTGCCACAATCTGATTGTCAGGATTTTGAAATACCATTCCTGCTGTCTGGCGGATTTGCAGACGCACTTCCTCATCCTCGATATCCATACCATCTACAAATACCTGTCCTTCCCCCGGCAGCAGCAGGGCATTTAGATGTTTCGCAAGAGTAGATTTACCCGAACCATTCCTTCCCAGAATCGCTATAAATTCCCCCTGTGTCACATCAAGGGAAATTCCATCCAATGCCCGTACAAGTTCCGTCACATTGCCCTCATCATCTCGTCTGAAATATTCAAATGTAAGATTTTTGATATCAATCAGTTTCATTTACCTGTTCCTTTGGTTATAATGTACCGCTCCGCTGCTAAAAGCAACATCACACAGAACATTATAACACAAAATGAACAGGTATGGTAAACGGATTGAAACGGCTTTCTCCCTATGCCTGATGTATCACTTTTGGAAGCATCGTACCCTCATACTGAGCCTTCATAGCCTCCATAATATCCTCCGTGGTTTTATTCTGACAAAGACCTATGTCGGCTGCCAGACTCATTTCATTTATCTCCACATCATAGTAAAGATATGCCTTCGCTTTTGTGACACCATCACAGGCAAGCAGCGCTTCCTCTACCCGTTTCAGATAGAACTGGCGCAGACCGTGAATACCGTCTGTCACTACCGTACGTCCGTTGTTCTCCAAAAAATCCAGTGTCTTGTCTGGCAAAATCCGGGCAACCAGCTCGGTTTCATACAGAATGCCATCACCATATGGATTTTCCAATTCCTTTGTGTAGGAATCCGGTTGATAATCCATAATATAAAGCTTTCCCCATGCGCCATATGGCTTTTTGTGATAACCTTCGTCTAAGATATATACTTTACACTGCTTTGCTCGTTTTTCCTTCACCAGCTCATAACCCGCTTCCTTATTCAACTGCGAAATGGATATATAGAAATGTTTCGGATAAACCTCCTCCGGCAAATGCCGCTTTAACCGGCGAACGGAAGGTTCATCAAGCATTGCCAGTATAACTGCTTCCAAACAATCCAGGAAAATCTGAAGCTGCGCCGGGTCAAACCGGTTTGCCCAGTACCGAAGTTCCTGATAATACCCTTTACCGTCTGACATTACCTGCAAATGGAATGGCAGGGCATCAAGCTGCACATGCTCCCGTTCCGCCGGGCAGCCGCCAATGCCGCTTTGCTCTAAGATATCTCCCTGGTACTGGAAGAACACCTCGCCCTGCCGCGCCATTGAAATGCTACTCTTCATCGTATTCATAATCTGCTTTCCAGTCCGCTTCAAAAGTGACAATACCTTCTCATGCGGTTCCTTTGTAAAACGGCAGAAATAGCAGGTAAACAAGGCGCCTGCCAGATGCGCATAGCGGCTGTCCGTTCTGCCGCTGTGGATACTATTGCAGAATACATCCTCTTCGTCACTAAATAAATAAACAAGATAATTGAAAGCTGTCACAAACATTACATTTTCCGAAACACCGTTTTTCTTGCAGAAGTACATAATTTTCTTGCGGTTTAAGCGTGTCAGGCGGCTCCGCAGCACTCCATATTCCTTAGCAAAGGCATCCTCCCTGTCACGCTGGTTTAAAATACTGCGTTCCAAACGGACATCCTTCATCAACTCAGCAGCCGCTTTGATATCCCGCTCCCTCAAGCCATTGGTTGCACGTGCCTGTTCCTCCAATATATACTCATAAAATGTGTATTTCTCCTTCTGAATCTCCTCTCCGGCATATCGGCGGTTGATATCCTCAAAAATAATATTAATGGTAATGCCATCTCCCACGATATGCGCCACATCCAAAAACATGTACTTATGCTCCTCCGTCTCACAAAGGCATGTATGTACTAAATCATCCTCCTGTGTATAAGCAGACGGAACGACTAATGTCTCCTTTTTCTTCTGCCATTCCTGTTCGGAAAGCTTCAGCACCGGAACGGAAATATGTCTGTCATCGTCCCGGAACACCATGTATGCCTTGCCGTCAAAATGAATATTTGCCTTTAATCCCGGATGGGCATCTATTGTGTCTTCTATTGCCTTAGCCAGACGGTCTAAATCAATATCCGGATGCAGTTTGTATAAAAACGGCAGATTTCCTGTTGTATGCCCTTTGATAACATAAGCAAAATACTTTTGTATATTTGTCAGCGGATAAACTTCCCTGACACTCAAATCAATTGCCGGTGCCTGTTCCTTCTCTGATAAAAATCCCTCGAGCCTTTCAATTGTATTGTATTCCAGGAGGTCAGATAAAGTAATCGTCTCTCCCAGTCGATGGTTGATTTCTTCAATAAACAGTACGCTTCCAAGAGAGTCCAGACCACTGGAGTAGAAATCATCCGCAATTCCCATCAGTTCATTACCGGTAATCTCAACCAAAATATCATAAAGTTTCTGCTGCATTTCCGTCTTTGGAAGTTCCACATCCGCCCGTCCGCTTTCTGAGCGTTTCTTTTCCTCAAAGAACTTCTCGCGGATAATTTTCTTGGATGACGTCTTTTCAAATGGATGCTTACGCACCGAGCAATGCAGAATCTTAGAAAAGGATGGAAGCTCCTCATTTTTGCGGTTGATAATCTCCTGCACCGCCTGTTCAATATCTTCAATATCCTGCATCTGGGCATATTCATAGTTTGGATATACCTCGGCAGCAATGGTATCGTCCTTCGCATAGACCAGAATATCCTGGATGAGCGCCTCATCATCAAAGCGGTTCTCAATGCCTTCCGGCGCTACATTTTCACCGTTACTTAAAATAATCAGATTCTTCTTGCGCCCGGTAAGATAGATATATCCCTCGTCATCCACATATCCCATGTCCCCGGTACACAGCCAGCCGTCCTTCGTAATCACCTCATTTGTCAGCTCCGGCTCCTTATAATAGCCCATCATAACAGAAGGGCTTTTCACCTGAATTTCGCCATCCACGATCCGAACCTGACAGCGTTCCACTACCTTTCCAACGGAATCCAGTTTCTCCAGGCACCCATAATCAGGCGCAGAAATTTTTGGTGAACATTCAGACATGCCATAACCTTGTCCAATCGTGATTCCCAGACGGGCAAAATTCATCGCCAAATCCTTAGCGAGGTAGCCTCCTCCACTGATAATCTTATGGAAACGCTCGCCAAGCACCTGATTCTTTATCTCAATATCGGATGCCTCTGGATCATGTTTCTTCATCATAACAATACGGTTATAAAGCATTTTGGCAATCATTGGAACGACACGGATGGATGTTGGCTTATAAATCGAAATACAGGTTAAAATCCTCGACACGTCCGGGCAAAGACATAACAGGCTTCCATAGCGCATAATCAGAAAGACATCACCACTCAGGCAAAAAATATGATGAATCGGCAGTACATTCATACACACCTCAGCAGACTGATCTTCCGTTTCCGTACTGCTGAATAAATTATCAATCAAATTACCGTGGGAAAGCATAACGCCCTTTCCCTGTCCGGTTGTTCCGGAAGTAAATATAATGACCGCACATTCCTCTTCCTTTGCAGCCGGAACAAAAGTATTATTTGCATATAACTTACAAAGCTCAGGTATATTATGCTCCTGCATTTTCTGCATACAGATACAATGCTTAATATTCGGGCATGCTTTTTGAATGGCAGCCACCTCATCATGAAATTCCCAATCAAACAACAGCGCATCGACTTCTGCTCTTGTAATATTGTCAATCAAAACTTCCTCACTTGCCTGAATGTCCAATGGCACTGCCACACCACCTGCAGACACTGTTCCAAAAAAACTCACCAGGTAACGGTAACTGCAATGTCCAATCATGGCAACATGATATCTTCCCTGCTTTTCCTCTTGCTGCTCCTCCACCCAGGCACCAAAAGAAATACTGTCTTTTGCTAACTGACTGTACGTCTTATCGTAAAAAACATCCTCCTTTTCATATTTGAGAAAGGTTTTTGCGGCATACTCTCTGCCGGCATTTGCCAATAAATCATAAAGCGTTTTTGTGTTTTCCAGGGTCAACATAAATCCTCCATTCCTTCGCCTTGCGAATTATATATATTTTAATGAGCATAACAAAAAAGATATTATTTCGCAATGCGAAATAATATCTTCTTTCATTATCTTCAATCTGCCAGATTATGCCTCATAAGCCAGAACAATGTTTAATAATCGAATAAGTTCCTCTGTATCCCTTCTGCCAAGCTGTTCCAATAAACCTGCATATTCTGCCCTTATGGTTTCCCGCTTCTGCCTGGCAGCCCTTTTTCCCTCTTCTGTTACATATACCAATACCCGGCGTTTATCCTTCAGGCACCGGTGACGCTCGATCAGCCCTTTCCGCTCAAGGCTTGACAATATATCTGTCATACGCCCCGGAACGACATGGAGCTGCTCCGTCAACGTTCCTGCCGTCACAGCATTTTGAACATAGGTTAAATAGTGAAGCGTGCCGTACTCTCCACGGATACTGTCCTGTACGGTTCGGTTCATCCTCCGGTTCAGCAGTTCCGCCAGCAAAGTATATAGTTCTTCCCCAAGATGGACATTTTCCTCATTCATATGATCCGCTTACTCACCTAACAATTTCTCTACTGCGGCAAGTTTCACACACAGGACAAAAATTTTCGTTGCCTCTTCCATTTCTTCCGGTGTCGGGAAAGTAGGCGCAATACGGATATTGGAATCCTCCGGATCCTTTCCATAAGGGTAAGTCGCACCCGCACCGGTAAGAACCACGCCCAGCGCCTCACATTTTGCAACAATGGACTTCGCACACCCCGGTAAAGCATTAAACGAAATAAAGTATCCGCCCCGTGGCTTAATCCAGTTTCCGATCTCAAGTCCGCTAAGCCCGGAATCCAAAATGTTAAGCACAGCCTCAAACTTCGGACGGATCAGCTCTGCATGCTTCTTCATATGAGCCTTCAAGCCATCAATATTCTGAAAGAACCGTGCATGGCGCAACTGGTTAATCTTATCATGTCCGATGATCTGTGTCGTCATAAACTTCTTAAGATACTCGATATTCTCAAGCGAGGTAGCAATTGCAGAGACACCGGAACCGGAAAAAGTGACCTTAGAGGTTGAACCAAATATATAAACCATGTTTGGATTGCCAGCCTTTTCACACTCCTCCAAAATATTCAGTACTTCATCCTGAATATCGTCATATATATGATGGACGCAATATGCATTGTCCCAGAAAATACGGAAATCCTCCGCAGCAGGCTTTAAATTCGCAAACCGCTTAACCACCTCATCAGAATAGGAGATACCGGTCGGATTGGAATATTTCGGCACACACCAGATTCCCTTGACAGCGGCATCATTGTTCACATACTCTTCTACCATATCCATATCCGGTCCGTCTTCATTGAGCGGAATATTAATCATCTCAATTCCAAATAATTCAGTAATTTTGAAATGTCTGTCATATCCCGGAACCGGGCATAAAAACTTAACCTTATCCAGTTTGCACCACGGTGTCGCGCCATTCACACCCATAAGCATGGAGCGGCACACGGTATCATACATGATATTCAGGCTGGAATTGCCACATATGATGACATTGTCTTTTTTTACTTCCAGCATATCAGCCATTAACCGTCTGCATTCACCAATACCATCCCAGTCACCATAATTTCTGGTGTCATTTCCCAGTTCCGTCTTCATATCAGATTCACTATTAATAACATCCAGCATCGGCATAGATATTTCCAACTGGGATACACCAGGCTTGCCTCTTGCCATATTCAGGGAAAGACCTTTTGCTTCTGCGGTTTTAAATTCTTCTTCTAAGCCCGCTTTTAATGTTAAGAGTTCATCACGGCTCAAATCCTTGTATGCTTTCATATTGTATTCTCTCCTTGTCATTCATTTATATATAAAAATTTATTCTCTTTATCTATTTTAACATACATTACGCTCTGTTTAAATAATCAAAATCACAAAACTTCAAAAAAATGGGAGACTGCTTTGCAGTCCCCCCTCGGAATCATCTTATATACCTTATACTAACTCAATGATAACTTCCATCGCTGCATCACCCTTACGTGGTCCAATCTTAATGATTCTTGTGTAACCACCATTACGGCCTGCATACTTCGGACCATATTCATTGAATAACTTCTCAGTCAAATCAACTTTCTTGGTTCCTCTCTTCCTACCGGCAGCCTCAGCCGGAACCTCTACAACCGGATAAAGAATCTTTAACATCTGTCTTCTTGCATGTAACTTTGATGGCTGATCCTTCTTAACAGTCTTTTCTACTTCATCATAGACAGTAACCCTCTTACCATCTACCACTTCCTTAATTCTCTTGCCATCCTTATCTTTTTTGGCAACCTTTGCAGTTACAGTAACTTCATCATAGTTATCCTTTTCCTTAACTGCCATTGTGATTAAGCTCTCAGCAATCTTGCGGATCTCTTTTGCTCTTGCCTCCGTTGTCTTAATCTTACCATTATATAATAACTGTGTTACCTGGTTACGAAGTAACGCCTTTCTTGCTGCCTGTTTCTTTCCAAGCTTTCTATACATTGCCATGATGTACATCCTCCTTCACTTTGCTTACTATTATTCGGCTTAAGTGTTTCTTATTCTAATCATCTCCAGTATTCAAAGATAAGTTAAGCTCTTTTAACTTGTTGAGGACTTCCTCTAAAGACTTACGTCCCAAGTTACGAACTTTCATCATATCCTCCGGAGTCTTATTGGTTAACTCTTCCACGGTATTGATGCCTGCTCTCTTCAAACAGTTAAATGAACGAACGGAAAGCTCCAACTCATCAATGTTCATCTCCAATACCTTTTCTTTCTCATTGTCCTCTTTCTCTACCATAACTTCTGCTGACTTTGCATTTTCTGATAAATCAATGAACAAATTAAGGTGCTCGCTAAGTACCTTCGCTGCAAGACTTACCGCCTCGTCTGGCGCCAATGTTCCATTGGTATATACGTCTAATGTAAGCTTGTCATAATCCGTAATCTGACCGACACGTGTATTTTCCACTGTAAGGTTCACACGTTCTACCGGTGTATAGATGGAATCAATTGCAATCACATCAATTGAAGTATCCTCTTTTTTATTTTTATCGGAACCTACATATCCTCTGCCCTTTGTGATGGTAAGCTCCATCTCAAATCTGGCATCAGAACCACTTAATGTTGCAATCACTAAGTCCGGATTCAAAATTTCAATATCGCTATCTACATGAATATCGGCTGCGGTTACCACGCCTTCACCAATATATTCAATATATGCCTGCTTTGGCTCATTTGAAGCGCTATTGTTCTTAATCGCTAATTCCTTGATGTTCATGATAATCTCAGTCACATCTTCTTTCACACCTGGTATCGAGCTAAACTCATGCAATACACCTTTGATTTTAATATAGCTGACAGCGGAACCTGGTAAAGAAGAAAGCATAATTCTTCTCAATGAATTACCAAGTGTTGTACCATAGCCTCTCTCTAAAGGTTCTACAATAAATTTACCGTATCTGTTGTCTTCTGAAATCTCTGCGATCTCAATTCTTGGTTTCTCGAATTCAAACACGCTAGGAACCTCCTTCTTAGCTTTTTAAATGTAACCAGAACTGCATAACATATGCAGTTCCAGCCAGATGTCGATGCTTACTTAGAATACAGCTCGACAATAAGAGTCTCATTTACAGGAACATCAATCTGTTCTCTTAACGGCAACTCTATTACAGTACCTGTAAGGTTCTCCTGATCTGCCTCTAACCATGCCGGAACAAGTCTTCCACCAGTAACCTCTAAGATATCCTTATATCTCTGTAAAGATTTGCTCTTCTCACGAATTTCAATCTTATCACCAGCTTTTACTCTGTATGAAGGAATGTTTACACACTTACCATTTACCAATACATGCTTATGGTCAACAATCTGTCTGGCTTCCTTACGGGTTCTCGCAAAGCCTAAACGGAACATAACATTGTCCAATCTGCACTCTAAGAGAATCATTAAGTTTGGACCTGTTAAACCTTTCATTCTCTCAGCAGTTGCATAAAGATTACGGAAAGGCTTCTCCAATACACCATAGATGAATTTTGCTTTTTGCTTCTCACGAAGCTGTAAGCCATACTCACTCATCTTTCTGTTTGCTCTGATTAACTGTCTATTTGACTTCTTATCAATTCCGAGATACATTGGCTCCATGCCTAAGGATCTGCATCTCTTAAGAACTGGGGTTCTATCTACTGCCATTTAACTGCACCTCCTATTACACTCTTCTACGTTTTGGCGGACGACACCCATTATGCGGAACCGGTGTCACGTCACGAATACTTAATACCTCAAGACCTGCTGCCTGAAGTGCGCGAATTGCTGCCTCACGTCCAGAACCTGGTCCCTTCACCATAACGTCTACTTTCTTTAAACCGTGAATAAGAGCTGCCTTTGTTGCAGTCTCTGCCGCCATCTGCGCTGCATAAGGGGTTGACTTCTTAGAACCCTTGAATCCCAGCTCACCGGCACTTGCCCATGAAAGCGCATTGCCTTCATTATCGGTTAATGTAACAATTGTATTATTAAAAGATGACTGAATATGTGCCTGACCGTGCTCAACGTTCTTCTTAACACGCTTCTTTGTCACTTTCTTTGTAACTTTAGCCATTAAACTTAACCTCCTGATTAAATATAAATGAATCTTAATCTAATTATTTCTTCTTGTTTGCTACGGTTCTCTTTGGACCCTTACGAGTTCTGGCGTTTGTCTTCGTTTTCTGACCACGAACTGGCAATCCTTTTCTATGACGGATGCCACGATAACATCCAATCTCCTGTAAACGCTTGATATTCATAGCAATCTCTCTGCGCAGGTCACCCTCTACCATCTGTGTTTCATTGATAATCTCGCTAATCCGCTTAACCTCTTCGTCAGTTAAATCGCGAACACGAGTGTCAGGGTTAACATTTGCTTCTTTTAAAATGCGCTTTGAAGATGGAAGTCCAATACCATAAATATAAGTAAGACCAACCTCAACACGCTTTTCTCTTGGTAAATCTACACCTGAAATACGAGCCATTGTGACTGTTACCTCCATAAAATAATTCTTATCTAATAATACCTGAAACTACTCACGTATCCGTATGTATGCTGCAAACGGGTGAAATGCATACGCTTTCCCTTCATCTGCCCCAAATTCTAAACCGGTACACATCAGCATATTGTGTCCAATGAATCTGGCAGCTATATAATTATGTTGCATAGGCTAATGACAACCTATACTACAGCCGCTTTCTAAATCATCTTCTATACCAATAATGATAATATAGAAGGAACTTCACACTGGGAATACAGTGCTACTTTGGTTAATAAGCAAAACAGCAAGATGGGCTATCATCTCATTATCCCTGTCTCTGCTTATGTTTAGGATTCTCACAGATTACCCGGATACTACCTTTTCTTTTAATGATTTTGCACTTGTCGCAAATTGGTTTAACAGATGCTCTAACCTTCATTAAAATCTCTCTCCTTTCAAAACGGTCTCGACCAGACGCTAAACACCTACATACACAGCCTTCTTCCGGCTCACACGCTAGGCATTCAGCCAGCGCCAGATCTGGCGCATACAGGAAAACAATGCGCAATTATGCCCACTTTCCCTGTAAAAAGTCCGCTACGAATAATTATTCTAACATCTTCGCCTACTGATTGCAAGCAATTTTTTCTTTAATTTGTAAGTTTTTCCTTAAAAATTACTTCTCTCTCCACTTAATTCTTCCCTTTGTCAAATCATATGGAGATAACTCCAGCGTCACCTTGTCTCCCGGTAAAATTTTAATATAATTCATACGGAGCTTGCCGCTGATGTGCGCCAATACCTCATGTCCATTCTCTAATTCTACCTTAAACATTGCATTCGGTAATTTTTCTACTACTGTTCCTTCAATTTCGATTACATCTGCCTTTGACATATAAAATCCTCCTGGTTCAATCCTCTTTCTTTTCTACAATGCGATTCCCGGAGCGGTTGAAAGAATCTCCGGTTCTCCCTCTGTGATCAAAATAGTATTTTCATAATGCGCTGACGGAAGTCCATCCTCCGTTACTACAGTCCAATCATCTTCGAGCCAGTATACTTCATACTCACCCAGATTAATCATGGGCTCTACCGCAATCGTCATACCAGGGCGAAGCTTTGCTCCCCTGCGTGGCGTGACAAAATTTGGAACCTCAGGATCCTCATGCAGTTTTGACCCCACTCCATGCCCAATCAAATCCCGGACAACAGAATAACCATGTGACTCTGCATACTCCTGCACTGCTCTTCCAATATCTCTCACATGATTGCCCGGAATCGCTTGCTTGATTCCCTCAAAAAAACACTCTCTCGTAACCTTTACAAGTTCCCTTACCTCATCTGATACCGCCGGCATAATCAGGGTTCTCGCAGCATCCGAATGATACCCCTTATAAATTACGCCTGCATCTAAACTTACAATATCATCCTCCTGAATAATGCGGTGCTTATCAGGAATTCCATGCACCACCTCTTCATTAACGGAAACACAGATAGATGCCGGATATCCATTATAATTAAGAAACGAAGGGATACAGTCATAGCTTCTGATAATCTCTTCACCTATACGGTCTACATCCAATGTAGACATTCCCGGTTTCACACGCTTTGCCAGCTCATCATGCGTGATGGCGAGAATCCTTCCCGCCTCACGCATAAGTTCAATTTCTGTACTTGATTTAACCGAAACTGCCATTTTTATTCACCCAAAATCTTAACAATTGCGTCAAATACATCTTTCATGTCAACCGTTCCATCTACCTCGGCAATAATGCCTTTGTTTGTATAGTAATCAATCAAAGGCTGTGTCTGCTCATGATATACGGAAAGTCTGTTCTTAACAGTCTCCGGCTTATCATCATCACGGATAATCAATTCGCCGCCGCAAGTATCACATTTACCTTCTACCTTTGTTGGGCTGTACACTATGTGATAAGTGGCTCCACAGCCTACACAGGCACGTCTCCCACCCATTCTATTAATGATGTTTTCATCCGGAACTTCCACATTAATCGCATAATCCACATTCTCACCGATTGCAGAAAGCGCCTTGTCAAGTGCCTCTGCCTGTGGAATCGTTCTTGGGAATCCATCTAATACATATCCCTTCTCACAATCCGGCTCTTTAAAACGGTCAATCACAAGATCTACTACCAATTCATCCGGTACAAGCAGACCCTTATCCATATACTCCTTTGCTTTTGCGCCAAGTTCAGTGCCATTTTTAATATTCGCACGGAAAATATCGCCTGTTGAAATATGTGGAATTCCATACTTTGCGGCAATCATCTTTGCCTGTGTACCTTTTCCTGCTCCAGGTGCGCCTAACATAATAATCTTCATACCTTTTCCTCCTATATTGAACACTTAATGAGCAGCTTTGCCATGAGCAGCTTTGCTGCGAATTTAGTGTGAAAATACACTTGACCACTTAGCGGTCATTGTAAACCACTGAAACCGCAGGGCTACAGCATACTGTTTTCCTACGGTTTTTGTGCATTTTATAATTAGTCATTCAGGAATCCTGAATAATTGCGAACCAGCATTTGGGATTCTAACTGCTTCATTGTCTCCAGAATAACTCCTACAATGATAATCAGGGAAGTTCCACCAAAGGATACATCAGCCTTAAACATACCATTGAAGAAAATCGGAATCAATGCAACAATCAGCAATCCAACTACACCTATTAATACAATGTAATTCAAAATTTTATTCAGGTAATCCTGTGTCGGCTTGCCAGGACGAATACCCGGTACAAAACCACCACTCTTCTTCATATTATTTGCAACCTCCATTGGATTGAAGGTAATAGATGTATAAAAATATGCAAAAATAATATTCAAAAGTATATATATAATAAGTCCCACGGAAGCCCACGGATACTCCGGGTTAAACCAGTAGTTCTGGTTAAGCCCCTGTAAAATCTTCTGCCATGCCGTTCCTGCCTGTATATTAAACAAATTAATAATAATAGACGGTACTGACAAAAGAGATGCAGCAAAGATAACCGGAATCACGCCTGCGGTGTTTACCTTAAGCGGAAGGTAACTAGCCTGAGAACCAGCCATTCTTCTTCCCTGCATTTTCTTAGAATACTGTACCGGAATACGTCTTTCCGCATCCTGCAACAAAATAACTAAGATAGTTGTTCCAATCACAACTGCTAAAATTACAACCACTGCAATTACTGCCTGAACCATATCCTTTCCCTTTATAAACATTTCATAAAGGTTTGCAAAATCAGAAGGCATACGGGATACGATATTGATTAACAGGATAATGGAAATACCGTTTCCGATACCCTTATCCGAAATTCGTTCACCCAGCCACATGATAATACAACTGCCCGTTGTCAGTGTTACAATAATTGTAAAAATGGTGAGAAAATTTGTTTCCCCAAGCGCACCCTGTCTTGAAAATCCAAGTGCCAGACCGGAACTTTCCAAAACGGCAAGACCAATTGATACATATCTTGTAATCTTTTGGATTTTATTTCTACCGTCTTCACCATCCCGGTGCATTTCCTCTAATGCCGGAATTGCAATCGTTAAAAGCTGCATAATAATGGATGCAGTAATGTAAGGTGTTACACTCAACGCAAATACCGACATGGACAAAAAGGATCCGCCTGTAAAAGAATCTATGAAGCTGTAAGAGTTTCCCACAACACTCTGCAAATATTCCTGTACCTGGGAAACGTCAATTCCCGGAATCGGCAACTGACATCCCAGACGCACAACAACTAAAATCCAAAATGTGTAAAATATTCTCTTACGTAACTGCTCAATCTTAAACGCATTTACTAAGGTTTTGAACATATTACATCACCTCTGCTTTTCCACCAAGAGCCTCGATTTTTTCTACTGCTGAAGCACTGAATGCATTTACTTTAACGGTAAGCTTCTTTGTCAGTTCACCATTTCCCAAAATCTTAACGCCGTCCTTAGGATTGCTGACGATGCCTGCACCAATCAAGGTTTCAACGGTTACTTCGGAACCCTCATCAAATGCATTTAATGCAGACACGTTAATTGCAATAATTTCCTTTGAACTGGGACAGGTAAACCCTCTCTTGGGAAGTCTTCTATATAACGGCATCTGACCACCTTCAAAACCGGGTCTGGTTGCCCCTGAACGAGCCTTCTGTCCTTTATGCCCTTTACCTGCAGTCTTACCGTTTCCTGAACCATGGCCACGGCCTTTTCTGAAATTATCACTATGCTTGGAACCATCTGCCGGCTTTAATGTCGATAAATTCATTTATGCGCACCTCCTTATCTCGATATCATTAAATTTCTTCTACCTTTACTAAATGTCTGACCTGGTCGGTCATTCCCTTTGTAGCAGCATTATTCGGAAGCTCCACTGTCTTGTTCAGCTTTCTAAGACCTAATGCTTCCAATGTTCTTTTATGCTTTGGGATTGCTCCAATAGGAGACTTTACTAAAGTAACTTTTACTCTGTCTGCCATTTTTCAATCCTCCTTAACCTAAAATCTCTTCAACAGATTTTCCGCGAAGCCTTGCAACCTCTTCAGGAGTCTTTAAGTTTGAAAGTCCGTTGATTGTAGCCAGCACTACGTTCTGCTTATTATTTGAACCTAAAGACTTGGTACGGATATTCTTGTATCCTGCTAACTCAAGCACAGAACGTGCCGGACCGCCTGCGATGATACCGGTACCTTCCGGAGACGCCTTTAACAGAACAGATGCACTGCCAAATTTTCCTGTCCAGTCATGAGGAATACTTCCGTTATCGTTAATCGGAACCTCTACTAAACTCTTGATTGCATCCTCTTTGCCCTTACGAATTGCTTCCGGAATTTCGGCTGCTTTACCGATTCCGGCGCCTACATGACCATTCTTGTCACCTACAACTACAAGAGCAGCAAATCTCATATTACGTCCACCTTTAACAACCTTGGTTACACGCTTGATGTTAACAACTTTTTCTTCTAATTCTAACTGACTAGCATCAATAATTGTATGCTTCATAAATTGTTTTCCTCCTTATTAGAATTCGAGACCAGCTTCTCTTGCTGCATCTGCTAATGCTTTTACCTTACCCTGATATATAAATCCGCCTCTGTCAAAGACAACTGTTGTAATTCCCTTATCCAATGCTCTCTTTGCAATTACCTTACCTAAGTAAGCTGCCGCATCGACATTATTTGTCTTTTCCAATTCTGCCTTAACTTCCTTTTGAACGGTTGAAGCTGACACTAAAGTATTACCAACTGTATCATCAATAATTTGAGCGTACATATGATTATTACTTCTGAATACAGCTAAACGTGGTCTCTCAGCAGTCCCACTAAAGCGGTTACGGATTCTTAAATGCTTTTTCGCACGAACCTTACTTCTTGACTCTTTGTTAATCATCCTATCTCACTCCTTTAATTATTTCTTACCAGTCTTACCAACTTTACGTCTAATCACTTCATCAGCATACTTAATACCTTTACCCTTATAAGGCTCCGGTGCTCTCTTCTCTCTGATTTCAGCGGCATATTGGCCAACCTTTTCTTTATCAATCCCTGAAACAGTAATGGTGTTACCGTCTACCTTAGACTCTAATCCTTCCGGGTCCTCCATCTCTACCGGATGAGAGTAGCCCAGGTTAAGCACTAATTTCTTTCCCTGCTTTGCCGCTCTGTAGCCGACACCATTTACCTCTAATACTTTTGTATAACCATCGGTTACACCGATTACCATATTGTTAATCAGAGTTCTGGTCAGACCATGTAATGACTTCATTTTCTTTAAATCATTTGGTCTTGTAACGATAACCTGATCTCCGTCAAGCTTAATGTCCATTTCCGCCGGTAATACTCTGCTAAGTGTACCCTTTGGTCCTTTTACAGTCACTTGATTATTTTCTGCAATATCAACAGTTACGCCTGCTGGTACAGCGATAGGCATTCTTCCGATACGTGACATGCCGTTACCTCCTTAAATTCTCTAAAACCGATTACGGTTTTGTTATTCGTTTATCAAACTTTGTTTCTATACTTTGTATAATAATTTATAATAATCTACAGCATCCGCTCTACTAAATTCGAACATCGCTTTGCTCGTTCTCATTAAGTATCCGGATGGGCTTTCGCACTAACCTCAAACTGCGCCTTTGGCTTGTTTTCGCTAAGTGCTCAATGCCTACCAGACAAAGGCCAGTACTTCGCCGCCAACCTGCTGTGCACGAGCCTGCTTGTCAGTCAGCACACCCTTGTTTGTCGAAATGATGGCAACGCCTAAACCGCCTAATACCTTAGGAAGTTCATCCTTGCCGGCATAAACCCGAAGACCCGGTTTAGAAATTCTCTTGATACCGGTAATAATCTTCTCATTCTTATCCTTACCGTACTTTAAGGTAATACGGATAGTCTTAAATTTACCTTCTTCAATTATATCAACAGCCTTGACATAACCCTCTTCCAAAAGAATGTTAGCGATTGCTTCCTTCATCTTTGAAGCAGGAACATCAACTGTATCATGTTTAGCAGTATTCGCATTGCGAATTCTAGTAAGCATATCTGCGATTGGATCTGTCATTGTCATTTACCTCCTTCAAAAATTCTACCAGCTTGCTTTCTTTACGCCAGGGATTTCACCCTTATAAGCCAACTCACGGAAGCAGATTCTGCAGATTCCGTATTTTCTTAACACTGAATGTGGACGTCCACAAACTTTACAACGAGTATATTCTCTTGTCGAGAATTTCTGTTTGCGCTGTTGTTTAACAACCATTGCTTTCTTAGCCATGAATCTTCCTCCTATTATTTCTTAAATGGCATGCCGAATAAAGTCAACAACTCACGAGCTTCCTCATCCGTTTTAGCGGTAGTAACGAAAATTACGTCCATACCTCTGACCTTATCTATCTTGTCATACTCAATTTCCGGGAAAATCAACTGCTCTTTAATACCCAGAGCATAGTTTCCTCTTCCGTCAAAAGCATTTGCACTGATACCCCTGAAGTCACGAACACGCGGTAATGCAAGATTGATTAAACGATCTGCAAACTCGTACATTCTCTCTCCTCTTAAGGTTACCTTACATCCAATCGGCATTCCTTCTCTTAACTTAAAGTTTGCGATAGACTTTTTCGCACGGGTAACAACTGCTTTCTGACCGGTAATAATTTCTAAGTCCTGAACTGCTGTATCTAAAAGCTTATGGTTTTCCTTAGCCTCACCGACACCCATGTTGATAACGATTTTTTCCAGCTTGGGAACTTCCATAACGTTTTTATAACCAAATTTCTTAGTCATAGCCTCTTTGATTTCGCTATTGTACTGTTCTTTTAATCTACTCAACCTCTGTGGCCTCCTCTCTTAATTAGTCAATCTTTTCTAACTTACCGTTCACTTTAGCCACACGAACCTTATCCTTCTTCTCGCCCTGGAAGCCGATTCTAACCGGTTTTCCCTTGTGAACATACATAACGTTAGATATATCAATAGGTGCTTCCTTTTCAATGATACCACCCTGCTGATTTGTCATACTTGGTTTAGAATGCTTAGAAACCATGTTGACGCCCTCAACTAATACTCTATTATTCTTGGTATCCACTGATAATACCTTACCGGTCTTGCCCTTGTCTTTACCAGTGATTACCTGAACTAAGTCATCTTTCTTAATCTTGCTGGTTGCCATCCTGACACCTCCTTATAAAACTTCTGGTGCTAATGAAACGATTTTCATGAATTTTTTATCTCTAAGCTCTCTTGCCACAGGTCCGAAAATACGGGTTCCTCTGGGATTCATATCATCCTTGATAATTACCGCAGCATTCTCATCGAACTTAATGTATGAACCGTCTTTACGACGGGCGCCCTTCTTTGTACGGACAACTACCGCTTTTACAACGTCACCTTTCTTTACAACACCGCCTGGTGTTGCATCTTTAACAGAGGCAACGATAACATCACCGATATTTGCATATCTTCTGGTTGAACCGCCTAATACTCTGATGCAAAGTAACTCTTTTGCTCCGGTATTATCCGCAACTTTAAGTCTTGTTTCCTGTTGTACCATGATATTTGCCTCCTTGATTATTTTGCTTTCTCTACAATCTCAACAAGTCTCCATCTCTTATCCTTTGACAAAGGTCTTGTCTCCATTACTCTTACTCTGTCTCCGATGCGACATTCATTGTTCTCATCATGCGCCTTTAACTTATAAGTTCTCTTCACAATCTTTCCATAAAGAGGATGCTTAACATTATCTACGATTGAAACAACAATTGTTTTATCCATCTTATCACTCGTTACAAGTCCTACACGTGTTTTTCTCAGATTTCTTTCCACAATAATTCCTCCTTCCAAGATAATTAAGCATTAGCCTTTTCCGTCATAATAGACTGGATTCTGGCAATATTTCTTCTTACTTCTTTAATTCTGCTTGTATTCTCTAACTGATTTGTTGCATTCTGGAATCTTAAGTTAAATAATTCCTTTTTAGCAGCTACTAACTCTGCCTTCAGCTCTTCTACATTTTTTGACTTTAAATCATCACGATATTCCTTAGTTTTCACTGCCTGCACCTCCTTCTAAATCTTCACGGGATACAATTTTACATTTAACCGGCAGCTTATGTGTAGCAAGTCTTAATGCTTCCTTTGCCGTCTCCTCCGGTACGCCTGCAATTTCAAACATTACACGACCGGGTTTTACTACTGCTACCCATCCTTCTACAGCACCTTTACCTTTACCCATACGAACACCGATAGGCTTAGAGGTATACGGTTTATCCGGGAAAATCTTAATCCATACCTTACCGGTACGCTTTACATAACGGGTCATGGCAACACGGGCTGCCTCTATCTGATTAGACTTAATCCATGCCGGCTCCAATGCAACGATACCATATTCTCCGTTGCTAATTTTATTTCCTCTGGTCGCCTTGCCTGCCATGGAACCTCTGAACTGTTTTCTATGCTTTGTTCTTTTCGGCATTAACATTACTGCTCACTCCCTTCCTTGTTGTTCTTAGTTGGAAGTACTTCACCATGATAAATCCATGTCTTAACGCCAACCTTACCGTAGGTTGTATCTGCTTCTGCAAAACCATAATCAATATCCGCACGAAGTGTCTGAAGCGGAATAGTACCGTCGCTGTAGAACTCGGTACGCGCCATATCCGCACCGCCCAGACGGCCGGAAACGGATGTCTTGATTCCCAATGCTCCGGCTTTCATCGTTCTGCCCATGCAGGATTTCATTGCCCGGCGGAAAGAAATACGATTCTCAAGCTGTGCTGCGATGTTCTCAGCAACCAGCTGCGCATCTGCGTCCGGTTTCTTCACTTCTTTAACATCTACCATCAGTTTCTTATCTGTCAGCTTGGCAACATCCTTCTTAAGCGCTTCAATCTCCGCTCCGCCCTTACCGATAACCACGCCCGGCTTAGCAGTATAAATGATAACCTTAAGTCTGTCAGATGCTCTCTCGATTTCAATCTTGGAAATCTGAGCGCTGTAAAGTCTCTTTTTCAGATATTTACGAATTTCATTATCTTCTATTAAGTTATTTGCAAATTCGCCATCCTTTGTATCCGCATACCATCTGGAATCCCAGTCCTTGATGATACCGACTCTCAAACCATGAGGATTTACTTTCTGTCCCATTATTTGCCTCCTTATCTTTCATCAAGCACGATAGTAATATGACTTGTTCTCTTCTCGATTCTATAAGCCCTGCCCTGTGCTCTTGGTTGAATTCTCTTCATTGTCGGTCCTTTATTTGCATAACACTCTGCAATATAAAGGTCTTCCATCTTCATTCCATTGTTGTTCTCCGCATTTGCAATTGCCGACTTCAACAACTTCTCTATTACACTTGAAGCATATCTCGGATTATACGCTAAAATAGCAAGTGCAGTCTGTACATCCTTACCTCTGATGGCATCTAAAACGAAACATGCTTTTGTTACAGATACTCTGGCATAGGAAACCTTAGCTGACGGTCTTGTATCCTTATTTGCATTTCTTTCTCTTTTAATCTGGGATCTATGTCCTTTTGCCATGGATGAATCCTCCTTTCAAATTCTTTCTATCTAACTCTTGACTTCTTTTCGTCCTTACCATGTCCTCTATAGGTTCTGGTTGCCACAAACTCTCCAAGCTTATGTCCAACCATATCCTCCGTAATATATACAGGCACATGTCTTCTTCCGTCATAAACCGCAATCGTATGTCCTACGAAGCTGGGGAAAATGGTGGAACGACGTGACCAGGTCTTAATTACCTGCTTGTCATTACCTGCATTCATCGCATCTATTTTTTTCAGTAAATGTTCATCTGCAAATGGTCCTTTTTTAAGTGAACGAGCCATAGGTCAAACCTCCTTATCTTATTTAATACTCTTGCCGTCTCTGGTTCTGACGATCATCTTATTGGAATGTTTATTCTTTTT
Source organism: Clostridium sp. (assembly GCA_023664325.1). Classification (GTDB taxonomy): domain Bacteria; phylum Bacillota; class Clostridia; order Lachnospirales; family Lachnospiraceae; genus CAG-590. The sequence continues at coordinate 26,771 of JAMPFS010000036.1, forward strand.
ACGAGTCTTAAGTCCAAGCGCCGGCTTGCCCCATGGAGTACACGGACCGGGACGACCGATACTGGTCTTACCCTCACCACCACCGTGTGGATGGTCGTTAGGATTCATTACAGAACCACGAACTGTAGGTCTGATACCCATATGGCGTTTACGTCCCGCCTTACCGATATTCACAAGACCATGCTCAATATTACCAACCTGGCCGATTGTTGCACGGGCAGTAATCGGAACCATTCTCATCTCGCCGGAAGGCAGACGAAGCGTTGCATACTTTCCTTCTTTAGCCATAAGCTGTGCAGAGTTACCCGCAGAACGAACCAGCTGTCCGCCCTTGCCGGGATACAGCTCAATGTTGTGTACCTCGGTACCAACCGGAATTGCCTCTAACGGCAGGCAGTTACCAACCTTGATTTCTGCATTTGCGCCATTCATTACCTTATCGCCAACCTTTAAGCCGACAGGAGCCAGAATATAAGCTTTTTCTCCGTCAGCATAGTTTAACAATGCGATATTTGCCGTTCTGTTCGGGTCATACTCAATCGATGCAACCGTTGCCGGAACATCATCTTTTCTTCTCTTAAAATCAATAATTCTATATTTTCTTCTGGAACCACCGCCATGGTGTCTTACCGTAATCTTTCCCTGATTATTACGACCGGCATTCTTCTTTAATGAAGTAGTAAGGGATTTCTCAGGAGTTGTCTTTGTAATCAAGTCAAAATCCAAACCAGTCATATTTCTTCTGGAAGGTGTATATGGGTTATATGTCTTAATTCCCATTTTCTTTCTCCTTTCAAATTGCATTTATTATCACGCTTGCTTGCGTATGAATTGTTAACACTTGTATTCGTTAAGTTCCAAATGTTTACAGCCCTTCAAAAATTTCAATATCTTTGCTGTCTTCGGTAAGCTGAACAATCGCCTTCTTAGACTTTGCAGTCCTTCCGTAAACCATTCCACGTCTTTTTTTCTTACCGTCAAGGTTCATGGTATTCACCTTTAATACCTTTGTTCCCTCGAACATTTTTTCAACAGCCTCTTTAATCATTGTCTTGTTTGCTTCCGGATGAACCTGAAAAGTATACTTCTTCTCAGCCATAGCATCCATTGACTTTTCAGTAATGATAGGTTTTTGAATCACGTCATAATATTTGATATCTGCCATTATGCGTACACCTCCTCGATTGCTGCTACCGCATCCTTAGTAATCACTACTGTATCATACTTCAGAATGTCGTATACATTAATTGAGTTTGTGAGTGCAGTCTTTACATTCGGAACATTCCTTGCAGACAATACCACATTCTGGTCATTATCCTTTGTTACCACCAATGCCTTAGACACCTCAAGGTTATTCATAACCTCCACAAACTTCTTTGTCTTAATCTCATCTAACTTCAATTCATCTAATACAATGAACTTTTCCTCGTTTACTCTGGAAGTAAGCACAGACTTCATTGCGCCTGCCTTTTCTTTCTTATTTAACTTCTGAGAATAATCTCTTGGCTTTGGAGCGAATACAACTCCACCACCTGTCCACTGCGGAGATCTTGTAGACCCCTGTCTTGCATGACCGGTACCCTTCTGTCTCCACGGTTTTCTTCCGCCGCCACGAACTTCTGCACGTGTTTTTGCGCTCTGTGTTCCCTGACGCTTGTTCGCCAACTGCGCTACAACTGCCCGGTGAACTAAATGTTCATTTATTTCCACACCGAATACTGCATCGTTAAGCTCTAACTTCTCAACTTCTTTTCCTTCAGTGTTGTAAACAGCTACTGTTGCCATTCTCTATTCCTCCTTCCTACGGATTACTTACCGCATTTCACGGTCTCTTTAATCATAACCAATGACTTCTTAGGTCCCGGCACAGAACCCTTAACTAAGATTACGTCATTTTCTGCATCTATTTTAACAATCTCTAAGTTCTGAACGGTAACTCTTACAGCTCCCATATGTCCTGCCATCTTTTTGCCCTTAAATACTTTACCAGGATCTGTCGCACAACCGTTTGAACCTGCATGACGATGGTATTTTGAACCGTGAGTCTTAGGACCCGTATGAAGTCCGTGTCTCTTGATTCCGCCTGCAAATCCCTTACCCTTTGACTTAGCAGTTACATCAATCTTATCGCCCTCTTCAAAGATATCAGCCTTAATAACGCTCTCGCCTGCAACATAATCAGACACATTATCAACTCTGAACTCTCTTACAAACTGCTTTGGAGTGGTATTTGCTTTCTTGAAGTGTCCTACTTCTGCCTTACCAGCACCATGTGGATTTCTGATAACTTTCTTACCTGATACATCCTTTGTTGTAATTTTTTCTTTCTTCTCACCGTAACCAACCTGGATCGCCTCGTATCCATCATTGTCAATCGTTTTAACCTGTGTTACCACACAAGGTCCTGCCTGTAATACGGTAACTGGTGTCAACACACCATCTTCATTGAAGATTTGAGTCATTCCGACTTTCGTAGCTAAAATCGCTTTCTTCATTTTAAATTTTCCTCCTAATTAATCTACAGCGGATTGCCGTGGCAATCATTCTAAATTCGGCAAAAAGCCCATTAGGTTTAACTGTATTGCTTAAATTTTCCCGTGCCTCTGCACGATTACCTGTGTCTTCTATAATTAATGACACAAGTTCTGTTCCACCGATTATTTTGTCTTCATCTTGACATCGATGTAAACGCCAGCAGACATATCTAACTTCTGTAATGCATCAATTGTCTTCTGGGTTGGCTGAATCACATCAATCAATCTCTTATGTGTTCTCTGCTCAAACTGCTCTCTGGAATCCTTATACTTGTGAACCGCTCTAAGAATTGTAACTCTCTCAATCTTAGTAGGCATTGGTACAGGACCGGAAACCTTTGCACCTGTCTTCTTAACAGTATCAATAATGTTTGCTGCAGCCTGATCGATTAATTTGTGATCATAAGCCTTAAGTGTAATTCTCATTACCTGGTTTGCCATAAAAAAAGCCGCCTCCTTTTCGTACTTATTGGTTCTTGTACGACAAGTGGTGACTGCACACTCTCCCGTGTGTGTCATAAAATGAAACATTCTACAACTTTCACACGTCATCTCCCTGTGTGGGATGGTTATGGTACAGTGACTTGCCGTCAGTTTCTTAACTTGACATTCGCTCCACGGAAAACCTGCCCTGTAAGCAGCAACCTCACGCTTCTTCGCTATCAATGTCACAGCAAGTGCTAGTATAACGCATGTTTCGGGGGATTGCAAGAACTTTTTTAATTAAATTGCATTTTTTTTCGTGCAAGCTACGAGCCATGCGATTTATAACCATATATTGTGTGTCAAGCTTGCTTGTAAGCACAATTATATGCGTTATAAATCATGTGGCGACAGCCACGACCGAGTCGCAGTGTAACGCAGACGAGGTTCGCATGGCTCATACCAATCATACGGCGACAGCCACGACCGAGTCGCAGTGTAACGCAGACGAGGTTCGCATGGCTCAT
>JAMPFS010000036.1:30354-31890 GCA_023664325.1 Clostridium sp.
ACGGCGACAGCCACGACCGAGTCGCAGTGTAACGCAGACGAGGTTCGCATGGCTCCCTGTTTCATGGATTTTCAAGCTTGCACCATCTTTAATAAGGAAAATTCGCCTTCCCCTTAACCGGAGTGGATGACGTATTGATTGAAATATTTTTATCTGTCAATACATGTCCATAAAAATCAGTCACCCGAAAAGTATATGGACCGACACCCATCCCGGAATTTGCAGCGAAATAATTGTATTCCTTCCGCTCCAACTCCACATACTTCTTAGCTGTCTTATCATAATATTCCAGCTTCTTGATTGGATACCGCCCATTCCGAACCTGAACCTCTGCCCACCACTGCGTACTGGTAGGTTTAAACACATAACTGATTGGCTCCGATGTTGGAAATGGGATAATTTTCCATGTGATATCCATTTTCCCTGTCACTAACGGCTCAATCTTTGCAAATGCTTCTCTGGATAAGTCAATATCTCCTTTTGCCCCCTCCGGTAAGCGATCTGTAACCAAAACCTGAATTTTGTCACCGTCTTTATCAGTAATTTCTACAAAAGCGCCCGCCAGACCATTCATATAATCTTCATGATTCATGGCTGCTGTATAATAAGAAGCTTCATAATCATCTAAGTTAGCTGCGCCTTTCGATGTCCGGTCATAGTAAGTTCCCTTTCCCTTATGCGCCTTGTAAACGGAATACTCACCTGCATCATATTTCATTGTCGCCTCACTTGGGGCAATTGTCTGTGCTATAACCTGTTTCTTCTTTGCGGTTGCCTTCTTTACTGTAATCTTGCATTTATATTTTTTCTTGCCGACTTTCGCTGTAATCGTTGTCTTGCCGGCTTTCTTTGCTTTGACCTTCCCTTTAGAGCTGACACTCGCCACCTTTTTCTTGCTGCTCGACCATTTCACCTTTTTCTTGGTTCCCTTCACCTTCAAGGTAACTGTTTTACCCACTGTAAGCGTCTTTTTTGTCATATTAAGCCGAACCTTCGCAGCCTGTGCCTGGCTTCCATTTCCCAGTATTCCGAATACCAAAGTCAGAATCATAAAAAGGAAACATAATCCTGTTCTTTTTTTCATCATAATCCCCTCCTTGTAAAATACCTTAATCATGATCCAATCTCTGTTTTCTCAACTATCCGTTGTACAATATGAGCAAATCACTGTTGAATCAATGTATAATGATTTGATAGTGCAATATAAAAAACATCCTATTGAAATTTGTTTCATAACTTAATTGTACTACAAATTAAAAAAAGATTCCTTATTTTTTTGATTTTTTTGAAAATCCAAAGTGCCACAACCGCTACTTGGATGATTTCGGAGTTATAACGAGTACACCTTCTATCCGTTATAACTTTTCCACCACTGCCAGGCGGATCTCCTCCAGGTAAGTTTTCCTCCCATCAGGGTACTGTGTCGGAAAAAAGCGGTTTTTCCATTCTATATCACTGATCTGAACCTGCTTTGCCAGCAGCCTTTGCAGCCATATGGATTTTTTCGTTTGCAGCGGATGCGTATCGGCAAAAAAT
>JAMPFS010000037.1 GCA_023664325.1 Clostridium sp.
AGGACTTTGACGATATGACGGATGAATCATACATGACGGATATTGATATTATCTGTAACGGTTACGAAGATGCTTTGGCTGCAAAAGATAGAGAATATAACAAAGCATTAGCAGTGGCTTTGGCGGCAAAGGATAAGACTCTGGCGGCAAAGGATAAGGAAATTGCCAGGTTAAAAGAACAGCTTGCCAGGCTACAGACACAGTAAATCAGTAGCCGTTGACAATTCTTGTCGAAAAGGCTTATACTGAACAAGTGTGGGTGAATTTTTACTCACTCGGTCTTGAATATTTCATTGTATATTCAAGGGGCAGAAAACGTAAAATAATCGTAAATATTCGGGAAACGGAGGCATGCATCATGATCAGAATTTACAAAACAGATAATCGAAAAATAGGAGAATTACATGCCTATGAACCCGGTAGCTGGGTGCAGTTGACTGCCCCTACATTAGATGAAATGCAGCTTATTTCCGAGCGGTTTGAGATTGATATCGCAGATGTCCGTGCCGCTATGGATGCAGATGAGAGTTCCCGTGTGGAACTTGAGGACAATTATACGCTGATCCTGGTGGATATTCCGATTGTGGAGATTCGTAATGAACAAAAGGCTTATACTGCAATTCCGCTTGGCATTTTGCTGCTGGATGATTACACGATAACAATCTGCGCAGAGGAGACACCGGTACTGGAATATTTTGTGAATTCCATTGTACGGGATTTTAGCACCAAGAAGCAGATGCGTTTTGTATATCAGATTCTTTACCGCACTTGTATGGTGTATCAGTTGTATCTGCGAACCATTGACAACAAGCGGACAGAGATTGAAATCCGGGCGCAGGAGAATGTGCAGGAGGAAGATTTGGTAACGCTGCATGAATTGGAGTCAAACCTTGTATATTTTGCAACCTCCCTCCGTGCAAATGGCGCAGTGATTGACCGCCTCTCCCGTTACAGCCGTGTGAGGCAGTTTCCGGAAGACAAGGATCTGCTGGATGATGTCAAAGTCGAGAATGCGCAGGCGATTGAAATGACCGTGATTTATAAAGATATCATTCATGGTACAAGAGAGCTTTTGTCAAATATTCTGGATATCCGGCTTAATAATGTGATGAAATACTTAGCCGCAATTACGATTGTCATGGCGATTCCGAATATTATTTCCGGGTTTTATGGCATGAATGTGGACGGGCAGTGGGTACCGCTGCACAGTACGCCATATGGCTTTGGAATTATCTGTGTCGTTACCGTGGTGATATGTCTTGTAGTGCTTAAAATTTTGAAAAGAAAGCGGATGATTTAATCATAATATCCGTTAAAAAATCCCCGTATCTTTCCGATATAAAAAGATATGGGGATTTTTGTATTATTTGATGATTTTAAACGTGTCACAGTGACCGGATATAAAGGAGGATTTGATGATGAAAACAGCAAAAAGATGCATGATATGGCTGCTGGCAGTGGGAATGTTGTCAATGATAAGTCCGAAGTTTGACTGGTTCGGAAGCAAATATGGACAGGTGGAAGCGATCAACGATCATCTGGGCAAGCCGGTGACAGACGGCTATGGTATCCTGGATGATAAAATCAGGATTGTGCCGGCAAATAGAACATACGAGGTGAATGGAACCGACACCAATATGGTAGAATTTGATATTTATGTCAAGGATTGTCCGGATTTTCGTGGTCTGGCAGTACATATCGCAACAGGTGCCGGTCGAGGTAGGGCAACGGAAGCATTTTTGGACATAGATGCCCCGAACAGTTATGGGGAAACGGGCATGTGCGCAAAAGACTTTTCACAGGCACCGTGGAATTGCAGGGTACAACTCTATTCCGGAAATGACTGGGGCAGAAGTGTTTTGATTACCAATACGCAGCAAAGCATTTCCATCACAGGGGAACAAAGGGTATGTACCGTTGCGGTAGCTGCACCAAAACCGTATGAGCAAATCTGTTTTGGAGGCTTGAAGCTATACACTTCCGAGGAGGAAATTTGGGATACAAAGGGAAGAACCTATGAACTTGGCGTGTATCCTACGGATGTTTATAATGACTTTGCCTTTTTTACCTTTGGGCAAAATGCAAAAAGACAGACAGTGGTTTACTGCCATATAAAAGGTTTAAAGGATGCCGAGATAACATCAATAGAAGGAAGATTTGACCGTTTTTATTGCATTGCTCCTTTTGACGAAAAGGACTTTTTGAGGATTTGTGATGGGGGAACATTGAGCTATGAAGATGAGGAAGACGGAAGATATGGGAAATTTACACTCTCCTTTGGGGAGGGGGCAAAGTTGAAGGACGGTGACTGCCTGTTTGGCATATCCCTGTCTACCGTAAATGAGTCTGAAAGCTTTTTGGACATAGTGGATATTTTTGTGCATTACGCAGATGGAAACTATGCGCAAATCGGTGGTTCCAGTATTGCGGTCTGCTCCTTAAGGGAAAGCGGAAAGGGATTTGTCGGCATACAGGACTGGGTGTCCGGGCAGACAGCGAGTGAGCCGACTCTTCTTTCGGAGACGAACAGCGTAGAGGATGCGGTGGTTTACTATAAGCGTCAGGATGAAGCGGATGATGCCTATACGGAGACAGTGCCGACACAGCCGGGAGATTACAGGATCAAAGCCGTCTTTCCGGCAAACGCAGAATATGAAGAAGTCACAGCGGTGAATAAATTTACGATTAAGCCGGCGACTTCCAAGAAACCAGGGGAAGCCTGGATAAAGATTGATGACTGGACATATGGTGAAGCCCGGAAGATTCCAACGTATAAATCGGATACCAATAAAGGTGGAAACGAAATCGTAGAATACCGAAAAGATGACGAGGAGAATTTTTCGGTTGCCTATCCCAAAGATGCAGGTCATTATACAGTTCGTGTGACATATCCGGCATATGGTGATTATGATAAAGTAGTGGCGGAGGACTATTTTACAATACACAAAGCGCTAAGCCCGGCAAATACACCGGCGGCAAAGCAGAGTGTAACATATAACTGTGAGACGGTTGAGGATGTCTCGCTGCCACAGGGCTGGAACTGGAGTTTTCTGGATCGCAATAAGGCTTTAGAGGTGGGAACCCCGCTGACAGCTACTGCCGTTTATAGTGGAGCGGATCGGGATAATTATGAAAATCTGACCGTGCAGGTTGCCATCACCAGACAGCCGAAGGGCAAGGGTGTGGGAACCGTTTACATGGCGGGGTGGACTTATGGCGCACAGGCGAATACCCCGGCTGCGGGTTCTCAGACAAACGGCACGGACAATGTGATATATTACTATAAGAAGCAGGGTGAGAATGATACAAGTTATACGCAGACAAGGCCTGTCAATGCCGGACAGTATGTGATAAAGGCTGTTTTCCCGGAGACGGATGATTATACGGAAGCTGAGGCGACAGCGGAATTTACGATTGCCAAAGCATCCGTTGTACCGGAACGTCCGAGACCGAGTTTTGATGTGGAATACAATTTTGACAAGGTATCTGCAATTGCACTGCCTCAAAACTGGGAGTGGAGCGCAGAGGATAGAAATAAGGCATTGAGTGCGGGAGTTCCACTGACGGTTACAGCAGTTTATGCCGGGGCAGACAGGGATAACTATGAAAACCTGACAATGCCGGTTACCATTACCAGACAGCCGGAACGAAAGAGCGAGGGAACCGTTTCCATAGAGGGCTGGACTTATGGAGAAACGGGAAATGATCCAATTGCGGAATCTGATACCAACGGAACCGATGATGTAACCTATTATTATAAAAAACAAGGTGAGGATGATGCAGGCTATACGCAGACAAGGCCTGTCAATGCCGGGCAGTATGTGGTAAAAGCTGTTTTCCCTGCAAAAGATGACTATGAGGCGGTAGAGGCAACAGCGGAATTTACGATTGGCAAGGCAGCCCATGCGCCGGGTTTGCCGGATCAGAGCCGTATTGTAGAGTACCCTGTTGACAGCGTATCCAAAGTCGCATTGCCGGATAACTGGATATGGCAGGAGGACGACCGTGAACAGCCGCTTTCCGTCAGAGTGCCATATACGGCAACCGCCCGATATGACGGAGCGGATCAGGGAAATTATGAGACAGAGTCGGTAAGGGTGACGATTACCAGACTGGAACAGAATATGCCGGCGGCAGGTTATACAGTAACCATTGTCAATCCGACCAGGTCAAATATTACGATTCATTCTGCAACGGCAGAGCCGATTCAGAGGCATATAACACAAGCAATGGAGCCGGTGTTATTTGTTGCAAATGCAGAATATTATTTCCCGGAAAATTATTCGATTGCACCGGTAAATGGGATTATGGTGCGCCGGGTTAGTGATACACGAATACAGGTTTATGGTACACCGACAGCGAATGCTACCATTTATCTTGTTCCTGCTTCACGGGTGGATGCGAAATCGCATAAGGTTACCGTTGTAAATGGAACAGGAGGAGGAAACTATAACAGCGGAAATCTGGTAAATATCCGGGCAGCAGCGGCACCGGCAGGCATGCGGTTTGCAAGATGGCGGGTGACACAGGGCAATGTTGCACTGGCAGATGAGACGAGCGCTGCGACCAGTTTTACAATGAAGACAGAGGACGTAACGGTTGTTGCAGAGTATGAGAATGCGACAGGCGGAAATGGCAGTGGTAACCAGAACGCAGATTCCGTGAGCAAGACAGATTATGAAGCAAACAGCAGGAAAATGAATCAGGGCATCAAGGCATCATGGAGCGGGAACAGCCTGAAAGTGGATTGGAATCTGGTATCCGGAGCCGAAGGCTACGATATTTATGCAGCAAAGTACACCAGTAAAAAATTGACACGCTGCGCTACGGTAAAGGATGGGAAGGCAGCTTCCACGAAGCTTACAAAGGTGAATGGAAAGAAGCCGGATAAGAAGACCGCATATCAGGTGAAAGTGAAGGCATACCGCTATGTGGATGGAACGAAGCAATATCTTGCAGAGAGCCTGTCTGTCTTTACAGTGGGTAACAGCAATAAGAAATATACGGATGCTAAGAGTGTGAAAACGGATAAGAAGACATATCAGATTAAGAAGAAAGGCACGGCTGTCATCAAAGCAAAGCTTACAAGGAAGAACAGTAAAAAGAAGCTGCTGCCTGTCAAATATGTAAAACAGTTCCGCTATTTCAGCACGAATGAAAAGATTGCTTCCGTCAATGCCAAAGGAAAGGTCAAGGGCAAGAAAAAAGGAAACTGCTATGTCTACATCGTAGCGGGCAACGGAGCAAAGACAAGGGTGAAAATCCAGGTAAAATAAAAGATGGGAATATAAAAACAGGGGATGCGACATCCCCTGTTTTTGATGTATGCAGAAATTCACTGTTCCATCAGGATATTAAAAATTTCAGCATTTCTCCGGTTCCGGATAATCCACCCCCTGGGTATCGACAGTAATGGATGCGATTTTCTGCTCGGTAAGCGGTTTGTCGTAAGAGTCAGTCTCCACACAAGCGATTTTATCTACAATATCCAGCCCTTCGGTTATTTTGCCGAATGCTGCATACTGCCCATCCAAATGAGGGCTGGTCTTGTGCATGATGAAGAACTGTGAACCGGCAGAATCGGGCATCATGGAACGTGCCATTGACAGTACGCCCGGCGTATGTTTTAAGTTGTTCTCAAAACCGTTCGTTGAAAATTCTCCCTTGATGCTGTATCCCGGATTGCCCATTCCGGTACCTTCCGGGCAGCCGCCCTGAATCATGAAGCCTTTGATGACACGGTGAAAAATAAGCCCGTCATAATAGCCCTTCTGAATCAATGAAATAAAATTATTAACTGTGTTAGGTGCGATATCGGGATATAGTTCTGCTTTCATGATATCGCCGTTTTCCATCGTGATTGTTATGATTGGATTTGCCATAATATAGTTCCTTTCTTTGATGTTTGTTTATTCAAATTAATAATATGACTCATATTCTAACATTAATGGCTTTTGATGGCAAGGGTGGGGCAGTCTGTATTTATGAAAAAATATACAGAAAATATACATAAAAAATTCCCGGAATATACATTGTTTATTTATTGTATATTTTTGTGTGTGATGGTATGATAACAATATCATACAGGAAGGAGGGAAGCGGAAACTTTCATTTCGACTTTTTACTTAAAATTACTTGCGCAACAGGGCAGAATCCACTATAATAATATTAATTGTGTTTAACATGAGCGGACTGGATTTATTTAAGAGTATTTTCTTAATGAAATAAGTGATGCGATAAGTGGGATGTAAATATGGGTTCTGTAGTTGGAAGGGGATTTGTTTATGAAGAAAGTCAGTTTGAGAGTGAGAAATTTTGAGAAGGAATGCTTCTTGACGTATAATATTGACAATGAAGCAAGCCTGGATGAAGAATTGCTTGATTTTATTGAGGATGAAGAACCGAAAGGGATTGTGCCTGTCATTTTTGAAGAGGGAGATGAATTTGATACATTTTCTTACAATGTGACAGATAAGATTCATTTGAGTGAATTATCCATGCAGGAAGTGAATGCAGAGATTGTGCTTCGGGTGCTTCGTAGTCTTGCGCTTACTTTGATTGATATGGCAGAGTATAGAATTCCTTTGTCCTATCTTGTGCTGCATCGCAATTATATATATGTTGATTCGGACTACAACATTGAATTTATCTGTATTCCGTTAGAGGAGATGCAGGAGGAAGTGGATGTCAACAGTTTTTTAAAGAGCTATCTTTCAAATATACGTTATGATTTGTCTGAGAACTGTGAGTATGTGGCAAAACTTCTGACATATGTTAATAATACGGCTATGTTTAATATGCGCAATCTGGTTACACTTGTGCAGGAGTTGTTGGACGAGAAGGGTATTGAAATTCCGGAAGAGGATTCGGCTGAAATTTATGTGGATTATCAGGAAGTAATTGATGATGCAGAGGAATTAGAGGCTGACGGTGATGAAGAAGATTCTGCTGTTTCAATGGATGAAGCGGAGTCGGCAGAGGAAGAGGCAATCGAACAGGAAGAGGAGGCTGAAGCGGAGGAAGAGGATTCCGAGGCAGCGCCTGTTGAAGAATGGGAGGATGCAGTATCCGACGAGGAGGCAGGACAAGCAGAGGATAGCGATAACCAGGCTGAAGCGGTTGTTCAGGAAGAGACTGATATTCCGGAGGAGGAAGATGTTGCAGAAGAGACTGCTGTTCCGGAGGAAGAGGATATTGTAGAAGAGACTGATATTCCGGAGGAAGAAGACGTCATAGATGAGACGGATATTTCAGAGGAAGAGGATACCGTAGATGAGACGGAAATTCCAGAGGAAGAAGATGCCGCCACAGAGACTGCTGTTCCGGAAGAGGAGGAAGTTCCGGTGCCACAGAAGAAACACAGATTTTCTTTAAAACCAGCGGACTTTTCCTTTGAGGATGAGTTGAAGAGAGAGCTTTTAGAGGAAGTTGAGGATACTCCGGATGAGGAGGATTCATCAGAGGAGCCAGAGACGGAAGAGCCTGAAATGGAGGAACCGGAAGAGTTTGAGGCAGAAGAAGCGGAAGAACCAGAGACGGAAGAGTTTGAAGTAGAAGAATCAGAAGAGCCAGAGACGGGAGAAACTGATGCAGAAGAGTCAGAGGAGGATGCTCCTGTTGAAGAAGAGAAAGAAAAGATTGTCAAAAAACCGATTTTTAAGACGAAGGAACCAAGTGTAACGGGTGTTGTAATTGAGGATGAACTGGGTGAATTTTTAGCGGAGAAAGAACGTGAAGACCAAATGGCACAGCACGAGGAGACCGGACTTAAAATCAAGAAAAGCATCAAGGTTAATCGCGCAAGTATTGTGAAAAATACACAGGAAGAACTGAAAGCAGAAGAAGAGGAAGCAAAAGCAGAGAATGTAACGGAAGGAGAACCAGAGGAGGAGGAAGCAGCAAGCACCTCGATTCTCGACCAGGCTTTAAGCAGTACCGGACTATTGAAAAATTCTTCTGTTCCGAAAGTGAACCCATATTTAATTCGGACAAATACAAAAGAGAGAATTATGATTACCAAACAGAATTTTAAACTTGGTAAGGCAAGTATGGGTGTGGATTATACAGTAAAGGGTAATGGTGCGGTGAGCAGAACCCATGCGATCATCACAAATAAAGATGGGGAGTATTATATCAAGGATAATAAATCCACAAATCATACTTATGTGAATAATAAAATCGTTGCCGATGGGGAGAGTGAATTGTTAACGCACGACTGTAAAATCGTATTGGGAGATGAAGAATTTACCTTCAAGTTAAGATAAATATTTGCGATCGTGATTATGATAGGGAGCTTTCTGTAAAGAAGGTTTCGCATGATGACAGGAAGATGCCTCTTGTATCAGTTTTTTGGCTGGTACAAGGGGCATTTTTGACTTGCGCGATAAGTTTTAGGAGAAGGAGTTTTATGGAGATAGTTGCAGCGTGCTATACGGATGCAGGCATGATAAAAGAAATCAATCAGGATTCCCTGTCGGTCAAGGTCGTAAATTTTTCGGAGGGGAAAATTGCATTTGCTATTGTCTGCGATGGGCTGGGAGGCTTAGAACACGGTGAACTGGCAAGCAGGGAAGTGGTTATGGCATTCAATCACTGGTTTGGGGTACAGTTTGCGCAGATGGCTGCTAAGGACAGTTTTTCATTGGAGAAGATATGTACACAATGGCATGGACTGATAGAAGAAATGAACAGGGGAATAGCGCAATATGCCAAAGAAAATGGCATGATGATGGGAACAACGGTATCTGCACTATTTGTATACCGGGAGGAGTTTATGATCTGCCATGTCGGAGACAGCCGTATCTATCAGATTGCCGGCGGCGTGAGACAGTTGACTGCGGATCAGACGCTGGTGGCATTGGAAGTAGAGAAGGGAATTTTAACAAAGGAGGAGGCATGCACAGACCCACGCAGAAGCATTTTGCTGCAATGTGTCGGGGCATCTGACATGGTGGCGCCTCAATTTGAGGTGGGCAGAATAACAGAGGATACCGTGTTTTTGCTGGCTACGGACGGATTTGTGCATATGGTTTCAGAGGAAGAACTGTATGCGGTATTTTCGCCAGCCAAAGGATGGAAAAAAGAGGAGCTTATGACGGAATGTGGGAGGATGGTGAAATTAGTGATGGACAGGGGAGAGCGGGACAATGTTACATTGGTGGCGCTTGCGATACAGAGATAACTTAGGCTGATAAAATGGCTGGGAGGGTGTTACATATGATGAGAGCTGGCACTGTGATAGGTGATAAGTATGAGATATTAGAAAAAATCGGGCAGGGCGGTATGTCTATTGTCTATGTGGCGATGGATACCAGACTGAATAAGCAATGGGCGGTGAAGGAGGTCATAAACAGGAAAGAACAGGACACAGGGGAATTAGTCCGCAGTCTTTGGCGGGAGGCAAATATTCTGAAAACGGCAGACCATCCGGTACTGCCGAGAATCGTGGATATTATAAATGAAAAAGGAACCGTCTTTGTGGTTATGGATTATATTGAGGGGCGGACGTTAAGTGAAATCTTAAAAACAGATGGGCCACAGCCGCAGGAGCTGGTTGTGGAATGGGCAAAGGATCTTTGTCAGGCATTAGACTATCTGCATTCGATGACGCCGCCGATTATTTATCGTGATATGAAGCCGTCTAATATTATGGTAAAGCCGGATGGCAGGGTGAAATTAATAGATTTTGGCACGGCAAAAGAGTTTGACGTGGAGAGCCTGGCTGATACGACAGCGCTTGGAACCAGGGGGTATGCCGCACCGGAGCAGTTTGGGGATGCAAAGGGAAGGGGTATCCACAAAACGGATGCGAGAACAGATATTTACAGCCTGGGAGCCACCTTGTACCATGTTCTGACTGGCAGGAACCCAAGTGAACCGCCTTATGTGATAAGACCGATTCGTGAGTGGAATCCATTGCTGTCAGGGGGACTTGAAAAGCTGATTATGACATGTACGATGGCAAATCCGGACAACCGCTATCAGAATTGTAAAGAACTTTTCTATGCGCTGGAGAATTACGAGAAGTTGGATGATGCATTTCGCAGGGAGAGCTTCCGCAAAATGCGGAGCTTCCTCATAAGCGCAGTGTTTACCCTGTGTTTTGGTATCACGGCAATGCTTGGTTATGTCGGCAACCGGCGGGAAATCAGGATGGACTATGAAAATTTGCTGAATGAAGGTTATTCTTTTACTGTGCAGGGAAGATATGAGGAAGCGGTAAATGTATATGTCAAAGCCATAACGGAGGTGGACGGAAGGCGGAATACGGCATATTTGAAACTTTTAGATTTGTATACCGATTATATGAATGATGCGGAAACGGGGCTTAGCCGGATCACATATTATATCGACCAGGGCAAGAATCATATGGATAAAGATCAGGAATTGATTTTTAATGTGGCAATGGATTATTTTGAGCTGCAAAAAGATTATAAGACAAGTGCTTATTATTTTAATATGCTGGATGAGGATGAGTATCCACAGACCCGGTATTACAGTACCATCGCTATGGCGATGGGAGAATTGAATGTCGATTATGAAAGTCTGCTCGAGCAGTTGTTTCAATTTGAAACACTGAATGATAATTTGACAATATCCCTCAGTAAATTAATCAATTACAAGCTGTTGTGTATTGTGTATTCCAGGAATCTCAGGCAGATGGAGGATGCGGCATCACATTTGGCGGATGTGGCTTACAAGGGGCTTAACCTGTTAGAGGATTATGAGGATAACAGCGTCAAGGCGGAATATTATACGCTCTATAACCAGCATTTGGCATCAGCATATGAAGCATTGGGAGATAAGGCATTGGAATCAGATAGGCAGCAGGCGGAGCAGTATTATGCACGGGCGTTGGAATGTTGTGATTTTATTCTGGGGATGGTTGCTGCGAATGAGGATCAAACCATCAAGGGCATTAAAGATATCAGGCTTCGTGAGGCAAAATACTGTCAAAAAGCCGATATTTATGCACAGCTTGGAGATTATGAGAAGGCTTGTGAGGTTTATGAAAACGGGGAGAAAGAATATTATCGGAACAGCATAGATTTGTATGCAGGCCATCTGTTCGTTCTCTGCAAAATGCAGGAACAAAAAACAACGGATGTGGAGCAATGGGATTATGATATTCTTCATGATTTATATAAAGAGGCGAGCAGGGTGCCGGATATTGAGAACGATTACCGCTGGAAGCAGATGATGCAGAAGCTTTCGCCATTATTTTCACAAGGAAGCGGGTTGAGCAGGAATGGAGATGATTTAGATGTATGAGAATATATTTTATGCAGGGTTACTGTTATTTATCGCAGGGCTGATTGTCACTGTCATATTATTTATAAGGAATCATGTAGCCGGGATTATAAGCGATCTGACGGGTTTTCGTGTGAAAAGAACAATGAAAAATCGGCAAAGGGAGATTTCATTTGATTGGAACAGGAACGAGGCGGTGCCTGAGACAGCCAATCTTTTTGGAGTGGAGGAAGATATAACGGTGTTAGGCGGAGAGCCGGTATCTGAGATGCCGGCAACTGTGATACTTGGTTCGGAGAGGAGATTGTGATGCAGAACAAATATCGTAGAAAGGGAAAATACATGATATACGGAATGCTGGTTTTGATATTCCTGCTTTCCGTTTCCGGCAAAGGTTATATGGTCATGGCTGATGAGGTGGGGGAACAGGCGGCTAAAGGCATGGCTGATGAGGTGGGAGATCAGACGACCGAAAGCATGGCTGATGAGGCGAAGGATCTGACGGCTGAGAAAATGGCAGATGGAGCGCCGGATCTGACTGGCGCAGGTACCCTGACCTATACTGCAACCAGCAGTACAGGGATTGTGGTAAATGCAGATGGTGCCAGTGTGATTTATTTCCGGGAAAAAGCGGTCATTGAATATGAAATCGAGACAGATGATGTATATACAGAGCTTCACAGCAGGGTTGAGGCAAAGGAACATAGCGCCGAGGAGGATGGAATTCTGAAGAAGGATGCTTTGGTTGCGCTTACGGAAGGAGAAGATGCCGCTCATAAAATTGCCAGCGAATGTTTTGAGATTGGCAAAGATAATTTTGCAGAGGGGGCATATACCCTGACTTACTGGCTTCAGGATGCCAGCGGGGAACACAAGCTTACAGAAAAGACAGTGGATTTTATTTTCGATCAGACAAGTCCGGTCATTTCCGGTGTGGTATATTCCGATCAGAATGGAATCCTGGAGGAAAAATACCACAATATCTATAGCAGTCAGTCCATACGGGTAGAGTTTTCGGTGAAGGATCAGGGAACAGGGGTCAATGAGCAAAGGGTATATGTGACGGTGGAAAAACCGGGAAAGAACGATGCCCGGATGTACATTGCACACAAGGCGGCTGGCGATATATATTATGTATATGTGCCGACAGACCTTTCCGTGACTGAATTTAACGGGCAGATAACGATATGGGCAAATGACAGGCTGAATAATGAGAGCTGCTGCCGTTCTGCAAATCTGGTGTACCAGACAGGCAAACCATCTGTCAGGATGGACTGTGATACGGATTATACGAAGTGGACGAATCAGGATGTATCTTTTGATACAAGCGTATCGGATGAAAAGTGCGGTCTGAAAGAAATTGTGTATAAAATCAATCATAAAACGGTAAAAAAGGTTACCTTTCAGGAATTGACAACGAGTTATTCCTATGAACTGATTGCGGGAGAGAGCGCGGATAAAGCGACAGGGTATACCGTTTCCGTGGAAGTTACGAATAATTGCGGTACAACAAATACAGCGGCAAGGAGAGTGTATATTGATAAAGAACCTCCGGTTGTCACACTCTCGGGCGTTCAAAACGGGCAGCATTATAATACAGACCCGGTTGTGATGACGAATGTCAGGGATGTGTCCTACCAGGAAACCAAAACGGTTTATAAGATTACACGAGTACTGGATGGGAAGGAATATCCGGTATCAGCAGCGGCATTTTATTCGGGAGAATACGAGGACAGTTGCAGCCGGAAAATGGTAAAAGAGGGGAAGTATCAGATTTATGCTGTGACAACAGATGCAGCCGGAAATAAAAGCATATCGGATACGCTTGAGTTTGTGGTAGATAAGACAAGCCCGGAGATTCACATTACCGGTACGGAGAATTATGAGCAGTGGAAGGAGCCTGTAACCGTACAGTTTACAGTGGAGGAATCTTACTATGCCCAAAACAGTGTGCGGATTACGGGAACACGCACGGATATGGACGGAAAGGTTACGGAGGTGGCAGTGCCGGATTTTATCAGTGGCGGGAAAGTAAGCAGGCTGACACAGTTATTTGACAGGGATGGAACTTATGAATTTGAAGTGGCAGCAAAGGATGCAGCGGGAAACCGGAACAGTAAAAAGATACATTTTACCATTGACCGGACGACTCCTGAGATTCACAATGTCAAACAGTATGATGGTGGTTATTACCGGCAGTTTCAGGTAGGGGATTCCTTAGCGGAGGTTTTCAGGGATCTGACTGTGGTATCTTATCGGATTTTGCTGAATGGCGTCGAATATGATGGAACCACTTTGATAAAAGAAGAGGGAAAATATACATTGGACATCGAAGTTACGGATGAACTTGGAAATCCGGCGCACCAGATTGTGGAATTTATCATTGACCGTACAGCGCCAAAGGTTATTTTTTCGGGGGTGAAGGACGGAGAAACCGTCTATGACAGCGGCACGATAACCGTGGCGGTGGAAAATCCGGAAGATAAAATTACAGATGTGCGCATGAACGGGCTTCACTACGGGGCGGATGTAAGTAGTCTGCCGTATACAGAATATGGAGCGTATCAGATCGAGGTGGATTGTGTGGATAAAGCGGGTAATTCCGCCACAGGAAGCTTACATTTTGTATATAGCAATCCGGTGACAGATGTGGTAATATTTGGTGGAATGGGAATACTGGCAGTCTTAGCATGTATATGGATATGGCTGGGAACCGGAAAAGAGAAACAGGAGGGAAGAAGGCGTGATAAAAGCAGTAGTGTTTGATATGGATGGCGTGATATTTGATTCGGAGAAGCTATACCGGAAGCATTGGATGATATCAGCAAAAGAGTATGGAATACCGGAAGCAACCATGCGTGAGCTTTGCAATCTGATTGCGGGGGCAACAAAGGAAAATAATGAAAAACTGATGAAGTCACGGTTTGGGGAGGACTTTGATTATATGGCATTCCGGGGCAGGACAATGGAAAGAATGGATCAGGATATTCTGGAAAACGGACTCGAGATGAAACCGGGTGTTTGTGAGCTGTTTGACTACCTGAAAGATCAGGGCATAAAGATTGGTCTGGCGACTTCCACCCAGAGGGAGCGCGCACAGAGAAATCTCAAAAATGCCGGAATTTTGGATGCATTTGACGAAATTGTATACGGTGATACGGTGGCAAGAGGAAAACCGTTTCCGGACATATATGAAAGGGCATGCGAATTGTTGAATGTCCGACCGGATGAGGCGATGGGAATTGAAGATTCGATCAACGGGATAAAATCCTCCTCGGCAGCGGGATTATATACCGTTATGGTGATTGATTTGGTGGAACCGACACAGGAAGTAAGGGAGCGGGCAAACCAGATTTATGAATCCCTGTATGATGTGATTTCCCTGCTGCAGAGCGGGATTTGCTGACAGGAAATGTGACAGTTTGAGCGGCACGGTATCTGTTTACTGTGCGCAGCAAAGAAACAGAGAATATTTTTGGATGGTTTCTCATATATTGCATTATGATAACAGGGAAGAGTATGTTCCCGGGCTGAAATAAGGAGAGGAATCATGAGTATAGGACATAAGTTTGGAGTCGTGGTAAAAGGTCTGCTGTTGTCTTATGCAGTGACGGGTCTGTTGTTGCTGCTGCTGGCATTTTTTGTATTTAAGTATGGCTTGGGTGAATCTGTTACCGATATGGCAATTGTAGCCATTTATGTTGGGGTGACCTTCTTAGGAGCTTTTGTGACCGGAAAGAAGGTGAAAGAACAAAAGTTTCTCTGGGGATTTTTATTGGGATTTTTATATATTCTGATTATCTCACTGGTCGCAATTGCAATCGGACATACCTTTCATGTGGCGAGTACAGCGAATCTGACAACGGCTGCATTATGCATTGGGGGCGGTTTGCTCGGAGGGATGCTAAGTTGAGATGACAGTATTCTTCGGTTATGTTTATAAGAAACATCACCTTGAAAACGTTGACCTTATAAAAAGGTTATGTTATAATCTCAATAATTATTTTAAAAGGCGAGGTAAAAGACATGAAGCATATTAAGACATTGACAGATAAGACTTTAAAGAACACAATGGAAAAGGGTGGATGTGGAGAGTGCCAGACATCCTGCCAGTCAGCTTGCAAGACATCTTGCACTGTTGGTAATCAGACTTGTGAGAATAAGTAAGCAAATCTGAACGGGAAAAATAGAGAGGCTGTTGCACGACTCGTATTTTATTTAGTGCGACAGCCCTTTCGTTGCGTTTGCAAGATGACGGCTGCGGGGTTTACCGGTAAGACACAAACCTTGCGGATTGAAAGCAGCGTAGCTTAGAAGGAGTTATTGTGATACATCAATATAAAAATAATGGTTATAACATCGTGCTGGATGTCTGCAGCGGTTCCGTGCATGTGGTGGACGATCTGGTATATGATGTGCTTGAATTATATGAGACACAGGGTGAAGCAGAGCTTGTGAAAAGCCTTCCTCAATATTCCAGGCAGGAGATACACGAGGCATGTGAAGAGATTGAGATGCTAAAGGCAGCAGGTCAGCTTTATACGGAAGATACTTACAAAGATGCAATTATTGATTTTAAGAAGAGGAAGACAGTTGTAAAGGCATTGTGTCTCCATATCGCGCATGATTGCAATCTGGCATGCAAATATTGTTTTGCCGGGGAGGGTGAATATCATGGCGACCGGTCACTGATGAGTTACGAGGTAGGAAAAAAAGCACTGGATTTTCTGATTGCCAATTCGGGAAACCGGGTAAATCTTGAGGTGGACTTCTTTGGCGGAGAGCCGCTTATGAACTTTCAGGTGGTAAAAGATCTCGTTGCTTATGGACGCAGCCGGGAGAAGGAACACAATAAGAAGTTCCGGTTTACACTTACCACCAACGGAATATTGTTAGATGACGAAGTGATGGAATTTGCCAACAAAGAGATGGCAAATGTTGTCCTCAGTATTGACGGGCGTAAGGATGTGCATGATCTGATGCGGCCAACGAGAAATGGCAAGGGCAGCTATGATTTGATTATAGACAAGTTCAAAAAGATGGCGGAACTTAGGAACCAGACAAATTACTATGTGAGAGGAACCTTTACACATCACAATTTGGATTTTTCAAAGGATGTCCTGCATTTGGCGGATATGGGTTTCAAGCAGATTTCTGCTGAGCCGGTTGTGGCATCAGAGGATCAGGAGTATGCGATTACAGCCGGGGATTTACCAAAGCTTTTTGAGGAATACGACCTGCTTGCCAGAGAGATGGTGGAACGGGAAAAGAAAGGAAATGGATTTCAGTTTTTCCATTTTATGATAGATATGACGGGAGGTCCGTGCCTGTATAAGCGGCTTTCCGGCTGTGGTTCCGGCACAGAATATTTGGCGGTTACCCCGTGGGGAGATTTGTATCCATGTCACCAGTTCGTGGGGATGGAGGCATTTAAGCTGGGAAATGTGGATGCCGGAATTGAGAATACAGAGCTTGTGGATGAATTTAAGCTTTGCAATGTATATGCGAAGGATAAGTGTAAGGAGTGTTTTGCAAGATTCTATTGTAGTGGCGGCTGCGCTGCAAACTCTTATAATTTTCATGGAAATCTGTTAGATGCCTATGATATTGGATGTGAGTTAGAGCGTAAGCGGGTAGAATGTGCAATTATGATAAAGGCTGCTTTGGCAGAAGAAGGAGAGTAAAAAGATGAAAAAAGCAAAGAGAGATAGTGTGCTGACAATAATTATATTTATCTTGGCGTTGGCACTGGGAGCTTATACCACGATTGCCGGATTAGGCAAGCACCATATCGGTAAAGCCGAGAATATTATTCTTGGTTTGGACTTGGCAGGCGGCGTAAGCATTACCTATGAAATCGAGGAAAAAGATGCGACAGATCAGGAAATTGCGGATACCAGAACCCGTTTGCAGCAGCGTGCAGACGTCTATTCGACAGACAGTAATGTGTATATGGCAGGTTCGGATCGTATCAGTATCGAGATTCCGGGTGTATCGGATGCCGCCAAAATTTTGGAAGAACTTGGTAAGCCGGGTGCTTTGGAATTTCTGGATCAGGAGAATTATGAAAAATTTGCGGCTGGTGAGGAGTATGAGGCATGTGTAACAGGTTCGGATGTAAGGAACGCATCGGCAGCGATTGACACATCAGGAACGATTAAGGAAAATATTGTGCAGCTTGCATTTAATGACGAGGGAACAAAGAAGTTTGCAGATGCCACAACAGCGAATGTCGGCAAACCGATTTACATTATATATGATGGACAGGTTGTTTCTTATCCAACCGTGCAGACTGCCATTACAGGCGGAAGCGCAGTGATTAACGGTATGGCAGATAGTGAGGAGGCAGAAAAGCTGGCGGAGACAATCCGTATCGGCGCGCTTCCCGTAACCCTGACAGAGTTAAGCTCCAACGAAGTAGGAGCTACGCTGGGTAAGGATGCCCTGAGTACAACATTAAAGGCTGGGGCAATCGGTCTTGTCGTTGTCGCAATTATTATGATCGTGCTTTACAGGCTGCCGGGTCTGATTTCCGTATTTGCGCTTTTGGCATACGTTGTACTGACCTTGCTGTGCCTGAATGGATTTAATGCCAGCCTGACCTTACCGGGTCTTGCAGGTATTGTGCTTACGATTGGTATGGCGGTGGATGCCAACGTGATTATTTTCACCCGTATCCAGGAAGAATTGGGAAATGGCGCAACCGTAAAAAGTGCCATTGATGCGGGATTTAACAAGGCATTGTCTTCTATTTTAGACAGTAATATAACAACCCTGATTGCGGCGGTAGTGCTTTATATCATGGGTATCGGAACTATTAAAGGATTTGCCCTCACATTGGGAATCGGTATTGTGCTTTCCATGTTTACGGCATTGGTTGTCACCAAGTCATTACTAAAGGCAGTATATACGCTGGGCTGTCAGGATGTAAAGCTGTATGGCAGGAAGAAAGATGCGAAGGTTCGCGGGTATGTGAAGTTCAGCCGGATTGCATATATCATTTCCATTGTCGTTGTTTTGGCAGGTCTGATTGCGCTTCCGATTTACAAGGGAAAGACGGGTACTGTGCTTAATTTCAGCATGGAATTTACCGGTGGTACTTCTATGACAGTAGATTTTGGTGAAACTTATGACCTGGAACGCGCAGAGGAGGAGCTGCTTCCGGTTGTTGCGAAGGCTGCAAATGTTTCTGATTCAGAGATTACCGTGCAGAATGTAAAGAACAGCAACCAAATTGTATTTAAGTCCTCCGGTCTTAGCAGTGACCAGAGGGAAGCCGTAGAACAAGCGCTTCGGGACAATTTTGAAGTAAAAGAATTTGAAATGGAAAATATCAGTGCTACCATCGGTAGTGAAATGCAGCGGAATGCGGTAATTTCGGTTATTATTGCAACGCTCCTCATGCTTTGCTATATTGCATTCCGGTTTAGTGATGTGAAATTCGGCGCAGCAGCAGTTATCGCATTATTGCATGATGTCCTTGTTGTATTTACGATTTACTCAATTGGAAGGCTGTCTGTTGGTAATACATTTATTGCATGTATGCTGACGGTAGTCGGTTACTCCATCAATGCAACGATTATCATATTTGACCGTATCCGTGAGAATATGACGGTGATGAAGAGCAAGGGTTCTACTTACGAAAGTATTGTTGATACATCCATTTCACAAACCTTTACAAGAACGATTTATACTTCCCTGACAACTTTTGTCATGGTATTTATATTATATATTTTAGGTGTTACCTCCATTAAAGAATTTGCGCTTACGCTGATGTGTGGTATTGTCTGTGGCGCATATTCTTCTGTATGCATAACCGGCCCGTTATGGTATCTGTTAAAAACAAAGGCAGGTAAAAATGAAATTGGTTCCGGCAAGAAAAATGGTGGTAAGAAATCATCACGGAAAAATACGGAGAATATATAGAAATTATGATAATAGGGGCATGGCGGACACCATGTCCCTTTAGCACTTGAATAGGAGATTGTTATGGCAGATCAAAACTGGGTGATACATGCCAAACGGGCAGATTTTGATGCTTTGGCAAAACAATTTCATATCGACCCTGTGGTTGCAAGAATACTGGTGAACCGGGATGTGCCGGAGGATTCGTTTGAAAGTTTTTTGAATCCGGCATTGGATACTTTACATGATCCTTTTTTAATGGAGGACATGAATCAGGCGGTCAGAATTCTGATTCATGATATGGAGGAAGGACATAAGGTCAGAATCGTTTCGGACTATGATGTGGATGGTGTTATGTCCAATGTCATTTTGTACAGGGCGTTGAAACGGCTGGGAATGACCGTGGATTATGTAGTTCCCCACCGGGTAAAAGACGGATATGGGATTAATGAGGAGATTATAACAGCAGCAGCGAATGATGGTATCCATACCATTTTAACCTGTGATAATGGAATTGCGGCAGGGGAGGCGCTTGCCAGGGCAAAGGAGCTTAAGATGTCGGTCATTGTCAGTGACCATCATCAGGTGCCGTTTTATGTGGATGAAAGTGGAAAACATTATGTTTTACCACCGGCAGATGCAATACTGAATCCGAAGAAAGAATCGTGCGGTTATCCGTTTGACGATTTATGCGGCGCAGGGGTGGCATATAAGCTGGTGGAAGCCTTATACGCAAAAAGGGATGTTCCAAAGGAAGAGGTATATGAGTTTTTGGAGATGGTGGCGATTGCAACGGTATGTGATGTAGTCTCCTTAGTCGGTGAGAACAGGACATTTGTTGTAAATGGGCTAAAACAGCTTAACCATACGCGCAACACCGGACTTCGCGCATTGATTAGCGCAAACGAATTGTCTGATGCGAAGCTTGATGTATATCATGTAGGCTTTCGGTTAGGTCCCTGTTTGAATGCCGCAGGCAGGCTGGAAACAGCGCAGGAATCCATTCAGCTTCTGTTAGAGGAGAATACGGAACAGGCTTTGATCCGGGCAAATGAAATACGGAATATCAATGAAGAACGGAAGACTATGACACAGCGGGGCGTGGAGCTTTCTGAGGAATATCTGAAAAATGCGCCGGAGATGAAAGTTTTTGTGGTATATCTTCCGGAATGCCACGAAAGTCTGGCGGGGATTATTGCAGGACGAATCCGGGAAAGCTATCACCATCCGGTCTTCGTGATTGTGGATGCGGAAGAGGAAGGAATGGTGAAAGGCTCCGGGCGGTCGATTGAGGACTATCATATGTTTGAAGCGTTACAGGAATGTGATGACTTGCTGTCGAGGTATGGAGGACATGCTATGGCGGCGGGATTTTCCCTTCCAATGCAGAATATAGAGGCTTTTACACAAAGACTGAATGCCAATTGCAGGTTAGAGGCATCCGCATTTATTCCGAAGGTCAGGATTGATGTGGCAATGCCAATATCCTATGTGACAGAGGAATTGATTGCGCAGATAGAAGGGCTTGCTCCTTTTGGCAAGGGAAATGAAAAGCCTGTGTTTGCCCAAAAGGATGCAAATCTGTTATCGGCTAAGATTATGGGCAAAGACAGGAATGTGATTAAGCTGGTGATGGAGACAGCGGATGGCACGATAGGGGAAGGCATATATTTTGATGTGCCGGAGTTTTCTGAAAACATTATCCGCTGGTTTGGGCAGGAAGAATATGATAAACTGTTACATGGCTGGCTGAATAATGTAATGCTCAATATTGTATATTATCCGACGGTCAATGAATTTAACGGAAACCGAACGATACAGTTTCAGATTAAGAGATATTCAATGGCGGCTGTGCGGGAAGTTTTATAGAAGAGTAAAAGAGGGTGAATGGGAATGGCAGGAATTATAAATAAGGACAGGGATCTTAGTACTCCGAAGGATTTTACGCCTCCGGAGGAACTTTATGAAACGCTCATTGAGAAGGTATTAGAGTACCGGCCAGGCACGGATATCTCAATGATTGAGAAAGCGTATCATATTGCGGACGAAGCGCATAAGGGACAATTGCGCAAATCCGGGGAGCCTTATATCATGCATCCTCTTTGTGTTGCGATTATTCTGGCGGAATTAGAGCTTGACCGGGAGACGATTGTGGCAGGCATTTTGCATGATGTTATTGAGGATACCATTATGACGGACGAGGAGATTGAAAAGGAATTTTCAGCCGAGATTCTTCTTTTGGTGGATGGTGTTACAAAGCTGACACAGCTCAATTTTTCACAGGATAAATTGGAATTACAGGCAGAAAATCTGCGTAAAATGTTTCTTGCGATGGCAAAGGATATCCGTGTCATCCTGATTAAACTGGCAGACCGGCTGCACAATCTGCGGACACTGCAATACCAGTCGCCTGCAAAGCAGATTGAAAAGGCAAGGGAAACAATGGACATTTATTCTCCGATTGCCCACCGTCTCGGTATCAGCAAAATAAAGGTTGAATTGGACGATTTGTCCCTGCAATATCTGGAACCGGAAAAATTTAAAGAATTAAAGGCAGAGATTGACGAGCGCCTTGAAGAACGGGAAACCTTCATTGCAAATATTGTGCATGATGTAGAGGAATGTATTGAAGGGGCAGGGATCGAAGCAGAGATCAGCGGCCGCGTAAAGCATTTCTTCAGTATATATAAGAAAATGGTAAATCAGGATAAGACGCTTGACCAGATTTATGATATTTTTGCAGTCCGTATTATTGTGGACAGTGTGAAGGACTGTTATGCGGCGCTCGGTATCATACATGAGAAATATAAGCCGATTCCGGGACGGTTTAAAGACTATATCGCCATGCCGAAATCCAATATGTACCAGTCGCTGCACACGACACTGATTAGCAAGAGCGGGCAGCCGTTTGAAATCCAGATCCGCACCTATGATATGCACAAAACTGCGGAATATGGTATCGCTGCGCATTGGAAATACAAAGAAAATTTAAGTGGAACGGCAAAGGATAAAGAGGAAGAGAAGTTAAGCTGGCTTCGGCAGATTTTGGAGTGGCAAAAAGATACGGAGGATAACAAGGAATTTATGAATGCGGTCAAGACGGATCTTGACCTGTTTGCGGAGCAGGTGTACTGCTTTACTCCGAATGGTGATGTGAAGAATCTTCCGGCAGGCTCGACACCAATTGATTTTGCTTATGCGATTCATTCAGCGGTCGGGAATAAAATGGTTGGCGCCAGGGTAAACGGCAGGCAGGTGCCTGTGACCTATGAGCTGCAAAACGGCGACCGTGTAGAGATTGTAACATCCGGAAATTCCAATGGGCCAAGCCGTGACTGGCTAACGATTGTGAAGTCAGCGCAGGCAAAAAATAAAATTAACCAGTGGTTTAAGCAGGAATTTAAAGAGGAGAATATTGTAAGGGGAAAGGATTTGCTGTTACAGTACTGTAAGGCAAAAGGTTATAACTTCCCTGATTACAACAAGCCGGATATTCAGGCAGCGGTGATTAAGAAGTATAATTTTCAGGATTGGGATTCTGTATTAGCAGCTATCGGGCATGGAGCGCTTAAGGAAGGCCAGGTTATGAACAAAATGATAGAGGTTCATAGCAAGGAAGAAAAGGGCAAAATGACGGAGGATGACCTTTTAGAACAGATTAACCAGAATGCGGATGGGCATAGGCAGAATCGGTCAAAGGGTGGCATTACCGTTCGTGGAATAGATGATGTGGCAGTGCATTTTTCAAAATGCTGTTCACCGGTTCCCGGCGATGAAATTGTGGGCTTTGTGACAAGGGGCAGAGGCATTTCCATTCATCGTACCGATTGTGTGAATATTGTGGGAATGGGGGATATCGACAGGGGCAGGCTGATTGATGCAGAATGGCAGGCGGATGCGATATCAGGCGCAGATGCAATCTATTCGTCTGAAATCCGAATCTTTGCCGCTGACCGTACCGGTATGCTGTTTGACATTTCTAAGGTTCTGACGGAGGAAAATGTCAATGTCACTGCCATGAACAGTAAAAGCAATCATAAGAATGAAAAGGCAACGTTTACGGTATCCTTTGATATCAAGACCGTGCAGCAGCTAAATCATGTCATTGCCAAGCTGCGCATGATTCCGGGAGTTATTGATGTGGAGAGAAGCGTAGGCTGATAAGTTTATGATATATAGATAGAAAAAACAAAAACAGTATCCATCCGGAACTGGAATTAGGAGAGAGAAAATGGCACAATTAGAGATATTTCGCAAGACAGTAGGTTACATGGGAACAAACTGCTACATTATGGTAAATCATGATTCAAAGGAATGCGTGATTTTTGATCCGGGTGATGACGGTGAAGCGCTGAAACAGGCAATTGATGAGGGTGGTTATATCCCGAAGGCAATTCTTTTGACGCATGGGCATTTTGACCACATCGGCGCGGTGAAGGATTTAAAGGATGCATACCGGATTCCGTTATATTGTTCAAAGGAGGAGAACGACCAGATTTTAAGCAGGTTGGAGGGAAATCTGTCACGGATGATAGACAGACCAATGACATTTGAAGCAGACGAATTTGTGAGGGATGGTGAGGAACTTTCGATTATTGGAACGACGCTTACCTGTATTGCAACGCCGGGGCATACCATCGGGGGTATGTGTTATTACAATAAGGAACTGAAGTCTGTGATTGCCGGTGATACATTGTTTGCCGGAAGCGTTGGGCGAACGGATTTTCCGACCGGTAACGGAGCGCAGCTTCTTCTTTCGATTACCGAGAAATTATATGCACTGCCGGACGACACAAAGGTATTTCCGGGGCATATGGACAGTTCGACGATCGGATATGAGAAGAGAACCAATATGGTCGTGGGGCCGGTGCTTTAGAATGGCAGGAAAAGTACAGACAGGGTTGATGAAATAGATGATATACTTAAATCAGAATATAGAACTTTATAATAATGACATTCGTGCTATGTTACAGGCATTTTTCGATAATGAAAAGATTGTAATGAAAGAAGAGGGAACGAGGATTTCCCTACAGGCAGATTTTACCATCGACAGGGATGTAGAGACGATGGTAGAAACAGGTGGTTATGTAACATTTACGCTGACTGACAAGGATGGCTATGAGGCATCAAAAACTGTGGTAGTGAATTTCATGAATAAGAAGTTAGCGAAAAATCCGCTTAAGGCAGAACTTTACGGATTACTTTCGGATTATACGGGGAAGAAGCTGCCCTGGGGAAGCATGACCGGGGTGCGGCCGACCAAGATTGCAACGGAGATGTTGGAGCGGGGCATAGCGGATGAAACCATTCACAAGACATATACAGACATATATTTGACGATCGACCAAAAGGCGGATCTCTGCATTGAGGTTGCAAAGAAAGAACAGATACTTTTTGAGGACTTTCGGTTTGAAGAGGAATACTGCCTCTATATCGGCATTCCATTTTGCCCTACAAGATGCCTCTATTGCTCCTTTACCTCCTATCCGATCGGAGTGTATCAGGAAAAAGTAGAGGGATATTTAGATGCCCTTTGTACAGAACTGCAATTTGTGGCACAGTCCCCGGTTTACCGAAACAGGAGGCTTGTGGCAGTCTATGTTGGCGGCGGAACACCGAGTGCGTTATCAGCGCCACAATTAAAACGGCTTATCACGGCGGTGAGAGAGAATTTTGATATGCAGTATGTACGGGAATTTTGTGTGGAGTGTGGCAGACCGGACAGCATAACGGCAGATAAGCTTGCGGTGTTAAGGGAGCTTGGTGTGGAGCGGATCAGCATTAATCCGCAGACTATGTCAGATAAAACCTTGCAGTTAATAGGACGGGCGCATAGTGTGGAACAGACAAAGGAAGCATTTTGGTTAGCAAGGGAAGCCGGATTTTGCAATATTAATATGGATATGATTATCGGGCTTCCGGGAGAGGATATGGAAGATGTGGCACATACCCTTTCGGAGATTAAGAGCATGGCGCCGGACAGCCTGACGGTTCATTCTCTGGCAATCAAGCGGGCGGCAAACCTGAATATTGAGATGGAGCGTTATCGGAGCCTGATTAAAGGCAGTACCAATGAAATGCTGCTCGCAGTGGATAAATGCGCCAGAGAGTGCGGGCTTTATCCATATTACCTGTACCGTCAGAAAAATATTCCGGGAAAGCTTGAAAATATCGGTTATGCTGCCGAGGGCAAAGAATGTTATTACAACATTTTGATTATGGAGGAAAAGATGGACATTATAGCCATTGGGGCAGGAGGTTCTTCCAAATTTGTATTCCATAAGGAAAACCGCATTGAGCGGGTTGAAAATGTCAAAAATGTAGATGCATATATTCAACGGATTGAGGAGATGATTGAGCGGAAGCAGAGGATGTTTGCGCTGCTTGTGTAGGTATTTTTAAACGGAGGAGGAGTTCTATGATTGAGGTAGATAGAGAAGATGTAGAAGTAGATGAGATATCAAGTTATCTGACAGAGGATTTGAAGACTGAAATCGCACATGGGATAGAAGTGAGCCGCTTTGCAGGGATGCTGGCAAAGGAATTGAAATTAGATGCTGATTTCTGCCATGATATTGAGATTGCGGGGATGCTGCACGATATCGGTAAGCTGCGGGCAAGCACATATTTATATGGTGGAGAAGAGGATACATTAAATGTAGAAAAAATGCGATATGTAAGATTGCATTCGAGCCTCGGATATGAGGTGGTGAAGAAGGAAGGGTATTCTGACCGTGTATGTGATATGATTCTGCACCATCATGAAAATTATGACGGAACCGGTTATCCGGATAATCTCGTAGGCGAGCAGATTCCTCTGGGAGCAAGAATTTTGCGGGTTTGTGATGTCTTTGTGGCACTGATTTCTGACCGTCCGTACCGGAAGGCTTTTGACAGTAAGACAGCAGTGGAACTTTTGATTGAGGAGGTACGGCATTTTGATATGAAGATATTTTTGACCTTTCAGAGTATTGTGCATGATGAGATTGAGCAGAAAGAGCTTATGAGCGGAGTGCCGGATAAGCTGATATATTAGGAGTCAGATAGGAAGGAGAATGAAGATGGCGATGAAAAAAAAGCCGGTTACCGGCATGAAAGATATATTACCGAGAGAGATGGAAATTCGCGATTATGTTATTGGCGAGATTAAGGAGACTTATAAAACCTTTGGATTTTCCAGCATGGAGACGCCCTGTGTGGAACATATTGAGAATTTGAGTTCCAATCAGGGGGGAGAAAATGAAAAGCTGATTTTTAAGATTTTGAAACGTGGAGATAAACTTGCTGCTGCTGTTGAGAAGCCTTTTGCAGAGGATGTAAATGTCCTTGCAGATGGAGGGCTTCGCTATGACCTGACACTGCCCCTTTCCCGTTATTATGCCAATAATGCCAATGACCTGCCAAGTCCATTTAAGGCATTGCAGATGGGAAATGTATGGCGTGCTGACCGTCCGCAGAGAGGACGCTACCGCCAGTTCATGCAGTGCGATATTGATATTTTAGGAGAACCGACCATCCTTGCGGAGATTGAGCTGATTACTGCAACCACTACCCTGCTTGGCAGGATTGGATTTGAGAAATTTACCATTCGTCTTAATAACCGTAAAATGTTAAAGGCAATGGCTGCTTACAGCGGTTTTGAAGAAAAGGATTATGACAGTGTATTTATTACACTGGATAAGATGGATAAGATTGGTTTGGAAGGCGTGGCAGAAGAACTGGAAGGACAGGGGTATTTGAAAGAAAATGTTGACACATACCTTGCCCTGTTTGAGAAGGCAACTCCGGATATTGATGGCATACATTTTTTAAAAGATACACTTGGAGATTGTTTGGAAGCTGGTGTGGCAGAGGATCTCGAAACAATTATTGTCAGTGTAAATGCTGTGAAGGCAGCCGACTTTAAGATTGTATTTGATCCAACCCTGGTACGGGGCATGAGCTATTATACCGGACCGATTTTTGAAATTTCTATGGATGAATTTGGCGGTTCTGTTGGCGGTGGCGGACGGTATGATGAAATGATTGGTAAATTTACAGGTCAGAATACACCGGCATGTGGATTTTCCATTGGATTCGAGCGGATTGTTATGCTGCTTCTTGAGAAGAATTATGAGGTGCCGGGAACAGGCGGTAAGACGGCATACCTGATCGAGAAGAATATGCCGCAGGATAAGCTGCTTGCGATTTTGCAGAAAGCGAATGAGCAGCGCCGGGAAGGGAAGCAGATTAATATTGCAATTATGAAGAAAAATAAGAAGTTCCAGAAGGAGCAGATGGAAAAAGAGGGATATACTACTTTCGAGGAATTTTTTGTGGATCGCATTTAGGCTGTTTCCAGGAATATTATGTAGTGGCAGTTTTACTTGTTATCACTGTCAAGGGCTATTCCTTTTATAAGGACGCAAAAAGACGTATGGTTTACATTTGATATGAGACTCCTTAAATAGACTAGACTGGGGCATATCGTGCCATACGTCTTTAAGTTATTATTTTGATATAGGATTTCATTATCTGTTCTTTGTCAAATAACCCCATCATAATCGTTACAACTTTCTTCTCCTTGTCAAGCAAATATTCACTTAAAACATTTCTATCTTTACATATACGGATCATCTTTGTCGCTTTTATAGATTACCTTTGCTTTTGTTTCAATGTTTATTTTGTTAATTTTTAGTAAAATAAATATTGCACTAAAAATGTAAATGTGATATTATTAGATTATACTAAAAAAGCAGAACATAAGTAGTGAGTGGTATTTATTTACAGGCGGACTTTTAGTGCGTATTGATAAGAATGAGGAGGGTGTAAAAATGGTTAAGGTTGTGGCAAGATCAAAAAAGAAAATACTTACATTATTATTTGTGGTTTGTATGTATCTATGTTCTATGACGACTATTGCAGAGGAAGTAGACAGTGAATTTACAATTACAGATTTTTGCGCATATTGGTCATATGGATATCAGGAATTGCATATTTATGATTCTTTTTATTTGATGAAAGATACTGAATATTGGCAAGCAATAGATACTAGTAACAATGAAGTAACTGGAAAGATTCTTGTGATAGGTGAGGAAAATGATGAGGAAAGCTCGGCTCTTTCATATACTTTATCTACAGCATGGTCATCATATAAAAATGTGATATATACAGGTGA
The DNA here is from genome assembly GCA_023664325.1 of Clostridium sp. Taxonomy (GTDB): domain Bacteria; phylum Bacillota; class Clostridia; order Lachnospirales; family Lachnospiraceae; genus CAG-590. Next base: position 28,313 of record JAMPFS010000037.1, read on the forward strand.
AAATATTCCGGAACATGTTTTATTTGAATATATTGACACAGAAGACCTGACTGTGCAGAATATTTTAGGATACGATATGATTATTATAGAATTTCTTGCAGAGCAAGATACATTGTCTGAATCACTTTTTATTAAATTGGATCAAATGGTTAAGGAAGGTCAATACATTGTTTTTGACGCAGACATAAATGATCGCTGTTCTTATACAGAAGAAAAGGACGGTTCGGTTGCGGTTATAGATTCCAGAAATAAATGTCTTTTGATTAGTAGTAATGAGACACCAGGATATTTTGCGAATTTAAGATCTCAGGGATCTTCTGGTAATACAGTCACACTTAAATCTATTGCGAATATCAATAATTGGAGTACAGAAGCTTATAGAGAAAGTGTAAAAAAGATCAAAATTCTTCCGACTTATAATAGTAATGTACTTACCAATACCTTTTATATATGGTATGATGTAAAAGAAGTTATTGTTCCTTCTTTTATTGACACAATTAATGACAATTGTTTCAAGGGATATTCAGGTTTAGAATCTGTAAATTTTGATAATGTTAAAACGATTGGCATTTCGGCATTTGAAAATTGTGGATTTTCAGAGATGGTAATTCCAGATGGAGTGGAAACCATTTGTTCTAAAGCATTTTACTTCAATAATATTCATACAATAGAAATAGCAGATAGTGTTTCTGTTATAGATGAATTAGCGTTTGCATCAGATTTTTTGCTGGAAACACTTTTGATTCATGTCAATGAAAATGGTATTACGTTAGGGAAAAACTTATTTCATATGGATTCAGATACAGAAATATATGTAGACTATGAGGGTGAAGATTCTGGAAGACCGCAGATGTTTTCACCGTTTGCAGAGAACAATATGGATATTACTGCGGACAATTTTAATAAATTAAATATGGACAAATTATTTCTCATTTTTACCGGAGTCGGTGAGAGTGCAGAAGAATATACAGTCATTTTGATAGATAACAAAGTTCCCTTGAAAACATATACAAAACAGGTTATAAATGGAATTACATGGGGAAGATATCTTGAAACATTACCAGATCAAGAGTATTCAGGTTTTAAATTAATCTTTAAGGGCTGGACATTTGAGGATGGTGTGAAAATAGATGAAGGGGATATTGTCGATCTTGATGATGATATAAAAATTTATTCTTTGTATGAAAGAGAGAGTGAAACAGATACATATACAGTAAATTTTCCGGAGTATAACCAAACAATAGAAATTCATTATGGAGATACACTTGGTCAGTATAATATACCTAATCCGCAACAGGAAAATGATGCATTTTTAGGATGGTCACAATATTATCCTGTGGAAGTTAAGAACATATTGACAGATAATAGCAGATGGCTGATTTCATCAAATAACACGATTGATTTATACGGAGTATGGGAATCAGATTTAGATGATTTGATGGCAGCAGAAACGTTGTCAATGATGCCTAATTATTATTTGAACAGGAATAATACAGGATATATATATTATTATAACAGTGGAAAAAAAGAAAGATATACGTTAGATCAGACAAGTTTTTCAAAGGAGGATGAAAAAAATGCCGATATGCTGCTCGATAAAATAGCAAAAGCGGGAAAAACAGCTTCTAAGATTTGTATTGTTCCAAGTAACTATAAATTAAATGTGAGCAAAGCAAAGAAGAAAGGATATTATGTTATAAAATCCGGGTTATCTATCCAGAAATTAAAAAGAGCATTAACATTTATGAATTGTAAATATTTCCAGTATTTATTAATTATCCAGACTCCTTATGTGGAACAGGAGAAAAAGCTCAACGGATGTACTAATATTGGGTATGAGATGAAAATAAATGATTGGGAAATAAAAGATTCAGCTAACTTTGAGGGATGGGTATATGGTATTAATGCTTCAAAATTTATGAAGTATTATAATATTTGTAATCGGGTAAATTCTTTGACGGATGATTTGGTGAATAATGTATTTAAATTTGACACCAATACAACGGTAGTTGAGGCATTAAAAGCAGTAAACGACTATGTGATCCAGTTTACCGCTTATGATAATCCCAGGAAAATATATGATTTAAAATGGTTTTTGGAAGAAACGAGCCCAAACAGGAATTTGGACAAACAAGCTTCCCATCACGGTGTCTGTGCTTCATATTCAAAATTAGCCCATGCGGTTCTGGGGAAATGTGGCTATGAAACTTTGCCATGTGCAGTGTGGGAATCACCTGCAGCATATAAGAAGTATAAAGCGGGAAATGCAAACTATGGTCCGGTGCATAGTATAAATCAGGTTATTCTTGATGGAAAAGAATATTATTGTGATTTCTGTTGGGCATCAGCAATTGATCCGATGCGATATATGTTTTTGACAGTACAGGAAACAAATAAGATTTCATGCCATTATCATCCGGATCCAGATGATTATGGTACTATCCTTTATTTCAAAGGTACGAATAATGATTTTTATGGAACAAAAGAGACAATAACAGTTACGTTTGATGCAAATGGAGGAAATCCTGGGAAAGTAAAAGTTGCAAAGGTAAAAAACAAGAAAATAGAAAAGCTAGCAGAAGTTATAAGAAAAGGTTATGATTTTGAAGGATGGTATACAAAGAGATCAGGTGGGAAGAAAGTAACAGCATCAACAAAGCTAAAATCCAGTATAACTTTATATGCACATTGGAAAAAAATTACTGTTAAAAGAGCAGTCATTAAAAGTGTAAAGAGCGAAAAACAAAAAAACGCATTAGTAAAATTTAATAAACTCGCAGGTGTAAATGGTTATCAAATACAATATAGTACATCGAATGGGTTTAAAAAAGAAACAACTAAAAAGATTACAATAAAAGGAAACAAAACTTTTAAGAAAACCATTCAAAATCTCAAGAAAAAAACATATTATATAAGAATACGCGCATATAAAACAGATTCTGCCAACGAAAAAGTATACGGCAAATGGTCTAAGACGAAAAAAGTTAAGATAAAGTAGAGGAAGGAGGAGCGTTATGAAAACAAGAACATTATTCTTTGCTTTTTTATTTATGTGTT
>JAMPFS010000038.1 GCA_023664325.1 Clostridium sp.
TTGTTAAAAATTCATCATTTGATGCATAAATCCAATCAATAAGTTTATCAAATTCGAGAAGAATATACTCAAAGCATATTATATTCATTATTGAAACATTGCTTTTCTCTTTTGCGTAGTGATTTAAAGCATCCACATAAGCATCTGATTCAAATACTACTTTATCATCAAGTTGGTTATCTTCCAAATCAAGATTTCTCTTAATTTCTGATTTTGCTACCGTATCAATGCTTTCTTTCTTAATTCTTAGCGTATAGCCGTCTGCAATGGAGCTATCGTAAAAATATTTATGAATATAGTCGCCAAACTTTAGATTGGAACGCTCCTTTTTAGAAAGCAGCGGTGTACCAGTCAACGCAATATAGACACCGTCAATATCGCAGGCCATAAGATTTTTGAAAAACTCTCCTTTAAGAGAATAGCTTCTATGTGCTTCATCTACAAAAAATATCCGCTGGACTCTTGCACCATACTGATTTTCCGCTTCCGGCATCTTTCCCTCAAACTTCTGGATGTTTACCACACATATTTCTCCGATAGAATTTGTGTTAAGGTTTGTGGACAGCGGTTTATTCAATTCCTTTGTAAACTCTGTTTTACTGTTACAGGTAATGACATGAAAACCACGGTTTGTAAATTCCAAATTTGCCTGTCTCAATAAATCAATTCTGTCTACAACAAAGAAAAATCTTGTGCTGATATCCTTTTTCGCATAATAATCCCGAATCACCCTGTTTGCAAACGCTGCCAGTCCGGTTTTACCGGAACCCTGCGTATGCCAGATAATACCGCCTTTCCCACCATGCTCTAACCGTTCCAGAATTTTTCCCGTCGCAAAAAACTGCGGATAACGCATAATATGCTTTTCCGGCACGGTCCCGTCAACATACATCATTCCATACCTTATAAAATACAAAATCCTTTCCTTATCAAACAGGGAAGTGATAAAACGGTTACATGGGGTATCCACTTTTAGGTTCTCTTTAAATTCTTCCGTATCTGCTTCTTTGGAATCATATCCGCAATCTTCCATCACATGTTTAATCGTATCTAACGATATTTCCTGATAAGGATATTCTAAATTGTTATCATTTTTATCCTCTCGGAAAAAAGAGAAACTTGTATTGTTCCCGTTTGGAGTCGTATAAAAGGAACCTGCTTTTACATCTTCCGCATCGTCAGTCTCGTCATATTCCATATTATTGGAAAAAGACACCATTTGAATAAAATTAAAAAATTTTCTGTAATCCGGATTTTTCAACCGCTTATTAATCATACGGTCAAATTCTTTTTGAATCCCGCCGTCATTATTGGGTTTCTTTACTTCCAAAAAGGCAAGCGGCATACCATTGATTAAGATATTGCAATCCGGTCGGAACGAACCTTCTTCCGTTCCTTCCATTATACAATATGGCAGTTCATCTACAATTGCAAAATCATTATTTTCAATATGTTCAAAATCAATCAGCTTCACTCGGTTAAGCGGATTAGTCAGCCAATGATAGAATTCTTTTCCTAAGTCATTATTTTTAATCATGCTGTTTATTTCACTGAGTATCAGTTTCGTTTCGTCATAAGTAAACTCTCTTCCATTTACTTTTTCCAGTGACGGCTTAAATCGGTTGATAAATATTTTTGTATGAAAATCAATATCCGCCTCCTTTAAGGACTGATAGTCATAACCTAATCTTAAAAACTGTATGGTTGCAGGTAACTTTACTCTTGTATCTTCATTAAATGTGAACATATAACTTCCCCTCATCTTCTAAATGAATCTGCGCTTATCTGCATTTCATTCATTGTTGATTAATGTACTGTTATCAGTATTACAACCTATTATTGTAAATCCGATTTCTGACTAAATCTCTCTATTATGATAGCATATCCTTCCATATTCATCAAATAAAAAAATAAATCGCGAACACCTGACAGGTTTTTGACTGCCTGCAAGAAGAAATCACTGCACATTTATTCTCCCCATGAATCACCATTTAGGAAATCAGTTCATACCTTAAAGAAAAAAGAGTTGGTATGATCATGGAACAAAATAATGAATATGGGTGTGTCCGGGAGTGTGAGGATATCCCTTTTACGTTCCCGCCGCAGCACCAGGATGTGCAGCCGGGGCTTGAATATATCATGGAGCCGCGGCCGGTATCCGAATGCGGAACTGGCGGCTGCAAGCTGAAAGATAAAACCGCCTTAATCACCGGAGGAGACAGCGGCATAGGGCGGGCAGTTGCCTATGATTTCGTAAAGGAGGGGGCTGCGGTTGCCATTGTCTATTATGATGAGGAGTGCGATGCCAAAGAAACTGCTGCGCGGATCGGGCAGCTTGGCGGGAAATGCATGCTTTTGCAGGGTGATTTAAAAAACAGGGATTTCGTGAAGCATTGTGTGGAGCAAACGATCGAATGTTTTGGAAGGATTGATATTCTCGTGAACAATCATGCCGTACAGTTTATACAGCGGAGCATTCTGGACATCTCACCGGAACAGCTTAACCTGGTCTTTCAAAACAATATCATTTCCTTTTTCTACATGATTCAGGCTGCCCTGCCGCATATGAAATGCGGAAGCAGTATTATTAATACCGCCTCAGTCACAGCCTATCAGGGCAATAAGGATTTGATTGACTACAGTGCCACAAAGGGGGCGATTGTCGCACTGACAAGGTCGCTGTCCCAGTCGCTGGTCGAACAGGGAATCCGTGTAAATGCAGTGGCGCCGGGACCGATATGGACACCGCTCATCCCCGCCTCCTTTTCGGCAGAGGAGGTCACCACCTTCGGACGGAAGACATCGCAGGTTCCCATGATGCGGGCAGGGCAGCCCTGTGAGGTATCCCCATGCTATGTATTTCTGGCATCCGATGATTCCTCGTACATGACCGGCCAGGTTCTGCACCCGAACGGCGGAACGATTGTCGGTTCTTAAGCCAGGTGAAAAATACTCCGCCTATCTCCTCTCCTCCACATTCCGCTTAAACTCTACATAAGTCACGATAAAATACACCAGATAAATTCCGAAAAACAGCAGAATGCTCTTTAAGAAAAAGCTTCCCATAAATACCGGTACTCCGGTCAGCCGCACAAACCATTTACTAGCAAACAGAATCATTTTTCCGCTGATGACGATTGCCAGCACGGCAGGGCAGAGGTAATAGGCGGCGAGCTGCTGCAAAATCAGCCGGTAAATCTGCGTGCGGCAAAGCCCTAACTTTGCCAGCACGTCATAGCGGAACTTGTATTTGGCAGAATCGCTCAACTGCTGCACTGACAGTACGGTTACCGCCACGCTGACAAAAACCAGCCCGATATAAAACAGCGGTATAATAAAGGTACTAAGCGTATATTTCGTATCGGGAATCAGATTTTCCCTGACCAGATTGTATGCCACATAGACGATAATGTTATCGGAACCGGCACGGATATCCGCCTCCTGTATCATGACAGACCCGTCACTGTCCAAATCCACTTTATCCTCATAAACGTCATACAAGTCATCCCCATGCAAATCATCCAGCTTGTTTTGCAAATCCGCAGGAGTTTCTCCCTCAATATCCACGACCAGTTCCGAATAAAATGGCACCATCCGCTGCAAAACCGCATCCGGCACCACAATGACATAGTCTGCGCCGTTATGCCCGTCCTGCGAAAAATAATCAGCGGCCACGCCTGCACAGGAAAGAAGCCGCTGCCCCGCTGCATCCGCAATCTGTAAATCCGCTCCGATTTCCTGCACCTCGCCGGCTAACCTCGGCTTCATCTGCACGAGATATTCCTGCGTGCCAAGCGCTATTTCCTCATATCCAGCCATCTTCCGCAGGTGGTTATAATCCGATATCCCCATGTAGGTATCATACGGATAGTACACCCTTTCCTCTTTCAGAAATGCTTCAATCTCCGGCATATTTGGGCTTCCATCTGCATTGCGGTACATGGTTCCCCAGGCGCTTAGATGTGTCAGCATCCAGATGTTTGCCTGATTCTCCCTGTCCGTATAAATGTGATAGGAATAATATTCCGCCGGTGTGCAGTTCCCGTCAATCACCGCCCGCTCGTCTGCAAAATCATCTTCGGCATCCCCACTGTATACCTGCACGTCAAACGGGAATTTTTCCTCCAAAACCGTATTTTCATACCCGCTAAACATCAGGGCAAAGGACGAGCCCATTAAGGCAAGGGTAAATAAGGCGGTCAGGGTTCCCATCGTAAACTGCATCGTCCGCACCTTCGAGGCAAACTGCCGGAGCAAAAACAAATTCTGCCCCTTGTAAATTCCGTCTCCCTTCTTGCGCACATAGCAGATAATCCATGCCGAAAGCCCGACATAGAACAGGTAGATCGTCAACACCAGCCCAATCAGAAACAGAAAAATTTCTCCGGTATTGGAAAGCCTGCCAAATGCTGCCCAGAACAGGAAAAGAAAGAAAATCGAGAGCGGAAACAGCAGTTTTTTCACCCCTTCATGCTTTTCCTTTATCTCCTCATTTAACCGGTTCGCATTCATCAGCGCATGGATATTCATTTTCTTAAACTGACGTCTGCACCGAAACAGTGCAAGCAGATAACAGCCCGCATAGCAGAGTATTGTCACGAAAATGGTTCCTGCATGAAAGGCAATATGCAGACGGTATTCCATTTTTACCATAGCATACATGATGGCAAATAATACCTGCTGCAGCAGGACACCCAGCAAAATGCCAATGCAAAAGGCGAACCCGCCAAGCAGGATATTTTCCCGCATATACAGCCTGGCAACCTTTCTTTTCTTCATCCCCAAAAGCAGATAGATGCCAAATTCACTGCTGCGTTTTTCCAGCATAAACCGCACCATGTAATGAATCAGCCAGGCGACAATCAGGATAATAAATACCGTTGCCAGCCCGATCATGACCTCCATAACTCCCTCTACATCAAAGTGAATGGACAGCCCGTTTTGGAAAATCAGGCTGCCAAAGGCATACATCAGCGCCGTAACCACTGCCATAGTGAGGGTATAGACCAGATAATCCTTCGCAGAACGTTTCATATTGCGAAAAGCAAGCTTATTTAACATCGGACAGCTCACCTCCCGTCAGCGACAGGACATCCAAAATCTCCTGCAAAAAAACCTTCCGCTCCTTTTCCCCTCTCACGAGTTCATGAAAAATCTTTCCGTCCTTTAAAAATAAAATCCTCCCACAATAGCTTGCCGAAAATGCATCATGGGTTACCATGAGAATCGTCGCCTCCATGCTCCGGTTTAAGCTGGTAAAGGTCTCTAACAAAGTCTGCGCCGCATTGGAATCCAAAGCCCCGGTCGGTTCGTCAGCGAGCAGCAGCTTCGGGTGGTTGACTAACGCTCTGGCACAGGCGCACCGCTGCTTCTGCCCTCCCGATACCTGATACGGAAATTTATCCCGGATATCCAAAATCCCCAGCAAGCCCAAAATCTCGTTGCAGGCATCGTCGATCTCTTTTTTCCTCCCGCCCTGCAAAGTCAGTGCCAAAATAATATTTTCCTCAATCGTCAGCGTGTCCAAAAGATTATACTCCTGAAACACAAATCCCAGATTATCCTTCCGAAACTTCGACAAAGCATTCTCCGACAGTTCCGTAATATCCGTATCCCCATAATAAATATGCCCGGCAGTCACGGTATCAATGGTTGCCAGCATATTCAGCAAAGTGGTTTTCCCGGAACCGGAAGCCCCCATTACGCCGATAAATTCTCCTTTTTCTACATGGAAGCTGACCCTGTCCACAGCCTTTGTCACATTCGATTCGTTTCCATAGTACTTCTCCACATCACACACCCGGATATAATCCTTCACGTTCATCACTCCTCGCTGTTGCCTTTTCGTCATGAGCAAAACTCATTATTGTCAAAATCCAGTTGTGCAATATAGACAATATCGCAAGCAGGGTATTGCTCATGACTATGACTTTACTATATCCTCTGGCTTTTTCATATAGAAATAGATTAAGGTTATCTTAAGATTTCGTAAGATTGGAGGAAGTTCTTATGGATTTGCATTTCTCCACAAATCTATATGAAATTTTAGTCATTTACCTCAGTCCTATATGCAAACCGGTATTTGCCTTTTCCCTTTCCATTCACCTTAGTAATTACCCCCATATCTCTAAGTTTCTTCATCATATCCTTGGAAGCCGTTGCCGAACACCCAAGTATTCTTTCAACCTCTGGCGCGCCAAAGACTTGATTCATATCAATTTCATGGTACAAAATTAATATATTTTTTCTTGTTCGCTCTATATACTTCTGCTTGGAAATCGCCTGATTTAAAATCTCAATAGTCAAGTTCTTTTCATCAAAATCTGTCTTTTCATTTTCAATAGTCAGGTTTTCATCTCGAATAGCCGGGTTTTGAAGTGCAAAGCCTACTTCTTTGCTCATTTTATTATAAATAATTGTCTGCAAAATAAATGCATTACAGTAATACTTCGGTACACGAAGTCCTGCACTTTCCAGTTCATTGCACATACGATTAACACCTTCTCCATATTCTTTTACAAAGTTGTATGCCTTCAAAAATTCTGCAATTCTTGGATTTCTTGAAAAATGTGTATAGCGAATATTTTCTGCCCTAACCAGTCCTGGAAATTTACCCGGACTCTCGACCACAATATGATCATCAAACATCTTCACCTGAATATCCGTTCCGCTGATACTATAAGACCTATGGGTAACTGCATTAACAATAATTTCCTGTCTGACAAATTTCGGATACTCCTCTTCCGTAACAAATAAACCGTCTTTACCAAGATATGTTTTTTCTTTAATCTGCGTATCCAAATAGGATATACAATTTTGAATCATTTTGAGGATAGTGCCTTCAAATATAATATCTTTTATCACATTCATTTCTGTACCAAACTTTTCTTCCGTACCTTCATAACGGATAAAACGAATTCTTGCACGTGGAAAAAATAACTGAGGATTTTTACCAAACAAAAGAATCGCTGCTCCGCTTATCTGCTCCTGTCCATTTTTTTCTTTTACAAATCCCTTATTTTCTTTCAAATATTCTATCGGCGTTTTACCATAACCAATCTTTGTAATATATGATTGAACCAATTCCATATCAATATCATCAATTGTTGCATTTGGCACTGACTGATCCTCAAAATATCTTTCCCCTTTGTCATACATCAATTGTGTACGTTCTTCAAAAGTAAGTTTTTTTGATTTATCCCCTACACGAAGATAAGCCTCATCTGCTTGATTCGCATGCACCGCCAGACTTGGCTCTATGTGTAATAAAATGACATGATTATCTCTGCCCTGCGAATCTTTACAAGGTATTTTTTCTATTTGAACCGGAATAGAAGGTTCACAATAATCATATGGCACTCTCAACAATTCATTAACCTTTTGTATATCATAATCCGTTCCCTCAATTTTTCTTGTTTTATCTGAAACGCCAATAACAATTGTTCCACCATCAGCATTTGCAAATGCAATAATCGGTATTGCCAACGCTTTGGGTGCAATATTTATACTTTTTCGTTCAAAAACCTGCATTTCCTCATTTGCTAATAACTCCTCAATTGTCATTAAATTCACCTGCTTTCTTTACTCCCTGCTTATATAATTGCTAATCGGAAATTGCAAAGACATCTTCGTTCCCGTTCCATATTCCGATTCTGCCGTAATCCCGATTCCCAGCTTATCACAAAGCTTCCGGCACAAATACAAACCCATTCCCGTGGAGCGTTCATGATTTCTTCCGTTGCTTCCGGTAAATCCCTTTTCAAAAATGCGTGAAAGCTCCTCTGCCGGAATGCCGGTTCCATTATCCTCCAAAATCAGATTGACACCGTTTTTTCCACGCTCCGTATAAAAATGAAATACCGGTGTTTCACTGCAATATTTTACGCTGTTTAACACAAGCTGATTCAGTATAAATGCAATCCATTTCCGGTCGGTATAAACGCTGTCCGCACAGTCCACATCTGCCTGCGCATGATGCCAAATGAGCAGCAGCCGGTTCTTGCCAAGCACCTCATTTACCACCTCCTGAAGGTTCGTTTCCCGAATCAGGTAATCTTTATAAACGTTTTCCAGACGGGCATAGTAAAGCGCCATGTCCACATAATTTTCCACCCGCTGGTTCTCCATGCTGATGGTGCCAAAGATTTCCCTCTCCTCTTGTCCGGCTCCCTGCCTGCTCTTTTCCTCCGTTCCTTCGCCCGCAGTTTTCTTTTGCCCGCCGCTGCGCTGTACGGTTCCTTCTGCCTTGATTAGCCTGTCTTCGCTCTCCTCCCCTGCCGGCCGGAAACGCCTCCGGTTGTCACAAATCAGGGAAATACTGGTAATCGGTGCCTTGATCTCATGCACCCAGCTTTCGATATACTCCCTGTAATCCGTCTGCTCATCTTCTATCCGCCGTATCCGCTCAATGACCGACTTATTGGATTTGCGGATCATTTCCCGGTATAACCTGTCCTCTAACCGGAAGGAATCCGGCAGCAGCTCCCCCAACAGGTACCGCTGATCGACTTTCTCCAAAATCTGTTCCATTTCCTGAAAATACTTTCTTCTTTGCAGATAAGTGAAAGCCAGCCAGACGGCAAGCACCATAAACCAGAAAATCAAAATCAGCAGGATATTTGCCCTGCCATACCCCGTCGCATTCAAAAATCCTGCCGCCACACACATGCAAACCAGATGAAGAAGCAAAAGCAGCCCCCTGTCCCTCAAAAAATCTATCAGCCTCATATGCGGTAACCAATCCCCCTCTTCGTCTCAATAAAATCCTGCACGCCGATAGAAGCCAGCTTTTTGCGGATTCCATTTATATGCACACTGAGCGCATTGTCATCAATAAATATCTGGTTTTCCCATAAAAATTCAATCAAGTCCATTCTGGCAACAAATTCACCCGGATGCCGGAACAGCAGATATAAAATTTTCATTTCATTTTTGGTAAGCTCTGCTCTTTGCTCCTGAAAAATCAGGCAGCATTTTGAGGTGTCCAGCCGTACCCCGTCCTTTGTAAAGCAGACAATCTCCTGCTCCTCCACACCCTTTGTACGCTTTAACACTGCTGCGATTCTCGCCAAAAGAATCGGCGCCTGGTACGGCTTTGTAATATAATCATCCCCACCCTTAAGGATTCCATTTAATTCGTCCATAGAATCCGTCCGGCTGGTCAGAAAAATAACCGGTATCTCCAGCCGGCTCCGAATCTGCATACAGATATCAAAACCGGAAACCCCCGGCAGATTCACATCTAAAAGCACCAAATCCGGCCGCTCTTCCGCTATCTGTCCGGCAATATTTTCAAACGTATCCGATGCCGTCACCCGATACATCGCATTTTCTAACAGGAGTTTCAATTCCTGCCTGATTGTCCGTTCATCTTCTACCACAAAAATGTGCATCCTCTTGTACCCCGGAATTTATTCCTTTCATTCTTTCCAGTTAGTTTGGCAATTGCGAAACCCCTGATTTCCAAAATCTAGTTGTACAATATAGACAATATTGCAAGCAGGGCATTGAGGAGCCGTCGGTACTTAGGTGCCGTACTTTGGCACCTTATGTACCGTTACGAGCGATACATAGCACAAGCGTGCCATGCTGTAATTTGTCTATATTGTACAACGGACAGTTGCAAAAACAAAGTTTCGCAATTCCTGTTTTCCGTTAGTATAGCAAATGTTACGCAAATCCGCAAATCCTAAAGGGTGCGGTGGTGGAAATGGAATCTGGACAATTTGGTATAACTAATGTATACTGAAATTGCTTTCCATTATATAAAATGCCGTTTAACTCAGAATAATATATAGTATTTAAACACATCACATGAACAAGCAGTTTTAATAGCAGCACTTTGGAGGACACATATGGTAATACATCCCCAAAATCCCGCATTTATATTTGTATCATTCTTTACCCCATGTAAATATTTTAATACCCATATCAAAATTGTTGAAAATACTGTCGAGTTTCATAGATATTTTTGCAGACAGAATAAGATAGAAAAAGAAACTGTTAATTTTGAAATTACAGATGTGATTCTGGTTGGATTTCCAAGTGATTTGAAAATACGGGGACTGGAAAGAAAACTGTACGGACACTATGGGGCATATGTATCACAGGAAATTGCTTTTGTGCTAAATGATAATCGGATTATCGCTTTAAATGCACGCCCCTATACAAAAAAGCAAATAAAAAATTTTCTTCAACGATTCCCTCGTGATATTGTCAGAGGCGAACAATTAAATAAAGTACTGGGAAACATATATCCGACAAAACATTAAATTGGAGATAACAAAAATGTGGCAGGAAAAACTAAATGAACTCGAGCAGGAAAAAAAGTTATATGGGGAAGGAATCAATCACGGAGCCACAGATGAAAAGATAAAAACATTTGCAAAGAGGATTGCTGTTGAATTAAATGTGATATTACCGGAAGAATATATGCAAATATTAGAAACCATAAACGGCATAGAGTTTAATGGATTTATTTTTTATGGAATTGATGAAAAAATGCTGGCGGAACCTCCTGTCCAATATATTAACGGATTGCTTGAATGTAACAAAATTTGGTATGAAAATGAATGGCAGAAGCAATATCTTTTTTTGGGGGAAAGCAATATTAGCTGGTATGTTTATGATTTATCAAAGAAAAAATATTATGAACTGGATAACCCTTCCGGAAACAAAAGTGAGGAATTTAGCGATATATATTGTTTATTAGAAAAATTATTAACGGATGCATTCATGTAAAACTTTTTTACGCTTGTATAGTGTTCTCGGAGTGCATTCCGCAAATGGAAAAAGTAAAAACGGCATTTGCGGATTGGTCGTGTGATGGGAATACATATTTTGAAAAGGGTGATGAATCCTTTGAACTGATGATAACAGAGCAGTTTGTACGTTTTGATTGTTATGGCATAACAGAGGAGCATATGAACCAGATGATAGATATTATGCTGGAATATGGATGTCCACTGTATGATTCTTCGATTGATGTACGGTTTGAAGCATAATCGGGGAAATTCTTCCTAAATAATCGTTATAGATAGTGCAGGTATGACAAGATGCAGTTTCTATTGCGGGATTAGAAAAATGATAAGCGCAATGAACGTATTTCAAATTTTGCGGTAACGGAACTTCTTTACGCGTTACTTACAAATTGGCGTAATTGCAGATAACCTGATTTATTATAAAAATTGGGGGAAATCATGTTGCATATTCCAAAGGATATATATTATAATAAAAGAGTAAGAAAAATATGAAACACAATCTAGTATGATAATCAGAAAGTGAAGGAAAATCATATGCATACTGGAACAAAAATACAAATTATGGCGGCGAAAGAACTTGGGGCAAAATATGATGAAGCATCGAAAGAATTATTTTCCAATCCGGAAATTCTGGCGCCTATTTTACATGAAGTAGTGGAGGAATATAAGGACTGTACCATTCAAGAAATAATATCGTATATTGACAAAAGCAGCATAGTAAGCGATCCGGTCGATGCGGTATCAAAACTAGCAGATAAAGTCCAGGAATTGCCTACGGAATTAAATTCTCTTGGTGAAAAGCTTACCCGTTATGATGAACATTTTATTTGCATTAACCCCAAACTGACTACACAGAAAATGAAAGTTTATCTCCATATGGATTTTGAGATCCAAAATGATTATCAGCCAGGCAATCCTAAATATCCTCTTATCAAAAGAGGAATCTTTTATGGGACAAGAGAAATAAGCTCCCAGTTAGGCATTTTAACTGAAACGACAGATTATTCAAAAATACAAAAAGTATATAGTATTTGGGTGTGTAATGAAAACATACCACAGGCACTCCAAAACACAGTATCATCATATGCTGTTACAAAGAAAGACTTAATTGGAAACACAGACGAACCGAAACAAGATTATGACTTATTAACAGTTATTATAATTAGAAGAGGAAATGATGAACAATCACCTCAAAACCAACTGTTTGATTATCTTACTGGAATATTTCAAAGCGATATCCAGCGGATAAACAAATATGTTGACATAAATGATAATCTAAAGGTAATGGAAGGAGTGAAAAATATGAGCGGATTAGGGCAAAGCATAGCCGAAAAATCATATATGCAGGGCGAGTCAAAGGGCAGAGAAAAAGGCAGAGAAGAAGGCAGTTATACAATGGTATATTCTTTAGTACAGGATGGTGACATTACACCTGAAAAAGGAGCAAAAAAACTTGGCATTTCCATTGAACAATTAAAAGCAAACATGGTGAATCTGGGTTACAAACTTCCGCAGTAATAGTGCATATATTGGAGGAAATGTGATATGGAAAAGCAATTTGAAGATTATTTTAGTGAAATTCAGGTGGATATGGTCGATATCTGTTTGGAGTACATTGAAGATAAGGCAGATATTGTCTATATTTATTGTTCCAATGAGGACGGTATGGTATCTTGTGATTTTTTTTACAAAATTAATGGCGTTTTAACGAAAAACCATAAGGTGAATGAGATTCTTTCAGAGCCTGTCGATGTATCACCGGAACAACAGCGTGAAGTGTTGAAAATATTAATTGATGATACATTACAGATAGAAGAATTATGTAAAAAATATAGCAGGGATGTGCCAACGGAAATAAAAATTGTTTATGATGCGGTAAACGAGAGCCTGACTGCTGATTACCGATATGATCTGGTTTACTCCAAACATAAAAGTAAATTGCCAAATGATATAGTGGATAAATGGTTTAAGAAACTGCAAAAAGGAAAAAGATTTGGTAAATGATACATAATGCACAAAACGGAAATAAATCTAAAGCAACACCACACAATTGTGTGATGCTGCCTTAAATTATCACTTAATATCCAATAACTGTAACTGTGTCGTCACAATACAATTTTGTAAGGTTTGGATTATTACTAACATCCAGTTCTGTTATCTGCGTATTTTGACAATTCAATGTTTCTAATTCTATATTGTTACTCACATCCAAATCAGTCAATTGAGTGTTCCAACACATCAACCGTGTCAATTCTATATTGCTACTCACATCCAACTGAGTTAACGGACTATCAGTACAATACAACGTAGTTAAAGCTGTATTCTTACTCAAATCCAGCACCGTCAATTGACTTTCACCACAATACAATTCAGTCAATGCCGTATTCTTACTCACATCCAACACCGTCAGTTGATTCCCTTTGCAAGACAGTTTTGTCAGTGCTGTATTCTTACTTACATCCAGCACCGTCAGTTGATTTTTATCGCAAGACAATTCGGTCAATGCTGTATTCTTGCTCACATCCAGCACCGTCAGTTGATTTCCTCCGCAAGACAGTTTCGTCAATGCCGTATTCTTACTCACATCCAACACTGTCAGTTGATTCCCTCCGCAAGACAGTTTCGTCAATGCCGTATTCTTACTTACATCCAGCACCGTCAGTTGATTCCCTTCATCACAAACCAGAATCTTTAACTCCTTATTCCCGCTTACATCTAACTGTGTCAATTTATTTCCATTACACTCCAATTCTTCTAACGCTGTACATCCACTTACATCCAATTCTTTTAATTTATACTCCGCCTCACTATATGATGCTAGTGAACAATCCAAGCTTTTTAATGCGGTACTACCGCTTACATCCAGTTTTTCCAATTTATTGTCACCACAGTCCAATTCCGCTAAGGCAGTACACTTGCTCACATCTAATTGTGTCAGCTTATTTCCGCCACACCGCAATTCCTCTAATGCTGTACACCCGCTCACGTCCAGTTCTGCTAATTTGTATTCGTCTGGCTTATTATATGTATATTGTGAACAACTTAAATTGGTTAATGCTACATTTTGACTAACATCCAGTGTTGTTAATCTATTCTCGCCGCAATCCAAATTAGTTAACGCTTTATTCTTACTGACATCCAGTACTGTTAATTTATTAGTATCGCAACGTAAATCAGTCAGTGCCTCACTCTTACTGACATCCAGTACTGTTAAGCTATTATAACTACAATCCAAATGAGTCAAGACCTCATTCTCACTAACATCCAGTGTCTGCAAACTATCATAATAGCAATCCAAATGAGTCAATGCCACATTCTTGCTGACATCCAATGTTCCCAAGTAATTATTATCACAATCTAAATTAGCCAACATCACATTTTCGCTAACATTTAGCTCCCATAAACTATTATAACTACAATCCAAGTCTACCAATGCCACATTCTTACTAACATCCAAGATTTTTAAGTTATTACTACTGCATTTCAAACTTGTCAATGCCTCATTCCCACTTATATCCAGCTCTTTCAACCCGTTATTATAGCAAGACAAACTGATTAATGCTTTATTTCCACCTACATCTAACTGTCTCAAAAATTCGTTATTTCCACAGCTAATTTCTTCCAATGATTCAGCACCGTTCACCTTCAACCCCATCAATTCATTACTATAACATTCCAGCTTCGTTAATGACTTATTATTCCCCACATCCAACTGTTCCAGCAGATTATATCCACAATATAGCTCTTTTAATGCCTCATTCCCACTCACATCAATTTGGGCTAATTGGTTACTGCCACAATCTATTTTCACCAACTGCTTCAATCCGGAAAAGGATATTTCACCAGCCAGATTTTTTTCATACCAGTTGATTTCCACCAAGTAGTCCTTTCCCTCTCTGTTTTCCCATATATATTCATCCTGATTATGGATATCTTCGCTTACTGTAGCACCTACCGCCTTTTGCTCCGTTATCAGCTTCTTTAAGGCTGCCACATCTTCTGCGCTTTTTTGTTCTGTCACATCCGAACCCGTTTCCTCTGATCTCTCTTCTGTCTTCTCTTCGGTTCTTTCTTCGGTTTTTTCTTCCGTTGTCCCCTCCGTCGTTTTACCAGTTTGCTTTACCGTTACTTTTATTTTTCGGCTAAGCTTTTTCCCGCTCTTATTCTTCGCCTTTGTCATTACCGTGATGGTTGTCTTTCCTGCTTTTACACCAGTAATCGTAATCTTATTCTTTTTCGATGAATAACTTACCTTGGCAATCTTTTTATTTTTGCTCTTTACTGTAACCGCTTTGCTTGCTCCTCCCACCACTTTAACCGTTGGTTTCAATGTCAATTTTTTTCCCTTATTTACGATAACACTCTTTCGGACGGTTAAGGTTTTCACATACTTTTTGGCAGCCGCCTCTGCTTTCATTGATAGGCCCGGTGCTTCCAGCAGGGATAATCCCATGATTAGTACCAGCAGCCATGACAGCATATAATGCTCTGTTTTCCATTTCATCACACTTTTTTCAATACCTTGCAGTATTGCCATCCATATGGATAGAACCCCCTTTTTACCTTTTGCATCTGTCTATGCATTAAATTACTTTTCTTCATATCCCGTAACCGTTACTTTACTGTCGCAGGATAATGTAGTCAGCAACACATTAGTAGTCAAATCCAGTTTTGTTATTTGGTTATCAAAGCAATCCAGACTGGTCAGTGCTGTATTTCCACTCACATCTAATGCCTTTAACTTGTTATTGCCACAATTCAGGCTGATTAATAATATATTCCCGCTTACATCTAAATCCGTTAATCGGTTATAGCTGCAATCTAACGTCTGCAAGGCAGATGCACCATTCAAATCCAACTTTGTTAATCGGTTATCCCAACAGGAAAGCTCCTTTAATAATGGATTTTCCCTTACATCCAGCCTACTGAGTTTATTTCCGCTGCACTCCAATTCAGTCAATTCTTTATTATTCCCTATAAGAAGACTCGTTAATTGGTTTTCCCCACACCACAACTCGGTTAAATAAATATTTTCGCTTACTTCTAACTGAGTCAATTGGTTTGTATCGCAAAACAACTTTTCCAAAAGCTTATTTTCTCCCACTTCCAATTCTGTCAGTTGGTTTTCATCACACCACAGTTCGGTCAACAATGTATTTCCACTGATATCCAATTCCTTTAATTGATTGTGACTGCAATACAAAGAAGTTAAGTTTTCATTGTCGGTTACATCCAGACTTGTCAGGTAGTTCTTGCTGCAGTCCAGTTCTGTCAATTCACTTAAACCAGCAAAGCTGATTTCACCTGCAAGGCTTTTCCCAGACCATTTAATCCCCACTAACCGCGCTTCTTCTCCGTCAACAACAGAACGCCAGCTATATTCTTCATCATCATTTATATCCTCATTTATCGTCGCCCCTGCTCCTTTTTGAGCCTCAATAAGCTGTTTCAATGCAGCCACATCGCCTGCATTTTTGCCAGAACTCTCTCCTGTTATCTCCCCAACGGACGGCGGAACGGTCGGTATCTCCGGCTTCGTCGGTTCCGTCGAGGCACTGTCCGTCTTATCTTCCGTAACCTGCTCAGAAGTGCTCTCGGTTTTGTTTTCTTCTGTCTCCGTGCTTTCCGTCTCGGTTCCTTCTTCCGTCTTTTTCTCTACATCCTTTACCGTAACACTAATTTTCTTACTAAGCTTCTTTCCCTTTTTGTTCTTTCCCTTTGTCGTAACAGTAATGGTTGTCTTGCCTGCCTTTACACCGGTAATCGTTATGGTATTCTTTTTCTTGGAATAGCCCACTTTGGCAATTTTTTTATCCTTGCTTTTAACCGTGACCTCTTTGCTGGCTTTCTTTACCACCTTAACCGTCGGTTTTACCGTTACTTTCCTGCCGCTTTGTACTGTAACATTTTTCCTGACCGTTATGGATTTTACATACTTTACCGATGCGGCTTCTGCCGGAATGGATAATCCAATGGCTGCCGCCAGCATAGATAAAACCATGGTTAATGCCAGTACCCATACCCGTATTTTCCTGCCTGTTATTTTTTTCATAACTTCTCTTCAATTCTTTACAGAATTGCTATTCTGATGTGAATAGAACCTCCTTCTCTCACTTATCAAATTTTTCTTTTTCTCATTCACAATAACTGGTAAGAATATTCTGCTAATGTATGTCTATACACTTCCCACATTCATACTTTAAAGAATATATGGCAAACCCCTATTTATCGTCATTGCTATTTTCCAAAATATACCACAACTGTTTGAATTTTTCAATATATTTTTCGCTTTAAGCGAATATTATTATATCAACTGATTGTTCCAATACAAATTTCTCCCGTATATCATTAATTGAAAAAGAGGTGGTGTGATTATGTTAAATGAACTTACAAGACAGAAAATTGGTTCACGAATACGGGAATGCAGAATCACGAACAGCTTAACACAAGCCCAATTCGCTGAAAGCATAGATATATCCATTAATTTTCTATCAGAAATTGAAAACGGAAAGAAAGGACTTTCATACGAAACACTTTATAACATATGCAAAAATCATTCAATTTCTGCCGATTATATCTTATTTGGCAATACGTCCAGTAAAGACCGTTATTCAACTATAACTAAATTTGCTGGCAATTTAACAGAATCTGAATTAGAAACTTTGATAAAATACTTAAATGCATTACTGGAATTAAAGAAATTATAAAGTCATCAACAATTAGAGTTCGTTTGACTTTGACATAAACTAAAGTTCAATTTTTTCAGGAAATCTTTTGAAGTTTTTCCGAATGTTCTACAATGACTTTCTTCATCACATCGACATCTGCCTGTATGGATTCAATCTGGTTTATGCCAGATTGATAACGCTTATAAGTAGATGTATAACAGGACTCAATATTTTGCAGTCTCGGCAAAATATCATTTTCAAGAGTCAAATTAACAACCCTCACATCATCCTTTATTGGTTTCAATTTGCTGTCCAACAATTGACTGATTGCCAATAAATCTTCGTTTGTTAATGCCATGAAACCACACCTCCTGAATAACTGACATATTCTGAATTACCTAAACACAAAATTCGCTTTGGGCTTATTAAGTGTCCATACTATAATGTCACCAATTTTCGGAGAAAATTGATGACCTGCTTGTGCATCAGCACAATTTATTATACCACAGTGGATGCATAAAATCTACTCAAAATGCATTCATTTTGCAAAAAAGTGACAGGAGCCAACTGCCTAATCCCGCCTAATCACCACATTCAACCGAAACATCCCCTCCGCATATTGTGCCTGCACACGGTACCCAAGCTGCTCGGCTAAGCACTTTACCACATAAAGTCCCAGTCCGCTTCCCTCATTGCTTCTTGCCATTCCCCGGTAAAAAGGCTCAAATACCCGGCTGACATCAAAATCTGCCCCGTCCTTTAGGTCATTTTCCATGACAAGCACGACCTGTTCGTTCTCACAGACTGCCCGCAGCCCGACATAGCTCTTCACATATTTGCGGACATTGGAAAACAAATTCTCAACCATGCGTTTTAAATAATGCTCATTCGTCTCCAAAAACACGTCCTCTGCCGGAAGCAAAAAATCCGTTTTCAGCCCCTGCTGCTGCATCCAGTCATACTGCTGCAAAATGCACTCCGATAAAAAGTTTCCCAAATGAACCGAAGAAATTTCCAAATCCTCCCCCTTTGCCTCAAGAGCAGATATTTCAAAAAAATCATCGGACAAAAGCTTCAGATAGCTAATCTTTTTCATTGCGATATCCAGATACTCCCTGTCCTCGTCCGATAAATTCCCATTTTTGCCAAGAAACTGCAAATACCCGTTTGCGGCGGTCAGCGGTGTCCGAAAATCATGGGAAATTCCTGCAATAACATTATTTAGCTGCCGGCGGTCGCCTGCATACTGCTGTATCAGGCTTTTTTGCAAGTCCATATATTCATTCAGGGCATCTGCAAGCCCCAAGATATCCCGGTTAAAATAATCCACCGTTACCGGTCGGTTATAATCCCCAGCCGTGTGCTTTTTTACCGCCACGGTAAACCGCCTGATCTGCTGTTTATACTGGTATAGCCGCACAAAAGCCACGAACAAAGCCAATACCAATATGGCGGCTGCCAGATAAATTCCCATGCGTTCCGTCATTTATGTTCTCCCGCCTTCCTAAGCATCCGTTCATCACCACCAAATCATAAAACACTTTCCACTCAGTATAGCAGACATCATCTGAATTTGCCATAAGAAAATATCTTCTAAAACCCTCACTTCATACATTTTCTTCGGCAATTTCCTCCAGATAAAAATCGTCCATGCAGCAGCGGCCGTTTGTGTAGACAAGCAGCGGAAATTCATTGTAATACGGCATTCCTGCTTCCCTTAAAATCATGCCAATATTCTGGCGGTCTGATGGGACTACCCGCTCCTTGACAAATCGCCTTGCCCATTTGTCCTCAATCACCCGGATTCCTTTCCGTGCAAGGATTCCCGGAATTGCCGGTAAGTCGTCCGGTGATACCGAATCCGGAATCGTAATCATATATTCGTCATGCTCCTCATCATAGGAAAGAATCGCATATTCATCTACCGGTGACGGTACATTATCATCTTTAATCAAAAATCTCCTCAATATGCTTCGCCCTCTCTTTCACCATCGCTTCTATGCAGTTCCAGTACTGCTCCGGCACTGCCGCATTTTCCGATTCCGAAATCATCTGTTCTAAACCTTTAAACAATATCTTTTTGTCAAAAGGAATCCCTGCCGCATAGGCTAACATTTTTTCCGGTACTTTTCTTAAATTCTCGAAAAGGGAAATGCTGCCGACAAAATTGTTAACCGGACCATCCTTCAACCGGTCAAACTGTTCCATTGCCTCCCCGTCATGATAGCAGGAAAACAGCAGTGACAGTCCGTTATCAAACAACGGTGCCAGCCGGTATATCCCCTTTTTCTCCAAAACTTCTATATTCGCGCCATGACGGTCACGATTACAAATCAGATAGTCCAACAGAAAGACCTGATAAAAATAGTCTTCCCATTGATTACGCATAATAAATGACCATATATCTTCTTCCGGTTCCCGATTCACTTCATAATAGGTCTCAAAAGTCAGCTTATGCTCTCCCGGCTTTTTAAAATCGGCTGACCGTGTCAGCCAGACTGCATATATTTTTCCCCCGACATCCACCTTTGCCGGTATCAGTTCATAGTGTAAATGCGGAATATGCAGTGCATCCGCAATATTGCCCGCCACAATCTCATTGATACACTCATGCCCACGGACACCCCGGACTGTATCAAAATTAGACATCTTGTAGTAATATTTTATCCCAAAAGACTCTTCATAGGCTTTCAGAAAACTCCCTGCCGTTCCGGAAGAATTTCTGGAAAGTGTCCACGATAAATGTGTAAGGTCAACGATACCGCTATCCTTCATCGCCACATTCCCTCCTTCCATCCATTCATCACCACCAAATCATCAAACACTTTCCACTCAGTATAGCAGACATCATCTGAATTTGCCATAAGAAAATACCTTCCCCTACCCTTACCTAATACATCTTTTTCCTCATTCCCACATAGGAAATCACATACCAGATTCCCGCCTCTAACAGCATGCTCATGATAACCGCCAAAACCAAATGCCCCGTGATTTCCCATTCATGGTTTAATACCTTGCTAAGCTGCATCACGGCAAACCAGTCAACGATCTTCGGAACGGCGGCAGCCGGGATAAAATCCTCAAATATCTGGACAATAAACAAAAAAGCAAAATCAAACACGGCAAACCGCAGATATGCCAGTACCGCTGCCGCAATATGCCGGACGGCAGTGGCGATCAGCACGCCTGCAAGGCAGATGTGGATAAGGATTACCAAAAATAAAAACATGCGGATTGGAAGCTGTTTGATTGCCCCTTTGCCGTGGTTTATGCCGACGATTATCCAGCATACGCCGAAAAAAAGGAACTGCGCTGCTGCGGCAAAAAGCGCATCTACAATGGCCTTGCTAAGCAAAATCTCCGATATTTTGTTCCCTGCCATCACCTCATAATAAGCCGTTTTATTCATGTAAGCGATTCCCATTGACACTGCGCAAAATGTACCCAGAAAGAATGGCAGGAACATCGTGATAGAATCCGCAGATGAATACAGGTATTCTGTCAAATCCTGCTGGTAAAACTCAAAATCACCCATCAGCGGCAGTCCCATGCCGATCAGGCAGATGATCGCCAGCCATTTCATCAGTCCGGAAGAATGCCTTACCCTGTACCACTCTGCTTTTAACAATCGATTCATTCTACTCACCCTCCTTCTTTCCGGCTGTGGAAATGCTTTTCCTGCCTTTTATGCGCAGGCTGCCAAACACTCCCTGTCCTTTCCTGGCGCTTTCCGTTTCACCAACGGATACCTTGGACAGATAATATTCCTCCAGATTCTGCGCCTCCATGACCAGCTTGGTTAAAACCAGGCCGCTGTCGGTAATTGTTTTCGACACCCGCTCCACCTCGTCCAAACGCTCAAACAGGTGGATTTCGTTGTTTTCAACCACTTTATATTCCCGCAGTTGAAGGCTCTGCTCTAACACTGTGGCAGTCCGGTTCACATCATTCGTGCGGATAGTGAGGAAACTTCTGCATTTCTCCTCTAACTCCTCCGCCGAGAAACACTCTACGAGCCTTCCCCGGTTAATAATGGCAAAATCCGTACACAATGCGGAAAGCTCCGTCAGCAGATGGCTGGAAATCAAAATCGTAATCCCCTCCTCTACACTGAGCTTTTTCAGCATATTCCGCACATCGACAATGCCCTCTGGGTCCAGCCCGTTTACCGGCTCGTCCAAAACCATAATTTCCGGGGCAGGCAGCAATGCCATTCCGATTCCCAGCCGCTGCCGCATGCCTAAGGAAAACTGCTTCACCGGCTTTTTCCCCACATCTGCAAGCCCGGTCAATTCCAGCACTTCCAAAATGCGTTCTTTCCTCGCCACGCCCCGCACATAGCGGATATATTCCATATTCTGCCGGGCTGTCATGCTTCCGTCCAGATAAGGCGCTTCCAGCATAAAGCTCATGCGGCTTCTTCCCTCATCTAAATTTTGGTCATCTCCAAAAAGCCGGATCGTCCCGCTTGACTGCGCCGCCAGTCCCGCTATCATTTTCATCATCGTCGTCTTACCGGCTCCGTTTGGCCCAATCAGGCCGTAAATATGCCCTTTTTCAATCGACAGGCTCACATCATCTACTGCCGCCGTCTCTGCTCCGGCTTTTCCGTACATCTTCGTGAGATGTTCCATTTGTAAAACAGGTTCCATAAGCACCTTCCTTTCTGCCTTTTCCTCTATCTTACTCCCCTACCCTAAAGAAAAAGTTAACCCAAAGGTTAAGAAAAGGTTAATTTCCCTCCTGTTTCAAACGGTATCCCATTCCCCAGATTGTTTCAATATATTCCTCGTCTCCTGCGTACTGCTTTATCTTGTTCCGAAGATTGCTGATATGCACCTTCAAGGTACTGTCCTCATGATAAAACGGCTCATTCCAGACACTTTCAAACAAATTCGCTTTGGAAAACAGCTTGGCGGGATTGCGCAGCAGCAGTTCCAAAATCATATATTCCTTGCCGGTCAGGACAAGTGCATTTCCCTTTACCGTTACCGTTTTTGCCGTACAGTCCATAACCATGTCCCTATACTGTATGCTCCCCTGCCTTTCGAGTGTTTCCCCTTTCTGCGTTCTGCGCAAAACCGCCTCGATCCGCACTGCCACCTCGTCCAGATCAAACGGCTTGGTAATGTAATCATCTGCGCCCATGCGTATCACATCAATCTTCGTCTGCACAGTATTTTTTGCAGATAAAATGATGACCGGCACCTCGGAAAATTCCCGAAGTTTTGCAAGCACCACATCTCCGCTTTGCAGAGGAAGCATCAAATCCAGCAGCACCAGATCAATATCCGCCCTGTCACGAAGCATCGTCAAAGCGCCCAGACCATTTTCCGCCCAAAGCACAGTGTACTGCTGCGATTCCAAATACGCGCGGAGTAAACGGTTAATCTCTTTATCATCTTCTACCACCAGTATCTTTGCCATTTCTCCACCTATTCCAAACCGGCAATTCCGTCAACCGGCAGTGACAAGACAATGCCGTTTGCCTCGCTTTGCATGCCAAACTGCTTTCCGATCACCTGCATAATCGCACGCTTATCCTTTTTCGGGGCAATGATGAGAACGATCTCCCGCTCCGGCTGTACACGGATTCCCCAGAATTTCATTGCCTCCTCGCTTCCAATGCGCCTGCTGTGAAATACGGTGCCGCCTTTTGCGCCCATCGGCCGTGCCGCATCCATGATTTCCTCGCTAAATCCCTGATTCACAATCGTCATAATCATACTGTATTCGCTTTCCACCATTTCCAATTCATTCCTTTCTAAAGGCATTTTACTGTTTTCCGGCTGTAACGTCTCCATCAGTTTAATCATATGGGAACTGCAGCCCGACATCGCAACCGTAAATGCGATTCCGCTATTCGGCATTCCGAGATGCAGTTTTTTTTGCAGTTTTTTCAGCATTTCGTCTGCGAAGGCTTTTGGCATCATACTCATCAGTATGCTTTTCTCTCCTCCGTCCAGCCCAAGCGTATTCATCATCTCGCTGGATGCCGTTCCCTGCGCCCGGAAATGGTACTGTACCGGAAGACCTCCCTCCTGAAACATTTCCACAGCTTTTTTCCCCAGCTTTGGTGTTGTAATGAGAAACAACATGCGGAAAACCATTTTATTATGGTTATCAGTCATCTTCATATCCCTCCTCAAACTCATAAATTTCATCCTCAGTATCCAGGACAGCAGACCGCTGCAAGGCAGCCTCCTCCATTTTATTCAGCTTATACTGATATTGTAACCCCATAATCTGTATAGCAATCAACGGTGTTAATGCCACCAGCGCAACAACGCCGAACGCATCCGTCATCAGATCGCCTCCCACGGCTTCACAGGCACCGATACAAAGCGGAAGCAAAAATGTGGTCGTCATCGGGCCGCTTGCCACGCCGCCGGAGTCAAAGGCAATTCCCACAAACATCTTGGGAACAAATCGGGTTAAGACCAGCGCCATGATATAACCGGGTATGATAATCCAGTAAATCGGCAGTCCGGTCAGCACACGCAGCATGGATAAACCGACACTGACCGACACGCCGACTGACAGGCAGCGGTTCATGGACTTTGCCGACACTGCTCCGTTTGTCACACTTTCCACCTGATGATTCAACACCTGTATCGCCGGTTCTGCCTTTACAATATAATATCCGATTAACATGCCGATTGGCACCAGCAGCCATTCCCAGCTTTCGGAGGCAACCTCTTTTCCCAGAAAGGAGCCGACCGGCGCAAAGCCCACATTTACCCCGCCAAGAAACAGCACCAGACCGACGTATGTATATCCAAAACCCACGGCAATACGCTTTATCTGGTTTTGCTGGTAACGCCGGCTCACCAGCTGGAACAGAATAAAAACTGCGGCAACCGGCAGCAGGGAAACCAGTACTTCCCGGATATATTGCGGAAGGGAAAACAGAAATTCCCGTATCACATCTCTGGTGGTATTTACGTTGGCCACCTCTGTTTTGCTGTATGCCGCCTCCGTCGGACGAAAAAAACAGCCTAAGAGCATGACCGCAAGAATTGGGCCGATACTGGAAAGGGCTACCAGGCCGAAGCTGTCGTCTGCTGCATTCTTATCACTGCGGACAGAGGCGAGCCCGACGCCCATTGCCATGATAAATGGTACCGTCATCGGGCCGGTCGTCACGCCGCCCGAATCAAATGCAACTGCCAGAAAATCCTTTAACACAAAAAACGAAAGCCCGATTAACACCGTATAGATCACAATCAAAATCGTGGAAAACGGAATCTGGAACAAAATCCGGACAATTGCCAGTGCCAGAAAAATTCCGACACCTACCGCCACGGTCAGAATGAGAATATGGTTCGGAACGGATGGCACCTGCTCCGCCAACACCTGCAAATCGGGTTCCGAAACGGTGATGATTGCCCCCATTGAAAATCCGATGAACAAAATCATCGGGATTTTTCGGGTTTTGGATATCTGGACACCGATGCCTTCTCCGAGCGGTGTCATTGACATTTCCGCACCGAGCTGAAAAAATCCCATGCCGACCACGAGCATAACCGCGCCGGTCAGGAACATCACCATGATTCCCAAATCTACCGGAACCAGAATGATACTGATTAACAGGACAATTCCGGTTATGGGTAAAACTGCCGAGAGCGATTCCAATATTTTTTCCTTTAATTTTTGATTCATATTGTATTGCTCCTTCTACGCTTCATTATGTATACCATACTGGAATACCGTGATAATGTCAAGGAAACAAAAAAAGAAGCCGACCCATAATGAATCAGCTTCTATCATTCAGAATATCTTAATAATTCTCTGCCCTGAGCTTGAAATAACTCTGTGGATGCGCGCACACAGGGCATTCCTCCGGCGCCTGAGGTCCTACATGAATATGACCGCAGTTCGCACACTCCCAAATCATGTCACCTTCCCTGGAAAATACAAGACCACCCTCTACATTTTCCAGTAATTTCTTATATCTCTCTTCATGTGCCTTTTCAATCTCACCGACCATCTCAAAAGATTTTGCAATATCCTCAAAACCTTCTTCTCTTGCCGTTGCAGCAAACTCTTTGTACATATCCGTCCACTCAAAATTCTCGCCTGCCGCTGCATCTTTCAGATTTGTAACGGTATCCGGAACTGCGCCTCCATTTAAAAGTTTAAACCACATTTTGGCATGTTCTTTTTCATTGTTTGCAGTCTCTAAAAAGATATCCGCAATCTGGTTATACCCATCCTTCTTTGCCTTGCTTGCATAGTAGGTATATTTGTTGCGTGCCTGCGATTCCCCTGCAAATGCTGCCTGCAAATTTGCCTCTGTCTTTGTTCCTTTTAAATCTGCCATGTTTTCTCCTCCTAATTGTCTTTTGCTCATCATAATATTCCTGTCTTTGCCACTCCCGCTGCCCGTGCTGTCTGGTTTAAAACAGGAATTATTACTGCTTTATTCTATCAGACAATTCCCGATACTACAATCCCTTTTATGCAAAAATCCTCAAATATGCCTCATGACAACTCATTTTTTCTTTTTGGGCTTCCGCTCCGGCAGCTCCGGATACATGGCTGCCACCATTTCCTGCAGCAGCGGCTTATTGTCAATCACGGTAACCGGAAGCATTGGCTTTGCCCCTTCATATGGCGGTTCCGGCTCACTGTCCGGCATATATTTTTTGCTGGCTTCGGTCACCTTTACCATAAAGCCGCTTCCATAGATTCCACCAAAAATCCGTTCCCGGTAATAGAAAATATAACCTCCCATCATCGGAATATTACGGACCTCCCCAAGCTCCGATAACTGATCCATGATGTATGCCGCAAGTTCTTTGTTGTCTGCCATAATCCCCTTCCTTTCTGATTCCCAAACAATTTTTTCTGGTATTTCGATTATATCCATGCTGTGATGGCTATCATAATTTTACAATGGCGTCCCATATATTGCAATCTATTTATAAATCATACAGCAGTTTTGCCATGCCCAATTCACTGTACAGGAAAAACCGGCATATAAACATGACTGATATATAGATAACGGTCTCATATTTACTATATACGTCTGTCCTTTCCGCCCTCTTTGTTATGCAGGAATATAACCGAAATACAAGAAAGCCAAGCACTGCTCCGACAGTGTTCAACAATAAGTCGTCAATGTCAGTCGCCCGCATATCCAAAAGCTGGCTGATTTCCACTAGTAAGGACAGTGCGCCTCCGGCAATACAGGCATATTTTAATTTGTTTAAATCTGACCAGATTAACGGCAGCAAAAATCCAAGCGGAACAAACAGCACCACATTTAAGACATATCCCACTAAGTCAATATTGGCATCGGAAAATGGAATCAGATTTACGCTTTGCGTACTGTATGCCAGCCCGTATTGTTTGATATGAAATATCGTACCGGCACCCGTAACATGAAAAACGCCAAACAGATAAACTGCGAACACCAACATTCCTATGATATGCCCTCTGGTATTTGCCTGCTGTTCTTTCTGGTACCGCATGCAAAACAGCCGGACTGCTGCCGCTGCCGGGACAAGCACCGTTAGAAATTCATATCCGGTCAATATCAACTCGTTCCATATTATTTCTGCCATAGTAAGCCTCCCTTTGCGATTAAAATCATTCATACACCACACTTGTATGATAACAAATAGGAGGCTTCTATGTTTCAATATTTTCTGAAAGATTTCTTAAGAAATTCTTACTCTGCCGCTATTTCAGCTTTACGATAAACGCATGCTCCTCATCCGTTTGTGCCGTCTCAAATAACCACTTATCCGCTGCGGCATCATACTCCACGATACGCGGAATAAATTTGATGTAATCCGAATCCATATCAAAGTTGGTGATTTCCGCATACCATTCGCAGCCCCCTCGCAACATACTGTAAAAGTTCTCATATCGAATGCCGTTTGCATCTTCCACATAATAAAAATCATATATATATTTTTCCAGCCTCGCCTCGGCATCCTCATTTTCAGCGGCAAAATCAATATGCAGTTTAATGGCAGACGGCGCTACCGTGGAATTTTTCACCCATGCGGTAATCCCCTCCTCCACTTCAATCATCTGCTCTGGTACAGCGGCAGTATTTTCCAACGCATCACCAATCGGCGCCTGGAACGTAAAGTCCTGCCTTTCATCCATTCCCTCTATATATAAGGATATTTTCACTGTAACTTCCTCTCCTGCGACCTCTTTATTGATATAGTCATCTCCCTCCCCTGACATTTCAAATCTGAGGTCAATCAGACCAAAGTAACTTCCCGGTTCTTCCGTGTCCTTTTCAAATTGTGCCATGAGGCAGTTTCTTCCGTTGACATATGCATGGTCGCCTGCTCCCTCCGGTATCAAGGCTGCCCCCTCCGGTAAATGTGCCGTAAAAGCCAGATAGGTTCCATCTATATACACCTCGTCGATTTCCAACAGTGTATCTTGTTCAGAATCCAAATCGGTAATGATATTTTCCTCTGGTATGCCCCTTCCCCACCAGCTGCGCAAATGCCGGTTAATGCCGGGAATACTGGCAGCAAATACAGCAGAGCCGCCAAGAATAAAGATACACGCTATGGCAGCAGCAGTTTTGGAAAGCCCGCCCCAATACTTTTTCTTCGCGGATGCAGCAAAACCTTCCGTATCTCCCTGCATTTCTAATCCGCTGTCTGCCGGCTTTTGCATGTTTTGCCAAACGGTCTGCTCGACTGTTTTCCGAAAGGAATCCGGTGTTGGCGGAAAAAGATAAGCAACCCCGCCTATATTTTCTTCTCTCTTTTGTGATGAAATTGTATTTTCTTTACGCATGGCATTTTCCCTCCTCCAAAAATTGCTTTAACTGGCTGCGTCCTCTGCTCAAACGGCTCTTTACCGTTCCCTGACTTACCCCGGTCATTTGGGCAATCTCTTTTACCGAATAGCCCTCAATATAATACAAAGTAACCGTAAGCCTCTGGTTCTCATTCAGATTCCGCATTGCCTGATATAAGTCAAAATAATCGTCCACATATGCATCCTGTTGGTTTCCCGAATACATAAAATGTTCAAGCTCTGGTTCAGCCTGATGAAAAGCCAGCATCACTTTGCTTCTCTGCCTGCGGATACGGAAACACTCATGAATCAATATCCTTGTCAGCCATGTTTTTGCATATTCTTCCTGTTTGAGTGAATCTAATTTTTGAAAAGCGATTGTGATGGCTTCACTCACTGCATCTTCGCAATCCGAATCATTTTTCAGAATGGATTTGCTAACCCTGTATAAACTGTCCGTGGAGTCTATAACCAGTTTTGCAAAGGTTTCTTTACTCAGCATATTTTCCTCTCCTTTTCCTGCTTTACCTATTAGAGAAAGAAAGCCAACAAATGGTTCCATAAAGATTGCAAAAAACAGCATTTAAGCTGTTCTGCTTAAATGCTGTCATCATCTTACCGCTATGCAAGTACCGACTCTTTTCCCTCAATGATCGCTTTTATTTCCTCAACGCTTTTTTCTGCCATTTCTGCGATATCTTCTAACGGAATGCCTTTCCTGTACATATTTTTAATCATCTCGGCTCTTCCTTCGGCTCTTCCTTCGGCTCTTCCTTCGGCTCTTCCCTCGGCTCTTCCTTCGGCTCTTCCCGCATCTTTGATTCCCTGTGAAAGATTACACATGACACTCACATCCTTTCTGATTTCATTCTCTACTGGAATATGATACTCTGTTTCGATAATATTCAACCGTTCATCCACGGACAGGTCTTTTGACAACAGTGTGCCAAGCAGCCGGTGCAGTTCATACTTCTCATCATGCGCCGGAAGTCCGTCTGCTATCCCGATGACAACAATGTTAAATAAATCAAGGTCTCCATCACTCTGATAACTGCCTAAAAGCTGCTCCGATACCAAATGCACGTATTCCATACTGTTTTCCGGCATACTCATACATACCCATATCGAGAAAACCCGCTTGATGTCATTGTAGTTCGTATTGACAAAATCCCTTTCCTTTTGGGAGGAAATCAAACGGCTTACATAAAAGATTCCACGGTTTAAGAGTTTATATTCCGTCGGCATGTCTTTTTGTGCTTCTATATTGATGATAATCTGCGAAAGACCGTCTTTCATCCGGACATAAAACACAATATCAAACCGGATTAACCCCTCATTTTTCTCGCTGTTTTCCGTGTTAAGACCGGCCACTCTGTCCCCCGCTGTTTTTTCTGCGGTATTCGTTAAACCCGGTTCTATGGCAACCGTACTGATATAAGGTTCCCCTTCGATATAGGTCTGCACCTCTTCCGGGTTCATTCCCATAAACTCATCAACCGTCTTTACCAGTATATGTGCAAGTATCCATTTATTCCCCAATAACCGTTTCGCACTTTCATCGTACTGGGCATCCCTGTCGGCTGCCCGCACTGCATTTTTCACCTCTGTATCCAAAGCATTCTCCTTTTTCTGAAATATCTCTGTTATCTGCAAACCATGTCAAGCTGTATCCTAATTATACCTTAGGTCTTTTGACAAAGCAACCGAATTTACGCCTGTGTTTGTGACAACACTTTCTGTTCCAACTCCTTGAATGTTACCTGGTTTTCCGTTACAATAGTTTTCATCATACAGTCTCCTTTGATTTAATCTCGTCAATTAACATCATAAAGAAAAACTGTATGATTGGGAAGTAGGGATTTTTATCTCTGCTTCCTTTTTTGGTTTACATAACTATTTGAAGTGACCTCTTTTGCCAATCAGAACCACCGGCTTAGCCGGTGGTTTGCTCACGCCCTATAAGGGCTTGTT
>JAMPFS010000039.1 GCA_023664325.1 Clostridium sp.
AGGACTTTGACGATATGACGGATGAATCATACATGACGGATATTGATATTATCTGCAACGGATACGAAGATGCTTTGGCAGCAAAAGATAGGGAACACAACAAAGCTTTAGCAGCGGTTGTAGCAGCAAAGGATAAAGAAATTGCCCGGTTAAAAGAACAGCTTGCCAGGTTGCAGACACAGTAAGCAATATTGTGTAAAAATCCACAGACAAAAATGTGTAAATAAAGAGAATTTGGTGTAGCATAATAAAAACCTCTCTCGAATTGTATTTGTTCCGGGAGAGGTTCTTATTATGCTTTGATTTCTTTGCGTTTTGCCATCTTTTTTATTATAGTAGTTGATAGTTTTTATATTAAAGAGTGGATGTATTATATTTATAATAAATTTGCATAGTCTATGACGGTCTGTTTTGCTTTATGCAATGATCTGCTTTTATCAGACTAAAAAGTTTTCTTACCTAAAAAAATGAAAAATATAGCAGTTTTGCTTGCAAATGCAAGCAGATCTATATATAATAAATGAAAAAGGAGTGTGATATTTATGGCAAATACAACTGCTGTTTATGCAAGAATTGATACGACATTAAAAGAAAATGCTGAAAGTATTTTGAATCAGTTGGGTATTTCTCCGTCCAGTGCAATCCAAATGCTTTACAGTCAAATCGTTTTAACAAGAGGACTTCCTCTTGACCTGCATTTACCGTCTGAAAAGCCAACGGCAATCGGAGGTATGAAACGCACAGAGATAGATGTGGAACTAAGGAAGGGAATGGATTCCTTAAAATCTGGTAGGATATATACCGCAGATGAAGTGGATATGGAACTCGCTAAGGAGTTTGGTATATGAGTAATGGATATCAGGTGATTTATTCACCAGAGGCATTAGATGATATCAGAAAAATATATTCATACATTGCTTATGAGCTACAGGTTCCTGACACCTCATTAAATCAAGTGAATCGTATCCGAAGGGAAATCCGCTCCCTTGCTTTTATGCCAATGCGATATGCAATTGTTGAATGGGAACCATGGAAAAGTATGCAAATGCATAAAGTTCCTGTTGATAATTATATTGTCTATTACACCGTTGTGCCATTTATACTGTAACAATCATTCGTATTGTATATGGCGGACAGGATATAGAAAGCAGCATTAAATCGGAACTATGCGATATATAGTTTGAGCTATAGTTTGTAGTATACTGTCCGAACCTGTTTTAATCAAGAATTATTATGAAAGAATCCACAGACAAAAATGTGTAAATAAAGGGAATTTGGTGCAGCATAATAAAAACCTCTCTCGAATTGTATTTGTTCCGGGAGAGGTTCTTATTATGCTTTGATTTCTTTACGTTTTGCCATTCTTTTCAGCTTAATCGTTTCGATGGCGGATCGTTTTTCAAGAATGAAAATTAACGTGGGTATCCTGTGACGGTAACCTTGTCTGAGTCATATTGTAAGTATCGTAATCTTATGCAGTTTGTTACATCCAATTCGGTTAGATGATTGCCAGAGCAATCTATAGATCCCAACAGCGTATTTTTACTCACATCCAGTGTAGTCAATTGATTATTAGAACAAAACAAATCTTCTAACTCTATACTTTGGCTTACATCTAACTTAGTTAACTGGTTATCAGAGCAAGACAGATATAATAATAGCGTATTTTTGCTCACATCCAAATTAGTTAGCTGGTTCGAGATACAATTTAAACTTATTAGCGCTATATTGTTGCCTATATCCAATTGCTTTAACTGATTAAAAGAACACACCAAATCTGACAACCTTGTATTTTTACTCACATCCAAACTGTTTAACTGGTTCTTAGTACAATTTAAAGATTCCAATGCTATATTTTTGCTCACATCCAGTGTAGTTAACTGATTTTGCGCACAATATAAAGATCTTAAAGCTGTACAGCCTGTTATATCTAATTTGTTTAACTGATTATTATCGCAAGTCAAAGATTCCAATGCTGTATTCTTACTCACATCTAAAGTGGTTAATTGATTCATATAACACGACAACTCTGTCAATGTTGTATTCTTACTTACATCCAGATTACTTAACTGATTTTGCGCACAATATAAAGATCTTAAAGCTGTACAGCCTGTTATATCTAATTTGTTTAACTGATTATTATCGCAATACAAAGATTCCAATGCTGTATTTTTGCTTATATCCAATTGAGTTAACTGATTAGAGTCGCACTCTAAAGTTACTAGTGCTGCATTGTTGCCTATATTCAATTGAGTTAACTGATTAAAAGAACACAGCAACTTTGATAATTTCGTATTCATGCTCACATCTAAACTGCTTAACTGGTTCTCGCAACAATCCAAAGATTTTAAGGCTATACAGCCACTTACATCCAATTGGATCAGATTACCAGCAGAACAGCTCAAAAATCTCAAAGCTGTTAGTTTCCCTAATGACAGGGTTCCTTGCAAGTCACCCAAAGAAAGACCTGTCAACCGCTCATCAATCCATAGATATGATGGGGAGTCCAAATCCGTAGGCAGATCAGCACCTAATGCATTCTGTGTTTCTATAATTTCCTGTAGAGCCATCACATCAGAATCATTTTTTTTCATCTTCAATGGATTTCCACTATAATCCAAGTGTTCCAATGCCGTACAGTCACTTATATTCAAAACATTTAGTTGATTATTAGAACAATCCAAAGATTGCAACGCTGTACAGCCGCTTACATCCAGGCTGGTTAGTTGTTGACCAGAGCAGTCCAAGGATTTCAATGTCGTACAGCCGCTTACATCCAGGCTGGTTAGTTGTTGACCATAGCAGTCCAAGGATTTCAAAGCCGTACAGCCGCTTACATCCAGACTGGTTAATTGGTTGTCATAGAAATACAAGTCTTCCAAAGCCGTACAACCGCTTGCATTCAGACTGGTTAACTGGTTATCGCTGCAACTCAAGTATTTTAACGCCGTACAGCCGCTTGCATCCAGGCTGGTTAATTGGTTACCATAGCAGTTCACTTCTTCCAACGCTGTTAATTTCTGGAAGGAGAGCGTTCCCTGTAAGTTCGATTCATCCCACCAAATACTTGTCAACCGCCCAGTTGTTTCATCCCATGTATACACATCGGAATCTAGGTCTGTAGATAATTCAGCTCCCAATTCATTCTGCGCCTCTATAATTTCCTGTAAAGCTGCTACATCATCCGCATTTTTCTCCACAGGAGTGGTCGGAACTTCCGGGGTTGGTTTTTCCTCTGTCGTGGATTCTTCTGTCGTGGATTCTTCTGTGGTCGATTCCTCTGTGGTGGTTGATGTCTCTGTTGTGCCAGATTCTGTAGTTGATTCCTCTGTTGCAGTCGGTTTTTCTGTGATTGAAGATTCTGTCGTAGCATTTTCCGTTGTAGTCTGCTGCTCCGTTGCCGTAGTTTCTTCTGTAGGTTTTTCCGTTGTCGTTGACGGTTTCTTTACCGTTACCTTATATGTTGCTTTCTTGCCGCTGCCGTCTGCTGCTTTTGCAGTAATTGTTGCATTGCCGACTCCTACTGCGGTCACTGTGCCGTTTTTTACCGTAGCTGCCTTTTGATTGGAGGTTGACCATGCTACATCTTTCCTGCCGCCTTTGCTCACCTTTACATCTGCCTTTAACTTCACCTTGTCGCCAACGGTAAGGGTTCCTGAGGTTTGATTTAACGTAATCTTCGTTACCCTTCCTTTTACAACTTTAACTTTTATCGTTGCCTTCTTTTTGCTGTTCTTTTTGGAGGTTATGGTAATCTTTGCACTTCCTGCTTTCTTACCTGTAATCACGCCTTTGCTGTTCACTGTGGCAATTTTTTTGTTGGAGGTTTTATAAGTAACCTTCTTATTTGCTGAGTTGTCAGGTGTGACGGTTACGGTTGTTTTTAGTGTTACCTTTTTGCCCTGTGCAAGATAAATCGTCTTACTGCCGGTTAGCGAACTCACCGCTGTAACCTTACTTACCTTCACCTTTTTCGATGCTGCCTGCGCCTGCCCGGGTACTGCCAGCAAACTCAGCACCAAAACCAGAACCATGATTCGTGCCGTCCATTTTCTTTGTAGTGTCATAATATTATCTCCTATTATTATATTTTCAACGGACAGTTGCAAAAACAGAGTTTTGCATTTAGCCAATGAATATATTTATTATAGTGTCTTTAAAGCACATTGTCAATTTATTATGTTCTGTTAAGACACATATCTGTTTTACATTTTTTTCTTGTTATATAATAGATTTGTTGTCGATATTAGAATAAAATTTCAACCAAAATTATATAAAATGAATCTATTATGCTTATACTGGATAACAATATTCTTGATGGAGGTGCATGAATGTCATCATTTGCTACGCAATTAAAGAAGCTTCGGAATATCCGCAATGTTACCCAGCAGGATTTGGCAGATTATCTGAATGTTACCAGACCAACGATTGCAGGGTATGAGACTAAGGGAAAGGAACCGGATTACAACACGCTGTTCATGATCGCTTCTTATTTCAATGTATCGGTCGATTATCTCCTGTCTGGCAGGGATTTTCCTGATTCTTTGAATCCTTCTCCTTATACTGAATTTGATAAATTATATGAAAATTATATGTCGCTAAAGCCGGAAACAAGAACTGCATTTCCACTGCTGATTGAACAGATGTGCAAGATGGATGATTATGATATAAATCGGCTCTTAGAGTACGCTTCCCTTCTTCTCCATCAGCCAAAGTATCATACGCAAAGCAAAAAATAATCCGGGCATTTCATTCGGGAAATGTCCGGATTATTTTTTTTTGACGATATGTTTTTCACCAATATGGCAGCAGGCTATTTCAACAGCCAGTCTAACACATTGATCTGTTTGATTCCATTATGCGAGGTAAATGGCGTAAAGTCCATTGTCAGTAAATATTTAGCGTTATGATCCTTAATATTTTCCAACGGCTCCAGTTCCCTTGCCAATGTATGAGCATCCATGACTGTATACGCAACCTGATAGTATTCTTCTCCCTCTGCGCCAATGGCAATAAAATCAACCTCTGCGTTACCGATTTTCCCAATGTAAACCTCATAGCCGCGGCGCAAAAGTTCCAGATAGACAACATTTTCCAATATATGTCCCATATCTGCTGATTTGCTGCCGAGCAGATAATACCGCAAACCAATATCGGATAAATAGTATTTGCTTCCCGTGACAAGATATTGTCTTCCTTTAATATCATAACGCTCCGCTTTGTATAATATAAAGCTGTTTACCAATGCGGACAAATAAGTTTCTACCGTTGGCGTGGAAATTTTCCTGCCTGCCGACGTCATTGTATTGGCAATCCTCGTTGCGGAACACAAATTGCCGATATTATCAAACATAAAACGAATCACACTGTCCAGCATGTCGGCATCTGCTATACGGTAACGGGCTACGATATCTTTCAGGAGAATCGAGTGATACACTCCGTCCAGATAGCCATGAACGTCCCGTGGTGTCTCTAACTGCAAAACATACGGAAGGGAACCGTTTTGTATATAATTCTGGTATTTCATCATCAAATCGGTCTTGTCCTCAAATGCAGACATATATTCTTTAAACGATAACGGCAGCATCTTGATTTCCATATACCGTCCGGAAAGTAAGGTTGCCAATTCGCCGGATAAAAGAAACGCATTTGAACCGGTAATGTATACATCACAATTTTCTTTAATCAATAATCCGTCTACTGCTTTTTGAAATTCCGGAACTGCCTGTACTTCATCAATAAAAATATAGTTCATCTTATCCGGAACCAACTGCTCTTTTATCCGGTTATATAAATCCATATAGCCCTGAATATCCTGATAATCCGGGTTTTCCAGATTCATCCGGATAATCTGATGATCTGCAGTACCGTTTTCCAACAGATAATTGCAGTATAAATCAAACAAAGTCGATTTACCGCAACGCCGTATTCCCGTAATGACTTTGATAATCTGTTTATCCCGTAGACGGATAAGCTGTTCTAAATAGTTCTGACGTTTTATCCATTTTCGCATATCAGCCACCTCCAATATAAAATAAATTTAACATAAATGAGTATTTTTGTCAATTTTGTAAAATGCGTTTTACAAAATTATCATAATCAGTTAGTTTGTTAAATTCATTTTATATTATTACCATTTAAAGCGGTTTTATTCTTCCATCCGCTGTCCGCTTGCCAACAGGGAGCAGTATGCGCCGTTTTCGTCTTTCATATAAGTCTCTAACCGATGAATCCGGTAATCAAACCGGTTATACGGATAATCGATTTCCCGGCAGACTGCCTGTATCACCAGTTCCGGTTTCAGATTGTATTCACTTCCGGTAGCCAGCAGCATATAAATTTTATCTTCTTTCAGCCCGTCTTCCACATACTGGTTTTGCAAAACTTTCCCTGTGGTATCCTCATGTCTTTCTTCGTGTCCGGTTACACTGGTATCGCCGGAAAGAATCTTTGCCGAAGCGTAACTTTCAACGGAAAGTTTCAAAATGCCCGGCTTAATATCCTCGACCTTTTCATTTTTCTTCGTTTTCTTAAGAATCTCAATACTTTCTTTTTCCAACAAATGTGGTACATAGGAAAGAAACCGCTCTTTTACCTTGTCGAAAACGGTATCGGATACGGTAATCATATAGTCAGAAGCCGCTACAACGGACATTGCTTTTTTAGCATTTTCCGGAAGCAATACAACATCCTTTACCTCCATGCCCGCCGCCATCTGTTCATTTAAACGACTGACAAATTCATCCGAGGATACAAGGGAATCAAATTCCGCATCAAAATATTCCCCCTCACTGGTGACGCCAAGTGCCAGAGGTGCCGCAAAGGACATGAGCTGGTGGGGGGAAAAACCCTTAGAATAAGCAATATCAAGTTCCGCGCGCTTAACCGCTTTCTGAAAATAGCGCATGACATCCAAATGCCCGATAAATTTTAACTGTTCCGATTTGGTATATTTAATTCTTACCTTCATAGCATACACCTCCGCCGAACTTAGCAGCGCCGCAGCCGGAGCATTTTTCCCGGCAGTTTGGCGTTACAAGTCCCTGTTTTGCACGCTCCCATTCCTGTGCTAAAAAACGCTTTGTCACACCGATATCAATAAAATCCCAGGGAAACTTTTCGTCTATGCCACGTTCTCTGGTCGTATAAAATTCCTTTGTGATTCCGTTTTTCTCAAAGGCTTTCATCCAGCGGTCATTATCAAAAAATTCCGTCCATGCATCAAAAATACCGCCATCCATGTACACATCATACAATACTTTGGAAAGCCTGCGGTCTCCACGGGCAAGCACTCCCTCTAATACCGATACATAAGTGTCGTGATACTGGTATTTCATGGATTTCCCGTTTAACTGCTCCCGGAAGGTGTCCTTTACATGGTGCGCGCGCTCAATATAAGTCTCCGGATCGAGCATTGGCGCCCACTGAAATGGCGTAAACGGCTTGGGTACAAAAAAGGAGGAGGAGGCTGTGATATGGATTTTACCGTTACGCTCCTCTTTGGGAATCGTATAATATGCCTCGGCAACCTTTTCACAAAGGGCAGGAATCCCCTCCGCATCCTCCATTGTCTCCGTCGGAAGCCCTAACATAAAGTAAAACTTTACCTTGTTCCAGCCACCTTTAAATGCCTGCATCGCCCCATTTAAAATCACTTCCTCGGTAAGTCCTTTGTTAATGACATCTCGAAGCCGCTGTGTTCCGGCTTCCGGCGCAAAAGTCAGCGAGCTTTTTTTGATATCCTGCACCTTCTGCATGACATCTAAGGCAAAGGAATCAATCCGAAGGGATGGCAGGGAAATATTTACATGGTTATCTTCCATATCTTCAATCAGAAAATAGGTAAGCTCCTTTAAACATTCATAATCGGATGAGCTTAACGAGCTTAAGGTGATTTCTTCATGTCCGGTTGCTTTTAGCATTTCTTTCGCATAACGCTTCACGGTTTCCAGATTTTTCTGGCGTGTCGGACGGTAAATCATTCCCGCCTGGCAGAAACGGCAGCCACGGATGCAGCCGCGCATAATCTCCAAAGTCACCCGATCCTGTGTCACCTGCATAAATGGCACTAATGGCTTTGTCGGATACGGCACTTGATCAAAATCCGGAACAATCTCTTTGCAAATCTGCCGGGGAACATCCTCATATCTCGGCTGAAAGCTTTCAATCGTTCCATCCGCATTGTAAGTTGTCTCATACATGGATGGAACATACATACCCGGAATTTTTGAAATGGCATGCAGCATATCCTCTCTGCTGCGATTGGCAGCCCGCATATTCCGGTAAACGGCAAATACATCATCATACCTTGTCTCACCCTCACCGATATAAAAGACATCAAAAAATTCCGCAATCGGTTCCGGATTATAACTGCACGGCCCCCCGCCAAACACAATGGGATCGTCTAACGTTCTGTCCTTTGCCCACAACGGTATGCCGGACAAATCTAAAATCTGTAAGACATTGGTATAACACATTTCATATTGTAGCGTAATGCCAAGAAAATCAAAC
The DNA here is from genome assembly GCA_023664325.1 of Clostridium sp. GTDB lineage: Bacteria > Bacillota > Clostridia > Lachnospirales > Lachnospiraceae > CAG-590. Next base: position 8,512 of record JAMPFS010000039.1, read on the forward strand.
GTTTTAACCGGTGACTGGGTTTCCAGCGAAAACAGGGGAATTTTCCTCTCGCGCATGATTTTATCAAGATCCGGCCACGGGGAATACACACGCTCACAGTACACCCCTTCCATTTTGTTAAACATGTCATATAGAATCTGGATTCCCAGATGGCTCATCCCAATCTCATATACATCCGGAAAACACATGCAAAAGCGGATGTCAACCTCGTTCAGATCCTTTTTTACCATATTCACTTCCCCGCCGATATATCTTGCCGGTTTTTCGATGTTCATTAAAATCTCATCCGAAAGCGCTAATCTGTTCATCATTTCTCCTCTTTTCCAGCTGCGGCTTTGCCTGCCACACTCCTGCTGTTCCTCATGGATGCATTCCCACCCTTTATTCCGTTGATATCCCTGCCGGCACACAACCCCTTTTCATTATTTTTTATTTGCCCGAAGCGTATGTCATGCCTTTTCTTTATTCTTCGTGCATATATTCTTCTGCTGCATCCTTTATCCAGTGGTACCCCTCCCTGCAATAGCCGACAACCTCCTTAACCAGCGGTTCTTCCTCCTCCAATACGGCAACTGCGGTACGCAGCTCATGGTATGCCAGTGATACGCCTTTTTTAATATCCTGTCCTCCATATAAATAGCAGGAAAAAAGCATAACGGCACATAAAAATACCAATATTTTAAGTTTAAAAGAAAATGTCATACCGTAACCGCCCTGCTCATCTGCATAACCGCTATTGTAATAAGCTGGACGAATTGCCGGTATTTCCTTCCCGTGTACTTCATTTTTATTCATGGCATGCTGGCGGCGCAGCTGCTCCCTTACCTCCTGATAAGCCTCGTTCAATTTGCTCTCCATAAGTTGTACTTATCAGCAGTATATGCCGCCCGACCTGAAAAATATGCTTAATATATCGTGAAAGGGGCTGTCTCCCGGAAAAGAAAACTACCCCTTCTTAACACCGTATTAATTTTTAAAGCTGTGGATTGGCGCAGGAATCCGCCCGCCCCGGTTAATAAATGCATCACAGCTATAATCGTTAACCCTCATAACCGGCGCATGTCCAAGCAGACCGCCAAACTCCAATGTCTCTCCCTCTTTCTTGCCGATTGCCGGGATAATGCGCACTGCCGTGGTCTTCTGGTTTATCATGCCGATTGCCATCTCATCCGCAATGATACCGGAAATCGTAGTTGCTTTTGTGTCCCCCGGAATGGCAATCATGTCAAGACCAACGGAACATACACAGGTCATAGCCTCTAATTTCTCTAACGTAAGCGCGCCGCAGCTTACGGCATCAATCATTCTTTGGTCTTCGGAAACCGGAATAAATGCGCCTGAAAGACCGCCGACATAGGAGGATGCCATGACACCGCCTTTTTTAACCTGGTCATTTAACAGGGCAAGCGCTGCGGTTGTGCCTGGCGCTCCTGCATATTCCAACCCAATTTCCTCTAAAATCTCACCCACGCTGTCACCGACAGCAGGTGTCGGAGCCAAAGATAAATCAATAATGCCAAACGGAATGCCGAGGCGTTTCGAGGCTTCTTTTGCGACAAGCTGCCCGACACGGGTTACCTTAAATGCTGTTTTCTTAATCGTCTCGCAAAGAACTTCAAAATTCTCGCCACGAACCTGTTCTAATGCTCTTTTGACAACACCGGGACCGGATACCCCCACATTGATGATGCGGTCAGCTTCCGTTACACCGTGGAACGCTCCTGCCATAAACGGGTTATCATCCGGAGCATTACAGAATACAACAAATTTGGCTGGTCCAATGCAGTCACGGTCAGCAGTAAGGATGGCGCTTTCTTTGACAATCTCTCCAATCAGTTTTACGGCATCCATGTTAAGCCCTGTTTTAGTCGAGCCTACATTTACACTGCTGCAAACAAAATCTGTCTGTGCCAGCGCCTTTGGAATGGAACGGATCAACATCTCGTCATACTGTGTCATGCCTTTTGATACCAATGCAGAATAGCCGCCAATAAAATTCACCCCAAGTGTTTTTGCCGCATCATCAATGATTTTTGCAATCTCTACATAATCATCACTTGATTTACAGCAGGCGCTGCCAATCATGGCAATCGGTGTCAGTGAAATGCGCTTATTTACAATCGGAATCCCAAATTCCATCTCCAATTCCCTGCCAACTTTTACCAGATCCTTTGCAGAAGATGTAATCTTTTCATACACCTTCGCACAGGTTTCTTTTAAATCTGCTGACATACAGTCAAGCAGGGAAATCCCCATGGTAATCGTCCGCACATCCAGGTTGTCTTCGTGGATCATGTTATTTGTCTCAATAACTTCTTTCATATTAATCATAGTAAAATCCTCGTATCTTTCTAAAATCTTTTCTATACGAATCTATATACCTTACAAGTCCGGTATCTGCCTTACAGTCTGTGCATCATATCAAAAATTTCTTCCTTCTGCAAAGTGATATTGACGCCGATTTCATCGCCAATCTGTTTAAGCTCAGAAGCAATCGTTGAAAAGTCCTTATGGGAATCCTGGATATTTACCACCATAATCATATTAAACCAGTCCTGAACAATGGTCTGTGCAATATCTAAAATATTAATCTGATTGCCTGCAAGATACTTGCAAACATGAAAAATGATACCTACTTTATCCTTGCCTACTACTGAAATAACCGTTTTCTTCATCTCTTTTTCCTCTCTCTTTATATGTATTTTAACATTCAATCAATGTGGAACACTCGCTTCTGCATGCTACCGACATATTAAAATCCCGGCAGTCATTGCTGTACGGATTGCCAAACAGTTCCGCTTTCACCGCTTCAAAGGCAAGCTCCGGATAATTATTCTCTTTGCTCAAATGTCCCAGATAAATTCCTTTAATATGGTCATTTAACAAAGCCCTGACAAGCTGTCCGCCTCTTTCATTCGATAAATGTCCATGTTTGCTCAAAATCCGTTGTTTTAACTGGTATGGATAAGGCCCAACCTCTAACATGCGTATATCATGGTTTGCCTCAATCAACATTGCATCCGCGCCGGATAGGGCATCCACAATATGTTCATCATAATCACCCAAATCCGTGGCAATGGATACCTTTTTATTTCCATCCGTCAATGTATAACAAACCGGATCTGCCGCATCATGCCATGTACTGACCGGTTTCACCCACAAATCATCAATCTGGAAACTCTCCTCCGGTTCAATCCCGTGAAACAGTGAAAAATCCACCCTGCCAAGATTGCTGTAACGGCTGACCGCCTCTAACGTTTTGTCCGTGCCATACACCGGAATACCATATTTCCGCAAAAAAACACCCAGCCCCGCAATATGATCCGTATGCTCATGGGTGATTAGAATGGCATCAATATCTTCCGGTTTTAATGAAATCTCATGAAGCGCCTCGACAATCTTCTTCGTGCTCATTCCGATATCCACCAAAATATGGGTATGATCGGAACCAATATATATGGAATTGCCACTGCTGCCGCTATATAAACTGCAAAGTCTCATCATTATCTCCTGTACATTATCTGATAAAGTGTTCCCATTATAGCACATTTTATGGAAATCTCAAAGAGAAATATACAAGATATGGATATCCTATCGGAAATATCCATGTACCCTCGGTTCCACCTTATTCTCTAAAAACAGGCGGATACTCTGAGGCAGCTTATCCGTAAGGTCAATCTTGGTTCCCGCAAGCTGGGTTTCTCCATATAGCACCTGTTCCACAATGCCCCGCATATCAGGGTATTCCAGACATTCAATACCAATCCGGTCTTCTAACAAAAAGAATTTAATCACACGGCTAAATCCTGCATCCGGGAAAACAATCTCTACAAATATCACATCATGTTCATCCTCATCCATTGCCAGATATGCCTTTACCGCAATTTCTTTTTCTTCCTCTCCGATCATTATGTTTTGGTGGTAATATTCATCCAGTCCGGCTTCGATAACCATTTTTTCCCGAACGCTCTCCGTATCCTTTTTGCTCTTTTCCTTGTAAAAGCAAAGTTTCCAGGTGTTTTCAGTCTTATGGAATGCAATATCTGTTACATGGAACGGGGGACACTGATACATTCCCTGCAACATATATGGAAACAGTTTAAAGGTCGCCTGGTCTATATGGAGCCGTTTTCCCTCAAAGGTATGGAACAGCTCTGAAAGCCTTGCAATTTTCTGCTTATGCTGTTTAAGCATTGCAAAACGATATGCGCTATATGGTATTTTTGCCGAATATCTCCTTAAATCAAACCCCTGGGAAAAGGCATCTACCTGTTGCAAAAGCTGCTGATAATGAATATTTTCCTGTAAGGCTGCCGCCGGCTGATAAAGCCTGTTATCTGTCATCAGTGCAATAATTTTAGAAACAAGAACGGAGTCAGGGAACATTTTGTCATTGTGGGCATTGGTTGCTATCACAAGCTTGTGCTTTTCATCAATGATAACATGCTGTCCGTACATACCGCTTAGCATATATAATCCGTATGGCAGATGCCATAGCTGATAGCCATAGCCTGTCGATAACCGGTCTGCATCCTGCGAAATCTTCGTATCTTTCATCTTCCGTATATAGGATGCATGTAATAACTGTTTTTTGCCAAATTTACCGTCATTTGCCAGAAATAATCCAATTTTACACATATCCTCTATGGAAATATGCAGCCCCCATCCACCGCGTTCCATTCCCTGAGGGCAAAGTTCCCACTTTATATGATTGATGCCGAGCGGCGCAAAGAAACGGTCTTTTAAATAATCCATAAGGCTCATGCCGGTAACCTTTGTCAAAATAACCGCCAGCATATAAGTGTTCATGCTGTTGTAAATAAATTTACTCCCCGGTTCCTGCTGGCAGTCCGTCAGCAAAAATGCTTTCACCCAATCCTGTTCCGCCACAGAAACCGCTTCATTACACTTTGAACACGAAGTCATGGTAAGCAGGTGGTATACCGTCATATGTTTGACATACTTTGGCGTCAGCAGGGTGTCATACTCCGGGAAAAAGGACAGTACCGTGTCATCCTCCAACAGCAGATGTTCGGAAATCGCAAACATCACCGCAATGGCAACCACCGTCTTACAGGTAGAATTTGTAATATGTGGATTCTTATCACTGTATGGAGGACGATAGCCGGAACATACCAGATTTTCTCCCCTGCATATTGCCAAACCATCCAATGCGCATAAACGGTCTGTAAAAACCTCCTGTAAAAATGCGCAAATCCGCCGGGCATTTAACGAAAGCGCTGCCGTTGGCTTTGCCTTCAGGGGAATCGGAGTCACATCCTCAATTGCATGATATGCAAGTTTTGGACACTCTATACTTTCACTATCCTGAAAATTACCCAAAATACGTGACAAATAATTGATACCATAAAACTGTCTCGGAATATTCATATACGCCTCCATCTTCTATTTAGCTGTTACCACTCTATTCTTTTTGTGTTCCATCATAATCTACGATTTCCTTCCAGTATGCCATTTCATCTTCCAGCCACTCGGAAAAATTATCCCATTCCGAGGTTACTTTTTTTGTCTCACTATCCCAATATATCATTTTGCCGTCCATCTGGTCTGTATGGTTTAAGTCATATCCAATCAGATCACCGTCATTTGTCCATGCAAGGAACAGCATATAATCCGGCATGCCCGGTAAACGCTTTTCCACATTAAAATTATCTGCCACATTCAGCTTTCCAAAATGCATGGTCGAATCTGCAATCCCGGCTAAAACAGTTCCCTTCATAGCGGCAAACAACTCTCCCCCGTTGTTGATTTTTAGCCATTCTCTGTAATAATACGGCAAATTAATATTATAACGATCCTCAAATTGACGGATTTTTTCCTCTGGTATTCCACTGTTTAGTGAATGGATTCCCACTTTATATTTGGATAATTCTTTATAAAATTTTTTATAGTATTTCTCAACTTTCTTCATCCTGTATTCCCCTTTATATTTTATAAACGACTTATTATCAATATACTATAACAGTTTCCTTAAAAATCCAATGCTTTGATATAGATGTTTTGAAATTCCGGCAGATTTGACAATTCAAAGCTTTTGGTTCTCCTGCAAAGCGCGTCATAATCTGCAAGCATTTCATTCTGCCTCTGTCCAACTGTATCCGATACTTGATCCCCGAAGGTTCCAAGCAGCTCCCTTGCGCCATTCAGCGAGGAATTGCCTGCCACAGTGACCTTTCCTTTCAAACTTTCCGGCAGCATGCGCACGGCAAAAGCATCTTTTACATCCATATAAAATCCAAGCCCTCCGCTTATATATACCCTTTCTATATCATCACTGCCAATCCCTGCCTGTTCCATGAGGCACTGGACTCCTGCGAGGACTGCTCCTTTTGCCAGTTGGAAATTCCTGACATTTTCCTGGCGGATTACAAAATTTTTATCAATGGCAATGCCTTTCCCGAAAAATGGTTCCGCAATTTTGCCGGAACGATCAATCAAATGCCTTTTCACACAATATGCGATAGCATGTATGCTGTCACTTCCGTATCTGGCGCCGGCAAGCACGTTGTCAAACACCGGTCCACAGGCTGTTGAGGCTGCAAGACCCTGCTTGTTATTGATTAACAGCATTTCACCATTCGTTCCTAAATCAATCAGCAGATCATATGTTTCCTGCCGTCCTGACTTCAGATAATGTGCGCCCGTTAAAACGTCAGCGCCCACATAAGCAGAAAAACCGGGTGGATAAACCACCATGCATCTGTCACACCCTATATTTTCTGCCTGTAAGTTACCTGCTGTATCTTCTCTTTTGCAGTCTTCCCAGTTGACAACAATATCTTCTTCAAAATACTTCAAGTCCACCGGCAAAAAGGGTGCCGCTGCAAGCCCATTTACCGGAAGCCCACGCAAAATATGCTGCATCACTGTATTTCCGCTGATAATTATGTGGGTGATTTGCCTGCATTCTTCCCCCAGCCTATTCTTCAGTTCCCCAAAAAGCGCATCCCATACGATTTCTCCAAGCTTATTTAGCATATCAGGCTGTTCGACACAGTATTTGATTCTGGTAATGACATCTGCTCCATACCGGCATTGCGGATTTGCAAAAGAAAAAGACAGTAGTTCCTCTTTTGTCATCAGATTCAAACAGCTCACGGCAATGGTGGTGGAGCCTAAGTCCACGGCTGCGCCGATTTTCCCACCAAAAGCATTTTTATCCTGTTTTCGCATAACGCTGATACGCTCCTTTTTCTGATAAATCAATAAATACTCTTGGGATTCTTTTCAAGCGGTCTGTACCCTTTTTCTGCCAATACATGGATAATCTGTTCCTTATGCTCCGGTCCAAACGCCTCCATCGTAATGATTAATTCCACCGCTGCATTCCGGTTTAAGTTTACAAATTGGTTATGCTCAAGTTTGATAATATTACCCTGTAATTCTGCAATAATGGAACTTACATTCATAAGCTCGCCCGGCTTGTCCGGAAGCAATACGGACACGGTAAAAATTCTGCTTCTCGCAATCAAACCGTGCTGAACAACCGAAGCAAACGTAATGACATCCATGTTGCCACCGCTTAAAATGCTGACAACCTTTTTATCCTTAAATGGCAGTTTTTTTACTGCCGCAGCCGTCAACAGCCCTGAATTTTCTACTAACATCTTATGATTTTCCAGCATGTCCAAAAATGCCACAATCAGTTCACTGTCATCCACCGTGATAATCTCATCAATATTTTCTTTGATATATGGGAAAATATTGCTTCCCGGTGTTTTGACTGCTGTACCGTCTGCGATGGTATCTACCACCGGCAGGGTTGTGACTTTTCCATTTTTCAATGACTCCCGCATGCAGGCAGCGCCGGAAGGTTCGACACCGATTACCTTGATATGGGGGTTTAACATTTTGGCAAGAGTGGATACACCGGTTGCCAGTCCACCGCCCCCAATCGGCACTAGGATATAGTCAACGGTTGGCAGCTCCTTAATAATTTCCATAGCAATGGAACCCTGTCCGCAGGCAACGTCCAAATCATCAAACGGATGAATAAAAGTAAGCCCCTTGTCCTCTGCAAGCTCTAAGGCATACTGGCACGATTCATCATACACATCTCCATAAAGAATGACTTCTGCGCCATAGGATTTTGTGCGGTTTACTTTAATCAACGGAGTCGTTGTAGGCATGACAATCGTGGCTTTTGCGCCATAGGCTTTCGCAGCAAAGGCTACACCCTGCGCATGGTTTCCCGCAGATGCAGTAATCAGTCCTTTGCACCGCTCCTCCTCCGACAACGTGGAAATCTTATAATATGCCCCCCGGATCTTATAAGCGCCTGTTACCTGAAGATTCTCGGGCTTTAGATAGACCTTGTTGCCGCTCTGTTCACTAAAAAAATCGCTGTAAATTAATTTTGTCTGGTTCACGACCTTCTGCACGGTATTATAAGCTTCTTCAAATTTCTCCAATGTCAACATTTTCTTTTCCTCCGTTTATTTGATATGATATTATTGTTCGTCTTTCTTGTCATCCGGTATCAAAATCTCTATATCCGACCTGATATCCATATCCGAAAACAGGGCATTTACATAGGACTGCGGATCAAATTTCTGCAAATCGTCAATCTGTTCCCCCACACCAATATATTTAACCGGCACATTCAGCTCTGACTGGATGGCAATTGCAATGCCGCCTTTGGCAGTACCGTCGAGTTTCGTTAAAATGATACCGTCAATCCGGGTAACGGAAGAAAACTGCCTTGCCTGCTCTAAGGCATTTTGTCCGGTCGAACCATCTAATACAATTAATGTCTCCAAATGCGCATCACTGTATTCCCGCTCAATAATCCGTTTCATCTTTGAAAGCTCATCCATCAGGTTCTTTTTATTATGGAGCCTTCCTGCGGTATCTACAAGCAGAATGTCCACATCCCTCGCTGCTGCCGCTTTTACCGCATCAAATGTAACCGCAGCCGGATCGGAGCCTTCCTGCTGGGAAATAATCTCCACTCCCGCTCTGTTCGCCCATGTCTTTAGCTGGTCAATTGCCGCTGCGCGAAACGTATCTGCTGCGCACATCATAACACGTTTTCCGCATTTCTTATACTGTGCTGCCAGTTTTCCGATAGAGGTGGTTTTTCCAACCCCATTTACACCGATAATCAGCATAACCGTTTTCCGGTTCTCAAAATCATAAGCAGATTCATCCACCTGCATCTGATCCCTGATGATATTGATAACCAGTTCCCTGCAGTCTTCCGTCTCCTTGATATGATTTTTCTTTACCAGTTCTTTTAAATTGTCAATAATCCGTTCCGTGGTATCCAGCCCTAAATCAGCCATAATCAGGGTTTCTTCCAGCTCATCATAAAAATCATCATCAATCGAAGAAAAACCTTTAAACAGGTTATCAAAACTTTCATTGATGCTGTTCCGGGTTTTAGTAAGACCTGTTTTCAAACGGCTAAAAAATCCTTTTTCCTTTTCAGGCTCTGTCTGCTCGTCCATATCAGTTGTTGTTCTTTCTTCCTGCTCCGGCTCCGCATTCTCCTTTTCCATCTGTTCCGGTAAAAGTTCCTCTGCTTGCTCTTCCTTCTTGTTCTTTTTGAAAAAATCAAACATATCTATCATCTCCCTCTAAGCTAATCGTCCAGTTCATTCTCAATCAGATTCACCGATACAAGTGTGGAAACACCTTTTTCCTGCATTGTGATACCATATAACACATCTGCTGCCTCCATCGTTCCCTTTCTATGGGTGATAACAATAAACTGGGTATCTTTGGTAAGCTTGTTTAAGTACTTTGCATATCTGGTTACATTGGAATCATCCAATGCCGCTTCAATCTCATCCAGAAGACAGAACGGAGACGGCTTTAAACTCTGGATTGCAAACAGCAGCGCAATGGCGGATAACGATTTTTCACCACCGGATAACTGCATCATATTCTGAAGTTTCTTTCCCGGCGGCTGTGCGATAATACGGATTCCCGCCTCCAATATATCATCATCATCCACAAGCTCTAAGGTTGCCTTGCCGCCACCAAACAGCTCCCGGAACACTTTATCAAACATCACCTGGATTTCATTAAATTTCTCCTCAAACTGGGTACGCATGGCTGTATCTAATTCCGCAATGATTTGCAGCAGATTTTCTTCTGCCTTTACAATATCATCATGCTGCCCTCTTAAAAATTCATAGCGCTGTGAAACAACCTTGTAGTCCTCAATTGCATTGACATTGACATCCCCGAGCGCTTTAATTTTCGCCTTTACCGCAGTTACTTCTCGCTTTAAGGCATCTAAATCATGCAGGGTTTCATCCTTTAATTCTGCTGCGCTCTGATAGGTAAGCTCATACTCCTCCCACATATACTTGCTGAGATTATCTGACTGCTCCGTGATTTTCTCCACCTGACCCTGTAATTTGAAGGCTGATTTTTCAAGCTTTGTGATCTCTTCATTCAGGGATTCCCTCCTGCCGAAAAATTCTTTATGCTTCGTGCTTAACTCCTCTTTATCGGACATATTTTTATCCAGTTCCTTCTGTAATTCCTGGATTTTGCGCTTGTCCGTGTCAATCAGCAGCTTAAAATGATTGATTTTTGCCACTAATTCCTCAACCGCCTTTCCCGAATCACTCATCTGGGAACGGTATAACTCTAATTCTTCTTTTAACTTATTCTCCTCTGCCCGAATACGGCGGAGATTTTCTATCAGAAAATCATCCTGCTGCTTCATCGTATTAAATGCAAGCATCAGCTCCGAAACTTTTTCGTTTGATACCTTAAGCTCCTCTTTCTTTGAGTCAACCTGATCTTCTAAACTCTTAATCCGCTCCTCCAATGCTTTTTTTGCCTGTTCTGCCTGCTTATGATTTTCATAAAGCTCGTTTTTATTGTTGTTAATTTCTTCGATCTGCGCTTCCAATTCTTTGTTCTCTTTATTGACAGAGGCAAATGCATTCGCTGTTTCCGATAAATTTTTGGAAACCTGTTCTATGCTCATGGTAACGGTATTCTTCTGAAGATACAGCTCCTGAAGCTTTAAATTCATATCCTCCTTGTCTCTTTTTAACTGCTCCCTGACCGTCCGAAGTTCCTTTTCTTCCCTTGTTGCATTTACAATCTCATTGTTAATCTCAGAAAGCACTTTATTTAGCTCATCTAATTCACGTTTCCGCCCCAGCAGGTTGGATGAATTTTTAAATGCGCCACCGGTCATGGCTCCGCCAGGGGTTAAAAGTTCTCCCTCTTTGGTAACAATGCGGAGGCTCTGGTTGAATTTCTTATTTACGGCAATCGCATGGTCGATGGTATCCACCACTAAAATTCTGCCCAGCAAATGGTTTGTCACCGCATTATATTTGTCGTGAACACGAACCAGATCCTTCGCAAGTCCGATTACCCCCGGCTCCTTTAATGCATCCTTTTGTGAAAACTCATTCCTGTTTCCACCGATCGTCGTGAGCGGCAAAAAGGTTGCCCGTCCAAAGCGGTTCTTCTTCAGGAACTGAATTAATTTTTTTGCCGTATTTTCATTATCCGTGACAATATTCTGAATACTGCCTCCCAAAGCCGTTTCCACCGCCACTTCATATTCTTTATTTACCTGGATAATATCTGCCACGACGCCGATAATACCGGGATTACTCACCTTTTGCTCCATGACACGCTTAATGGAATTACCGTATCCGTCATAGCGTTCCGTGATATTTCTCAATGCCTCTAATTTTGATTTCACACTGCTATACTCATTATTGACTTCAAATAGACGTTTTTTATTTTCATTGGTTGCAATGGTATTGACATCCAGACCGGCATCTGTCTTTTGCAGATTTTCAAGTAATGCCGCAACTGTGCTTTCAATCTCTGTCAATGTTTGATTGTGCTTATCATATTCTTCCCTGTCCTTCTCCTCATCCGACTTAAACTGAAGGAAACGCTGATTAAGCTGGGTTTTCCGGTAACTGATATTTTCAAGCATGGTGTCATAACGGCCAACCTTTGCCTTTAGGTTTGCCCCATCATTCAGGTATTCAATAATATCTGCCTTGCTTTTTTCAATTTCTTCCTCGAGTTTTTCAATCTCCTCCTCGATTCCCTCGCTGACTTCACGGGCTTCCTCCACTACATCATCCGCACTGTCCATTTTCTCATCTAATACGGCTTTCTTTTCCTGAAATCCTTTCTTTTCTTCTGCCTGGGCAGCCAGTGACTGGTTGATGCGGTCAATCTGCTCACTCATATGTACATCCGTGGATTTGGCACCCTCTATTTTCTGGTTCAGTACATTGACCTCTCCCTCGTTACGTTCATTTTGAATCTTTAACTCGTTAATCCTGTTACGGTGTTCATCAATAGACTGATTACACTGTTCTAATACCGTCTCAATCCTCTCGTATTCATTTTTGGTCTGTAAAAACTCATCCGTAAGGCGCTGCTGATCTTCCTCTACAATATGAAGCCGCTCCTCATTTTCTTTTAAAACCGTCTCGATTTTTTCATTCTCTAACAAAAATACATTGACATCAAAGCGTTTCAGTTCACCTTTGTATAAGAGGTATCTTTTAGCCACCTCGGACTGTTTTTCCAATGGGCCGACCTGTTTTTCCAACTCGGACAAAATATCGTTGACACGGCTTAAATTTTCCCGTTCTGCCGCCAGTGATTTTTCTGTGGCAGCTTTATTCTTTTTATATTTTACAATCCCTGCTGCCTCATCAAAAAGCTCACGGCGTTCCTCCGGCTTTCCGGAGAGAATTTTTTCCACCTGGCCTTGTCCGATAATCGAATAGCCCTCTTTGCCAATACCCGTATCAAAGAACAGCGAATGTACATCTTTCAAACGGCTTACGGTGCCATTGATCAGATATTCGCTTTCCCCTGACCGGTATACCCGCCTTGCAACGGTTACCTCCTCATAATCAATGGGCAGAGAGTGATCGCTGTTATCCAGCGTGATGGCAACATAGGCAGAACCGTGAGGTTTTCTCACTTCGGTTCCTGCAAAAATAACATCCTCCATCTTCGCGCCACGAAGCTGTTTGGCGCTCTGTTCACCGAGCACCCAGCGCACAGCATCACCGACATTACTCTTTCCGCTTCCGTTTGGCCCCACAATACCGGTAATTCCCTTATTAAATTCAAATACAATCCGGTTGGCAAAGGACTTAAATCCATACACCTCTATACTCTTTAAATACATAAAAATCTCCTATCAAAAATCACGGCTCTTTTAATTGCAATATTGCCTGATACGCCGCCATCTGCTCTGCATTTTTCTTGGAACTGCCCTCTCCGGTGGCAAGCTGTTTCCCATCAACCAGAACCTTCGTCACAAAACATTTATTATGATCGGGACCTCTCTCCTCAAGAATTTCATAGGTCACAGAACCCTTACCATTCTTCTGTACCATTTCCTGAAGAATGGTTTTCGCATCATAAAACAGCTGCTTACTCTCGATATCTGTCATCAAAAAAGCATACACATAGCGCTTTGCCGGTTCCATGCCCCCATCTAAATAAATGGCGCCTAAGACGGACTCAAACAAATCACACAAAATAGAATTCCGGTTTCTGCCACCGGTTAGTTCCTCTCCTTTGGAAAGCAGAACAAAATCTCCATAGCCTAACTGCTTTGAAACACTGGAAAGCGTATACTCACAGACAATGGAGGCGCGCAGCTTGGTAAGCTTTCCCTCCGGCATATCCCCATAATGTTCATAGAGGTATTCACTGGAAATCAGCTCTAATACTGCATCCCCTAAAAATTCCAGCCGTTCATAGCTCTTATGACCTTTTATCTTAATCTCATTTACATACGAGCTATGGCTCATCGCCTGTTTTAAAAGTGATTTATCTTTAAATACATAACCAATATTTTTTTCAATCGCTGACTCATCATACTTCATTATGCTGTTCTTCTTTCCTGTCATTTAATAAATAATTCCTGATTTTTCCGTTGATATCCTGCTTCTTAAAGGTCTCAACCTGAAATAGTGCATTTTTCACTTCTTTGCTGGTTGCGCTGCCATGAATCTTTACCACAAGATTATTCAATCCAAGAAGCGGCGCGCCGCCATACTCTGTCGCATCAAATGTTTTTAATGTCTTCTTAAGCTGTGGCTTTACCAATGCCGCCCCTGCTGTAGATAGGAAAGTGGCAGTCATGCCTTCCTTGATCTTGTCAATCAGCGCTGCGGCTAACCCCTCCGTAAGCTTGAGCATAACATTTCCCACAAATGCCTCTGTGACAACCACATCCGCAGCGCCATATGGAAAATCCCTTGCCTCAAGGCTTCCTATAAAATTAATATCTTTACATTCCTTTAACAGCGGAAATGTCTCTTTCACCAATGCATTTCCCTTCTCTTCCTCTGCACCGATATTCACAAGACCAACCCTGGGATTTTTCACCCCGATCACATGCTCCATATAAATCGAGCCCATTTTCGCAAACTGCACTAAATGGGAAGCTCTCGCATCCACGTTCGCCCCACAATCCACCAGCAGGGCAACACCATTAATGGTAGGAACAATCGGTGCAAGAGGCGCCCGTTCAATTCCCTTCATACGTCCGATAATTGCCTGACCGCCAACTAAAACAGCTCCGGAATTTCCCGGAGACACAAAGCCATCTGCCTTCCCTTCTTTTAACATGCGAAGTCCCACTACCATAGAGGAATCTTTCCTTTTCTTAATTGCCATAACCGGTGCATCATGACAGGTGATTTCATCCGGTGCATGCACTACCTCAATCTGACTGGCAGGATATTCATACTTTGCAAGCTCTTCCTTAATGGCATCCTCTTTTCCGACAATATATACAAATAATTCCGGTTTCTCTTTTACGGCATTTACAGCCCCAAGTACCATTTCGCCTGGAGAATGATCCCCTCCCATTGCATCTAATATCACCTTTGTAACCTCTGACATACCAGTCCTCCATTTCTCACCTGTTTGATACAGGCATAAACTACACACATACTATATTTGAGCATAAAATAACATGGTTACTATACCACAAAACTATTTTGTTGACAATAAAAGGAGCTGCTGCATAATTTAAAATGCTTCTCCCATGCAGCAACTCCTCCTATAAAACAGAATATGAAAATTATTCTGTCACTTGTTCTGATTTTTCCTTCTTTGCGGCGATTGCCTTGTCCGTCGGCTTCACCATCAAAAGACAGACAACCAGGGCAATGATATACAGCACAATTGTCGCATACAACACACACTGATAACCGGTCGGGTTTACGGTAAGACCAGGCTCGAGTTCCACTGTTTCACCAAAATGATTGACAATCCATGTTGCCATCTGGTTTCCGGTAAGCCCGGCAAACGCCCATGCTGACAGGGTAATTCCGTGAATTGCACTGATATTGCTCATTCCGTAATGGTCGGATAACAGTGTCGGCACATTGGAAAAGCCGCCGCCATAGCCTGCATTTACCACGAAAATAAGGCAGAGAACCAATATCGTAAGCAGCAGGTTATCTTCCCCATTCTTGATACCGCTTGTCAGGATAATAATGCCGGTAAATACAATCGAAAGAATAAAGATTAATTTATAAATGGTATTCCGATCCTTCATGGTATCTGCCCATGCAGAAAATCCAAGACGGCCGCCTGCATTAAACACTGCGGATACTGTGGAAATAATTCCGACTGCGCTTGCCAAACCGATACATTTTACAATCATTTTCTCCTGGGAAATCAATGCAAGACCACAGGTGATATTGATATAAAACATCAGCCAGATTCCAATATAATTGGAAATTGGCTTGGTTTTGATGACTGCCATAATGCTTTGTCCTTTTTCCTGCTTCTGTGGCTCATGCCAGCTGTCTGGTTTTTTCAGTAATAAATGACCAACAAACATCATGACAAAATACACACATGCAAGAATCCAGAACATTTTATAGATTCCGCCTTCCCCTAAGTTATCAAGCATCGCCTGCATAATCGGGCTTGCAATCGCCTTTGCAGCGCCAAATCCTGCAACTGCCAATCCCGTTGCCAGACCTTTACGGTCTTCAAACCAGAGCATCAATGTCTTAACCGGTGACAAATATCCGGTTCCCAAACCGATACCCATGATCAGTCCATAGCAAATATAAATACCAATCAGTGAAAGCATGCTTCCGGGATTGTTTCCACCGTAATAAATAAAGAAACCGGTGCCTGCCATACCAACAGAAAAACAAATCGCTGCAATTAATGAGGATTTATGGATATCCTTTTCCACAATATTCCCCAAAAATGCTGCCGACATACCTAAGAAGAAGATTGCAAAACTAAATGCCCACTCCGTCGCGCTTTTTGAAAAACCGATATACTGGGCAATCTCCTCACTAAAGATTGACCAACAGTATACTGTACCGATACTGCAATGGAGCAATAATGCCGGAATCGCTGCCCGGAACCATTTGTTATTGCGCCAGCCTTCATTTGCTTGTTCATTCCCACTCATAATCATTCGTCCTCCACATTATTTGTTCTTTTCATAACTCGAATTATTATACACCTATCATTTTTATCTTTCAAGTGATGATTTCCTTTTTTTGCTGTTTTCTTTGCAAGTTTCGCTTACACGATAGAAAAATGCATTTATTGCTTGCCAAAACAGCAAAAATACTTTAGAATATATATAATTTTAGGTTATAAGACACTGATTGTAAGGATGGAATCATGATTCAGTGTCTTTTTCTTTGCATATTTTGTAAAGGCCATGAGTAAACCTTAATATATACACAAATTTTAGAAAAGGTCAGGTGATTGAAATGACAGCACAGTATAAAGATATGATGGGACTGCCTGAGGATCAGCACGCAAATTTTAACGAATTGGTAAAATACTGTATGATTTCCGGCGAGATTGATCTCAATTTATATTCCGAATATGATGTAAAACGCGGACTTCGTGACAGCAATGGAAAGGGTGTCCTTACCGGTCTGACGGAAATTGCGGATGTCGTGTCCACTGCCGTTGTGGATGGTAAGAAGGTTCCGGCAGACGGAAAACTGTATTATCAGGGGTATAATGTGGAGGACATTATACGTGGAGAGGCAAAACACCGATATGCCTTTGAGGAGACTACCTATCTGCTGCTCTTCGGCGAACTTCCAACAGAAAAACAATTAAAGCAGTTTATCGGTATTTTATCTAACTTAAGTGAACTGACAAACCAGTTTGTCCGTGACGTTATTATGAAAAAACCTTCTTCCAACATCATGAATGCGCTGCAAAAATGTGTACTGACACTCTATTCCTATGATGATAATCCGGACGATATTTCCGTGCAGAATGTGCTGATGCAGTCTTTGCAGCTCATTGCAAAAATGCCGCTGATTTCCGTATATGCATATCATGCACACAGGCATTTTAATTTAAATGATTCTCTTGTGATCCGGAATCCCAATCCGAATTTGTCAATTGCGGAAAATATTTTGCAAATGCTCCGTCCAAACGGACAATTTACGGAATTAGAAGCAATGGTATTGGATGTCTGCTTAGTTCTTCATGCAGAGCATGGCGGCGGTAATAATTCAACCTTTACCAACCATGTTGTAACCTCCTCCGGAACCGATACATATTCTGCAACCGCTGCTTCGATTGCTTCCCTGAAAGGACCAAGACATGGCGGTGCCAACTTAAAGGTGCAGGAAATGTTTGATGATATCAAGGAAAATGTGTCAAACTGGGAGAACACAGAGGAAATAGCCGCCTATCTGGAACGGATTCTGAACAGGGAAGTTTTTGACCATGCAGGACTCATCTATGGCATGGGGCATGCAGTATATACAGATTCGGATCCAAGAGAAGTCATTTTGAAAAAATATGCCATGCATTTAAGTGAGGAAAAAGGAATGACCAGGGAATTTAATTTTTACTGCACGGTGGAGGAAATTGCAGCCAGGCTGATTGCCCAGAAACGCCGCCTGTTTAAACCTGTCTGTGCAAACGTTGATTTTTACAGTGGTTTCGTGTATACCATGCTCGGCATTCCAAGAGAACTCTTTACTCCAATGTTTGCCATATCAAGAATCTCAGGCTGGAGCGCCCACCGTTTGGAGGAGCTTGTGAACCACGGAAAGATTATTCGTCCGGCATACAAGTTTGTGGGTGTCCATAAAGAATATGATTCCATTGAAAATCGTAAAAATGAAGATTAGAAAATGAACGTCCTCATGATTCTTTCTTCCTACCAAAGTGGTTACAATCACATTTTTATGTTTTTCACATATACTATTAAAAATGTGCTATTGGGAACAAAAGAAAGGATTGCCATGAAACATCATTTAAGAGCTTTTCAGGATAACATAGATACCGGATATTTACAGGTTAGCGCCGTGTCTACGGATAACCAGATTCCGGTACGGAACGCAAGGATTGAAATCTCGTCTACCGGAAACCCAAGCGACACCTTAGAGGTGGTGGAAACGGATCAGGACGGCAGGACGGAAAATATTGACTTAAATGCCCCGCCTTTGGAATATTCTATGGAGCCCACAGATAATCAGCCCTATAGTGAATACAATTTAAAAATAAGCGCCTCCGGGTATGAGGATACCATTATATCCGGTGTGCAGATTCTCTCAGGAGAAACAGGACTTCAAAACATCCGCATGACGCCGCTGGTAACCAGTGATCAGGACTATAATCCGACTGTCATTGGCGGGCATACGCTATGGGAATACTATCCGCCCAAAATCGCCGAGGATGAAATCAAGCCAATGGACGAAAGCGGAGAAATTGTCTTAAGCCGTGTTGTGGTACCGGAATACGTTGTCGTACATGACGGTTCACCGACCGATACCACAGCCACAAACTATTATATTCCATATAAAGACTACATTAAAAACGTTGCCTCCTGCGAAATCTATGCCACATGGCCGGAACAGACCTTAATTGCAAATATTCTCGCAATTATTTCTTTTACGTTAAACCGGGTGTATACGGAGTGGTAACTTCGTATTGTTTGATTCATGGTTGCCGAAACATCTACTTTCTCCAATGTAACAGTAGACAAATATACAGCAAACATTATACGGGCTGTAGCTTTGTAATCTCTTTTACTTTTTCGATTGACAAGCCAGTTCCAGCAGCAATATCTTCTAATGAGAATTTATTCATTTCAATTAAACGCCTTACTGTTTCAACTTTCTCACGCTCTATTCCCTGCTCTATTCCCTGCTCATATTTTTCCTGATAATTCATCTGCAATGTCATATAATCCTTCTCCACTCCGTTCCGGTCCGCGCTGAGCAAACGTCCACTGGACGTTTAGCGCCCTCCATTTCTCATTTTTTCTGACAGCCTGTACCGCCTCGTCTAATTCTCTGGTAAAGTCATCCTCCGGTTCTTTTCCGTCAATAAAATCAAGCAATTTTTTCATTTCCGGACTAACATCATCCATTGTACCTTTCGTATTTAAAATAATCTTTGTTGTATCATCACCCAAACCTAATTCCAGATTTTGAATACAACGGTTTTCAAAGGTATAAATGTGTCTTCCCTCGCCAAACAAATCAAAGGTACATACAAAAATAATAAAACTCCGCTTCAAATTTTTGTAATGATCCCCTTTTTCCAAAATATTCATGTCTATCATGCCCTGATAATATCTTGTTCTTTTGGGAAGATTTCTATTCTCGGTTGTCTGCATTTCAATATTGTAAACGGTTTCTTTTCCATCCTCTACATAGATATCCAAACGTACACTTTTTGCATCCGCAGAAATATCTATCGTCTCCTGCGATTTCGGATATTCAATGTGGGATATCTTTATGTTCAGTATCCGCTCTAAAAAAGGTTTGCAAAACTTCGGATTTCTCATAATTACACTAAACATGAAATCATCCTTGATTTGCAGTTCTTCAAAGGCTTTCTCCATAATGCCCTCCTTCTTTTTCTTTACCACTATTATAATATGTGCTTATTTTGTTGACAAGGACGGATTTTTGTTAAATCCGTTTTGCTGATGCCTGTTCAAATCGGTAAATTGCTTGGCAATAATCCGTTACATTGCACTTTTTTGCAACTTTCTTTCCTGTATTTTTTTGTAGACTTCCATTCCCCGTTTATTATAAAAGTCCATTTTTTCCTGATTTGTCATATCTTTCGTAAGGTAGTAATTGTATTCCCTTAGTTTATGAATATCTTCTATTGTAAAATCAGGACTAAGTATCGGTTTTTCCATATCATACCTCTTGTTCTATACATGACCTGTTCCATTTGACAGTACATTTTTGATTTGCATGACCATACACCCATAATGCCCTGTCTAATTCACGACTTATACTGCTACTTTTAAAAGTTTTCTGTAACAACCATCGATATTCATTTAATATATTGATAGCTGCTTCAGGTGCTTTCTTGGAAGGTGCTCCCCCTACATAAATTTCATAAGGAAATTTGTCGGCATAAATTGCTTTCACAGCAATATGCGCAAACCTGTCATAGATCGGAATTTCCCCTTGCGATATAAAGAACATCATCGTAATAATATAAACCGTACCAAAATTATGTGGAGATTCCTCTGCAAGCATTTTAAATGCCTCTACTAATTTTTCCTCTTTCAGCTTATCCTTGATTTCATTCACATTAGCATTTATCCACTTAATATAATCTTTCAATTCTTTCAAATTGATATGATTTCCATATCCATTGACAATTCCATCATTCGTATTATTATATTGAACACCATCAGTTGTCAGTCTTCCCAATTTCCAAGCTACTGCTTCTATATCCACTTTACCGTTATAATGATTCTTAAAAATATCCTCTTCAACACCTTCAGCCACTTGATTATTGACAGGTACACCAACCATTTTTTTAGAATCATCAAAATACATATTTTCCCAAAATTTAATCTCTCTTTCCAATAAATTATTCATCATATGCAACCTCCTCAATAAATTTATACTTAATTAAATATCAGTATAACGACCATGTACCCAGTAATAATCTGAGAGAGCCATTTCATGTATGGCAAAAATTGTCGTTACTTTTTACTTTATTGTATAACTATATCTTTAAAGAGTCAATCATTAATTAAAATATTATTGATAGACTCATTGACTCTAATAAAATATCTGTTATTGTGTAATATATAAAACTGATAAAACAAACATTCTTTTCCTTGATATTATTATATATATTCTTATCATCAAATATTTTTACAATAATACTATCCGCATTTAAAATACAAAAAACCAGAATATGCCAAGCCCTTCCTCAATACTCATATTAAGAAGAACATCCATAAAGGAAACAGCATGGACGAAGAAAATTATCATTACTATGAGGAAACACAAAACGGCATAACCGTTACGTTTGCACTGCCGAAACAAAGCAGGAAGGAGGAATGTGCGAAAAAAGAAGTCAAAAATATTCTCTCTGATATTCTAAAAACGTATCTGAAAAATGTTTCATAACGCACAGGCATAAAAGCAACTCTTTCCATCTTCCGTACCAATAAATATAACAACGAAAAGGAGATTTATATTGAATATAGCCAAACATCTTGCTTCCG
>JAMPFS010000003.1 GCA_023664325.1 Clostridium sp.
ATAATAGTCTGGTACGAATCAAGGAAGTGTGGATAATTATGCGGAAACTCAAGATTGCTTAAATGATTGTAACAGGTGGAAATTTATAGTATAATCATTCATAAAAATAAGGAGTAGAAAATTATGAGTAAAAAAGAGAGAAAGAAAGCAGGGGGATATGTGGCTGCCACAATCCTGTCCGTGTTATGGCTGGGTCTTAATTATTATATTTATTATCCGGTAATAAATGTGCAGAGTACAGAATTTTGGGATTGGCTGCTGATACATTCCATTGTTGTCAGTATTATTTTTATCCTTTTTGGAATCATTGGCAGAAGCGGCAGGGGTAAGGCAGGTTTTCATGATAATCTTATCTATTTTCGGCATGGGATGGGTAAAGTGCAGTTAATTCTTCTTGTGGGGATTCCGGTATTTTGTACGCTGGTGTTATTTTTTGGAGGGCTTGCGGGTTCTACATTTTTTAATGCGAAACGCTATGCCAGCCTGATGCCTGTGGAGCAGCGCAACTTTACAGAGGATATTCCGGAGTCAGATAATGTGGATAACATTGCTTTGATGGATACAAATAGCGCAAGGGTGTTTGGTAATCGTAAAATTGGTTCCCTGTCAGATGTGGTGAGCCAGTTTGAGGTGGAAGAGGATTATACACAGATTAATATCAGCAGTAAGCCGATGAAAGTGGCAAATCTTCGCTATGCGTCCTTTTTTAAATATCTGAATAATAAGTCGGAAGGGATTCCGGGTTATGTGGCTGTGAACCCTGTCAATTCAGATGCAGAGTATATCAAGCTTTCCGAGGGTATGCGGTATGTCGCATCCGGTTATTTTAACAATAATATTTTCCGCCATGTGCAGATGCATAATCCAACCCGGATTATCGAGGGCTGTTATTTTGAGGTGGACGATAAGGGAAAGCCTTATTATGTCTGTCCGGTGCTGTATGCCCGGGTGGGGCTTTTTAGCGGAATGGATGTGAAAGGAGCCATTTTGTGTGATCCGGTGAGCGGTGATATGGAATATTATGATGTGGAAGATGTTCCAAGCTGGGTAGACCGTGTCTATGACGGTGATTTGTTGGAACAGAAATTTAACTGGTATGGCGAGCTTTCCGGAGGATTTTTTAACAGTATTATTGGACAGAAAGGCTGTATCCGTGCCACGGATGATTATGGTTATAAGACGATTGATGATGACGTGTGGGTTTACACCGGTGTGACTTCGGTAAATGGAGATGCATCAAATGTGGGATTTATCATGGTGAACCAGAGGACATCCGAAGCAAGGTATTATACGATTTCCGGCGCAGAGGAGTATTCGGCAATGGCTTCGGCAGAAGGCGCCGTGCAGGAGAAAAAATACAGCGCTTCTTTCCCGAGCCTCATCAATGTAAATGGTGTTCCAACGTATATTATGGTGCTTACGGACAATGGCGGGCTTGTGAAAATGTATGCTATGGTAAATGTAGAGCAGTATAATATGGTGGTGACAGCGGAATCACAGGAAGAGCTGTTTGGCAAATATAAGAAGCTGTTGGCAAATGATAAAAATAATAGCGCAGATGGCGGGGAATCCCTGATACAAGAGGAGGAGATTACCGTCAGTGAAATGGAATATATCACTATGGAGGGCGAAACCTATGTCTATATAAAGGATGAGGTTGGAGATGTATATAAAATGCTGTTTGCTGAAGATGAAGGCGTAATTAAGATATCGGAGGGTGACCGGGTCTTGGTGCAGTATGAGGAGAATGAGAATGGAATCCATGATTTGATTGCAGTGGAGCTGGTAAAGAAGGGCATTTCAAAGGAACCGGAGATTGATATTATAGTACCGGACAGTAAGACGGAAGAAAAGGAGACGGAACAGGAAGGAGAGCCGGAAATTGGAACAGAGGAAGAAACCACAGAGGAGCGGGATGATATTTGATACCCATGCCCACTATGATGATGAGGCATTTAAAGAGGATATGGATAAACTGCTTTGTGATATGCACGAAAAAGGAGTAGAACGGATTGTAAATATAGGCTGTTCTATGGAGAGCTCGAGATATATTGTGGAAATGGTTACGAGGTACGATTTTGTGTATGGAACGGTTGGTGTCCATCCGGATGACACAGGGAATCTGACCGATGCAGATATGCGGGAATTAGCCGGCTTGTCCGGGCGGGATAAAATTCTTGCGATTGGGGAAATCGGTTTGGATTACCATTATGATAATATGGATAAGGAGAGCCAGAAACGCTGGTTTGTGGAGCAGTTGAATATCGCAAAACAAAAACAGCTTCCGGTGGTGGTTCACAGCAGGGATGCGGCACAGGATACCCTGGATATTATAAGGGCGGAGCATGCAGGTACGACAGGTGGTGTGATTCATTGTTTTTCCTACGGTGTGGAAATGGCAAGGGAGTACTTGAATATGGGTTATTATATCGGTGTCGGTGGCGTGGTAACTTTCAAAAATGGCAGGAAATTAAAAGAGGTTGTGCAGTATGCGCCTCTTGACCGGATTGTGTTAGAGACGGACGCGCCGTATCTTGCTCCCGTGCCGTTTCGTGGGAAGCGGAACTGTTCCCTGTATTTAGAATATGTAGCGGAGGAGATCGCAGCAATAAAAGGCGTGGATGTAAAGGAAGTATATACCGTGACATATGAAAATGCGGAGGAAATGTATCATTTAAAGTAGAATCGGTTTCCATATTTCTGTATTGGGATTTTGTTTCAATAGCGTTTTTAAAATGTACAGTTAGACATATTTTTAAAATGATTTTGACAGAAATATACACTATTTATACATTGAAATTATTTTCTGGTTTTTTTATAATAAACAATTAATAAAACATATTGGAGGAGAAAATAATTGAAACTGAAACTAGACGCTTTTGGAGTGATAGAGGAACAGGAGATTGTTTTATCAAAAGATGTAGGAATTATTTATGGATATAATAATTGCGGAAAAACTACTTTGTTAAAGATGATAAATGAACAATTTGACCGTATATGTATAGAAGCAATTTTTCATGATGGAAAATATGTGCCATCAATATACATTCCAACAAATAGAGTTGTCGTGAGTGAGGCTATGACAGAAATGAAAAAGCTTCGGGATACGGAAGATTTTATTAATTATAAAAGGGATATGTACCAGCAGTATGATTTGCATTTGAGACAAATCAGGGAGTATCTTTTTGCTTTTGAAATAGTAAGAAATTTTGTCATAAATGCAGTTGAAAGAATGTTCCATTTTCAAATTGATAGTTTTGCCAAACAGTATAGTGATGGAATTGAAAATATTATAAATATATACGTTAATATCATATGGGTACTGACATGGCATGAAAATCTTTCCATAATGAGCGAAGCGGATTTTGCAAAACTGATGTCACAGAATACAGCATATATCCTGATAGATGAAATAGAAATGTTTTTACATGTCAGCATACAGAGCAGATTAATCGAATGTTTGACATCAGATTTTAAACAATGCAGGTATATTTTTTCCACGCACTCACCACTATTGCTGACACGTTACAAAGATTCCCAGATTTTACAGATAGAACATGGAAGATTGAAGTGTGTATCCGAGGATATGTATTTTAAAGATTTGGATACTATTTATGAGGGATTTTTTAAAGTAATGGAATTACCGGAGGATGTGAAAGATGGCATGAATTATCTTGGATCTTGTGTTTTTGGAGAGGAAACGGCTGATAAAGATAAGGTAGAAGAAATTATACAGGATATAGAATCTCAATATCCAAATATAAGAAAAAAATATAACAGACTGATTGTAAAGGCAAAGGATAAGGTGGGGTTATTTGAATAGTATTAAAAGAGGCAATCAAGCTCCTGTCGAGTTAGGTCAAACAGATAAGAAGTTTAAGGAATTGATAAAAGGGAAGACAAACGAACAGGCATATAATTTTTATAAAGAAAATAAACACAAGTATTTATATAATACCGAGGAAACAAAAGCTGAATTTGCCCAAATGAATTTTAAAAGATGTTCTTTTTGTACGAAACCAATATCTGACTTTTCCAGAGCAATGACCGTAGAACATATTGAGACAAAGGCAGCCTGTCCGGAGAAAATTTTCCAGTGGGATAATTTGTTGTGTTCGTGTAGTACCTGTAATACACTTAGAGGAACGAAGCCATATGTGAGTGGCAAATATTTAGATCCAACAAGGGAGGAAAATGTAGAAAAATATTTTACATTTAAAGCGGATGGCAGCATATCTGTCAATAAGATTTTGACAAAGAGTGAAAAAGAAAAAGCCAAGTATATGATTGATTTATATAAATTAGATAGAGATGATTTGAATGTAGAACGAAGAGAATTTCTGAATGATTTGCTGGATGATGAATTTTATGATATTTTGAAAAATAAAGGGAAAGAGTCCATGCATATAATATTTTTATCAGTTTTTACATACTATAAAAGGAGAAAAGAAGATGGAGAATAAGGAGTTCATATTGGATCAGACAACAATTAAAAAGTTATTAATCACATATAAACTTAAAATTCCTGATTTCCAGAGAAGCTTTGTTTGGAAGAAACCGAAGAAATACCAGTTATTAGAGTCCTTATTTAAGGGGTTTCCAATTGGAGCCATTACGCTTTATGAGGATCAGAGTTCATATTATATTATAGATGGATTACAGAGAATTAATACGCTCAAACAATATTTGACAAGTCCGAATACAGTTATTGGGTTTAATGAGTTTTATGGCAAGGTAGAAGCCGATATTAAAATATTTTTAGAACAAAAAGACCTATCGGTTAATCCGGCACAGTTAAAGAAATGTATTAAAGAATGGTATCAGGGGCTTCAGGATATATATGAATACGAAAAGGTAAGTATTTTATATAAAGTTATAAAAAACAGTGGAAATTCTATTTCTGAGAAGCTGGATGATTTACAGGTAATAGAGGAATTAAGGGATATATTAAAAAGCAAAATTGAGATAGCCCATGATGACATTGCACTCATCATTTATAAAGGGAAAAAGGATGATTTGCCGGAATTATTTAAAAATATCAATACCGGAAGTGTTGCATTATCCCAATATGAAATATTGCAGTCTGTGTGGACAGGCTATGATTTGGATGAAAATAAAATGGCAGATACATTTGAAGCATTTAATCATGAATTGGAATTGATCAAGGATGATTATGAGATTAATGCGGTAAAAGAAAATGGAAAATTTGATATCTTTAAAAATATTGTTGGATTGAATCATATCATTTGTTGTATGAAAAATTGTGATAGAATTTTCCAGTTTCCGGCATTTAAAAAATATCCGAAACCAATAGAGTTTGAAAATGAGAGCAAATATTTTAACAATGATACGATAGGGTTTGAATTGTATTCAACAATAATTTGCAATTCACCAAACCAAATTATAAAGGCAATAGATTCCATTTTTACCAATCAGCATGAACAGGATAAAATTAATACATTTATAAGGCGGATTAATCATATAATTTTAACGGCAATTGAGGAGTCAATTCCAAAGATAGATCCTGATTATCGTATTGAAAGTAAATATCATTCCATATATATTATTGCCGGAATCATTTTTTCGCAATATAAGATTGATGCGGCATCACTGGAAGTGATTCAAACGGATGTTAATGAGAATATTTTATCATTATGTCTGGATTTAGAGAAGCATAATATGGAAAAATGGTTCATTGATGATAAGCGCCAGATTGGTTTTTTTAATGCGAAAATTAAAGAGCTTTTAGAGATGCAGAATTAATTAGGCAAAAGAGAGATGAAAGCACATATTGTAAAAGAGGACATATGGAGAAATTAAGCAGCCCACAGGTTACGATTGAGACAATTAAAAAATATAACTTTGCTTTTCAAAAGAAGTTCGGACAGAATTTTCTGATTGACGGACATGTGCTGGATAAAATCATTGCGGCAGCGGGAGTTACAGGGGATGATGTGGTGTTGGAGATTGGGCCGGGCTTTGGAACAATGACGCAGTATCTGGCAGAAACAGCCCGTGAGGTGATTGCCGTAGAGATTGACAAGGCATTAATTCCCATTTTGCAGGAGACCTTGAAAGATTATGACAATATAACGCTGATTAATGAGGATATTCTTAAGGTGGATATCGCTGCATTGGTGGCTGAAAAGAATGGGGGAAAGCCGATTAAGGTGGTGGCGAATCTTCCATATTACATCACAACGCCGATTATTATGGGATTATTTGAAAGCCATGTGCCATTGGAAAATATTACGGTTATGGTGCAAAAGGAGGTTGCAGCCCGGATGCAGGCAGGCCCCGGTACAAAAGATTATGGAGCGCTTTCTCTGGCAGTGCAGTTTTATGCGAATCCCTATATCGTGGCAAATGTTCCGCCAAACTGTTTTATTCCGAGACCGAATGTCGGAAGCGCCGTGATTCGCCTGACACGCTGGGATAAACCACCGGTTTCGGTGAGGGATGAGAAACTTATGTTTGCACTGATCCGGGCATCCTTTAACCAGAGACGGAAAACATTGCAAAACAGCCTGATAAACGGTGGTGTGAATGTGACAAAGGAGCAGGTGGCGAAGGCATTAGACCAGATGGAGCTGCCGGCAGCAGTACGTGGAGAAGCGCTTACGTTGGAACAGTTTGCAAGACTTGCAGATTTATTCTCGTGAAGTAAATTTCGGGAATAAAACAGTTTTTTCCTGCATACAATTAGTTATAGCGGGAAAGGAGTGTGGGTCAAGTGCAGAGTTACAAGCGTAAAATTACATATTTTTATGAGCACCATAAAGATAATGTCGGAACGACAGCAGGATTTTTGAAACTGGAGATTCGTGGAGATAAGGTAAAGATTATTGTTAATATACAGGAGCCGATGGGACTGCCATATCAGGAGGCGGAGCTTTATTTTTATCATGAGGCAGGGGATCATTTAGCGGCAGTGAAGACAGGTGAGGTGGAACGGGTAAATGGCATGCTAATCTACCAGAATCGTACGGATTGGCAAAATATGTATGGAACGGGCAGAGACCTCTATACTTTTGATGGTGTGGCAGTAGTGTATAATGACAGCCATTATTATATTGGAGATTTTAAGGACAAGGATCGGAGGAACTATCCCCTTGATTTAGGAAAGACCGGGCAGGGAAATCAAAAGGATAAAAAATCAGACCGGACAGAGAATTTTGTTACAGACTCCGAGGATCCATTTAAGACAGCTGTAGATACTGCTTACAGACCGGGTATGCGAAGCCAGCAAAAAGGAAATGGCAGGATTTCCGAAATTTTCAGGCAGAGTAAAGAAGAAAAAAATTGGTATGAAAATATCCCATCTCCGGATGAAAATACAAAGGAAAAGAATGTATATGACAAGTGCGAGAGCTGTCCATATTATAAAAAACGAAAGGAGCAGCAGGAGAGCAAGACAACCTTTGAGAAAATGCTCGCAGAATATCCAAAGCTTCCGATGTATGGGGCATCAGAATTATTTGATTGTGTGAGGATTCATCCCAGGGATATTGGCAGGCTGGATATGCGTAACTGGAAGCTGGGCGTGAACAGTTTTCTGACGCATGGTTTTTACACATATCAGTATCTGCTGCTCGGGAAAATGAGGTTTGATAACGGCAGGGAACAGCCAATCATTGGCGTGCCGGGTGTTTTTTCCAACCGGGATAAATATCTTGCCAACATGTTTGGTTTTGACCAGTTTATCCCTGTTAAAAAGACAGGTACGAAAACAGGGGAATTTGGTTATTGGATTGTAGAGCTTCAGTGAGCAAGCAGACTGTAACGGTAGTGGTCACGGAACGTTCCGTTCACCTCAATACTCTTGTACTCCATGCCCTCGCAGAGAAATCCAAGTCGTTCAATCAGCTTAATAGAGGGGATATTTTCAGGAGCGATCCGTGCCTCTATGCGGTGGATTTTATAGGTGGAGAATATGATTTCGACGGCAGCCTGGCAAGCCTCTGTTGCATAGCCCAAACCGTGGTAGTCGTTATCCAGTTTATAACCAATGGATGCATGGGAAAATGGCCCATGCATAATATTTGAGAAATTGACCGAGCCAATTAGAGTATCGGGGTCACTTTTTGGAAAAATATAATAGCGCAGAGTTTTCCCTTTTATGGTATCCCTGTATTCGTAATCCATAAAGGCGGTCTGGAAATCCAGTGTATAGAAATTTTGTGGACGTGTTGGCTCGAAGGCTTCAAATAATGTCCGGTTATTCTCATAAAAGAGAAGAACCATTGGCGCATAGGCGCTGTCGAGAACCTTTAAAATGAGCCGGTCAGTTGTAATCTCAAACGACATGGCTTGTATCTCCCTGTATTTCGTGTCATAATATATATTATATTACAAATAACAGGAGAAATACAATGTCAAATGATGAAAGATATATGAGGGAAGCTATCCGGCAGGCGAAGAAGGCAGTGGCGGCGGGAGATGTGCCGATTGGCTGTGTGATTGTGCAGGATGGCAAGATTATTGCAAGAGGTTACAACAAACGAAATGCGAGGAAGACGACACTGGCTCATGCGGAATTACTCGCCATCCAGCAGGCATCCAAAAAAGTGGGTGACTGGCGGTTGGAGGATTGTACCATGTATATTACGTTGGAACCGTGCCAGATGTGTGCAGGAGCGATTGTGCAGGCAAGAATTCCAAAGGTCATTGTGGGTGCCATGAATAAAAAGGCGGGATGTGCCGGTTCCGTGCTTAACCTGTTTGATATACCGGCATTTAACCATCAGGTAGAATTTCAAAAGGGAGTGTTGGAGGAGGAGTGTTCCGCAATGTTGTCCGATTTTTTCAGGGAACTGCGCAGAGCCAACAAAGGTTGACATCCCCCGAAAAGTCTTGTATACTAAGCAAAGTCACTGTTTTTAGTGATGAAAGTATACCCAAAGGTATATTTTCAAGAATAGGAATGAGATTAGTTTAATCTTTCCATGCAGCCGGGGTGGTAGCGGTACCCTGAACCTGCAATCCGCTATAGCAGGGGTGTTGGTCTGCCCCGGGTTATGTCTCCGGTGCTGGCCATAGCAAGTGGCGTTGATGTACGGGTCTCGCGCAATGGAAACCTATGAACCGTGTCAGGTCGGGAACGAAGCAGCACTAAGTAGGAGCTTTCATGTGCCGTGAGGGTGCCTGAACTGAGTTAACTGCTATGGTAACGGCCGGGGGTGTAGCACAAAGCAGGCCGCATGGATTTTATATTGTATTTTGGCAAAATCATATAAAGATATTTGTATGATTTTTTTATTTTACTGGTGGCATATTTGTGTAAAAGATGGTATAATATTATAGATTGTTTTTAAACATTTATAAAGTCATATCAAAAGTAATGATACGAATGGGAGCGATTGGCATGAATTATGCAAATGTAATTGAATTTGTAAGACAACAGATTGCTGATAATGGAAGACCACCGAATTATCCATTCCGCGACCGCTTCGAGCATACGATGAGAGTTTACCGCTGGGCGATTAAGCTACAGGCAAAGGTTGGCGGTGATATGGAGATAATTGCTTTAGCAGCGCTTTTACATGATGTGGGCTGGGAAGACGGCAGAGAGCATGGAGAGGTTGGTGCAGAGATTGCGGTGGAATATCTGGACAGTATCGGGCTTGATCCGGAGAAAATTAAACGAGTTGGAGAAATTATTCTAATTCATGATGATAAGGATGCACAAAAGGATTTGTCCCTGGAGTGTCAGGTTGTAATGGATGCGGATTTGTTAGATGAGGTGGGAGCGGTCAGTGTCCTGTGGGATGCTATGGCAACTGCCTGTGAAGACAATGCAAATTATAAAAAGGCGTATTACCGTATTAAAGAGTTTTATAAGGGTAATCGGCCGAAGATCCGGCGATGTAAAACAGAGGTTGCCAGATTGGAATTTAACCGCAGAATGAATTTGTTAGAAACGTTCCTTACCCAATTAGAGAAGGAATTGTTTTAGCAGTCAACAAAGGGAGAGACTGTTACAATTTTGATGTTAGGAGGAATTAGAAATGAAACAATTTACAAAGGTACTAATATGGATCGTGATTTTAGGGGCAGTATTATTTGGCGTATACCAAATATTGCCGGCTTACCCACAAAGCTTCATCAAATCATTTGTACAGCCGGTGGTGAATGCACAGGCGAAGACCAGAATTGAACAGGTAAAGGCACTTACCAATAAGGATGTTAATGCAAATTATCAGACTATTTTGGAGCATTACACGAATACATCCTGTTGGGTATATGAACAGAATGGAGCTACGGAGACGGTAACTTTCTATGGCAAGGGCGCGAGCATCAATATCAAGGACGTAAAGGACCATGAGGATCATTTATACCCAAGTACCGCAGTTAAGTTTGAATTTGTTATTACAGGCAATAATGTGGAGATTAAGGCTTATATAGAAGATAATCTTCAGGATGAAGTCATTCGTGATCTGATGATAACCCAGCTTTACGCAGGTGGAAGTAAATAATCATGTTAAATGTGAGAAACCGCTAAAAGTATTCCGTATGTTAAAGGGAACTTTATGGCGGTTTCTTTTTATGGTAAATATACGATTATTCTGAAAGTTCGATAATCAGCTTCATAATGGTTCCAATGGAATCAGACATCTCGCTTTCGTCCATTGCTTTGACATACTGCTCCTTGTGGGTGGACACATCCCGGATGGCGTTCAGCAAAGAAGTTTTTGAAAGCTCTTCTTCTTCAATCACATAACTAAACCCATTTTTTTTGAAAGACTTTGCGTTCAATATCTGGTCTCCGCGGCTGGCAGCTTTGGAGAGTGGAATCAGGATGTTCGGTTTTTTGAGTGCTAACAGTTCGCAAATGGCATTGGCGCCGGCTCTGGAAATAACCAGATCACTTAAAGCAAATAAATCCCTTAATTCTTTGGAAATATATTCAAACTGGACATAGCCGGGTTTTTTGGTTAAAGTCTCGTCTAAATGTTCCTTTCCGCACAGATGAATCACCTGGAAATCTTTTAAAATATCATCTAAGCTTTCACGGACGGCATTGTTGATTACAACACTTCCGCTGCTGCCGCCAATAACCAGAATAGTCGGTTTGTCAGCAGACAGCCCACAAAATTCTGCCGCTTTGCCGGCAGAACCTTCAAATAATTCTTTACGGATTGGAGTTCCCGTCAGAACTGCTTTGCCCTCCGGAAGCAGGTCAAAGGTTTCCTTGAAGTTACAGCATACCTTTGAAGCGGAAGGAATGCAAAGCTTGTTGGCAAGCCCTGGCGTCATATCTGATTCGTGGATGATGGCAGGAATATGATTTTTCTTTGCAGCCATCACGACAGGAACTGTCACAAAACCGCCTTTTGAAAATACAACATCCGGTTTGATTTTTTTAAGAATCCGGTTTGCCTCGCCAAATCCCTTTATGACACGGAATGGATCTGAAAAATTCTTTGGATCAAAATAGCGGCGGAGTTTTCCGGAGGAAATGCCATAATAGGGGATTCCCATATCTTCGATTAATTTTTTCTCAATTCCGTTATAAGAACCGATATAGTGAACCTCAAATTCAGCATTTTTAAGGCTCGGAAGTAATGCAATATTTGGTGTTACATGTCCGGCAGTACCTCCGCCGGTAAGTACGATTTTTTTCATAATCTGCCCTACAGGCACAAAGACCGAAAGAAAATGTGCCTGCATCCTTTCCTTTTTGATTATTATTTCCAGGTAATTACCTGTTATTATTTGTTTCCCTAAATTTTGAGAGCCAGCGCTGACTTGAGAGCCTGCGCTAACTGATCCGGACATGAAGTACCCTTAAAACCACACTCGATTCCCTCTAACCGGGAAATGGCTTCCTCTACATCCATTCCTTCCACTAATCGGGCAACTCCCTGTGTATTGCCATTGCAGCCGCCTGTAAATTGGACATTTACTACTTTGCCCTTGATAATATCAAAATCAATCTGTCTGGAACAGACACCTTGTGTTCGATAAGTCATAATTGTATCTCCTTTTGAAAATATAGATTTGGACAATTATGAAACTCTGTTTTTCAAGACATCCGTTGTACAATATAGACAATATCAACGTAGGTACGCTTGCGCTGCTTGTCGCTCGCAACAGTGCTAAGCTCGAAAAAACCTCGCTAAACACTGGCGGCTCCAAAGCACCTGCCTTATGATATTATCTATATTGTACAACTAGACTTTGGAAATCAGGGGTTTCATCATTACCTAATCATTATATCATAGCGAACAGGATTTGTAACCAGATAAAAATGTCGAATGATGGAAAAAGCGTTCTTTTAACAGGATATTTCAGAGAATGGAGGCGAGAAATTACGACCAGATTCTCTTGAGTTTATATTCTTCTGTATTTAGACTATTAGATAGAAAAGAGTACATAATAGTTTACGTGCGGAGGGATTTTTTATGCTAAAGGAATTTGTATTAAATCATGTATTTACGAGCAGCATTTTGGCGGTAGGGATTTTTAGCCTTTTGATGCAGGCGCTTATGACTATGTTTTTGAAAGACTATGTAAAAGCATCAGCCAATATGAAGACAACAAAAAAGAAGCTTCTGCTTAATTTGAAAAACCAGTTTGAAGCAATGTACGGAATGGATTGTCAGGTGCGGAATACAGAGGCATATGTGGACAAGTATCTCCTAAAGCTGCGTTTTTTGGGATTGTCATTTCTGACATGGGAAAAAATACCGTTTCTATCGGCAGGAATTGCTGTGTTGCTCACGGTAGCCGGTATTTTCTATGAGTATATAAGAAATGAAAATACCCGGGCGCAGGTGGAAATCTTATCCGCCTGTGGGATTGTTCTTGCATGTTTGTTCATTTTCTTTCATATATATGGAATAAAAAGCAGGAAATCTCAAATTCAAATTCAGCTTGTAGATTATCTGGAAAATTATATGACAAACCGGTTGACACGCGTGCGGGATGGCAGGGAAGGAAAGGAAGAAATCGTGTCGAAAGGTGATGAGGATGGGGATGTGCCGGAAGAGTCCTCTGAGCAAAAAGAATCCGCAGATCAGGAGAACGGAGAGCCGGAAAGTCCGGAAGAAGATATGGAAATGTTAAAGCGTCTGCTTGCACAGGTAGAGCATGGAGAAACAAAAAATGTTCCATCCAGGGAGCAGAGGGTGAGGGCTGCTTATGCCGAATCCCAGATAGAGCCGGATTCCCAGATTGCGGTGAGCAGGGAAGAACAGGAGGAAACATTTTCGGATATCACATATGAATCTTTTGCAAAGGAGCCGGAGGAGTCAGAGATTGAGCTATTGGAGGAATTTGTACAGAGCTTTCTTGCGTAAGCAGGAGTGTCAGGCTTGGAACAGAAAAAAAAGAAAACAATCATAATCATAGCGGTGGTGGTACTGGTGTTAGGCGCCGCTGCAATATGGCAGCATTTTAATGGACAGCGGATAAATGGTGGATACTATCAGAATGGGAAGGCGGGGTTGGGAACGACCGAAGAAAGAGGGCAGGAAACAAAAGAGGGAGATACCGGAAGTTCGGAACAGAAAAACAAAAATGTGGAGCAGCCGGCTTTGGAAGAGCGGATCATTGTAGAAAATACAGATTATGGAAGCCTTGATAATACAAAGTACGGCTGGTGGTTTAAGCGAAATGACAGTCATGAAAAGTCAGGCTGCCAGGAGGATTTTGACATAACCGAATACAATGCATATTACACAGTTCCAGTCAGTAATAAAGTGATATATATTACGTTTG
Organism: Clostridium sp.; assembly: GCA_023664325.1. Classification (GTDB taxonomy): domain Bacteria; phylum Bacillota; class Clostridia; order Lachnospirales; family Lachnospiraceae; genus CAG-590. Next base: position 13,723 of record JAMPFS010000003.1, read on the forward strand.
ACTGTGGATATGAAAATGGATATACGGCAGACATTTTGGATACCCTAAAGGAAGAAAAAGTGGCTGCTGCATTTTTTGTTACCCAGACATTTATCCGGGATAATATTGATCTTGTAAAACGGATGAAGGAGGAGGGGCATCTGGTATGCAACCATTCGGTACATCATCCAAGCATGCCGGATAAAAGCGTGGAGGAGCAGAAGCAGGAAATTCTGGAATGTGAGCAGTATATGAAAGAGGCAACAGGGTATGAGATGGATCTGTTTTTCCGTCCGCCAAGAGGGGAGTATAGCAAGCGGACACTGCAAATTGTAAAGGATCTGGGATACCGGACTATTTTCTGGTCTATGGCATATCTTGACTATGATGTAAATAACCAGCCAAGCAGCGGGCATGTGGTAGAGCATTTTTCAAAATATTACCATCCGGGGGCAATTCCGCTTCTGCATAATGTGTCGCAGGCAAATCATGATGCGCTTCCCCAGGTCATTCAAAACCTGAAAAGAGAGGGATATTCTTTTGGAAGCCTGTACGACCTGGTGGAGATGGGGTCTGCGGCAGTTCAAGATACAAACCAATAGAAACCAACGAAAACCAACAACACATGGAAACGAAAACCAACAAATCAGATAAATTTATAAAACCATCTAATGACACTTGATAAATTGGTCGTATTTTGCTAGAATAACACTTGGGTTTTTAGGAACATATACCACCGGTGGACATAGGTTACGGCATTGAACATTACAGGTGGAAAAAAGGATAAAGGAGAGCAGGGAAAATGGCAGAGAGTATTAGTTTTGATTACAGCAATACCCGGTTTCTGGTATCTGATGAGGATATTGCAGCCATGAAGGAAAGGGTGTTAGAGGCAAAGCAGACATTGTTGGACAGGAGCGGTGAAGGAAATGATTTCCTCGGCTGGATTGATCTTCCAATCAACTATGACAGAGAAGAGTTTTCAAGGATTAAGGCTGCCGCAAAGCAGATTCAGAGTGATTCGGAAGTATTAATTGTGATTGGCATCGGTGGATCGTATCTCGGCGCAAGGGCTGCTGTTGAAGCGTTAAGACATACATTTTATAATGTGATTGACAAGGATATGCGGAAAGGTTCGCCAGAGATTTATTTTTGTGGTCATAATATCAGCTCCACATATCTTGAGCATTTATTAGACGTTGTAGGCGACAAGGATTTTTCCATTAATATTATCTCGAAATCCGGCACGACAACGGAGCCGGCAATTGCATTCCGTATTTTCAAGAAGCTTTTAGTTGAGAAATACGGTGCAAAGAAAGCTGCGAAGAGAATTTATGCTACGACGGATCGGGAAAAGGGAGCTTTAAAGAATCTGGCAGATCAGGAGGGTTATACAACCTTTGTTGTACCGGATGATGTTGGCGGGCGTTTCTCCGTTCTTACAGCAGTTGGATTGCTGCCAATTGCAGTCAGTGGCGCAGACATTAAACAGTTGATGGTTGGCGCTGCGACGGTACGTCAGGTATGCATGGAGAATGATTTTGAGACAAATGATGCATTGCAGTATGCCGCAATCCGCAATATCCTTCGGGAGAAGGGAAAGACAATGGAGATTCTTGCCAATTATACGCCATCTGTTCACTATATCGGTGAGTGGTGGAAGCAGTTATTTGGTGAATCAGAGGGAAAAGATGGAAAAGGTATTTATCCGACAGCCTGTGATTTTACAACAGATCTCCACTCATTGGGACAGTTTATCCAGGATGGTACCAAAAACCATATCGAAACGGTCATAAATATTGGTTCTCCAAGACGTAAGATTATTATGGAGCAGGAGGATGTGGATACAGATGGTCTTAACTATCTTGCAGGCAGGACGGTTGACTATATCAATAAGCAGGCTATGAATGGAACGGTTCTTGCCCATGTAGATGGCGAGATTCCGAATATGATGATTACACTTCCGTATATGAGTGAATTTAATCTTGGCGAGTTATTCTACTTCTTTGAGTTTGCCTGTGGTGTATCCGGTTATGTATTAGGCGTAAATCCATTTAACCAGCCGGGTGTGGAAAGCTATAAGAAGAATATGTTTGCGCTGCTTGGCAAGCCGGGTTATGAGGAGCAGAGAAAGCAGCTGCTTGAGCGTATGAACCAGTAGCGGCAGCAGTATATTGTCAGCAAAGAATGGCATCTCCTTCGTGTGATTGCGGAGGAGATGTTTCCTTGTGTTTGAGGGGAGTTTCGCAATTACCGAATAAATGAAACAATAACAAAAGGAAATACATGGAGGATAGAAATTATGACAGACACAGCATTAGGGTTGGATTTTAATAAATATGCCGGTATTCTGGCGCATCCGACTTCTTTTCCGGGACCTTATGGAATTGGCGACATGGGGCCAAATGCATATAAATTTATTGATTTTTTAGAGGAATCAGGGCTTACGGTTTGGCAGGTGCTTCCTCTTGGGCATACAGGATTTGGAGATTCCCCATATCAGCCGTTTTCTTCTTTTGCAGGACAGCCATTGATTATCAGTATTGATGAACTGCGAAAGGCAGGACTTTTATGGGATGAGGATTTTTATGAGATGCCGCAATGGGATCCGCACTGTATTAAGTATGGTACCGCTATCGAGTTTAAGACAGGTCTTCTGAAAAAGGCATTTGAACGGTACCGGAATCCGGAGGTTCAGGATGCGTATTCGACCAGTGAGGAATTTACAGAGGAATATGCCGCATTTTGCGGGGAGGCAGACTGGTTAGACGATTATGCGCTTTTTATGGCTGGGAAGGATTATCATGAGGGCATGCCGTGGTATATGTGGGAAGATTCCCTGAAGAAACCAACAGCTAAGCAGAAGAAAGAATGGCTCACGAAACTTGCGGATGAAGTGGAATATTACCGTTTTATCCAGTTTTTATTCCATAAGCAGTGGTTTGCGCTTAAGAAATATGCCAACGAAAAAAACATCAAGATTGTTGGCGATATTCCGATTTTTGTGGCATGGGACAGTGTGGATGTATGGTGTAATACAAAGCTGTTTGATTTGGATTCAAAGGGATATCCGAAAACAGTTGCGGGAGTGCCGCCGGATTATTTCTCTGCAACAGGACAGCTTTGGGGCAATCCGCTTTATAAGTGGAAAGAGCATACAAACACAGGCTATGAGTGGTGGATTAAAAGGATTCGCCATCAGTTAAAGCTGGCAGATTTTCTGCGGATTGACCATTTTCGTGGATTTGATAAATTCTGGGCAGTGCCATACGGAGAGGAGACAGCGGTAAACGGTAAATGGGTACAGGCGCCGGGTGTGAACTTCTTCACCCATTTAGAGGCAACTCTTGGTTATAACATGCCGATTATTGCAGAGGATCTGGGTGAAATTGACCAGTCCGTCATTGATCTCCGGGATAAATTTGGGTTCCCGGGCATGAAGATTTTACAGTTCGGTTTTGAAAATCCGGATGAGAACAGCTTCCTGCCTCACAATTTTGTACGGAACTGTGTATGTTACACCGGAACCCATGATAATGATACAACAAAGGGCTGGTACCAGAAGTGTTATGAGCAGTCGAGGGATAAGCTTAGAAGGTATTATAATACGGATGGCGGCGATGTGTGCTGGACTTTAATCCGTGCATGCTTTTCTTCGGTAGCAAATATGGCAATCGTGCCGATGCAGGATGTGTTGGAGCTTGATTCATGGGCGCGTCTTAATACACCGGGTGTAGGTGAAGGAAACTGGGCATGGAGATTTTGTGAGGAGGACTTAACAAAGCATTTGCGGGAGCGTCTTTACGAGACGGCCAAACTCTATGGCAGATAGAAATGGATAAAGAATCCGGAAAAGCTTTGTGGATTCAATGAAAAGCAGGAGGAGCCAGATGCGGAGTGTATTAGTGTTGGGATTTTTATTCCTGTTTCTTGTGGTGATGATACCGGTTCATCTGATTCTTGTCATAATTGGCAGGTTTAATATGGAACTGCGTTATAAAATCGGTAATGCCATTGTATATTGGGCATTTCGGTGGGAGCTTTTCCAGACGCAGGCGAAGATAGAGGTGAAGGGAATTGAAAATATTCCGGATGAGCCGGTACTGTTTGTGTCCAACCACAGAAGCTATTTTGACATCTTAGTGATACATACGACCAGTACGAAGCGGCCGGGTTTTGTGGCAAAGAAGGAAATGGAGAAATTTCCACTGCTGAACTGGTGGATGAAAAATATATGCTGCCTGTTTTTAGACCGTGAGGATCTTCGATCCGGCGTGCAGATGATTAAGGATGGCGCTGCGCTGATTCAGAACGGTCACTCTATGGTAATCTGCCCGGAGGGTACGCGGAACCAGAAAGAGGAAATGCTTCCGTTTAAGGAGGGCAGTCTCAAAATGGCGGAGAAAGCGGGCTGTGCGGTGATTCCGGTCACATTAATTGATACGGATCAATTGCTTGAGGCAAGACCGGGATTTGATATCCGTAAAGGGCATGTAAAGGTTGTTTACGGTGAACCGATTTATTTAAGCAAGCTGCCGAAGGAGGATAAAAAGAAGGCAGGCGCCTATGTACAGAATATTATTGCAGAGACGATAAAGGAGGAAAAAATATGAGCCCAATTGTAGTTTCACTTATTATTATTGCCGTGATTATCGGTGTTTTAGCAGTTCTTTATGTGGTTGGCAGCAAGATGCAGAAGAAGCAGATTGCGCAAAAGGAGCAGATTGCAGCTGCGGCGCAGCAGGTTTCCATGCTTGTCATTGATAAGAAAATCATGAAGTTTAAGGATGCGGGCATGCCAAAGTCGGTTATGGATCAGACACCGAAGCGCATGATGAATGCCAAGCTTCCGATTGTCAAGGCAAAAGTGGGTCCGCAAATTGTGAATCTGATCTGTGATGACGGCATTTTTGATGATCTGCCGACAAAAGGTGAGGTTAAGGCAATGGTGAGCGGAATCTATATCACGGAGATTAAGAGTATCCGTGGAAAGAAGAAAGCCGTACAGGAGGAGCCAAAGAAGAAGAGCTTTAGCGCAAAGCTTCGCGCAAAACAGAGAAAGCTGCAGGCGGAGTATGAACAGGAAGAGAAGTTAAAAGCCGCTGAAAAAGCAGATAAAGCAAAAAAGAAGGCTGAAAAGGAAAGGGCAAAGAAAATTACACAGTAGGAAGGGTTTTGACAGCCGGACGGATGAAGAAAAGAATTAGCATATGGAACGGAGATGGTTCTGTGTGGTAATTCTTTTTCGTTTGTGGGAAGTCTTTAGAAATTGCGCGGATTTTCCGACATATTACATAGATTTATATGAAAAAGTGAGGTGGCGCCATGAATTATCAGGTGGGCGGTAACAATCAGAGCGATGTCATGTTTGGCAATACAGGAATGATAGGAAATAATGGGGCGGCTGGAAAGAGCAGCCATGCGGGCAGCAGTATTTTAAGCCAGAACAGTGTGGGTGATTTACTGGCATGTAAACTGGTAAAAAATGGCAAGGAGCCGATTCTCGATATTAATGGTATCCAGTTAAAGACAAGGGCATCAAAAGAGCTGGAAAATGCGAAGGTTGGCGACACCATTTATATGAAGATCCAACAGGCGGATAAGAGCCAGGTTTCTCTTAAAATTGTCGGAATAGGAAGCGCAGGAACCGCAGGCGCAGAGCTTGCCGGTGGCGCAGGACAGCCGGATGCCGTGCTGGGAGCAGATGTGAATGCCGAAGAGTTAGATGCGGCAACGGCGGCACAGATTATGCAGAATACAGAACAGGTTTCAGATATGATTAAGGAAAATCTGGATGGCGCTTTGGATGAGAAGGAAGCAAAGGAGAACCAGAAGGAGATTCTTCGGAATATTTCTCCGGAGGAGATTGCAAAACTCCGCATGATGCAGATTGATGTGACAAATGCCACACTTTCTGATTTGCTGGGCATGGTAATCACAATCCGCTCCAATGAACATCAGGATGAGATAAATGAAGTGTTAAGCAATATTGTAGAATCCACGCTTTCCGATTTAAAGGAGAATGTTGCGCCGGATGTGCAGGAGCCGGAGGAGTTAGTCGGAACACAGGAGCCGGAGGAAGCGCCGGTTATGACCAGCAATCTGAACAGTGAGGGATATGTGGTGACACGGCCGGTAAAGCCAACCACTGCCAAGACCAGAAAAGGGATGTCCGGCTATGGCGTGGAGCCGCATGGTGGAAATGGACATGCAGAGGCAGCGGATGGAAGTGATGCTGCGAGAAAGGATGCCAAAGCAGAAGGCGCAAATGGCAAAAAGGGTTTTGATAAGTCAAACAGGCAAAATGCTCCTGTGGATATCAAAGAGGAGCAGATGATCTATCTGATTAAAAATGGAATGGATTTGACAATCGAAAACATATACACTGCGAAAAACAGTGTCAATGAATCAAGTCCATCCCAGGTCGTGCCGTTTAATGAACAGGTATGGAATGATATTTATCCACAGGTGACAGGAATTATTGATGCGGCTGGTATTACGGTAAATGACCAGAGTCTGAACGGCGCGAAATTCATGTTGACACATGAGCTTCCGATTACGGTGGATTCCTTAAGATTGTATATGTCTGTGAACGCTTTGAACCAGCGTGGTTTTTCAGAGGCGCAGGCAAGGGAAAATATTGCGGAACAGGTTGCCGGAGGCAATCCGCCGGAACAGGCGCGGATCAGTGGAAGCACCATACATGAACGGGCGCAGCAGTTAGTGGAGAAAGTGCAGGGAATTTCCGACCAGACGGTGGATAGCGCGGTAGCCCAGGGCAAGCCGCTTACCATTGCCTATCTTTATCATCATGCGCTTAGAAGCATTGATGTGCGTAAACTTCGCAATCCCGTAAATACCGGTGTGGAGGGCGCCAGTCTTTCCCTTAGCGGTTCCACGGAGAAAAGTATTATGACAGGTCAAAGCGGAGCCCCGCTTTCCATGAACCCCGCTGCGATTGCTGCCAGAAGACAGATGGAGGAGATTCGCCTTTCCATGACGTTAGAAGCAGCGATGCGCCTGGTGAGAATGGATTTTAATATTGATGCAAAGCCGCTTTCCAATATTGTGGATTCCCTGCGGCAGGAAGAGAATAATTATTATGACAAGGTAGTATCCAGCCATGATTTACATGATATTCCGGATGATGTCGATCTGTTGAAGGAGACATTAAAGGAAACGGATGATTTGAAAAATCTGCCGGCATATGCGCTTGGCGAAATGGTAAAACGGCCGGCAATTACGGTTGGCGAACTGCATATTTCCGCCAGCCGGACAAAGGTGCTGCTTGCAGGTAATGCCTATGAGGCAATGATGACAAAACCACGGAAAGATATGGGCGATTCCATAACAGAGGCATTTCAGAATGTGGATGCGATTTTGGAGGATTTGGAATTAGACCGGAATATGCAAAACCAGCGGGCTGTCCGTATTTTAGCATTTAATGAGATGGAGCTTACAAGGGCGAATATTGCCAGTGTGAAGGAGGCGGATGCAAAGGTACAGCAGATGTTTGAAACGCTGACGCCGCAGATCGTGTTAAATCTGATCCGGGAGAAAAAGAATCCGCTCAACATGACTGTGGATGGATTAAATGAAGAAATTATGCAGCAGCGGGAAGTCCGTGGCATTACGGATGAGCAGAAATTTTCGGAGTTTCTGTTCCAGATGGATCGGAATAATGCCATTACAGAGGAGGAGAGAGCCAGCTTTATCGGGATTTACCGTCTGCTTGACAAGGTGGAAAAATCACATGGCAAGGATATCGGCGCAGTTGTGCGCAACGGGCAGGAGGTAACGCTCAACAATCTGTTTGCGGCAGATAAAAGCAGAAAGGCAAGAGGCATTGATGTGGGCATCAATGACAGCTTTGGTGAGCGTGTGAATGTGGAGACTTCGGCAAATGGGATTCTCAATCAGATTAATACGGCATATAACCAGACACTCGCAGGCAGTATTTTGCGCCATATAAGACCGGAGACATTAAAGAGCTTAGAGGCGCTCGATTATCAGGACATGTCGTTTGAGGAGCTTAATAATCTGATGAAGGCGGGGGATAACGGAACAGGCGAAGCAGAGCTTTTAGAGGATATCAGCAATACGCTGCAGGAGGCGCTTTCCTATGAAGAGGAAGTGGCGATGATGTTGGATGCAAATGACCTGCCAAGAACCGTTACCAATATGATTGCAGCGCATCAGGTAATGTTTGGCGAAGATGGCATTTATGGCATGGCAGGTGAAATTAAGAAGAATTTGTCAAAAGAGCGCAGGGAGCAGATTACGAGACAGGAAGAGAGCATACTTGATAATATGGAAAGCAAGGCGGATGTGGTTTATGGTATGGAAAATCTCCGGTCGTCGCTTTCGGAAGCGGTGCATGAAAAGGAGCTGGATGGCACCATAACTGCTATGGACATTCAGGCGCTTAAATATCTGAATGCAGGCATGCCGATTGCCATGCGGGCTGTGGAGCAGGATACCTTCCGTATTCCGCTTGTCGTAGAGGGCAGTGTCAGTATTATGAAGGTGTCAGTGGTACAGGATGGAAGTAAGGCAGGCGAGATTACGGCAACGATGCAGACACAAAAATACGGACAGATGGAAGCATTTATAAGGGCAGATGGAAACCAGGTGGAAGGATATATTACCGTGGAGGAGGAGTCCGGACAGACCGCATTGGAGGCGAATGAACTGACAATTCGTTCTGTTTTTGCAAAGGCAGGAATTGAGGTCAGGGATCTGCGTCTGGATGGAACAAAACCAATGCTTTATGGGGACAGACAGGAGGAAGAAATGCCGACGGCAAAGCTTTACAAAGTTGCAAAACAGCTGCTGACAGCTATTAAGTTGACAGGGGTTGCGGCCGATAACTAGATTAGAGTAAATAATTGTGGAGCAAGGAAAAGGAATTCCGTCACAAAACAGTATATGACCTCATCGGAAAAGGATTTCAGAAGAAGAGGCAGTAAGAGTAGGAGTGACGATTATGAGATTAAATCACAACACATTAGCCTATGCGGCAAAGAATAATCTGAATGCAATTAACAACAACCTGACAAAATCAATGCAGCGTTTATCCTCAGGATATAAGATTAACAAGTCTTCGGATGATCCGGCGGGCAAGGCGATTTCCCGGACAATGCAGACACAGATCAGAGGTCTTGACAGGGCAGAGCTGAATGCAAATGATGGTATTTCCCTGATTCAGACTGCCGAGGGCGCATTAAACGAGATTCATTCTATTTTGGCGAGAATGAGAGAGCTTGCAGTGCAGGCTGCAAATGATACTTATGATGAGACAGACAGGGGCGCAATGCAGGACGAAATCGAGCAGTTAAAGGATGAGCTTGACCGTATTTCGGATACAACCGATTTTAATGGGCGGAGCCTGTTAAATGGAGAGCTGAATAAAAAGGGATATGCAGACAGTGATGATTTGAAGATTGTGGAAATTGGCGGAGATATTGAGGCAGGTGTGTATGGAATCACGGTTGACGGATCAGGGGCAAAACAGGCAGTGAAAACAATTACTGCACTGGCAGATACTGCGGTGATTACAAAAGCGCAGGAGGGATCTTTGTCCATAAACGGCTATAGCATAGACATTTATGAGGGCATGACCGGAAAGGAAGTCAATGCAGCCATTCGTGATGCAGCGGCTAAGATTAATATTGATTATGACATGACAGGAACGCTTACAACCCAGCAGTATGGCAGAAAGCAGTCAATTACCGTAAAATCAGACAACGAAGAACTGGCAGATTTGCTTGGCGCAGACGGAAAGGCGGAGCATGGCGAAAATGCCACGGCAGATTTTGCGATGGATGCCGGCAAGAGAATTGGATTTGAGGATACTGCTACCATTGAAACAGAGGGTAAGCGTGTGACGGTTACGGATAAGAATGGTTTTAAAATGGTTTATGATATTGATCCGGCAGCAACCGGGGATGTGAATATAACCGTGTTGTCAGCGGGGCCAATGGTATTCCAGATTGGTAATAATGAAGGGCAGACGGTAAGCGTCAACATTGGCAAAACGACAGCAGATTCGTTGGATATTGAGACGATTAATATCTATACAAACGGCTATGCAACAGATGCGATTGGCCGTATAGATGCCGCAGTGGATAAGATTTCAAGTATCCGTTCCGGACTTGGCGCATATCAGAACCGTCTGGATTATACGGTAACCAATTTACAGACAGCAAATGAGAATCTTACCAGCGCAGTTTCCCGTATTATGGACAGCGATATGGCAGATGAGATTACAGAATATACACAGCAAAATGTTTTGAGCCAGAGTGCATTGCAGATGCTTATGAAGTCGAATGCCAGACCGGAGGGATTATTGCAGCTGTTCCAGAGATAGGAAGATGACAGGGAGGAATAGCAATGACAGCAGAAGAGATGAATACCTATAAAATGCGGATTACACAGGCAGGAGTTGCCGAGTATACCATTGTGATGTTAGAGATGGAAATGCAGTGGATTGACGAGGCAGATGCCGCATTTGCACAGGGCAATATGGATGAATATGAAGACGATATCAGGAAAGCCCAAAGCACACAGGTGGAATTGATGAATGTCCTCAATATGGAAAATGCGGTTGCAGTGGATATGTATTCGGTTTTTGTATTTATCAATAAGCTGCTGATTCAGTCGCGGATTAAAAGACAGCCGCAGGAACTTCAGAGGTGCAGGGCGATGCTTGCCAGGTTTCACAAAAGCTTACAGGCGATTGCCGATACCGATACCGCAGGCCCGATGATGGCGCAGAGTGAAAAAATATATGCAGGTCTTACCTATGGGGCGCATGGTTTGGTTGAAAACAGCATGGGGGGACATGATTACACAGTATGAAATGGAGTAAGAAAAGGGTACTTGATGTGTCCTTTTCTTTTTTTTGTAAAAATGCTATACTATTATTGCTGCTCATTAAGTGTTCAATATAGGAGGTTATAAGATGAAGGATGATTGTTTATTTTGTAAAATAGCAAATGGGGAGATTCCGTCCACCACAATTTTTGAAAATGATGCTTTTCGTGTGTTTTTTGATATTGCGCCGGCAAGTAAGGGGCATGCGCTGATCGTGCCAAAGCAGCATTATACGGATATTTTTGATATGGATGAGCGGACAGCCGGAAAACTGTTTTCACTGGCGACAGTGGTGGCAAAGGTGCTTAAAGCAGAATTAAATTGTGAAGGCATGAATATTGTCCAGAATAATGGGCTGATTGCCGGTCAGACGGTGTTTCATTTTCATCTGCATTTAATTCCAAGATATACCGGTGATACTGTTAATATCGGATGGCAGCCGGGTGAGGCTGACCAGGCGGAGCTGGCAGAGTTAGCGAAGGCAATACGGAAGGCAATTTAAAGTATGGATAATATAATTGAATTGCAAAATGTAAGCTTTGGCTATGGCAAAGACTGCATTTTGCATGATGTTAATTTTACGGTGAAACGGCAGGAGTATGTGGGGATTATCGGCGCCAATGGCGCTGGCAAGAGTACGCTGATGAAGCTGATTTTGGGACAATTGGCACCGGATGGCGGAACGGTTACCGTGAATACCAGCCGGCTTTCCTATGTGCCGCAGGTAGGGTTTTCCGGCGCGGTGAATTTTCCGGCGAATGTGGAGGAGGTTGTGATGACCGGTCTGTATGCAGAGCTTGGAATGTTTCATCTGCCAAAGAAGGAACACAGGAAAAAGGTGGCAGAGACTCTGGAACTGGTTGGCATGCAGGATTATAGGAAACGCATGCTTTCAGAGCTATCCGGCGGGCAGCAGCAGCGGGTGATGATTGCAAGGGCATTAATCAGCAGTCCGGAATTACTGGTATTAGACGAACCTCTTACGGGGATTGATAAGGAGGCAGGGCAGAAGCTGTATGAGCTTCTCTTTGAGCTTAACAATAAATATGGGATGACGATTGTCATGGTAACCCATAATATGGAGCAGGTATCCCGGTACACGAACCGCTTTTATCATGTCAGCAATGGAAGTGTGCATCCCGATAAATCTTCGATTCTCTGTGATGAAGTGCTGAGGGATAAAATGATTATCACAAATCCCAATCGTTATAAAAAACACAATAGGGATCACCAAAGGACTTCCAAAGAGGAGCCTTATGATGCATCCTATAAAGGGGCGAAAAAGAAGGAGGATACGACATGCTAGATATTTTTCAGTATGCATTTATGCAAAAGGCATTTTTAGTGGGAATCCTCCTTGCAGTCATTATTCCATTAATCGGTGTAATTGTGGTGTTGAAGAGGCTTTCCATGATTGGAGATGCCCTGTCGCACACCTCGCTTGCCGGTGTGGCAATGGGGCTGATTCTGGGCGTGAATCCGATTATCGGCGCAGTCTGCATCTGTGTGTTGGCAGCGTTCAGTATTGAGGCAATTCGCAAATCCCTGCCCAAATATGCAGAGATTTCGATCTCTATTATCATGTCAGTGGGAATCGGACTGGCGAGTGTTTTGTCCGGGTTTGTAGAAGACAGCGCAGCATTTAATTCCTTTTTGTTTGGAAGCATTGTTGCAATTACCGATACAGAAGTAATCATGGTGATTCTTGTGACGGTTATTGTTGTGGCGGCTTTTATACTGTTATATAAAGAGCTGATGTTTATCACTTTTGATGAGCAGGGGGCGGAGCTTGCCGGAGTACCGGTAAAAAAGATCAATTTTGTCATTACACTGCTGACAGCAATCACAGTGTCTGTGGCGGCAAGAAGTGTGGGAGCGCTTATTGTTTCCTCGCTTATGGTAATTCCGGTTGCCTGTGCGATGCAGGTTGCCGGCAGCTATAAAAAGACGGTGATTTACTCGGTGTGTTTTGCCTTGTTGTTTACGGTTGCCGGTCTGCTTTTATCCTATTACTGGAATTTGAAACCGGGAGGAACCATTGTATTGCTTGGCGTTGTTGTTTTGATTTTACTGATGGCGGTAAAACGCAGCAAGTGAGGGTGGATGGGGAGAAAAATAGACCTGGCAGGGAGACAGAAAAAAAGAAAGATCCCCAAAAAGGATGGAAGAAAAGAAAGTAGGTGTTGCTATGCAGTATAGGGAAAATACTCTTTTGGAATTGTATACAGACAGTGAAGACAGCTTTAATGTCGGAACAATTTGTTTACAAAATGATACCGAAATACTATTGAAAAGTATTGATGAACAGGGGAAAGAAGCGGGATATTATGTGATAAGCAAGGATTTTGTTCAAAAGGTATTGTATGATACGGTGTATCTGAAAAAAATTTATCTGTATATGGAATGGTGGCAGGAACATACATACAAAGAGTGGGTCACTTTTGAAAAAGATATGTTCAGGAAAGAGGACAGTATTTTTACGCAGGCATTGCGTTATGCGCAAGATGCAGGTTTGATCGTCACCATTGATGGTTTCATTGAGGAAATATATACCGGATATGTTGAAGAAGTATCGCATGAGATTGTGAAAATAGAATGTCTTGACATATCCAGCGCCTGTGCTATGGAGGGGGCGCAGGTCGATTTGAAATCCATTCAGTTCTTAGAGTTTGAAAGCATAGACAACCATTTGCTCCAGTATGCGGCTGAAAATATGTAGAGTCCAAAAAAACATCTAAACCGGGTTATATAAGGTTTAGATGTTTTTTGCTTTCTAAAAGATATACACGGAAAGCAGATGCAGCACCAAAAGGTGAACCGGGTAAAACCAGTAGAATACCATTTTCAGTGAAGCGCCACGTTTCCCGTTATAAAGCATAATCAATGGCAGGGCAATCAGGCCGAACAGTTCGGTTGGCCCATAGAATATATACATAATCAGGGCAGCCAGAACAAGCCGCATCCATGGGCTTTTTTTGGTGAGATAAAACATATTGATTAAAAGAACGCCACCGATGCCATAGTCGCAATGAACCAGATAGGCGGCGCCCCACATGATAACCAGTGGGATTACGAAAAGGCGGCGGTTGTTCATTTCTTCCAGGCAAAAGATGGAAGAAAGACCTAAAGCCAGCGTGATAAACACATTCTGATGTGATAAGTCAAACCATGTTCCGCGGAAAGCCAGGTCAAAAGGTATCTCGGATAACAGCGCAAAGATACATAAGCGAATCAGATAGTTTACATGGCTCCTTGTGTGATGGAAACCTTCCACGATCAGAAAACAAAAAATTGGAAAAGCAATTCTGCCGATTCCACGGAAAACAGCATACTGCGTTGTTTCGGATTCTAAAAAAATATATCCTATATGGTCAATTACCATGCAAATAATGGCAATCATTTTCAGGGTGAAGTTGTCAAAAAGTCCTTTTGGTTTGTCATCCATAACAGATTAACCTTTCTTCTTAAATTTGCCAGCCGCTTAAAATTAAGTATCCGCTTTCTAAAGTATAGCAGAGGATTTCCATTCGGACAATCATTTTTCCATATATTTCAGAAAAAACTCAAAAATAAACGGAATTGTTGATTTTTTTAATAAAATTGTTTATAATATATAAGGGGTGATGGTATGAGAATAGATGAACAGTTAAAAATACTATCGGTTAAAACTAACATGACTTTTGCAGAAATCGGTGAAAAAATTGATAAGTCACCACAGGCATTTTCCCAGAAAATGAAACGGGGCAACTATACTTTGGATGAATTGGAGGAGATAGCTAGGGCTACAGGAACAAAAGTTATATGTTATTTTGAATTGCCAAATGGCGAAATTATCAAATTGGTATAGGAGGGTTGAATATGCTGAAATATGTAGAAGGTGATTTATTTTGTAGTCCTGCTCAAGTTTTGGTTAATACTGTGAATACAGTAGGGGTGATGGGAAAAGGAATTGCCTTAGAGTTTAAAAAGCGTTATCCTGAAATGTTTTTACACTATAAAGAACAGTGTGATAAGCATAAGTTGGTTATTGGAAAACTAATGTTGTGGTATGAGCCGGATCACTGGGTTCTTCAATTTCCGACGAAAGAACATTGGCGAAGTTCCTCCAAAATGGAGTATATTGAAAAAGGGTTGATGGCTTTTGTACGTAAATATGCCGATTATAATATTTCGTCTGTTGCTTTTCCAAAGTTGGGATGCGGAAATGGTGAACTTAATTGGAATGAAGTGAAACCGTTAATGGAAAAGTATTTAAAGGATTTACCGATAGAAGTTTATATTTATTTAGGCAAAGGTCAATTGAATAAGCCAGAACACAAATATCAAAATGAAAAGGATGATTTATTAAAAGAGAATGCTAAAGATTTATCGTTTACGGGAATTCAAGACATGATTTGCTATCACACACTTATTATGCCGATAGAATTTGAACATAATGGAGATTTGTGGAAAGCATATTGGAAGAAAGGAAAAAAATTAACATTTGAAAAAGATTCAAAAATTATAGAACTTGATACAGAAAATGTACACCAGATATGGGATGAGATTTGTATTAAAAGATTATTCTCTACAAACAAAGAAGATGATATTGCGTTGCTTTATAGTTTCCTAACAAGGATGGGATATCTACAACAGGTAAAGATTCAGGCTGAACAGGGAGAGAATATGTTTAAAGGATATCAGTTAGAATTAGGGAAGGGACGTACTTATTTGGTAAAGGAGGAGTAGCATGACATATGATGAAATAATTAGTATAAATTGCAATACTAGTTCAAACGTTAGTTGGTGGCCTCGTTATGCTTTTCATTATACTGATGTTTCAAATGCTATAGGAATTCTTAAAGAGGGTACAATTTATAGCCGATTTGATGCGAATCGTAAGCAATTAATGAGTAATGATAATGCAAGCAGACAGGTTATAGACATGACATATTCTGGGGCAACATCAAGTGTTAGATTTTATTATAGACCATTGACACCTACGCAATTTCACAATGAAGGATACAAGCATCCTATGTTAAGATATTGTGGTGATAGTAATGCAAATGTTCCTGTGCCTATTTTTTTCCTGTTTGACCTTAAAACCATATTAAGTATGGAGGGTACACAATTTTCCGAGCAATCACTCGCAGGGGGTGGAGGGGTTCTTTACCAAGGAGAAGAAGCTTTTTCTGGTTTGAATTTTGCCCAGATATATAAAAATGGTTATATGGAGAATATTGACATAGAAAAAAAGTATAGGCATGCTGAAATTGTTTTTCCAGGTTCTTTTCCTATTGATAGTTCCATAAAAAATATTGTATGCCGTAACGATATTGAGAGAGCTACTTTACTTAATTTATTAAGAAAGGAAGATCCTAAATCTTTTTCAAAATATAAAGATTTAGTTGTCGTGTGTAATGAGTGCTTTGAGAATAATGGACTGTTTATTACTCAATGCAATTATTATGGCACTAGGGCTGCAATAGTTTTTGCTAAAACTGCAAAAAAAATACAATATACTTTAAAATACAAAAATAGTCCTTCGGATTCATTGTTATTAAATGCAGAGGCTGAATTTGAGTGGATGCATTCAAGCAATATGATTTTAAGGCAAGGGTGTAGATTTAAAATAGATTATGAAAAGTCTGAACATATGACTTTTGCTAATTTGAATAAACCTAATGGAGCTACGGCACTATATATGAAAATATATATTGAAAAAAGGTTAGTTTGTTATATGTGTTGGCAACTGGCTGATTCTGCTTTGTTGTAAAATCCATGATTTCGTACTAGAATAGGGCGTTTACTACACCATTTTTTGAAAGAGCTTTGAAATGAAAAATAAAAGAACGGATAAAAAACATGGCAACAGGTTTTTATTAAAAAAGGCTGTTGCTCGTTTTATTTTGAGGAAATTTATGTGCATTGTGGAAATGTGCATGCAGGCACCTAGCTAATGTATTCATGTGTGGTGGTTTTTAAATGTCTTAAAATAACGCTTTCATTGGGCAAAAGAAGAAGGAAAATAAAATATAAGGAACGAAAAAGAAATTCAGAAAATATTTCAAGAGATAATATATTACGGGAATTGATATTAAGAATCTTGTTAATCTTATGTGAAAAGGTGTAATTATTTTGTATACTATTGATGATACTGTATCTTAATTTATAACGAGGTGCGGTATTTTTTGAAGGTTGTGGATAACAGCATAACCAAAATCAGGGAAATGTGGACAAAACTACGGAAACTCAAAAAAAAGAAGGTAGCATTTATATTAAAATGTTGATATAATAGCAATAATAATGTCTATATGCAGGTGTTGACCCAATCGTTGCCCCTCATGAGACCGAGTGATGCGAAGGGCGGATTTAGAAAAGGAGAAAGGTAACATGGCAAGAGAGGAAAGATTCAAAACAGTATCCTTTGGTGGATATGATAAAGTTGCGGTAGAGCAGTATATTGAAGAGATGCGAAAGGAGCATATGCAGGATATTGCCGATTTAAAGCAGACCATCAGCAAGCTTTCTGAAACCGTGAAGAGTTTGCAGCTTGTCAAGGACAGTATGAGTTCCGAGAATAACCAGGCAATTGAAAATATGCAGAAATATAATGAATCCCTACAGCAGGAATTGGAAAAGGCAAATAGAAAGCTCGCCGAGCAGGAGGAGAATGCAAAGGATTACACGAGTAAAATGGAGGCAATCTCCAAAACCCTGGTAGAGACGAATGAGCGCTGTACCGCTATGATGAAGGAGGCGGAAGAAAAGAGTAATAAAATGCTTTCCGAGGCGGAGGAAAACAGCAAGCAGATGCTGGTTTCCGCAAAGGAGGAGAGTGATAAGCTTTTAACAAGCGCAAAGACAGAGAGTATGAACATGTTAACGGATGCAGAGAATAGAAGTCAGAACCTTTTAAAAGACAGCGAGAGGCAGAGTAACAACATTATGCGCCGCGCAGAGGAGGAAAGAGACAAGCTCCGTGTCCGTGCAGAGGAGGAATATAAGCAGTCCTGTGCAAAGACAGAGTCCGAGTGCCGCAAGCTTTTAACGGCTGCGCAGGAGGAAAAAGACAAGATGCTTTCAGAGGCAAGGGAGAAGGTAGTAACCATCCGCGGTTCCATGAAACGGGAGTGTGAAAATGTAAGTACTTATATGGCAAGCCTCATGGAATCTGTAGAGGGCGTTGTGAGGGCATGTAATGAGACAAAGATGATTTCAGATAAAGCATTTGGCGGCATTGGCAAGCAGCCGGAGCATCCGGCTCTTGCTGACAGTGAAGATGATGAGATTCCACAGATTAAATTCCAGCAATAGGAGTTGTCTCGTATGAGCAGGATGAACAGTCAGAAATAGTAGGAGATCAGTATGAGTAAAGAACGTATCGCTAGCTACAAACAGTTTGCAGAAAGCATAGAATACCCGATGGTAATATTTGAGGCGGAGACAGGCAAGGTGCTTTATATCAATTACGAAGCCGAGCTTGTGATTGGCAAGCAGATAGAACACTTGCAGATGGAATCCGGAAGAACGATGGTAAAGAAGGATTTCTGGGAGATGCTTCACAGCAGAAAAAGTATTATGTGGCACAGGCTCCGGCTTGTGGCAGATGAACATGAGTATGCTGTCAGCGGTCTTATAAATGAGATAGATTTGGATGGAACGCTTGTCTACACGGTTCTTTTTGAATCACAGATGAAGCTTGGGAGCCTTGTGTTGGAACGTGTGCTTTCCCAGGCGGGAATTGTGTCATTATATGTAGCAAAACATGAGCAGGATTACAGGGTGGAGTTTGCCTCCAAGAATATTAATGTATATGGGTATACCAGTGAGCAGTTGTATGACAGCAAAATCTCTCTGATAGAGCTGGTATGTGAACAGGACAGAGGGCGTGTGAGAGAGGCTATAAGGCAGGCTGCTGCAAAGCATGAGGAAGCGCTTGTGTTGGAGTGTCGAATGTTTACGGAAGCGAGGGAACTTGTGCCGATTCGACTCCATGTACATTATGTATATAATGAATATGGGAATTTTGAGGCAATTGAGCTGTTGCTATTCGATCTGCGGGATGAGATGTACCGCAAAAATGAAAGTGATTATTTGAATCATGCGATTGACAAGATGAAAAGCGTGGTTTTAGTTAAGACATACAAGCCGGGCAAGCGGGAGCTTGCTTATATTTCCTCGAATGCAGGCATGGTTGGCATGAACGTGGAGGCATTGAAAAGAGGATATAAGCTGACGGAGGATTATATTCACCCGGATGACAGGGATCAGGTGATTGAGACCATTTACCGGGCGATTGCCGGTGGAGTGACGGACTATGTCCATACCTATCGTATGGTGAGGGATGATGGCAAACAGATCTGGGTGCTCAATGAGCTTACTGTCAACCGCAATGAGGATGGTGAAGCACAGATTTCATTTTTGCTGACGGATATCACCGAGCAGAAAATAATGGAACAGGAGCTGGCTGCTGCAAGAGAAAGCTTTTCGGACGAAGTAATGCCTGCGGATAACAAAGAGATTGAAATGCCGGTTATTGAACAGACAGATAAGGAAGTGTTAGAACGGCTTCAGGAGCTGACGGAAGCGATAAATGGGCAGACAGATTATTATAATGTTGTGCTGGACACAGAAGGACATTTGATTACAAAGCCGGTGGGTCCTATGAAGGATATGGGGCAGTTCTACGATTTGGTGGAACGTCCGCAATTTAAGGAACAATTTGCAGAAATATCAGAGCGTGTAAAGGAGCAGATTATTCCGATCAGTACGACATTTACCGTGGATATGTTAGAGGTTCACATGGTATTTGCGCCGCTTATGATTAGGGAAACGGTGGCTGCTTACTGGGTGCTGACAGATTTTAACAATAAAGAGATTATTATTCTTGGTGATATGGCGCAAAAGCAGTGGAAACTGGCAAATATGATTGCCAAAAGCTTTTATGCAGATGAGATAGCTGAGAGAGAGAGCAGGCTTCGGAAGTTTTCAGAAATGCAGCTTGATAAGGAGCAGCAGGGAAGGAAACTTATGAGCGAGCTTATGGAAGTAATGGTGGAAAAAGGCGAATCGGCAATTGTCGAAATTTGTCAGAAAGCTGCATTTTACATGGATGTTGCGAATATTGGCATCTATGTTGAGAATAAAGAGAATGGAAATGCGGAAAAATACTACACATGGAATCATACAGGAGAAGAGTTGGAATTTTTTGACAAAATGCAAATGTCGGCTGCGGAATACAAGAATTACAAGAAACAGATGGGTGACAGGAAAGTGCTGGCTTTGAACAGCGCATCCCAGAAGGAATCTGTCAAAGAGATGCTCTATTATTCGGGAGCAAAATCCATGCTGATTGCATCGTTAATGGTGGGGGATAAAGTAAAGGGATACATGGTGTTTGCGGATACCGTAAAGGCGCATTTGTTTGAGGAGCGCGATATGGAGTTTGGCGCTATGGTAAGCAATCTGTTTGCAGACATGCTGTTCCGTGGCAGAAAAGACCGCAACAGTGGTATTTCAAAGGGAAGTTTCCTAGAGGTTTATGAGCATATCCGTGAGGCTGTGTTCATGAAGGATAACCGTGCGGGGGATATCGTTTATGCGAACAAGGCAATGGGTAAATTGTTTGGATATGACGTGGTTGGCATGGCTGCAAAAGACATTGTCTATGATGAGATGGAACACTACAAAAAAATGGGTGGTGTACGGAAACGATTTATTGCTAATAAAAAAGTCACAAAATGGCAAAGCTATATGAAAGAGCTGGATCAGATTATGAATATTGTAGAGGTACCTTTAGATGCTTTTGATGGAGATTACAGTCTGATTATTCTTAAGAAGAGCAAAAATAAAAAGTGACCTTAATATTTTTTATGATACAGAAAATTATAGTAAAAGGTGTTAAGTTCTATAAAAATATGCCGATATATAAGAAAGGAGTACGAATATGGCAAGTTCAGATATAGGAATTGATTTGGGAACAGCAAGCATTCTCGTATATGTAAAGGGGAAGGGTGTTGTTCTAAAGGAGCCATCCGTTGTGGCATATGACCGTGACACCAACCGCATCAAGGCGATTGGCGAGGAAGCGAGAATGATGCTTGGAAGAACGCCGGGCAATATTGTGGCGGTAAGACCACTCAGGCAGGGTGTTATTTCCGATTACCGTGTTACAGAGAAGATGCTTAAGTATTTTATACAGAAAGCGGTGGGTAAGAGTTTCTTCGGAAGAAGACCGAGAATTTCCGTGTGTGTGCCAAGCGGCGTTACAGAAGTTGAGAAAAAAGCGGTTGAGGATGCAACTTACCAGGCAGGGGCGCGGGATGTGTCCATTATCGAGGAGCCGGTAGCTGCGGCAATTGGAGCCGGAATTGATATCGCAAGACCATGCGGCAATATGATTGTGGATATTGGTGGTGGAACAGCAGATATTGCAGTGATTTCCCTGGGAGGAACCGTAGTGAGTACTTCCATTAAGACAGCAGGGGATGACTTCGATGAGGCGATTGTGCGTTATATGAGAAAAAAGCATAATCTTTTGATTGGGGAACGTACAGCAGAGGAGATTAAGATTCAGATTGGCACCTGTTACCGCCGTCCGGAGAATCTCACGTTGGATATCCGGGGACGTAACCTTGTGACGGGACTTCCGAGAACGGTTACCGTGACTTCGGATGAGACGGTAGAGGCATTAGAGGAGGTAACAGAGCAGATTATTGAGGCTGTTCATTCCGTACTTGAAAAGACGCCTCCGGAGCTTGCAGCAGATATTGCAGATCGCGGTATTGTGTTGACAGGTGGTGGAGCGCTGCTTCACGGTTTGGAGGAATTGATTGAGGAAGAGACCGGTATCACAACGATGACCGCAGAGGATCCACTTACCTGTGTGGCAATCGGAACCGGCAAATATATTGAGTTTCTAAGTGGCGTAGCAGAAGAGGAATAGCAAAGGAGTTGACAAGATGGTAAGAGGTCTTTACACAGCGTGGACCGGTATGGTAAACGAACAGAAGCGCCTGGATGTAATATCGAATAACATGGCGAATGCCGATACGACTGGTTATAAGAAGCAGGGAGTAACTTCTCAGGCTTTTGATGATGAACTGACAATCCGGATTCATGATAATAACCAGTATCACCGTAATAAAGTGGCGATTGGCAATATGAGCCTCGGTGTTAAGATTGGAGAAACCTATCATGATTTCTCGCAGGGCAGCCTTCGTGAAACCGGAAACACCTATGATTTAGCGCTTAGTGGAGACGGATTCTTTACGATTCAGACAACGAACAAGCAGGGAGTAACCAGTACGAAATATACACGCGACGGTTCCTTTACTGTAACCACGGATGGTTATCTTGTTACGAAGGACGGAGATTATGTGTTGGATACGAATGGGAACCGGATTCAAATTCCAGGCGCACAGACAGCTAACAATGTGGCATTTGATGCAGGCGGCAATGTGCTTGTTGATGGGCAGCAGATAGCGACTCTTGGGATTGCGGGGTTCGCAAATCCACAGGCGTTGCTGCTTTATGGCGAGAACATGTATGAGGCAACAGATGCAGCGGGATTGCAGGCAGGAACAGCGACAGTGAATCAGGGATATTTGGAGAGGTCCAATACCAATGTAATCAAGGAAATGGTTGATATGATTACCATTACCAGGGCTTATGAAGCAGGTCAGAGGATGATACAGACGGTAGATGGCACTTTAGAGAAGACCGTAAATGAGATTGGAAGAGTATAAGGAGGTAGGTTACTATGATGCGTTCATTGTGGTCTGCGGCATCGGGAATGCTTGCCCAGCAGACGAATTTAGATAATATAGCAAACAATTTATCCAATGTGAATACAGCAGGATATAAGAAGGATACCGTGGAATTTAAGTCCCTGCTCTATCAGACGCTTCAGTCGCCATCCACGAACAACGCAGGCGAGAATAAACCGGTACCTGCGCAGGTTGGTCTTGGTACAAGAGTAGCATCCATTACGACTGTATTCAAGCAGGGAAATCTACAGGATGTGGATATTAATACATATATGGCAATTGAGGGAAATGGATTTTTTAAGGTCAGGAACAGAGATGGGGAAATCTGCTATACCCGGGATGGCAGTTTCAGCGTACAGCCGGTCGAGGGAGGCACGATTCTCTGCACTTCTGATGGCAATCCTGTTTTAGATCAGAATAACAATACAATTATTATTCCGAATGGATATAAGACAGATGGGCTGGTTGTGGATCAGGATGGGAATTTGTTTGTGGAAGATGCAGACGGACAGCAGGTTGCCCTTACACAGACAGCGAACGGGCAGGCGTATAACCAGCGGATTGGTCTGGTGCAGTTTAACAACCCTGCCGGTCTTGACAGTGTCGGTGGCAATATGTACCAGGCAACAGTGGCTTCCGGAGCTGCAAGAGAGGAAAGTACGACGCCGGGGCTTGTTTTGAGCAAGGTTCATCAAAAATATATTGAGATGTCGAATGTGCAGGTTGCGGATGAAATGGTGAACATGATTGTGGCTCAGAGAGCTTATGAAATGAACTCTAAAGCCATTCAGGCATCCGATGAAATGTTGGAGCAGGCAAATAATTTAAGACGATAATTGCAAAATTAAGAAATATGTTATTGACAAATTTCCTTAGATATGATATCTATAGTATAGATACTTTTGGAGGTGGTCGTAAATATGACAGGAATTAATACAAGTGATTATTATGTCAATGCCTCTAAAGCATCGGCAAATGCATTGGAGAATACCTTGAACAAGGTGGACAAAAATGCGACAGAGGAGCAGTTGTTATCTGCCTGTAAAGAGTTTGAAGCATATTTTATCGAACAGATTTACAAAGGGATGGAAAAGACCATCATGAAAGCAGATGATGATGAATCCGGCAGTGCGAACCAGTATATGGAGTATTTTGGGGATATGCAGATACAGGCATACGCAAAAGAAGCTGCAAACCAGGGAGAAGGGATTGGTTTAGCAAACCAACTTTTCGAACAAATGAAGAGGAACTATGGTATATAAGAATTTAAAAAAGAATGGAGAAAAGACTATGAAAATCGAGAAGTTAACTGAGAGTGAAGAGCTTGTGATGAAATCAATTTGGGATTGTCGCAAAGAGCCTGTACTTTCAGACGTGGTTGACAGAGTTAATGGTTACTATGGTAAAGATTGGAAGCCGCAGACGGTTTCAACGTTTCTTGCAAAACTTGTTCGCAAGGATTATTTAAGACTTCAAAGAAACGGAAAGATTTACACTTATAAGATTTTGATTTCAGAAGCTGCTTATAAGCAGAAGCTTTATAAGCACCATGTTAGTTTTTGGAATCACAATGATATATGTGAATTTATTGCCGAGATGATAAACAATGGGGATTTGACACAAGACGATATCAATGAGGCAATGTCTAAGAAAGAACAATAATTGCGAATATGATGCCCTGGAACACTCGTGCTTGTGTTTCAGGGTATTTTTTTGGAATGATTTACAAAAAACAGTTGGAGAATTGGCGTGGAGAGAAAAGGAACTGTTTCAAAGATTATCTATAAAAACGAGAACAATCAATATGTTGTCTTTGCGGTAGAGACGGATGATGGAGAAGATGAGACATTTGTGGGTTACTTATCCGGAATTGAAGAGGGAATGTATATTCTGGCAAAGGGTGAGTATGTAGAACATCCAAATTACAGCATGCAGTTTAAGGTTTCGCAGTATGAGGTAAAAATGCCGGATGATTTAGTCAGCATGGAGCGCTATTTAGCCTCCGGGGTCATTAAGGGCATTGGAGAAATCATGGCGAAGCGGATTATGAAAAAATTCGGAAAGGATGCCTTTCGGATTATTGAGGAGGAGCCGGAGCGGTTAGCAGAGATCAAAGGCATTTCCGAGCGGAAAGCGAATGAAATAGGAGTCCAGTTTATTGAAAAACAGGCTATGCGGGAGGCATTGATGTTTCTTTCGGATTTTGGAATTTCCCCGAATCTGGCGGTGAAAATTTTTGCTGAGTATGGGCAGAAAATGTATACGCTTGTAAAAAACAATCCATATCAGATTGCAGAGGATATCAGCGGCGTGGGGTTTAAGATGGCGGATGCCATTGCAATGCGGGCGGGCATTGGGCTGCAATCCGATTTTCGTATCCGTGCAGCCATTATTTATACACTGAACCAGGCTACCGGATTGGGTCATATTTACCTGCCAAAGAAACTGCTTGTAAACTGGACAGGACAATTGCTTGCAAAGAGTAACAGCGGCTCCGGAACGGAGAATTATGGTTATGAGAATGAATTTGCTGTGGCAGACCAGGTTATAGAGACACAGCTTATGAACTTGCAGGTGGAGGGAAAGGTAGTTTTCCGGGAAAGGGATGGCGAGGTCATTGTATATACATCCGGTCATTATCACCGGGAGCTGGATGTGGCGAGAATGCTTTTGGAGAATAAGTCCACGGTGGGAGTTTTGGATGCATCTCTTGATAAAACAATTGCTTCCATTGAACAGGATGAGCATATCGTGTTGGCGGAAGAGCAAAAAGAAGCGGTTCGCCAGGCGGCATGTCAGGGGCTTTTGGTAGTCACAGGGGGACCGGGTACCGGAAAGACAACTACAATTAATGCGATTATCAAATATTTTGAGCTGGAGGGAATTGAGCTTATGCTTGCAGCGCCGACCGGTCGTGCGGCAAAGCGCATGTCGGAGACCACGGGCTATAAGGCTCAGACCATTCACCGGCTGCTGGAACTGAACGGGGGTGTATCCGAAGAGACGGGCAATAGTGAAATCCGCTTTGAGAGAAATGCATCTAATCCGTTGGAGACAGACGTTGTCATTATTGATGAGATGTCAATGGTGGATTTGTCTTTGATGCATGCATTGTTGCAGGCGATTGTACCGGGTACGCATCTTATTCTGGTAGGCGATGAGAATCAGCTTCCGTCAGTCGGCGCCGGCAATGTGTTAAAAGATATGATTCATTCCGGCTGTGTGCCGGTGGTGGCGCTTCATAAAATTTTCCGTCAGGAGGCGGGCAGCGCCATTGTGGACAATGCGCATAAAATTAACAAGGGCGAACCGATTCGGATGGATAATAAGAGCAAAGATTTTTTCTATCTGCCGAGGCAGAACACCAGGGATATCATTGCGGAAACAGGACAGCTTCTGACAAAAAAGCTGCCGCCTTATGTAGGATGCGCCGGTGCAGACATTCAGGTATTGACGCCGATGCGCAATGGGGAGCTGGGGGTTGACCATTTAAACGCATCCCTTCAGAAGGTATTAAATCCACCAGATGGAAGAAAAAAAGAAAAGGAGCGAAACAATGGCGTCATTTTCCGGGAGGGTGACAAGGTCATGCAGATTCGCAATAACTATAAGCTGGAGTGGTGCATTTACAGCGAAAAAGGAAGATTCAAGGTGGAAGAGGGCGTTGGCGTTTTCAATGGCGACATGGGCATCATTCGGGAAATTGACGATTATAATGAAGAGGTTGTCGTGTTGTTTGATGATGATAAGGAGGTTCATTATCCGTACAATTTATTGGATGAACTTGAGCTGTCGTATGCGATTACGATACATAAATCCCAGGGTAGTGAATATCCGGCTGTCGTGATGCCGCTGCTTTCCGGGCCGAGGGTTTTACTCACCCGAAATTTGTTATATACAGCGGTAACCAGGGCAAAACAGTGTGTTGTTATTGTGGGAAATGGGAATCTGGTGGAGAATATGATTCGGAATAATGATGAGCAAAAACGCTATTCCTCTCTTTCAGAGAGATTATGCGAACTTGATAAGGGGTGTATAAAATAAAAAACAGTTTATTAGATTTGATTTATCCAAAGTGTTGTCCGTTTTGCGGACAGGCGCAGCGTTATCAGGGGAATCGGGCATGCCCCGGCTGTCTGAAAAAGCTTCGGAGCGTAGAAGCGCCGCATTGCATGAAATGCGGAAAAACATTGGAGGCAGAAGAAGAGGAATACTGCATGGACTGCATGCGGCTGCCCAAAAGCTATAAGCGCGGATTCCCGGTATTTTTTTACGAAGAGCCTTTGAAGTCGGCATTATATGATTTTAAATACAAAAACCAACGGGATTATGCCGTGTTTTTTGCGGAATGCATGGATAGATATTATGGGGCGGCCATAAGGGAGCTTCATATAGACGGCATGGTTCCGGTGCCGTTGTATCCACATAAGCGGAGACTGCGTGGATATAACCAGGCACAACTGTTAGCGGAGGCATTTTCAAAGCGGATTGGCATTCCGGTGTACAAAAAACAGCTGCTGCGGGTAGTGGAGACGAGACCGCAAAAAGAATTGGATGACAGGAAACGTATGGAAAATTTAAAAAATGCTTTCCAATTGGGCGCGAATGCGATAAAATTAAAGAGAGTCCTGCTTGTGGATGATATTTATACGTCCGGAGCAACGATTGAATCGTGCGCGAAAGTTTTGTTGGAGGCAGGAACAGAAGAGGTATACTATATCAGCATGGCGATTGGAAAAGGCTATGCCGGATAAATGTATGAAAAGGAGGACAAAATTATGGAAGTAAGAACATGTAAGCAATGTAAGAGATTATTTAATTATTTGACAGGCCCATCCATTTGCAGCGCCTGTAAGGATGCATTAGAGTTAAAGTTTATTGAAGTAAAAGAATATATCAGAGAGAATCCGAAAGAGGGCATCAACGAGGTTGCGAAGGCAAATGATGTCAGCACAAACCAGATCCGCCGCTGGATTCGGGAGGAACGCCTTGCATTTTCAGAGGAGTCCGGAGTCGGTCTTGATTGTGAGAGCTGTGGCAGGATCATCAAGAGCGGACGCTATTGCCAGCAGTGTAAAGACAAGCTTCTCGGTTCCATGGATGATATGTATAAGATGGATGATTCCGTTGTGGCAAAGAAGCACAGAGAGGCGGCAAAAATCAGATATTTAGACCGGTAGTTCCTGATTTTTATAACAAATTTTTAAATTATCTATAATGTTTTGGAAAAAGAAACCGATATATTTAATGAACCTGTTAATAAAAGGTTATAGCAAACTGCCATAGGTGGGTCACCGAAATGGCATTTAAGGAGGATGATGAGCGATGAGAATTGGTATGTATAACCAGGTTGCCCAGGTATATGGCAATCAGCCGGTAAAGCAGAAATACAACTCTAATCAGGCAGGCGCTTCGTCAACATTAGACCAGGTATCTTTTTCCTCAGTCGGAAAAGACATGCAGATCGCCAAGAATGCACTTAGTTCTGTGCCGGATGTAAGACAGGACAAAGTGGATGCGCTTCGCGCAAGCATTGCAGATGGTACCTATCAAGTGAGTGCAGAGAGCTTTGCAGATAAGCTTATGGCTGCATATGATGAGAAATCCTTTTAGTTTCGGAAGTGTTTACACTTCCGAAGTTTAGGACATTTGATTGGTAAAGGAGAATCAGATGGCTAGCTTAATTGAGAATTTGATTGCGACTCTGGAAGAAGAGAGCAGCCTGTATGAGGAACTCACGAAGGAGTCGATGGCAAAAACACCGGCAATTGTTGCCAATGAATTGGAGAGGCTTCAGGAATCCAATGCGAGAGAGCAGGCGATTGTTGACCGGATAACATCAGTGTCACATAAAAGAGATCAGTCGCTTTCTGAGATTGCAACAGTACTAGGCAAGGATGCGAAGACGATTACTGTTTCGGAAGTCATTACGTTGATGGAGAAACAGCCGGAGTTTCAGCATCCTTTAATTATTGTAAGAGACAGGATGTTAAAACAGGTTGAAGAATTAAAGCAGGTAAGCATTCACAACCGGGATTTGCTGCAGCAGTCATTAGAGATGACGGAGTATTCGATTAATCTGCTTCAGTCTATGAATCAGGCTCCGGAGACAGCAAATTACAACAAAGAATCATACAGTGGCGCAACGCTTGGGGGAAGCAGTTCTTCCTTTGATGCGAAGCAGTGATAGATAGAAAGGAGAAGTAATATGTCAGGAACAATGGGTAATTTTTATGTCGGAGTATCCGGCTTGCAGTCCCATCAATATGCGCTTAATACAACTGCACATAACATTACGAATGCCGGGAATAACACATATTCCAGACAGCAGGTTCTTCTTTCGGATATGACATATACAAGGCTTGGTACGACTGCATTTGGAAGAAATCAGGCAGGTCTTGGAACCAAGATTCAGGATGTCCGTCTTGTAAGGGATCGTTTTTTGGATGTAGCCTACAGGGAAGAGTTTGGACGGGAAGAGTTTTACCAGACAAAGTATGATGTGGTGAGGGAAGTACAGAATTATTTTGGAGAGACCTTTCAGGAGGAGGATACCAGCAGCTTCCGTAAGTATATGCAGAATTTGTGGACAGCGGCGCAGGAACTGCAAAAGGAATCCAACAATATCGTTCCAAGAAGCACATATATTGCCAGTGCGGTCACATTTATTGACCAGGCAAATAAAATTTATAACCAGCTTACTACTTACCAGATGAATCTGAACAAGGAGATTGAGGATCAGGTAACCCGGATTAACGAACTGGCAAATACCATTTATGAGTTGAATGATAAGATTCAGACGGTGGAGGCTGCGGGAATTGAAAGCGCAAATGATTACAGAGATTTGCGGGATGCAGCATTAGATGAGTTAGGCGGGCTGATTTCCATTTCCTATAAGGAGAATCATAACGGACAGGTAGATGTGTATGCAGAGCGCCGGGCATTAGTCAGCATGGACCGTGTATACAAAATGGAAACCGTTCAGGTCAGTGAGGCCTGTGAGTATTTAAAGCCGGTTTGGGCGGATGACCAGGATGATGTATTTGCTTTGGACAGAGTGCCAAGTTCAGATAATGGAAATGATGTCGGTTCGTTAAAGGGCATTATCATGTCGAGAGGTGACTGGATACCGAATTATACGGATATTCCGATTGCGCCGGAGACGCCGGTGAAACCGGTGCGTGCAGATTATGCATCGGATGATGATTATGATGATGCGCTTGCGCAGTATCAGACCGATTATGCGCAGTATCAAACCGATTATGAACAGTTTGTAAAGGATCGGGAATATTATAATACATATTTAGAGCCATATACGGTAGGCAATATTATTGCACAGTTTGACCAGTTGATACATGGCATTGTGACGAGAATCAATGATGTTCTCTGTCCGAACAAGGAGATTACCCTACAGGATGGAAGCACCATTCAGGTTCTGGACGAGGAAAAAGCAGGCTATGGAATGGGTGAGGCAAACAGGGTGCAGGGAACGGAATTATTTGTCCGTTCAAATTGCCCGCGATACACAGAGCAGACGGTAACGCTTGCAGATGGAACAACAGCTACCGTACAGGTATATAATGAGGAAGATGAGAATGACATTTTGTCACTTTATTCTCTTGGTCATTTAGAGGTAAATGATGACTTGACGAAAAATCCGAGTTTGCTGCCGCTTACAAATTTGCAGCAGGAAGAGCTACAGGATGTGGCAGATCAGTTGATTCAGATCTGGAACGAGGACATGGGAACGCTCGGGCCGAACAGTTTGTTTACAACAAATTATATGGGTTATTACAAAGAGTTTGTTGCGGATTTTGCAAATAAGGGCAAGACTTATGCGGGAATCGCAGAATCGCAGAATCAGTCGGTTTTGGAGATTGATAACCAGCGGCAGACGGTGGTTGGGGTCTCGACGGATGAAGAACTTGCAAATCTGATAAAATTCCAACAGGGGTATAACGCATCTTCGAGATATTTTACAGTGGTTTCAGAGATGGTAGAGCATTTGATTAATAAGCTTGGCGGATGAGAAAGGGTGTGAGAGTAGATGCCATCAACATTTTTAGGATTAAATACAGGTGTGTCTGGAATTAATTACTATCAGGCAACGCTTAACACAACAGCACATAATATTTCAAATGCAGATGTGACCGGGTATTCCAGACAGTATGTACTTTCAAAGGCAGCCCCGGCGCTTCGGGTGAGAAGCTCGTATGGCATGATGGGTACAGGTGTGCAGACAACAGGGATTGAGCAGTACCGGAATATATATTACGATACAAAATACCGTGCGGCAGCTTCATCCCTCAATGAATATAATGGAATTAATGAACAGTTGTCACAGCTTGAAACCTATTTGAATGAGCAGAAGTCAGAGACCGGTTATACGAAGGTTTTGGCACAGTTAAATGCGGCATTGCAGAATCTGGCGTCAAGCCCTGCGAATGCGACATACCGTACTGCTTTTACACAATCAGCCGGTAATTTTACGGATTTGATTAACGAGGTGGCAACAAATTATCAGAATACCCAGGAAGATATCAATAATGAGATTGCGCTCCATGTGGACACGATTAATTCTATTTCAACCCAGATTTTCACGTTGAACCAGGAGATTCGGAATATTGAGACGCGGTATGGCAATGCCAATGATTTGAGAGACCAGAGAGAATTGCTGGTGGATCAGTTGTCGGAACTTGTAAATGTCACTATTATAGAGACTCCAATCAAATATGGAGAAGGACCGGATGCGGAGGACTCCGGCGCCACTACATATGAGGTGCGGATTGGCGGAACGCTGCTTGTGGATGACATGGAATGTAAACAGCTCAAAGTAGCGGCGAGGGAAGAAAAGATAAATCAAAGTGATATCAGTGGCCTGTATGACGTATACTGGGTTGGTTTGAACGAATCTTTGGGAGAGCGGTTTGATTTTAATTCCAGTAATGTTTCCGGCCGGATAAAGGGATTGTTTGAAGTTCGGGATGGTAATAATTTTAATCCGTTTTCAGGAACAATTGAGAATATGGAGATGGGAACTGCCAATGGCTCCACGGTAACCATCAAGCTGGATCAGGGAATTGGTGTTGATAAACTGAACCTTCCAATGGAAGGCGTTATTACTCTGAATTGCAAGGAGTATTACTATGAGGGCTGGGAAGCAGAATATGATGCAGATGGAAAGCTCAATAATTTTGTGTTCAAGAATCTGACAGTTACCTCCGAGACAGGAAGACGGGAACCGGCGCAGCTTGATTTAAGCATTGATGGAGGCAGACCGGCAAGTATGGGTGATGCGATTGACTGCAAGGGAATCCCATACTATATGACAGAGTTAAATGAGTTTGTCAGGGTATTGTCCAATCATATGAATGATATATTTACGACAGGTGTAGATGCCAATGGCGACAAGGGTTTAGACTTTTTTACGGCGATGGATCTTTCAGGCAAAGATTTTGTGCTGACAGCACCGGAGGGAACGCCGGCGCCGACCAAATTACTTTCCAGTGATTCCAGCTACTACAGGTTGACCGCCCTTAACTGGTCTGTGAACCAGACCATAAAGGCTGATCAGAACAAGGTGGTTGTGTCTTACGAAGAAGATATTGCACAGGGCAACCTGGATGCAAAGGGTGTTTTGGAAAAGATAATTGCGGGATTTGATGACCGTAATATGTATTCCCAGGGTACCGTAGCACAGTTTTTACAGTCGGTCACAACATCACTGGCTGTGGATATCCAGAAATATAGTTCTTTTGCGGATAATATGGGAGAAGTGGCAACTGTGATTGACAACCAGAGACTTTCAATTTCGTCTGTTGATACGAAT
Organism: Clostridium sp.; assembly: GCA_023664325.1. Lineage (GTDB taxonomy): Bacteria > Bacillota > Clostridia > Lachnospirales > Lachnospiraceae > CAG-590. Next base: position 46,156 of record JAMPFS010000003.1, read on the forward strand.
GAAGAGGCAGCGAACCTTGTTATGTATCAGCAGGGATATAATCTGGCATGTAAGATTATATCCGTTATGAATGAGGTTTATGATAAGCTTATTAACCAGACCGGCTGATGTGCCGATATATTGAGTAGTGGATAGTATTTTGCGGGCAGGACATGAGGTTCTTGATACCGCAGGATGTCCGGCTGAAAATATCAGCTGTTATAAGGATATAACAGTTATTATGTGAGGTTAACGGAGTAACCGGATAGGAGAGAGACAATGCGGGTAACGAATCATATGGTAACAAGCAGTTCGCTGCGTAATATGCAAAAATCCATGCAGAGAGTCAGCAGGCTGAATGAGCAGGTTACATCAGGCAAGAAAATATCAGCGCCTTCAGAGGATCCGGTTGTTGCAATCAGAGCGCTTAAGCTCCGAACAACCTGTGATCAGTTAGACCAATACAAGAACAAGAATATTAAGGATGCATTGTCCTGGCTTGATACGACACAGTCATCTATCGAGAATATTCTTAGCCGTATGCAGAGCGTGTATGAGTATGCAGAGCAGGGGGCAAATGATACCTTTAGTACAGGTGACAGAAATAAAATCATCAATGAACTCCGATCCCTGAAGGATGGAATCTATAGTGAAGGTGGTACGACTTATGCCGGAAGATATCTTTTTTCCGGTTATAAGACAGAGACGAATCTTATATTCCAGAATGAGGCGGCGAAAGACGGAATGGTATACAGTATTACAGAGGAGCTTTCACCGGATAAGATCCAGTCAAAAAGCGTGGTGCTGAATGAGATTAATGTGAGTGACTTGGATAATATTTTGAAGGATCCGAGTGATCCGGATGCCGTAGATTATACATCACCAACAAGGGCGAATGCTTATACCATACAGCTTGCGTATGACAGGTTAGACAGTGGGGACTTAACAGTAACAGTGGATGGGACTTCCGAAGAAAATAAGTTGTCTCTTACCGCAACGGACAAAGATGGTAATGCGATTACATTGCCGGCTATGAAGGTTATGTCTGTTGCAGATTCCGCAGACTATTATAACGTCGGTGAAGACGAGATTCATTATATCCCGGAGACAGGGGAGATTGTCTTTGGAGATAAGATTTATGATTCCATAAAGGATGCGCAGAGCCTGACTGCAAATTATAATAAGTCTGATTTTGCAGTAGGGGATTTGCGTCCGGAGATGTATTTTAATTGCAAGCAGTATAAGACAGCATCTGATGGATCTGTCAAGAAAACGGAATATACGGTGACGGATGAAGGACAGCCGATTCGGTACGAGGTTAATTTCAACCAGTATATTACCGTGAATGCCGAGGGGCGGAATATTATAACCCATGATATCGGCAATGATATAGATGATATGGCAACAGCAGTACAGAATGTATTGGATATTGAAAGCGCAATCACAAAGTTAAAAGGTTACTTGTCAGATCCGAAGTACATGGATGATGAGGATGCTGTTGCACAGATTAATAAAATGTTAGAGGATGCGGATGTGGAGCTTGCCATGAAGCGCGAAGATATGCAGAAACTTTTTGGAAGAAATATGACAAATTTCCAGAATTTTATGAATGATGTAAGCGCAGAACAGGCAATTGTCGGCACGAATTATTCCAAGTTGGAGCTGATTCAGACCCGTGTCACAGAACAGTTGGATAATTTTAAAGAACTCAAGTCTACAAATGAGGATGTTGAGACAGAGGAAGCGGCGCTTGAACTTTACCAGGCAGAGCTTGTGTATGAGTCGGCTTTGGCAACGACAAGTAATGTGGTGCAAAAGACGCTGCTGGATTATCTCTAAAATGTTACACTGAGACAGGTGCTATGTGGAATCCGGTTCGTTTGAAGCCGCTTGTGGCGGAGAACCGGATTCTTTGACTCTATTATATTCAGCCCTTAACGGCGCTGCAACAGAGTAATTGCTAGGCAATTGCGAAACGCCCAATTTCAAAAACCTAGCTGTGCAATATAGACAATATCATAAGTCAGGTGCTTTGGAGCCGCCAGTGTTTAGCGAGGTTTTTTCGAGCTTAGCACTGCTGCGAGCGACAAGCAGCGAAAGCGTGCCTGCGTTGATTTGTCTATATTGTACAACGGGCAGTTGCAAAAACAGAGTTTCGCAATTACCTAGAGTAATTGCTTGTGAAAGGAGAAGAAATATGAAGGTATTGACAAAATTTTTTGGAGAGGTCGAATTGGATGATGATAAAATCCTTGAATTTCCGAATGGAATCATTGGATTTGAAGATTTTAAAAAATATGCGATTATGTATGATGAGGACGACAAAAGTGAGACAAGAATCAGCTGGCTGCAGTCGTTAGATGAACCGGCATTGGCATTACCGGTGATTGACCCGTTGGCAATTACTGATGAATATATTCCAATGATTGAGGATGAACTGCTGATACCGCTTGATAATCCGGTGGATGAGGATTTGTTGTTTTTGCTTGCCTTGACGGTGCCTTCTGATATGGAAAAGGTGACAGCAAATATGAAAGCGCCTTTTATTATCAATGCTTCTACCAAAAAGGGCGTGCAGTTGATTGTGGAGAATGAGGATTATCCCGTAAAATTCAATGTATATGAATCCGTACAAAAAATGAAAGAAAAGGCGGGTGAATAATATGTTGGCATTATCCAGAAAAGAAAATGAATCTATTATGATCGGGAATGATATTGAGATCACAATACTTGAGGTCAAAGGAGAGCAGGTTAAGATTGGTATCACGGCTCCGAAATCTGTGCCGATTTACCGGGAAGAAGTGTATGCACAGATTCGGGAAGCGAACAAGGAAGCTGCCGCTGATACGGTTCAGGAAAGCCTGAAAAAGTTATTCCAGTAATCGGGTAGAATATGTTGGAAAGATAGTATTTTTTATACTTTGCAAAAAATATTCAAAATTATTTGAAAAAAATAGCAAAAGGTTATAATATATAGATGAGTAATGACCGATAAAGTTATTGAGGAATATTTATGCATAAGTATTTTGAAAGCCGTTATGCAGGCAGGATGAAAGAAAATCAACCTGTTAAGCATATGGCTCCTTGCAGTAAATGTTTGTTTTGAATTTCACATGGAGGTGGATAAGAATGGCGATCGAAGCAATTAAGTCAAATGTAGTAAGCCAGGTGAACAGGGTTAGCGAGCCGGTTGCTGTAGATAGTGGTGAAAATCCACAAGTTAAGCAACAACAGCAGGTTGTGCCTGTTAAAGGAAGACAGTCTGGCTATGAGCCAAAGGATGGGCAGGAAAAAGAGGATGATGCAAAAGATGAAGGTAAGAACCTTTCTGAAGTGTCTCCGGAGAAAATCAAGAATGCAGTCTCTGAAATCAACAAGAAGATTAAACTGACTCATACACAGTGTGAGTTTAAGCTTCATGAGAAGACAAACAGAATTATGATTACTGTTAAAGATTCTGAGACGGATGAAGTAATTAAAGAGATTCCGCCAGAGAAGACTTTAGATATAATTGCAAAATCATTGGAACTTGCAGGTCTTTTAGTGGATGAGAAGAGATAAGGAGGAGATTGTATGGCAGGAATAAGAATGACAGGTCTGGTATCCGGATTAGATACAGAAACGCTTGTAAGCCAGTTATCCGAGGCTTATCAGACAAAGGTTAATAATGTAAAGAAAGAGCAGACAAAATTAGAATGGAAAAAGGAAGCTTGGGCTTCTTTGAATACCAAGATTATGGATTTTTATAAGGGAGCGCTGTCTACATTCAGAAGTGTATCCACTTATAGGGCTAAGGCGGCAACGGGCAATTTGACCGGTGTGAAAGTAACGGCAGGAAGCGGTGCGGTTAATGGTACACACAAGGTAAAGGTAGTCAGCACGGCTACTGCACAGATGTGGACCGGCAAAAAACTTAACGACAAGACATATACTGCAACTTCCTATAAAGCTGCTGTGGATGGAACAATGAAGCTTTCTGATCTGAAAGACAACATTGGCAATTCCATTGGGAACCAGTTAAAGAATGCGGAGTTTAAAGTATCTGCAAACGGAGTGGAATACACTGTGAAAGCCGGCATTGATGAGAATGGCAATGCTTTGGGTGATGATGCTACCGTAGATGATATTGTTGCAAATATTAACAGACAGTTAAATGGCTCCGGCGTTAAAGTGGATTTTGCCGCAGGCAATTTCCGCATGAGTAATGAGTCGGCTATAGCAACCGAGATTCAGAATGATACCGGAGAGACGGTAACCAGCTTTACAGGCGGATATGATGTGCATGTGACGGCAGCGGATGACAGCACTGCTAAGATTTTTGGAATTACGACAGACGGGGAAGGAACCTTAATTGAGCCTAAGACAAGTGATGCGGAGAAGGATCCTGTTACCATAATCGGTGGCGGTACTGGGTTTTATCAGGAAGTTGAGGCTACGGGCGCAAGCGTGACAGCGAATACCAAATTGATTGATCTGGGAATCGCAGAAGGTACAGAGATTAAGGTAAACGGCAATGCCATTACGGTAGACCGCAAAACGACATTAAAGGGTCTGGCTGACCAGATGGCAAAGCTCGGCATTGAGGCGAATTATGATGCCGGTCAGGGAAGATTTTATCTGAATTCCAAGGGAACAGGTGAAGCAAACCAGTTTACCATTGATTCGGATGCTGATACATTAGCAAAACTGGGTCTTGATTTACAAGTGGGTGATGAAGGGCGTATCGATGCGAAGGATGCCGTGATCGAATATAATGGCGTGCGGTATCAGCAGGCAAGTTCCACCTTTAGCATTAATGGACTTACGATTGAGGCAATGGAGGAGGGAGAGACACAGACCTTTAACGTTGGCACAGACTCAAAAGGAATCTATGACAAAGTAAAAGAATTTGTCAAGTCATATAATACATTAATTGAAGAGATGAATACATTGTATAATGCTGCCAGAGTAAAGGACTATGAGCCGCTGACGGAAGATGAAAAGAAAGGGATGAGCGATGAGGAAATTGAGAAATGGGAAGGAATTATTAAAGCATCCCTGTTAAGAAGAGATGATACCATCAGTTCCCTGTTATCCAGCATGCGCTCTACTTTGAATAAGCAGGTTTCTGTTACCCTGTCAGATGGAACAACAAAGAATTATGCATTAACCTCTTTTGGGATTAATACAAGCACCTATACAGAAAGAGGAAAGCTTCATATTTATGGTGATGAAGATGATGCTGACTTTATGGATTTTGATAATGATCTGATGGCAGCTATTAACAAGGATCCATCGGCAGTAGAGAAAACTTTGTCCACTCTGGGTACAGAGATGTATAATAATCTTTTAAAGGCAATGAACAGCAATAAAGAGTTAAGCAGCGCATTGACGTTTTATAATGATAAGCAGCTTGATAAAGAGATTAGTAATTATAAGGACAGAGTCAGTACATTGCAGGATAAGGCAACGGCAGTCGAAGACAAATATTATAAGCAGTTTGCAGCTATGGAGACTGCTCTGGCGAAGCTTCAGTCTCAACAGACTTATATCTCACAATTATTTGGTGGTTGATCATACAGGGAGACAGCCGGGAAGGGAGGGTTTGTAATCCTTCCTTCCCGGCATTGAACAGGTTATGATAGGTTTGGAATACAGATTAATGACGTATGAGGTGAAGACATGGCATATAATCCAATGGCAGCATATGGAACCAATAAGGTAACCACTGCAACTCCGGCAGAGCTTACATTGATGCTTTATGAAGGCGCAATTAAGTTTTGTAATATTGCCCAGATGGCAATGGAAAAAAAGGATATCGAGAAAGCGAATCTGAATATTCAGAAGGCAAGAAACATTATTGTTGAATTAAAGACCACACTGAATTTTGATTATCCGGTGGCAAAGGATTTTGATATTATATATACTTTTATATTTGACCGGATGACGGCGGCAAATGTTTCCAAGGATCCGGCGGATATTGCAGAGGTATTGGTGCAGTTGCGGGAACTGCGGGATATTTGGAAACAGGTGATGCGAACAGCAAAGGATCCACGCAGTCAGGAATGAGGTAAGAGAATGGATGACAATTATGTTCAGGTTTTAATCGATACGATAACAAAAAAAGAAGAGACGCTGCGGAAGATTCTTGAGATTACCAAAGAGCAGGAGCAGATCAGCAAGCAGGAGGTTTATTCACCAGAGGAGATGGAAAAAACCCTGAACGAAAAGGAAATCCAGATAGCAAGAATTAATTATCTGGATGAAGGGTTTCAGTCTGTCTATGATCGTGTCGGCTCGGAGATACGGAATAATATCGAAAAGTATGAACAGGATGTTCTGGCATTGCAGGAGCGTATCCGCATTTGTACGGAAATAGCCAATGAAATCCAGGTGTTAGAAGAGAGAAACCGGAATCGTTTCAGTGTATTGTTTTCCAAAGTCCGGTCAGAGTATTCCACTTCCAAAAACCAGGCAAATGTTGCGCACAATTATTTTAAGACAATGAATAATTCCAAAGTTATGGATGCATATTTTGTGGATAAAAAACAGTAAATACCTATATATTGTAAAAAGGAAAACGATATTAATTTTCTTAAAAAAATCACAAAAAGTGTTAATATTAAAAAGCAGTTTCCGATATATATAATGTAAGTAATATACAATTACATATTGAAATGCATGGTAATAACTTCCAATTGGAAGATATTATAGAAACCATTTACGGCGGGTGACCGCTAGTACATGTCGCAGGGAAGCGGCATTATATTCAAGGAGGAATTTATTATGGTAGTACAACACAACATGCAAGCAGTAAACACTAACAGAATGTTAGGACAGAACGTGAAAGCTGTAGCTAAGTCTACTGAGAAGTTATCATCTGGTTATGCAGTTAACCGTGCAGCTGATGATGCAGCAGGACTTTCTATTTCTGAGAAGATGAGAAATCAGATTCGTGGTTTGAACCAGGCTGTTAAGAACTCTGAGGACGGTATTTCACTGATCCAGACAGCAGAGGGTAACATGAACGAGATTCACTCTATCCTTCAGAGAATGGGTGAGCTGGCAATCAAAGCTCGTAATGATGTTAACGCATCAGAAGATCGTCAGACAATTCAGGATGAGATTTCACAGCTGAAGCAGGAGATCTGCTCTATTACCAAGAAGGCTGAGTTCAACGGAACGAAGTTACTGAATGGTACAATGAAGAGTGGTAAGAACCTTCAGGTTGGTGCTAATCAGGGTGAATTGCTTAAGATTGCGATCAGTGGTACTTCACTTAAGAAGTTGGGTCTGACAAAGACATCCGTATCTACTGCAAAGGCAGCATCCGCAGCAATCAAGCAGATTCAGTCCGCAATCAAGAATGTATCTGCACAGCGTTCATTACTCGGTGCTATCCAGAACAGACTTGAGTACACGATCAACAACTTGGAGAACTACTCTGAGAACCTGACATCTGCTGAGTCTAATATCAGAGATACTGATATGGCTACAGAAATGGTTAACTACAGCAAGAACAACATCTTGCAGCAGGCTGCACAGTCTATGCTTGCACAAGCTAACCAGTCTAACCAAGCTGTATTATCATTACTTCAGTAATTTCATAATTATTGGCGGTAAGAGCCGGTCTTTGACCGGCTTTTATTGTGCCTGAAAACAGATTCTGCCTGAAATAAAATTTTTTTGAAAAAATTTTAAAATAGGTATAAAGTTATCGCAAAGAGTGTCGATAAATATAGTGTAAGGAACTTGAAACGGAATCAGGTTCTAATAGAAAAACGAAAAGGAAACTATATCAAAAGGATTTGATGTCAAGGAGGAATTTATTATGGTAGTACAACACAACATGCAGGCAGTAAACACAAACAGAATGTTAGGACAGAACGTGAAGGCTGTAGCGAAGTCTACTGAGAAGTTATCATCTGGTTACGCAGTTAACCGTGCAGCAGATGATGCAGCAGGACTTTCCATTTCTGAGAAGATGAGAAATCAGATTCGTGGTTTGAATCAGGCTGTTAAGAACTCTGAGGATGGTATTTCACTGATTCAGACAGCAGAAGGTAACATGAATGAGATTCACTCCATCCTTCAGAGAATGGGTGAACTTGCAATCAAAGCTCGTAATGATGTTAATGCATCAGAAGACCGTGATACAATCCAGGATGAGATTAAGCAGTTAAAAGAAGAGATTTGCTCTATCACTAAGAAGGCTGAGTTCAACGGAACAAAGCTGTTAGATGGTTCTATGTCTCTTGCAAATAGTGGCAAGCAGTTACAGGTAGGCGCTAATCAGGGCGAGTTGCTTCGGATTTCTATCAGTGGTACATCACTTAAGAAGTTAGGTCTTAAGTCAACATCTGTATCCACTGCTAAGGCAGCATCCGCAGCAATCAAGCAGATCCAGTCAGCAATCAAATTGGTATCTGCACAGCGTTCATTACTCGGTGCTATCCAGAACAGACTTGAGTATACAATTAATAACTTGGAGAACTACTCTGAGAACTTAACATCTGCTGAGTCTAATATCAGAGATACCGATATGGCAACAGAGATGGTTAACTACAGCAAGAACAACATCTTGCAGCAGGCTGCGCAGTCTATGCTTTCACAGGCTAATCAGGCTACACAGAGTGTACTTAGTCTCTTACAGTAAGCATATAATTAAATGAATGAATAGGCTGGCCTATGCGGGTCAGCCTATTTTACTATCAGGAAATTTTTGGAGGGTGAAAATGGCAGATTTACTGGAAGTGTTAAATGCAATTACAGAGTTTCTCTATCAGGAAAAGAAAAATGATGCCTATGGCTTATTGGCAAGATGTCTGCCAATCTTAAGTTCCTTTTTGGAGGAGATGACAGACATTGGTTTACAAACAGAAATTAAAGATGCATTACAGGAAGCGATGGAGGCAATGGAGGCAGATGATGTGACTTTGTTAGCCGATATCTTGCAATATGAGGTCATTGAAAGGCTGGCAACACTGGAAGAGGAATAACAGATGGATTGGTTGGAAAAGAATTTAAAATGTTTAGAAAACGAAGAAGAATTAGATTATCATAAGCTCTACGATTTTGCAAAGACGTGGCAGGAAGAAAACACAGAATACTTTACCGCTGAAGCGAGGGACGGCAGTGTAATTCTTGGTGCATTTCGGGAAGAAAAACAGATTTTGTTGAATAGTACCTATAAGCCGTTACAGGAGGCAGAGAAATTTGCCAAAAAAATTCAATTGACGGATAATTCTGTTATTGCTTTTATGGGTATAGGCAATGGTATTATTGTGAAGGCTATTGCTGAGCAGCTGAATGAAGAGGCTCAGCTTTATATTTATGAACCGTCAAAAGAATTATTTGCCTTTGTCATGCAATATTTTGATTTGTCAGAGATACTTCGTGATAAGCGGATTAAAATTTTTGTTGAGGGTATTAACGAGCAGTATTTTGATTTAGTGCTGACCTATAATATTGATAATGTGAATATTGGCGTTACAATTTTGGAAACACATCCCAAATACAGGGAGCTGTTTCCGGAAAAGTTTGAAAGTTTTTCCAAACAATTTAAGGATTGCAGAAACAGTGCGTTGGTGAATATGAAAACGATTATCGAGCAGCAGACGACGATGGTACGCAATGCAATTTTAAATGTTGCCGATTTAGTTTATTCCAAAATGACGGCAGACTTTGTCGGGGCATTTCCGAAAGGTATGCCGGCAATTCTGGTGTCGGGCGGACCTTCGCTAGATAAGAATTTTGAGGTTTTAAAGCAGGCAAAGGGGAAGGCCTTGATTCTTGCCGTAGACCGTACCGCACAATATCTGTTGGACAGAGATATCGTTCCGGATATGTTCTGCTCCCTGGATTATAGAAAAAGTGTCAGATTGTTTCAGGATGAACGCCTTAAACAGGTTCCCTTTTTGTATATGTCTGATTTGAACCATGCGGTTCTCGATGTTTTAGGCAGGGAGAACCTTATTTTTGGTACTACCAGCTTAAAATTCTATAATTGGCTGATTGGTGAATTTGGAAAAAAGGGAATTGATTTACCGATTGGCGGTTCTGTAGCAACTTTGGGATATTCTTTTGTGAAAATGACAGGGATTAACCGTCTGATACTGGTTGGGCAGGATTTGGCACTGACCGGAGGAGCAAATTATGCAGGCGGCATGGTGAGTGGAGTATCAGATCTTGATGAGTATGACACAATGGAAGTGCCGGGTAATGTAGAGGACACAGTGACTACCCGAGGGGATTATTATGTATATTTAAAATGGTTTGAACAGGCGGTCAAAGAGGCAAATGAAAGTGGCATGGAGGTGATCAATGCCACAGAAGGCGGCGCCAAGATTGAAGGAACAGAGATTATGCCACTGCAGGAGGCAGTTGATCGGTATTGCCAGAAAGAATATGATCTGGAATCGGTTTTTGGAGAAATACAGCCGTTAGTACCGGAAGAAACAATACCGGATGTGATAACATTATTAGAAGAGAAGAAAAGAGAATTGCCTAAATTAAAGAAAAAAGCGAAGGATGCAGCGGAAATGGCAAGGCGTTGTGGTGTATTGTCAGAACGGGGAGATTATGGTAAGGAATTTAAGGAGAAAAACAAAATCTTAAGTCAGACAACGGCTTTATTTGATGAGTCATCGATGGCAAGTCTCTTAAGCAGTTATGTGGAAGGGCTTTTGGCAAACGAGGATGTAGATTTGTATGTCACGAAGGATGATAATCAGGATGAGATGGTAAGGCTGTATCGCAAGATGGAGAAGAATTATCAGTATATTTATGAAAATGCAGATGCGGTGATTGCATTATATGATTCTATGCTGGAAACCTTAAAGATGAGCAGGGCAGGTGAGTAATATGAAAGTGTTGGCAGTTATTCCTGCCAGGGCAGGTTCCAAATCAGTACCTCACAAAAACATACGGGAGATTGGCGGAAAGCCAATGCTGGCACATTCCATTGACCATGCAAAGGCATCCCGGTATATTAATCGTATCATAGTCAGTACAGACAGTGCGGAATATGCAGAGATTGCAAAAAAATATGGTGCGGAGGTGCCTTTTTTAAGACCGGCGGAATATGCAACAGACACGGCACTGGATTATGATGTCTTTTACCATGCCTTGAAATGGCTTAAGGAAACGGAAAATTATCTGCCGGATATTGTGGTGCAGTTACGTCCGACATATCCAATACGAAAGGCATCCGACATCGACAAAATGATTGAGCTTCTAATGGAGAATCCACAGGCGGATTCTGTCCGCAGTATGTCGAAAGCAACGGAAGTGCCTTATAAAATGTGGTTGATAGGGCAGAATGGTTCTTGTGATATTGGAAATAGTGCAAAACAGGGCAGTCATGCGCTCGGGCAGGTTACTCCACTTATGACGAATATCCCGGAATGTTACAATATGCCAAGACAGCAGCTACCGGAAGTGTATTATCAGAATGCATGTATTGATATATTCCGACCGGATGTGGTATTATATAAACAGTCCATGTCGGGAGATGTGATTTTGGGATATGCGATGGAAGAAAATTATGACATTGATACGGAAGAAGATTTTGTCAGAGCAATGAAGAAGCTGGATAGTATGCCAGATGGAAGAAAGCATATATAACAAAAAGAATGTTTAATAGATTACAATAATGTACTGAGTGGAGAATAACAAAGGAGGGCTACAGTATGAGTAACGAAATGTTTGAGGGTTTATTTATTTTTGAAATGGCAAATTCCCATCAGGGAAGTGTGGAGCACGGGATGGATATTATCCACGAGATGAGTAAGATTGCCAGAAGACATAATATAAAGGCTGCTGTAAAGTTGCAGTTCCGTAATCTGGATACATTTATCCACCCAGATTATAAAGGCAGGCAGGATGTAAAACATATTCCGAGATTTGAGAGTACAAAATTGAATTATGAACAGTTTGCCCAGCTGGTGGCTGCCGTTCATGAGGAGGGTCTGATTGCCATGAGTACCCCGTTTGATGAGGACGGTGTGGACTGGTGCATGGATATGGGAGTGGACATTATCAAGATTGCAAGTTGTTCCGCTCTGGATTGGCCGTTATTGGAAAAGGCGGCAGCGGCAAATAAGCCGTTAATTATTTCTACCGGAGGCAAGCCTTTATCGGATATTGATAAATTATATAATTTCTTTACGCATAGAGGCTGTGATTTTGCATTTCTGCACTGTGTGGCAGAGTATCCGGCACCGATGGAGCGTTTGCAGTTGGATTTCATTGATAAGATGAACCGCAGATATCCGGATATCACGATTGGTTATTCTGGCCATGAGAATCCGGATGATAATACAGCACCGATGCTGGCAATTGCTAAGGGCGCAAAAATTTTAGAGCGTCATGTGGGATTGCCAACGGAGACAATTACGCTTAATGCCTATTCGATGAATCCGGAACAGGCAGACCGCTGGGTAGCCGCAGCGTTACAGGCGAGAAGCATGTGTGGATTAAAGAAAGCCGGGGAGAAATATATTTCCCAGGAAGAGTTGGATTCCCTGAATTCACTGATGCGGGGCGTATATGTAAAACGGGATATCAAAGAAGGAGAGGAAATAGCAAAAGAGGATGTGTTCTTTGCTATGCCGTGCCATGACAAGCAGATGACTTCCGGTGAATTTTATGATGGGGTTGTGGCGAGCAGGGATTACAAGGCAAATGAAGAGCTTCACGAGAAGAAAAAATTGACAGATGTTAATCTGGCAAGAAGTGTGGTTCATGATGCAAAAGGTATGCTTTATGAAGCGGGAATCGCATTAGGGGATGATTTTGATGTCGAGCTTTCCCATCATTATGGGATGAAGCATTTCCGACAGACCGGAGCGATTCTGATTAATATTATCAATAGGGAATACTGCAAGAAATTATTAATTGTACTGCCGGGACAGAAACACCCGACACATGCGCATAAAGTGAAGGAAGAGACTTTCCAGTTATTGTATGGTGATCTGACTGTAACCATTGAAGGAAAAGAGAGAAAGATGAAGCCGGGAGATATTCAGACAGTACTGCGGGGAGAGAAGCATTCCTTTACCTCGCAGACCGGAGCAATTTTCGAGGAGGTTTCGACGACTCATGTAAAGAGCGATTCCTATTATGATGATCCGGCAATCCGCAGGATGGATCCGATGGAGAGAAAGACGATACTTCGGAAGTGGTAAGAAAAAGTTGCAATAAAACGAGGTGATGTTGGAATGGCAAGGGTAGTGTCAATCGGAGCACAGAATTTTGAAAAAATAATAACAAACAATTGTTTTTATGTGGATAAGACGGCATTGATTAAAGAGTGGTGGGAGAGTATGGATGAGGTTACGCTGATTACCCGGCCGAGACGGTTTGGCAAGACACTTAACATGAACATGCTGGATCGTTTTTGGAATGTGAAGTACCAGGGACAGGGTGAGGTTTTTGAAGGTCTGGATATCTGGAAGGAGGAAAAATACCGGGAATTGCAGGGAACTTATCCTGTGATTTTCCTGACTTTTGCCGATGTTAAACAGGTAACGTTTGAAGATACTGTGTTCCAGATGAAACGGAATATTGCGGAACTATATAACCAGAATGATTTTCTGCTAAAATCAGAGGTGCTAAATGATGCAGAGCGGGAGCAGTTTCAATCTGTCAGACCGACAATGGGCGATGCAGCGGCACAGGCTGCAATACGGGATTTGATGAAATATCTGGAACGTTATTATGGCAGGAAGGTAATTATGCTGCTGGATGAATATGATACGCCAATGCAGGAGGCATATGTTAGCGGATTCTGGGAAGAGCTGGTTTCTTTTACCAGAGGTTTGTTTAATGCTACGTTTAAGACAAATCCGTATCTGGAACGTGCGATCATGACAGGGATTACCCGGGTGAGCAGGGAATCCATGTTTTCGGATTTGAATAATCTGAACGTAGTTACTACCACATCCGAGGAATATGCCACCTATTTTGGGTTTACCGAGACCGAGGTTTTTGCATCAATGGAAGAATTTGAGCTTACGGATAAAGAAGGCGTGAAAAAATGGTATGATGGGTTTACTTTTGGCAGTGTAACCGATATCTATAATCCGTGGTCCATTATTAATTATTTGAATAAGAAAAAATTTGGCGCTTACTGGGCGAACACCAGCTCAAATTCCCTTGCGGGCAGTCTGCTTCAAAAAGGGAACAAGCACATAAAGATGCAGTTTGAACAACTGCTTCATGGAGAATCCATTACATGCAGCGTTGATGAAGAAATCGTCTATAACCAGTTAGACCAGAATGATGATGCCGTATGGAGCCTTTTACTGGCATCAGGATATTTGAAGGTGACAGGGGTTCAGGGAAACCAATATGAATTGGTGCTGACTAATTATGAAGTCAAGCAGATGTTTGAGCGGATGGTACACGGATGGTTTGGAATAGGGGCATCAAATTACAACGATTTTATAAAGGCACTTCTCATAGGGGATATGAAGGCGATGAATGGGTACATGAACAGAGTTACAATTTCTATGTTTAGTTCGTTTGATGGGGGAACTCATCCGTCCCAGACAGAGCCGGAGCGCTTTTACCATGGATTTGTATTGGGATTACTGGTAGACCTTGCAGGGAGATACCGGGTAACTTCTAACCGGGAAAGCGGGTTTGGGCGTTATGATGTAATGCTGGAGCCGTTAGATAAAACAGCGGATGATGGAATCATTTTGGAGTTTAAAGTATTTCATCCCCACAAGGAGAAAGGTTTGGAGGATACCGTACAGGCGGCGTTAAGGCAGATTGAGGAAAAGAAATATGAGCAGGTGTTACTGGATGCTGGTGTAGAGAAAGAACGGATTCGCAAGTATGGGTTTGCTTTTGAGGGGAAGAATGTGCTGATTGGGTGAAGAAAAAGCGGTGGCTGAGTGCGTTTTATTGACTTAGCAGCATTTCCTTTAAATAAAAAGTATAATTCTGCCGATATAATATACATAGGTGTCAAGAAAGAAATATTTACTTTGGATTGGCAGTATATTAGAATGACAAATCACTCACGGAGGAGGCAATACAGAATGAAACAGATAATCAATGGAATCAAGTATTGGGGACAATTACTGCTCCTGCCAATCTATTGGTTATCTTTTTTATTTCCAAGGGATAAGCATATCTGGCTGTTTGGCTCTACTTTCGGAAAGCGGTTTGCGGATAACCCCAGGTATTTTTATCTGTATGTGAGTCAGCATAGTGACAGGGCTTCCGAACAGGTGAAGGCCTGCAGGGCAGATTGGGTAAAGGCAGGACATGCCTTTACAGAGGATGAGAACTGTAAAGGGATTCGCCCGATATGGATTAGCCATGATAAGGAGATTGCCTGCTTTCTGAATGAGAATGGGTATGAAGCATATTACCATCATTCGATGAAGGGTATCTGGTATGCATTAAGAGGTAAGGTATATCTGTTTGACAATTATTCCAAGGATATCAGTTTCTGGTTAAGTGGCGGGGCTTTAAAATTTAATATGTGGCATGGTGTTCCGCTCAAAAAAATACAAGCCGATAATGTGTTTGACAAGGTGAGGCATCCAAAGAATGGCTGGGAAGCATTTAAATTTTTTCCGAGGCGTTTATCAGATGAGAAGCCGTCTCATTATGTGCTTGCTACATCCGAGTTCATGAAACCGATTTTTGGTTCGGCTTTCCAAACACAGAATGTTTCTACAGTAGGATATCCAAGAATTGACAGCTTTGCTTTTGACTGTATTGAGAATCTTCATACAGAGACGGAACAGCGTATATTGAATAGAATACAGGAATTGTTAGAGAAGAATGCGGATAGTAAAATGATTTATTATATGCCGACATTCCGGAATAGCGAAACAGAATTTTTTGATAAAATGGATTTGGAAAGTTTTAACCGCTTTTTGCAGGAAAATCATTTGATTTTTTGTACGAAACTGCATCCAAAGTCAAAATTAAGAGCACAGTTTTTGGCAATTGAAAAAGGAAATATTGTAAATATTGATGCAGACACAGACCCATATGTGTTTATACCAATATCGGATGTATTGGTAACGGATTACTCATCCATTTATTTTGATTATTTATTTGCAGGCAAACCGATTCTTTTCTTTGATTATGATTTGAACACTTATTTGCAGGATTCCCGAGAGATGTATTTTGACTACGAACACTATACACCAGGTGTAAAGGCGGGGAATCAGGCGGAATTGGAGCAGGCATTGTCAAACATTACCAAAGGGGTAGATGAATATAAGGAAGCCAGAGAAGATTTGCAAAAGAAGATATATGATATGACAGAGGCATACATCAGTGGAGATTTGGCAAAAGAGATACAAGGAATTTTGTAAAATACGGAGAGTCAGATTGGAGCAGGATCATGAAGAAAATAATAACATATGGAACCTTTGATTTATTACATTATGGACATATCAATCTGTTGCAGCGGGCAAAGGCATTGGGAGATTACCTGATTGTAGCGCTGTCTACGGATGAATTTAACAGTAATATGAAGGGAAAAGTCACCTATTTTTCTTATGAAGAGAGAAAGCGTTTATTAGAGGCGGTACGATATGTGGATTTGGTGATACCAGAGGAAAATTGGGAACAGAAAATTTTAGATGTGAAGGAATTTAAGGTGGATACTTTTGTTATGGGAAATGACTGGGAAGGAAAGTTTGATTTTTTAAAGGATTATTGTGAAGTGGTTTATCTGGATCGAACACCGGAAATATCTACTACGAAGATTAAGAGTGATTTGAAGATGTAGGCTGAAGGAAAAGGATTTTAATGCATGAAAATAGAATCAGATGGACGAAAAAGTTGGGGTAACGATATGAATATATATGATGAAAGGTTAGAGAAATTAATAAGTGATTATGGGTTAAAATATAAAGGAATTATTGACAGTACAGATATTCATAATATTGTTATGGGATTATTTCAGGAAAGATGTCTTACAAAGCGGATTGCTTTATGGGGGGCAGGCAGAAGCAATTCATTAACGAGTCATGCATCTGTTATTTTAAGCAAGTATGCTTCCTGTATGAGGGGGTTAGTTTGCTTGATTGATTCTGCAAAGGAGCTGCAGGGAACAGAATTTATGCATTATCCTGTTATTTCACCAGAAACGATTAAAGATAGAGATATTGAATTAATCATTGTTGCATCCCGTGCAAATGCAGGTTCTATATGTGAGAGTATAAAGAAGTATGCACCATGGTGTGAGGTGTTGGATATCTATGCAGAATTAAGGACACGAGGGATTGTGATTCCTTATAATTTTTATGAGGAACGGAGTCTGTATACAGAACTTTATGATAGACGGATAGAATATGAACAGGCAAAAACCTTGAAGGCAAAATCTGAGAAATTAAGAAGTTTGATATCAGCATATTTAAATATTAGAGATATTCCTTATACAATTGATTTTTGTAAAGAATATATAAAATATCAATACGAGGGATTTGAACAAATAGACCAGTTCTTAAAAGATTTGTTAAATTTAGTAGAGGAAGTAAAAGCGAAGAATGGGCAACGGAGGCAGGATATTATTATTCATTTTATTGATGCATTGAGAGCCATAGATGTTGCATTTTATGAAGGAGACAAGATTACATTTAATATTTTAAAGGATTATTTTTCAAATATGATGTATTTTGAGAATGCTTATTCGACAGCACCGACAACTTATGAAAGTATGCGTTCTATTATTTGTGAACAATATCCCTTTGAAGTAAATGTATATAATAATAATTTTATTTATAATTTTGAAGAATTTTCATTTTTACCAAAGGTATATGAGAAAGGATATGATATACAATTTTATACTTCAGAAGAATATCGTATTATGTTTGAAGATGAGAGAATCCATTATATAAATCAGATTCATATGTCCCAGAAATTATGGACGTTGATGTGTAATAGAGCGGTATGTGAAAAGCCGATTATGGCATTTTTGTATTATCCATGGGAACTGCATTTTCCATTGGTGTGTGGATATCACAGTGCAAAACCACATTTGCCGGGATTTGTGGATGTAGGAATTGTTGATATGTCTGATTTTATTGAAAATCAATTTGCGGATTGTCTGCATTATGTGGATAAGGAATTTGCCTTTTATTATTCTTTCTATAATGAAGAAACTTATTTGAATATATTTAGTGATCATTCACAAATCGTATATGATGACGAAAGCTTCATGCCATATTATATGTATTACAATAACAAGGAGCGTGCTACGCATTGTACGATGGCTATATCAGGACCGGGGATATGCAAAGGGATTTATCAGGAAAACTTCAGTATGATTGATTATAATAAGGCATTAAGAAAATTAGTATTGAAAGAGCAGGAAGAAATACCCGTTCGTAATATTCTGCTATGGCAGTATTATAGCTGCCATAATAAACGCTTCAGGGATGCAGCAGAGGAAAGAGGATATACAGATTATATTGATGGCATTCATTGTTATATGGTAGATGGATTTATCTATTCCTGTACCAAGAATGGAAAAAAGGAAGTATACTCAATAAAAAATTTGAGGGATAACCTGATTGATACAGAGACAGGACGGGATTGCGTGGCACAGGTAGAAAAAGAGTATGGTGCATGTGAATTTCCGGATTTTTTGGATGTGCACTTTGTAAGTTAGAAGGAGGGACAGGATGAAAGCATTGTTAATGGCAGCAGGAAAGGGAACCAGAATTAGCCGTTATATTGAAGGACGTCCCAAGTGTACAGTATCAATAGGAGATACAACACTGATAGAGTATACGATTAATCAACTTTATCAAAGAGGGATTAATGAGATTGCCATGGTGTTGGGATATCAGAGTGAAGTGATCAAGGAAGTGTTAAGAGACTATAATATTACTTATTATTATAATTATTTTTATGATGTGACCAATAGCATTGCATCCGCCTGGTTTGCAAAGGATTTTCTTAAAGGAGATATGTTGCTGATGAATGCAGATGTGTATTTAGAGTCTGCAGTATTTGATGAAGTTTTAAAGGAAAAAAACAGTCCAATTCTTTTTTCGGATGGAAGCAGGAAAGAAGAGGCAGATTACAAATTTTATTATGAGGGTAATGAGTTGATCAAATATGGTAAAGAACTGGAAGGGGAGGATATTTCTGGTGAATATATCGGTATTGCAAAAATGAATGGAGAGTTTATTGCATGTTTTATTGACAAGTTGACGGAACTTATTTCACAGGGAAGGCATAATATGTGGTGGGAGGATGTGTTATACTCTTTTGTAGATGAACGTTCAATTTATGTAAGGGATATTCAAGGAATGTTTTGGGCTGAGGTGGATTACATTGAAGATTATGAACGGATTCTGAAATTCAGGAATATTGAAGATTCAACAATTATTAAATACTGGTTGGGAATGTGATAAGTAACTGTCGGTTTTGTGAGCGGTTATATAAGATGGAGGAAGTATATGTATTTTGTAAATAGGGATGTTAAAAGCTGTGTACGTATTTTTCCTGAACAGGGAAGATATGATTATCATCGTTATGATATGAATGAAAATCCAGAAGGGCTGCCGAAAGAATTTGTGGACTCTGTACTAAAAGAGATTACACCAGAGTTTCTGGCAATCTATCCGGAACCGGATCGGTTTTTAAATAAATATGCAAAATACATCGGAGCAGATTATAAGAATGTTCTTACTACAAATGGTTCTGATATGGCAATCCGGTATCTTTTGGAAGTGTTTTGTGAAAAGGGGAAGGAAGTAGTGACTGTTACGCCATCTTTTGAAATGTATGCGGTGAATTGTAGTATTCTTGGTCTGAAACACAAGGCAGTCAGATATGCGGAGGATTTAACAATTGATACTGATAAGATTGTCGAGGCAATTTCTGAGGAGACAGATATTGTGGTATTATTAAACCCCAATAATCCGGTTGGAAATGTATATACTGAAGAAGAATTGGATCGAATTGTAGATAAGGCAGAGAAAAGTGGGGCCATTGTGATTATTGATGAAGCGTATCACTATTTTTATAAAGAAACATTTCTGTCTTATGCATTGAATAGAAATAACGTGGTGGTGCTTCGGACGTTTTCCAAATTGTTTTCTCTGGCTGCCTGTCGGCTGGGAATGATTATCAGTAATCCTGAAATTATCGGGTATGTTAAGAAATCAAGGCTGACCTTTGAAGTGAATGCAATCGCACTTCTTTTTGCGGAGAGACTGCTGGATCATCCTGAGGTGATAGAAGATTTGATTAAGACAGCAGATGAAGGAAAACAATACGCCTTGGAGCGTTTGCAGAAGGCTGGATATGAGGTCAGGGACTGCCGGGGGAATTTTATTTTTGTGAAGCCAAATACTTCTCCTAAGGATGTGGAAAGAATGCTAAAAGAAAAAGATAAGATTTTGATTAAGACTTATGGAAATGATTTATTAAAGAATTATATCAGAGTATCTACAGGGTCGAAGGATGCGATGGAGTTTTTTGTGGATAAATTTTTACTTATAGATTTGAGGAATTAAATGATATTGGATGGTAGTGAAGTATGGGACTAAAAAAGAGTTTTAAGAATTTAAAAGCCAATATCCAGTACGGAGATTATTACAAAGAAACGGCAGAAGAGATGAAGAAGCTTTTTCAGAAATATAAAGAGGATAGAAAGCATGTCGTTATTTGGGGAGCTGGGTTGAAAGGGAATGCATTTCTTTCCTTAGTAGATCCGGAATGCAAATATATTGAAGCTGTTGTGGATATGAAGGAGTCTCTTCATGGAACCAGTCTTGCTACAGGACATCCGATTGTGGCAAAGGAGTATGTGATAACGAATGCTGTTGACGTGGTGCTTGTGATGAATGAGTTGTTTTATGTAGATAACTTTTTTATGCTGGGTAGGATGCAGTATAAGGGATTACTGTTTGATGTGGATTATCTGGTCAAGCACAAAGTGAAATGGGAGAATATTTATCGGAATGATTTTGAACAGGTGGATTTGAAGGATGATAAGCTGTTCGGATATGAGTTGTCGGATATTCAGTATAAGATATTGGACATTCTTCATGAAGTGGATGTAATATGTAAACGAAACCATCTTACTTATTTTCTTGAGGCTGGAACGGCATTAGGTGCAGAACGATATAATGGTTTCATTCCCTGTGATGATGATATTGATATTGCTTTATTGCGAGAAGATTATGAACGGTTTGTAAGATGTGCAGAAAAGGAACTGCCAAAAGGCTTTTTAATTCAGAAAATGAAACCGGGAAGGCAATATCCATATCCGTATGCTCAGGTTGTAATGGATCATACTTGCTTTGTTC
The DNA here is from genome assembly GCA_023664325.1 of Clostridium sp. Lineage (GTDB taxonomy): Bacteria > Bacillota > Clostridia > Lachnospirales > Lachnospiraceae > CAG-590. The sequence goes on from JAMPFS010000003.1 coordinate 67,416, forward strand.
GGTATGATTTTAAGGATTTAAAAATGCATCTTGGCATTCATATAGATGTGGCGCCTCTTGATAACATACCAACAGACAATGTATTGCAGAAAAAACAGTTTGATAAAGTTCGTGATATTACGAAACTGATTCGGACAAAGCTGTTACCGCAGCATTTTAATGGGAAAAACCCGATAAAGAGATTTATTGTTAATTCATCATACTATTTGCTGAAGTTGGTACCATTAAAATTATTAATGTGGATTCAGTGGAAAGAATTTACCAGATATGATAAAATGGATACAGGTTATGTTGGAGATTTGTGTACACATTATAAGAAGCTGCCGGTATTTGAAAAGGATAAGCTGTTTCCTGTCTCAAAGCATCAATTTGAAGATGGAGAATATCCGGTGCCAGGAGATATAGATTACTATTTAGGGATTATGTATGATGATTACAAAAAGCTATCTCCTAGAGAGAATGGGAGTGTAAAGTATAATCTGGTGGCAGTGTCGCTGGAGAAGAATTATAGGGAATAAAGGCTGGGAGTGTATTGATGGAAAATATTGAAATCTATGAAAGATATTTTCAACAGAAATATGATGTAATAAGGGAAATCATTAATTATTTCATACAAGAGGAGAAAAAAATTGCAATATGGGGAGCGGGATTGCGTGGCAGGGCATTTTTGAATGTTTTTGATCCAAATTGCGAGAAGGTTATGTATGTGTTTGACAAAGATGAAAAAAAGCACGGAACAGTTTTAGATACAGGACATCAAATAGTTGATTTTCAGGAACATAGTGTTGATATCATTATTGTTGTGAATTCCAAGTTGGAATATAAAATTCTAGGTACTTTAAAAGATGCAAAAAAGAGTGCTCAGGTCTTGAATATTGATAACATTGTATTAGGAAATTTATCAGTAAATGATATTTTGTTTCCGCGGGAATTAAAAGTGAGTGCTGTTAGAGATGAGAAAATTGCAGCCATTGTCATTTTATATAATCCCACTAGTGATATTATAAAAAATATTAAATCATATTCTGGAGATTTGGACAAATTATATGTACATGATAATTCGATCAAAAAGAATTTAGATATTGAGCATGAAATATATGAGCTGCCAAATGCAGAATACTATTTCGCAGATGGGAATCAGGGTTTATGTATTCCCATTAATCGGTATTATAAAAAGGCGATAGATGAGGGGATGGATTGGTTTATTACTTTTGACCAAGATTCTATTGCGGGAAAAGGTATGATAAGTGAGATGAAAAAATTTGCTAATAGCGAATTGTGCGATGGAAAAATAGGGATTATAGCTCCCACAATCAATGATTCAAATGGAGAAAATATTCAACAGGATATATACTATACATATGCTGATAGAGTAATTCAAAGTGGAGCCATGCATCGGCTGGATATGATGAAAAGAGTAGGAGAGTATGATGAAAACTTGTTTATAGATGAGGTTGATTTTGAATATTGTGTACGATGTAGAAGCAAAGGATACAGTATTATAAAATTGAATCATGCTGTGCTTATGCACGATTGTCGGGATACCGATATAGAACAAAAATTTGTGGATGGGAAAATGGTCTATGTAAATAAATATTCCCCACTAAGGTATTATTATCGGTATCGTAATGCCCTATATTGTTATGAGAAATATCATGAGGCGGATGTAATATATGGATTGGAATGTAAAAATACGATTAAGAAAGTAGAGCTGGCTTTAAAGTATGATGATGATTTAGAGAACAAAAAAAAGATGCTTGAGAGAGCGAAGTATGATTTTGAACATCATATCATGGGAAAGTACAGAGAAGAAAATGAGCGTAAGGGGTAAAGAAGAATGGGCATTGAAGAAGAGATATTTGAATTATATGTGAGGGATTATCGAATTGAAACACTTTGTTATCATATGATGGGCAGACTGCTGGATATAGAGTGGGTGAAAGAGCGGCTGCTGTTATATGATATCGAGTCTCTCTATATATATGGGGGAGGATATCTTGGAGTACAGTTATATAATGCAGTACATGATATGGTAAATGTGAAAGCGATAGTAGATAAAAATGGTGGTTTATCTGTAAATGTAAAGGGAATACATACAATTTCTTTGGATGATTTGATGAGGGAATATACTGGTGAAAAGATCATTATTACACCGGTGAAATATTATCAAAGGATACAGGATGATTTGTCAAAGTTTGCCGATAAGAAAGAACTTTTATTTTTAGGAGAGTTTTTGGAAGGAATGGTGCAGCAATGATATATATTGTATTGGTGGATTTGTTTTCAAAAGGGTATATGGGAATTAAAAAAAAGGTATTTGCCCAAATGAAAGTGTTTAAACAATTTTTCTCATCTATCTATTATACATCGTATAGTGGGCAAATGGTATATCTGATGTCGGAAGGAAAAATATTAGAGAAAGAATTAGCAATTACAAAAGAGGAACGCAATCAGTGGATTTTGAAATGGATACAAAAATATGGGATACAGAGCTCTTATATTCGTTATAATTATTCTGATAAATGGTTTGTTTGGTTTGTAAAAGAACTGAAACAAAAAAATGTGATAACTGTACTAGAATTTCCGACTATACCGTATGATGGGGAAATATCGAATAATAGAGTTCGAGTGGAAGACCAGTACTATAGAGAGCAGCTGTCTCAGCATATAGAGAAATGTACAACATATGCAAATTATGATGCCGTCTTTGGAATATCATGTATCCCTTTGCTTAATGGTGTTGATTTAGACCAGAGACCAATACATGATATAAGAAAGCCAGATGGAACGATTGTATTGATTGCTGTTGCTACAATGAATAAATGGCATGGTTATGAACGAGTTATACAAGGTATGGCTAACTATTATGCGAACAATGGAACACAAGACATTATTTTTCGATTAGTTGGGGAAGGAACGGAAACGGATAAATATTACCAATTGGTAGAGCGATATAAATTGCAGGAACATGTTGAATTTTTGGGGAGTTTAGATGGTAAAGAATTAGACCGGCAATATGACAGGGCAGATATCGCAATTGGAACATTGGCGATGTATAAGATTAATATTACACATGCTTCGCCGATTAAATTGGGAGATTATTGTGCAAGAGGAATTCCTTTTATTTATGGATATGAGGACTGTGGATTTTCCGGTGAAGAGGAGTTTGCATTAAAGGTTTCAAATGATAGCAGTCCTCTGGACATGAAAGCGATTGTTGATTTTTATCATCGAGTGAAAGAGCACGGCTTTTATGTTAAACAGTTACGGAAGAAAGCCAACGAAAAATATACTTGGGAATCTATTCTTAAAAAAGTGGTTGACTATTATAAAGACAAATGATTTTGGTAATGGAACAAGAATGCGTTAAAAAAGCATAAAATGTATTATTTGGAAAGAGGGTGGAGAAATGGTAAATGTAATAGGCTTGGGATATATAGGATTGCCCACAGCATTAATGTTTGCTTCTCATGGAATAGAGGTAATCGGAACTGATTATAATAAAGAGTTAGTTGATACCTTAAAATCAAAAAAGATAACATTTGATGAAAAGAATTTAGAAGAGTTATTCTTTCAGGCAATAGATGCAGGAATTAGATTTTCAGATAGTTATATTGCAACAGATACATATGTTATTGCTGTGCCTACGCCATATGATAAAGACACAAAAAAGGTAGATGCTTGCTATGTGATAAATGCTGTAAAGAGTGTCATTGAAGTCTGTAGCAAAGGAGCAGTCATTATAATCGAATCCACGATATCACCATCTACAGTGGATAAGTATGTAAGACCTGTTATTGAGGAAAAGGGTTATGTTATTGGTGAAGATGTTCATTTGGCGCATGCACCGGAACGAATTATTCCTGGTAATATGATTTATGAGTTAAAGCGTAACAGCAGGACGATTGGTGTAGACGACAAGGTAATAGGAGAAAAAGTCAAAAAATTATATTCCTCTTTTTGTGAAGGGGAAATTGTAGTAACAGATATTCGGACAGCAGAAATGACTAAGGTTGTGGAGAATACATTTCGTGATATTAATATTGCCTATGCCAATGAATTAGCCAAAATATGTCGTAGTGATAATATGGATGTTTATGAGATAATAAGGATTGCGAATATGCATCCGCGTGTAAATATACTTTCTCCGGGACCGGGGGTCGGCGGTCATTGTATATCTGTAGATCCATGGTTTTTAGTTGGGGATTATCCGGGGCTTGCAAATATTATTTTAGCAGCCAGAAAAATTAATGATGGAATGCCAGATTTTGTTTTAGATAGAATCCATACAATTATGAAAGAGAATAGTATATCGGAAGTGTCAAGAGTAGGGCTGTATGGATTGACATATAAGGAAAATGTGGATGATATGCGGGAAAGTCCGACCTTACAGATGCTGGACAGTATGGAGAGACATTTATCAAGCGGTTTGATAAAGGTTTACGATCCATATATAAAGAGTGATGTTGTTGAGAATCAATATCACAATTTTGATGAATTTATTGCAGATATTGATATGATTGTTATTATGGTTGCACATGATGAATTGAAAGAAAATATGTCTAAAATAGAGGATAAAGTTATTTTAGATACACGTAATGTATGTCATTTCAAGGGGGTTTATAAACTATAACCATGAAAAGAATTATGTTAGTTTTCGGAACCAGACCGGAAGCCATTAAAATGTGCCCACTGGTTTATGAATTAAGAAAAAGAACAGCTTTTGAAGTTGTTGTATGTGTAACAGGACAGCACAGACAAATGTTAGTTCAGGTGTTAGAGGCTTTTGATGTAACACCGGATTATAATCTGGCTATTATGCGAGAAAATCAGTCTTTGTTTGATGTAACAAATAAGATTTTGCAGAATATGAAGGATGTATTAGAGGAGGTAAGACCGGATATTGTTCTCGTCCATGGAGATACGACAACAACTTTTTCAACGGCATTGGCAGCCTTTTATATGCAAATCCCTGTTGGACATATAGAGGCAGGACTGAGGACTTATAACATATATTCACCATATCCCGAAGAGTTTAATCGGCAGGCGGTCAGTGTGATTGCTTCGTATCATTTTGCGCCAACAAAATTAGCTCAAAATAATTTAATCAATGAGGGAAGAAAAAAAGAGAGTATATATGTTACAGGAAATACTGCAATTGATGCATTAAAGATTACGGTGAAAGAAAATTATACTCATCCGGAGCTGGAATGGGCAAAGGAAAGCAGAATGATTTTAATTACGGCACATCGGCGAGAGAATTTGGGGAAGCCAATGGAACATATGTTTAAAGCAATAAAACGTGTATGTGATGAATATGAGGATGTAAAAGTGATTTATCCGATTCATATGAATCCGATAGTGAGAGAAATAGCTGCTAATATTTTAGGAAATGATGAGCGGATTCATATTATTGAACCATTGGATGTTATGGATTTTCATAATTTTTTGGCAAGAAGCTATATGATTTTAACAGATTCAGGAGGAATTCAGGAAGAAGCTCCTTCGTTAGGAAAACCAGTATTAGTAATGCGTGATACAACCGAACGACCTGAAGGCGTAATGGCAGGGACGTTAAAATTAGTAGGGACAAAAGAGGAAGTGATTTATAGTGAATTTAAGAAGTTATTGGAGAACGAAGAAGAATATAGAAAAATGAGTCATGCTGTTAATCCATATGGTGACGGAACGGCAAGCCAGCAGATAGCGGATATATTGGAGTGGGAGCTATTAATGAAGAAGAACGAATAAAGGATTTTTGCTTATGTGTAATTTAAATTGGATACTTAGAATATTTTGAAGGAGTCGAATGAAAGATGAAAAAGAGTGGTGTGTTTGTAGCTGGTGCTTTATTAGGCGGCTTGGTGGGTGTTACAACAGGTAAGAGGTTAAGTGCTTCTGATGAAAAACCCAAGAATAATAAGTTTAAACTGTATTATAATGTGATGAACCAATGGCTGTATCTTAAGCATAATAATAAGAATTTATCAGAATATTTTGAAAGAAAAGAATATAAACGTATTGGTATTTATGGACTCGGAGAATTGGGCAATCGTTTGATAGATGAGCTTAAAGAAACCAAAACGGAAGTAGTCTATGGCATAGATAAGAATGTTAACAATACATATTGTTCCGTTCCGACATTTGTGCTGGATGAGTTTTCAGATGTGGCAGAGGGTGTAGATGTTATTGTTGTGACCCCGATTTTTGCTTATGAGGAAGTGCTACGTGAGTTAGAAAATAAAGTAAACTGTGCCATTGTCTCTTTAGAGGACGTTGTTTTTGAAGCATAAGAGATGTAGTGGGATAGAGATTTTGTTATTTTATGGTAAGTCATACAGAAGTTTTACAATGTAAAAATAGGTTAAGCAGCAAGATTGTGTTAGATATGCGAAAGGTGTTAAGAGACGAAAAAATTGTGTGAGTGGTAGGAGAAGGTTATGGGAAAAAAGAAATTATTAATTATAGGAAATCCGAATTCGGCTTTTATCATGCAACATATTGAAAATATAATAAAATCAACAAAGGAATATGAAATATATATATTATCTTTGAACGAGACTGTGAATTTTTTGGACTTTTATGCTAAAAATAACATAACAATTGTAGTGAATGTCCGGCCAAAAGGGAGGAAGTTATGGCGTTTTTTGTTAGCAACAGCACATAAAATCAGGCGGATTAATATGGATTTTGATTATATTCATGTGCATTGTGTTGATAGAGTGCTATTATCTTTGGCCAAAACATTATCTAGAAAACGAGCAAAGATTGTTATATCCTATTGGGGAAGTGACATTTACCGGAAGGAAGAACGGGCATTTTTTAATGAAGGACCATATTTGGAATGGGTATCCCATATAACATTTATTAACAGAGAAATGCAGGATATATTTGAATCGCATTATGGATTAAAGTATCGAGAAAAGTGTCAGTTGCTGGATTTTGGAAATGGATGTATGGAGAATATGCTTTCAGTTAGCTTAGAATATAAAGATAAGCTGATGGAGCATGCAAAGTCTGTATTTGGTTTTCCTCATGATAAGATTATAGTTGGAGTGGGTTACAACGGGGCAGTTATACAGCAGCATGCAGAAGTCCTGAATGAAATAAAAAAATTACCTTCAAATACAAGAAGTCAATTGTTTTTATTTTTACATATGGGATATGGTGTAATCGAAGAAGAACGGGAAGAACGGATAAAAGCAATTTTAGAAGATATGCAGTGTGAATATTTAATTTCCAAGGAATTTATGATGGGTGAAAGATTGGCCTTATTGCGTTATGCTGTGGATATTTATGTAAATGGTGAAAGAACAGATGCTATGTCAGCAACCGTATTAGAATATCTGTATGGTGGGAAAGTGGTTGTAAATCCATTGTGGCTTCAATATAAATTTTTGCAGGAGAATCACTTAAAAGATGTGAAGTATAATGAGTTTGCTGATTTATCAGGAGTATTAGAAAAAGTATTATCAGAAGAATTAGTAACGGAAGAAGAGAAAAATTATAATAAAAAGACGTTGTATGAATTGTGTTCGTGGAATAGTGTAATTGGTAAATGGCTTGCGTTATATGACTGATATGATATGAGGAGATGAAATGCAGACAGAGAAACACAGAGGCAAAAAAATCGAAAAGAGAATAGTTATATATATTATATTAGATATTATAGTTGTTTTTGCAGTATATGGGTTGGCTTTGTGGATTGTATATAACTGCGATACGGAAATAATACCGATAAAATCTGTATATAGCTGGTTAGGATATGCACCTTTTAATTGTATAGTAACAATTTTGATTTTAAGTATGCTGAGGCAGTATCATACTATATGGAAATTTGCTGGGATTCAGGATTTTCTTCGTGTTACAATTGCTGTTGTTGTGTCAATAATAACACATATTATAGTGATGCAGAATTTTTTAAATAGAATGCCGGTAGCATATTATGTAATAGGCGGATTGTTAGAATATTTGTGTTTGCTGATTATTCGTTTTTCTGGTATGGTGTATTTATTTTTACAGGAACGTATGGGCTTCAGATATGTAGATGATTATGCATATAAAAATACATTGATTATTGGTGCAGGGGAAGCTGGAAAGATTATTTTGGATGAGTTTTTGAGGAATTCCATGCAGCATACCAAAATATGTTGTTTTATTGATGATAATAAAGAACTACATGGAAAATATTTAGGCGGTATTCCTGTTGTGGGCGGCAGAGACGATATTTTAAAGAGTGTGGAATATTATCATGTAGATTTGATTTTGTTTGCGATTCCTTCTGCAACAGCGGTTCAAAAAAGAGATATTCTTAATATATGCAAAGAGTCTGGTTGTGATCTGCGTACATTGCCGGGTATTTATCAGTTGGTAAATGGTGATGTTAGCATTAGTGATTTAAAAGAGGTATCTGTTGAAGATTTATTAGGTCGGGAACCAATTAAGGTAGAATTAGAGCAGATTCTTCAAAATATTGAAGGGAGAAAAGTACTGGTTACTGGTGGTGGTGGCTCGATTGGCAGTGAATTATGCCGGCAGATAGCAGGGCATAACCCTAAACAGCTTATTATTTTTGATATATATGAAAATAATGCGTACGATATTCAGCAGGAATTAAAAGAAGCGTATCCGTCTTTAGAATTGGTGGTTTTAATTGGTTCTGTAAGAGATGATTGCAGAATGCGTCAGGTATTTGAAATTTATCGTCCACAGCTTGTGTATCATGCAGCAGCACATAAACATGTACCTTTAATGGAAGACAGTCCCTGTGAATCTATAAAAAACAATGTGTTTGGAACATATAATGTAGCGAAAACTGCAAAGGAATACCAGGTGGAGAGATTTGTTCTGATTAGCACAGATAAGGCAGTGAATCCAACCAATATCATGGGAGCGAGTAAAAGACTTTGTGAGATGATTATTCAGATGATGGATAAGGAGTGTAAGCAAAGCGGACAGGCTACAGATTATGTTGCGGTACGTTTTGGCAATGTTTTAGGCAGTAATGGAAGTGTAGTTCCCTTATTTCGTAAGCAAATTGAGAGAGGGGGACCTGTTACGGTTACCCATCCTGATATAATAAGATATTTTATGACCATTCCGGAAGCGGTTTCTTTAGTGTTACAGGCGGGGGCATATGCCAAGGGTGGAGAAATTTTCATATTGGATATGGGAGAGCCTGTAAAAATAGATGATTTAGCAAGAAATCTGATTAAATTATCCGGATATACACCGGATATTGATATACCGATTATATATACAGGTTTGCGTCCTGGTGAGAAGCTTTATGAAGAAAAATTAATGGCAGAAGAGGGGATTCGGACAACACCTAATAACATGATTCATATTGCAAAGCCAATACCCTTTGATGTGCCGCAGTTTTGTGACCAGTTATTTGTTTTGCAGGAGTTGTGTCAAGATAATCAGGAGTTAGCGACAAAAGAGAAAGTAGCACAAATGGCAGGCACTTATCAGTGTGAGAGATAATGCAGGTGGGAAAATGAGTTTGAAATTAATGTATATTACAAACAATGTAGAGGTTGCAAAAATTGCAGAGCAGGCAGGTGTTGACCGGATTTGGATTGACTTAGAGAAACTTGGAAAAGAGGAACGCCAAAAAGGTGATACAGTAAAATCTAACCATTGCATAGGTGATATAGGCAGTATTAAACCATATCTAAGGAAAGCGAAGCTTATGGTGAGAGTAAATCCAATTCATTCACAATCTAAAACAGAAATTCAACAGGTTATTCGGGCTGGTGCAGATATAATTATGCTTCCATATTATCAAACTGTTGATGAGGTGAAGAAATTTTTATGCTATGTTAGTGGCAAGTGCAGGACGTGTTTGCTTTTGGAAACAAGACAGGCACATGAATGTTTAAAAGAAACATTGAAATTAGATGGAATTGATGAAATGTATATAGGATTAAATGACTTACATTTATCTTATAAAAAAAAGTTTATGTTTGAACTGTTGACTGATGGAACCGTATATGACATAACGACACAATTTTGTAATGTCAATATGCCATTTGGACTTGGCGGGATTGCAAGATTGGGAGTAGGTACATTACCTGCGGATTATATTATCGCAGAGCATTATCGATTGGGCAGTTCCAGTGCGATTTTATCAAGAAGCTTCTGTAGGGCAGAGGAGTACCAGAATCATCCGAAAGAATTCGAAAGGCAATTCAAGGAGGAAGTGAAACGTATTCGGGATTACGAGAAAAAATTACAGTTGAAAACGGAAAGCTTTTTTGAAGAGAATTACATAGAAATGAAACATAGGATAGAAGAAATAGTGGCAGGAGTAATGTAATGTTAAGTTTATCAAGTGAATGGATTAAAAAAATAGAGAGGCAATATGGTGAATCATTTTATTTGCTGGATACAGGAATATTTAAGCAGAATTTTTTGGGATTACAGGAAGCAATGCATCAATATTACCCCAAAGTGATTATTTCATACTCGTATAAAACAAACTATATTCCAAGATTGTGTAGTGTTGTAAACGAGTTGGGGGGATACGCAGAGGTTGTATCTGATATGGAGCGGGAACTGGCATTACGTCTTGGCGTACCACATAATAAGATTGTATTCAATGGTCCGTATAAGAAACAGGAAGCCGTTGAACAGGCGATACTGGCAGGCGAGATAGTGAATATAGATTCCCAATATGATTTTTCTATTGTTCAGGATTTGGCAAAGAAAAATCCAAAATCTGATTTTACTATTGGTATACGATGTAACTTTGATGTGAATGATGGTGTCCGTTCCCGTTTTGGTTTTGATATTGAGTCGGATGAATTTATGAATGTTCTTTATGAAATAGATAATATTCCGAATTTGAGAGTAAATGGGTTACATTGCCATTTTGCATCGCGCAATATTGATGTTTGGAAAAACAAGGTTTCAGGGATATTGGATTTGGTTCAAAAAATGAGTTCTCTTTCGTTAGATTATATTTCTGTAGGCGGAGGAATATTTGGTAAAATGGAGGAATCCTTAAAGCAGCAATTTACAGGAAGAATACCAGACTTCGGTGAATATGCGGAGGTGATTGCCAAGCCCTTTGCAGAATATTTTAAAGATTTTTCAGAAGACAGGAAACCAATTCTGTTTTTGGAACCAGGAAGTGCCCTTGCAGGGGATGCCATGCGGTTTGCTGCAAAAATTGTAAGTATTAAGAATATCCGGGGCGAGCCTATTGCGACTCTGCTTGGCAGTGTATATAATATTAACCCTACGTTAAACGGAAAAAATCCACCAATACAGATTGTACATTCCGATGGGAAGGAGAGTTTGTATACTGATTTGGATTTCGCTGGTTATACATGTATTGAATCTGATTATTTGTATAGAGGGTATACTGGTAATCTGGCGGTGGGTGATTATGTGGTGTTTGGAAATATAGGTTCCTATTCCGTTGTGTTAAAGCCACCATTTATTTTGCCTAATTTTCCTGTTTTAGAATTGGAGGGGGAGAAAGTGAAGTTGGTTAAGCGGGCAGAAGTGTTTGAGGATATATTTGGGAGTTATATGTTGTAGAAAAGAGTGTGAAAAATGTGGAGAGAATTTTACAAACGTTTAGATGGGGTCTTGAGACCGATACGAAACAAAAATATAATCATTTATGGTGCCGATGGTGTGTTTTTACAATGGTTTTGTGAGAAATTTTATCATAAATCTGTCAAGTGTATCATTGATCGGTGGCAGAATGACTGCTATGCACATATACTTCACTTGATGTCCTTATATTATATATGGAATGAAGAAGATGTGATTATTAATGTAAAACCTTCGCTACTTGGTCCGAAAGAAGAGTTTTTGGCGATTGGTGAGGACTGGACAAAAGTATTATATAAAGAAGAGCAAATTATCAATTTATGGGATATACTGTACGATGGCTGTCAAGAAAAAGAAAGAGGGATTACGTTTTATGATTATGTAGAGTATAAAAAAGGTATTCAATTATTAAGCACAATTCGTAGAAGTGAAGTAAAAGGAGAACATGCGCATGGTTATTATCCGACAGACTATAGGCTTCTATATGATATTTTTATGGACTCCAATTCTTTTAGTTGTGAAGATGCAATTCTTGATATAGGTTGCGGAAAAGGGGCTAGTTTGATTGCATTATGGAATTTGGGATTTCATACTTTAGGTGGAGTTGAATATACAGATGATGTGTTTGATATCTTGGTTGACAATATGGAGAAAATGGGGATGCCCAAGAAAATATATGAAGTTGAATATGACTATACTGGGGGGGGGGTATAGTCGTGGCGATGTGGTGAGATGTTATCATGGAGATGCTTCTCGAATGGTAGAAGTATTAGATTTTTATAATGTCTTCTATTTATTCAATCCCTTTTCTTATTATTTGTTTTCGAGAGTATTTAAGCATATAGTGGAGAGTATAAAGCGCAATCCAAGAATGGTCAAGATAGTATACGCGGAACCAATGTGTCATTCATTGATACTAAATTCTGGTTATTTTCAATTGGAAAGAGAGATCGGGATAAATTATGGAGGAATTACATATAATGCTAATATTTATATCAGTAAATGAGCATAAAATGGAAAAATGTGCAGAAGAAAAATAACAGAAAGACTGAATAGGAGAGATTAGATTATGAATACTTCGATCGAGAATCGTTTGATCTGGTTAAATGGAGAGCTTGTACATTTGCCGGATGCAAGAATTAATGTATTATCCCCAACTTCACAGTTTGGTGCGAATGTATTTGAAGGAATCCGTTGTTACTGGAATGAGGAACGGCAGCAATTGTATGCTTTCCGATTAGATGATCATTATCGAAGATTAGAGGAATCTATAAAATTATTTCGTATAAGGCCGAAATATATAACAGATGATTTTAGACAGGCACTTTTAGATGTTGTGCGTGCAAATGATTATCGAGAAGACATTGCTGTACGCCAGACAGTGTTTTTGGATGGTTTTGGTACATGGAGTTCCAGGGAGCCAGTCGGAATGTTTGTTGCACCAGTGCCTAAGAGGCGGATTGAATATAGTGATGATACAGGATTAACATGCGGAATTAGTTCATGGCAGAGGATCAGTGATAGGAATCTTTCGCCAAGGGCTAAGGTAGGTGCAAATTATATTAACAGCCGTATGGCTCAGCTTGAGGCTATAGAACATGGTTATCAAACAGCTATATTTCTAAATGAGCAAGGAAAAGTTGCAGAAGGACCAGGGTCTTGTTTGTTTATGGTAAGGAATGGAAAATTGATTACACCACCGTTAACTGCTTCCATCTTAGATAGTATTACAAGGAAAACGTTGATAGAATTGGCGAAAACAGAGATGCAGCTTGAGGTAATAGAAAGGGATATTGACCGGACAGAATTATATTTGGCAGATGAGGTGTTTTTGTGCGGATCAGCAGTAGAAGTATCGTCAATAAGATCAGTTGATGGGTATATGATTGGCAGTGGCATGATAGGGAATATTACAGGCAAGCTTCATGATATTTATATACAAACTGTGACGGGAGAGTTATCTGCATATATGGATTGGCTGTATCCGGTATATCAGAATAGCTAAAAAGGCATAGTGGATACAAGGTAAATAACTGGCAAAAAGCATTCTTGTATGCTATAATATTTTGGGTGGATAATATTCAATTATGAGTTATAGATTTTAGCTAATATAAAGATTTTGGAGGAATAACATGTACGAAATTAAGGATTTAGGATATATGAATGATGAAATAGATGATGGTCCTCTTGTATCCATATGTCTTTTGACATACCATCATGCAAAGTATATTGAAGATAGTATTCGGTCAGTTTTAAGACAGACATATCCGCATATTGAATTGCTCGTGTTAGACGATGCTTCGCCTGACAACACAGTTGAACTGATTACTCGGTTTGAAAGTGAGTTGGAAGAAAAGAACATTGAATTTATTTTTATAAAACATAGTATAAATACTGGAAATGAACCGATGAATGTCAATGAATTGATAAAAAAGGCATCGGGGAAATATATAAAATTAATGAGTGGAGATGATATTCTACTGGATGATTGCATTGCATCTTTAGTGGAATTCATTGAACGTAGGAATTGTTCTGTTGTGTACAGCAATGCTTATTTTGTAAATGATGATTATAAGTACGGTGACAGATTTAATCATGAAAAATGTTTGAAGAACCACCATGAAGTTCCTATGGATAGTATGTTTGATAGGTTGTTAAAAGCGAATTTTGTTCAATCGACTACCGTCATGTTGAAAAGAGAGATATATGATAAATATGGAATGAATGATGAAAGCTTGGGTTACTCGGATTATGATATGTGGTTAAGACTTGCTGGCAGAGAGCCGTTTGGCTACTTAGATAAGGCGTTGTTATTATATAGAAAATCAGAAACAGGTCTATCTAACTTCAGTACAAAGGCAAAGTTTTTACTGAATTATAATACAACAGTTAAAATATTAAACAAACATTTGAAAAGGAAACCTCCTTTTGAGAGAGAGGATTATATAATCACATTTTATAAAGAATGGGCAGAGAAAGCCAAATTAGCACATTATTATAGTATATTTTTAATGATAGAGTTCAGATTATTTCTTCGAATTATAAAATATAAAAATAGAGAAAAATAATTGCACATGAGTATTCGAATATTATATTTAGAATCTTGTTATGCTTGTTAAATTATTAAAGTAAAAAGTGGAGGAGGATACGATGGAAAAAACTAAAATTGTTTTATATGGTGCATCTTTGACAGGTCAAATGGCCTTAAATTTTTATGGTAGGGAAAGGGTAAGATATTTTTGTGATGGAGATAAAAATAAGATTGGTACATTTGTCGATGGGGTTGAAGTAATAAGCAAGGAACATTTAGTTCAGATTAAAGACGAAGTTGAGCTGGTGATAACAAGCAATAAATACGAGGCAATTATGAAGGATTTAAACAGGCTGGGGATATTTGGTTATAAAGTATTTGATGTTAAGAAATCTCCCTACAATCCTGAAGAATATAATAATTTTAAAAATACAATCCGTCAAATAAATGCACAATATTTTGAAGAAAAATCGGATTCATTATGTGATGAAACGTTTTCGGTTAATATTAAGGGCAGAAAAATAGTTTTTGTTCTTTATTCGCATGTTGATTGGATTGTGGTGGCATCTTTATTTAAGGCATCAGAAAATGAACACTGTTATTGTGTTGTTTTAAATCATAATTATGATTTGTTAAATGAGCTTAAGGCAAAAGGAATAGAAGCATATTATGCTGAAGACTATAATATAGAAGAAGATTTACCTGATGTAGTTATTTATAATAGTGACTGGTATGATTATAAAGGATTTTCAATCGCTCCGGAAAATGCACGGAAATTTGCAAAAAAACTAGTATTGGTTCCTATCGATATGGTTATTTATGCGGGTCCTTCTATTCCTGAATTGGCTGAAACATATTTAATGCAGAATGCAGACATGTGCTTTGTTAATCCTGATTTTTATCAGAAGTTTAAGCCTTACCAAAATAATCTTGTATTGGAAGGAAATCCTAAGTTTGATTACATATATGAAAAACTTTTCAATAAAGATGTGACGATTCCTAGTGAGTGGAAAAAGAAAATTGATAACAAGAAAGTAGTTATGTGGGCTACTTCCCATGGAATATATGGTAAAAATATATGTCCCAGTTATACTTTTGATTTATGGGTAAAAGATATTATAGATTATTTCAGAGAGCATAGGGAGTATGTTCTAATCTTTCGACCGTCTGCTTTGATTTTTCAGGATTTGATTGCTAGTGGCATATGTACATATGATGAGTGTAAACATTTTGAGGAAATGTTTCAGCAGGAAAGTAATTTTATTTTTGACAATACACCAGATTATGGATTGGCATATAAGGTTTCGGATGCGCTGCTGTGTTGTCCGAATGGTATGTTACTCTCGTATCTTCCGACAAAGAAGCCGATTGTATATACAGCTACCTATAGGATGAATTATTCTTTTTCAGACCCGGAACTGATTCAAAATTATTATATAGCTAAAGATAGAGAAGAATTGGCACAATCTATGGAACTGATATTTAACCAGAATGATCCGTTATATGAAAAGCGTATGCAGACTCTTAAGCAATATGTACCATGTTTTGATGGAAAAATTGGAGAAAGGATTATGCAGAAGATACTCGCTTCTTTATAATATATAGAACTATAAACATAAATGAACAGATTTTAATTATTTGTGATAAAAATCAGCTAGGGAAAGTAGATAAGTGTATTAGGAGGCGGGGTATGCAGATTGTTAAGTATCAATTTCAACAGCATGGAGATGAAAGAGGACAGCTTATTGCACTAGAAGAATTTACGGATATTCCGTTTGAAATTAAACGTGTATATTATATGTATGACACAAAAGAAAGTGTGCGTAGAGGATATCATGCCCATAAGAATCTAGAACAAATATTAGTTTGTATTCATGGTTCCTGCAAAGTATTATTGGATAATGGAGTAGAAAAGAAGAAAGTTTTTTTGGAGAAACCCTATGAAGGGCTATATGTTCCCAATAATATTTGGAGAGAAATGTACGATTTTTCATCAGATGCCGTACTGATGTGTTTGGCGTCTGATATATATAAAGAGGAAGATTATATAAGAGATTATGATGAGTTTCTACGATTTGTAAGTGGGTGAAAGGGTTGTTATAACTTAAGGCTTGCGAAAATTTAAGTGCAAAAAGGAGAACAAAATGATGGAGTTCAATTAAGAAGGAGAAAACAGTGATGGCAAAAAAGACAAAAAAGCTAGTTATTATTGGTTCTGGCGAGACGGCCGAAATTGCATATGAATATTTTACATATGATTCTGAATATGAGGTAGAAGCATTTTCGGTCAGTAAAAAATATATTGGAAATCAGACAATGCAGTTTGGGCTACCCATTGTACCTTTTGAAAAACTGGAAGTAATATATTCTCCTGAGGTGTATGAAACCTATGTGGCTATTAGCTATGGTCATTTAAATCGGGATAGAACTAAGATGTATCTGGCATGTAAGGATAAGGGGTTTACCTGTGCATCTTATGTTAGTAGCCGAAGTTTTGTCTGGCACACCGCAGAGATTGGTGAGAATACTTTTGTCTTTGAAAATAATACAATTCAACATGGCGTTTCTATTGGAAATAATGTCACACTTTGGTCAGGTAATCATATTGGTCATAGAACGGTTATAGAAGATAATGTATGGCTTACCAGTCATTGTGTAGTTTCAGGTTTTTGTCATATAGGAAGAAATGCATTTTTAGGGGTAAACAGTACATTAGGAGATAATGTTGTTCTTGGTGAGGATAGTGTTTTAGCGGCAGGAGCACTTACTGTACACTCATTACCTGAGAAGGGGAAAGTCTATATTGGGTGTCCTGCAAAGGCAATAGTAGATTCTTCATATAAAAAATTTGGAATAGAAAACGATTAATTATTAATAAGGAGAGTTTGATGAATAGCAGATTGATTTATTGCCCTGATGGGAAATATGATTGGGAAATGAATACTTTTATGACTCCACATGTGATGCTGATTCACCCGGGAGTGATTAGAATCTGGGGTGGAGTGAGGGATAAAGAAGGGATAAGCAGAATTAAGTACATCGATGTGGATGAGAATAATCCTACAGAAGTGTTACATGTCAGTGAAAAGCCGTGTCTGGATATTGGAAAAGCCGGTTGTTTTGATGATAATGGTGTTATTTTAGGGGATATTATATTGGCAGATAAAAATAAGCTGTATATGTACTATGTAGGATTTCAGCATGTTCAAAAGGTGAAATTTTTTGCTTTTTCCGGGTTGGCCATCAGTACAGATGGAGGAAAGCATTTTGAGCGTTATATGCAAACACCGGTACTCGATAGAACAGATAAGGCAAGATTTGGAAGGTGCATTCATACGGTATTGTATGACGAAGGAATATTCAAATGTTATTATGCTATTATTAATAATTGGAAAGTGATTAATAATATTCCCTATCCAGTATATAATATATGGTATACAGAGTCAGAGGATGGAATTCATTTTTCTAAGGATGACAGTGTGTTGTGTATAGATACTGAAGATGAGGAATATAGAATTGGACGCCCTAAGGTATACAGAACTGAGGAAGGATATGAGATGTATTATACGCGTGATCTTGTGACGAAAGAGTATCTGGCGGGTTATGCCACATCTGTTGACGGCGTACATTGGACAAGGCAGGATGAAAAACTTCCTTTGGTAAAGTCAGGCGAATTATGGGATTCGGAAATGGCATGTTATCCTGTAAAATTAACTACTACTCAGAATACCTATCTTTTTTATAATGGAAACGGAATGGGTCGTACAGGTGTAGGTTATATGAAATTATAATTTATAAGTGTGTTTTATGATTATGGGTTAATAATTGGTTATATTTTGTTACGCGAAGTTGTATTTGGCTTTTTAGAACATGGAATAACAAAAACAATGATAGGAAGGAGAAATTTGTAGTGAATATACCTTTTGTTACTTTTGATCCAATGCATTCCGAAATAAGAAAAGAATTGGATGAAGCATATCATTGTGTTATGGATAAAAGTCAATATATCAGAGGAGATGAATGTGTAGCGTTCGAAAAGGAGTTTGCTAAGTATTGTGGTACTAAGTATTGTGTCGGTGTTGCATCGGGTCTGGATGCAATTTATTTGATACTACGGGCGATGGATATATCTGTTGGTGATGAGGTGATTGTGCCAGCTAATACATATATCGCTACAGCATTAGCTGTTTCTTATGCTGGTGCGGTACCTATTTTAGTTGAACCTGATATAAAAACATATAATATTGATCCTCAAAAAATTGAGGAAAAAATTACATCAAAGACAAGGGCTATAATTGCGGTCCATCTTCAAGGAAGGGTTGCAGATATGGATGCAATAAGGTCAGTTGCGCACAGGTATCATTTACATATAATCGAGGATGCAGCACAAGCACATGGTGCAGAGTATAGAGGTATGCGTGCGGGAGCACTTGCGGATGCCGCGGCATTTAGCTTTTATCCTGGGAAGAATTTAGGAGCTTTGGGTGATGCAGGATGTATCACTACAAATAATAAGGATCTTGCAGATAAGGTGCGTATATTAGGTAACTATGGTTCGGATTATAAATATCATCACATTTATCAAGGAGTAAATAGTCGTTTAGATGAGATGCAGGCGGCATTTTTACGTGTGAAGCTATTACATCTTGACAGATGGAATGAGAATAGAAGAATGATTGCAAATAAGTATTTGAGTAAAATAGTAAACCCCCTGATTATTTTACCCGAGGCAGATAGTGATGAATATAGGCATATTTATCATGTTTTTGCGGTGCGCTGTCAAGAAAGGGATAATCTTGAAAAATATTTATTGGAAAATGGAATTATGACAGTAAAACATTATCCAACACCGATACATTTACAGGAGGCATATAATGATTTAAACCTTACGAAAGGAATGCTTCCGGTTGCAGAAGAAATTAGCAGTACTATTTTAAGTCTCCCTATGTATTATGGAATGTCAGAAGTTGAGGTTGATTATGTCATAAAAAATGTGAATGAATTTCGATGTTAAGAAAGATGATCAAAGGACATAGTCTTATAAAACGAGAGGAGAGGGAACTTTGAACATGAAGTTATCGGGAAAGTATAGAATCGAAAGATATACAGCAAGCATAGAGGGTCAATGGGATGATTTTGTTTTGAAAGAAAGTATAAACGGAACATTTCTTCAGACGAGACGTTTTATACAATATCATCCAGAAAACAGATTTACAGACCATTCTCTTGTGATATATAAAGGAAATGCTATAGTAGCTTGTATTTTGGCGTGTGAATTGAAGGAGACAGAAGGGAAAAGATTTTTTTCCCATAAAGGAACATCATATGGTGGAATTGTGGTATCACCTCATATTTATAATGCATCCAGTATTTCTATATTGATGGATATATTTGAAGAATATTTAGAAAATGAAGGCTTTCATAGTGTTTATTTAAAAATGACTCCTTCTATTTTTTCGAGGAAAGGTATAGATTTACTGGATTATTTTTTATACCAAAGAGGTTATATTCAGTATAATGAATTAAATTATTATATGCGACTTAATCGGTATAAGGAAGATATTCTCTCACAATTTTCTTCAAGCAAGAGAAGAGATTTCAGGTATTCGTTAAAAAACGATCTGACATTTAGAGAACTTGTTACACCAGAAGCAATAAAAGATTTTTATAGGGTTTTACAATTAAATCTAGAAAAATTAGGGTTAACAAGTGTGCATACATACAATGAATTATTGGAATTGAAGCAAGAGCGTTTTAATAAAAATATTGAGTTTTATGGCGTATATATGGGAGAACAGATAATAGCCGGAAGTATGATTTTTCTCTTTGATAATAGAATTATGCACACGCAGTATTTATCTTCAGATGAAAGGTATTTAGAATATTTTCCTATGGATTTTCTTATTTATAATTTAATTTCTTTGGCCGTAAACCGAGAGTTTGAAATTTTTACATTTGGAATATGTACAGAAGAGCAGGGACGATATTTAAATTTAGGGTTATCGCGCTTTAAGGAGGGTTTTGGAACGGAATATTGTCTAAATAAATCTTTTGAGAAATTTTTAATGTAATGGGGTGTGGAGGGTAATATATGAGCACAGGTACAGTATATTGGATTACCGGACTTTCTGGAGCTGGAAAAACGACAATAGGAAAGTTGTTTTTTGAACAGCTTCGTGAGAAAAAAAGCAATGTGATTTTTCTGGATGGGGATATGTTACGAGAAGTGTTTGGTAATGATTTAGGTTATGGAAAAGAGGACAGATTTCAGTGTGCCATGCGTTATTCCAGAATCTGCAAGCTGTTGTCAGAGCAAGGGCAGGATGTGGTAATCTGCACTATATCAATGTTTCATGCAGTTAGAGAATGGAATAGGGAACATATAGAAAATTACAAAGAAATCTATATTGAGGTTCCAATGGAAGTATTACAACAAAGGAATCAAAAAAACCTCTATAAAAATGGGAATAATGTAGTAGGTGTTGATTTGGAACTGGAGTTTCCGGATAATCCGGATATTGTTTTGATTAATAGTGGAGATGTGTCGCCACAAAGATTGGCAGCAGATATTTGTGAAGCGTGTGATATTGCGAAGGATGATAATGATGATTGAGTTTGGAACAAAGGCAGAGACATTAAAGAGAATAAAGGGCAGGCTATCTGAGGCAGAGATATTGCCATTAGTTTATTTCACTGTTGGTCAATGGCATGAAGAAAAAGAAACGCTGTGGGCAAATGTACTAAAGGAATTGCCGTGTGACGAGTTGATTATCAGAAGCAGTGCCATAAATGAAGATACGGCGGAGAATTCCCAGGCAGGAAAGTTTGAATCTATAGGACATGTATCAGGAAAAGAAAACTTTTTCGATGCAGTTAATACAGTAATATCGTCTTTTGATGATGCCAGCCCAGATAATCAGGTTCTTGTGCAGCCGATGCTAAAGGATGTAAAAATTTGTGGGGTTGCTTTTACTGTGGACCCTAATACTTTGGGGAATTATTATGTCATTAATTATGATGAAACGGGATCTACGTCCTCTATTACAGCGGGAACGGTAGGTGACAATAAGCTTTTGTATGTATTTAAGGATTCAGACAAATATAATTTGGACAATGATATGAGTAGGGTATGGCGTACTTTGGCAGAATTAGAGAGGCTGTTTGATAAGAGAAATCTTGATGTTGAATTTGCAATTAAGGAGACTGGAGAACTATTTATTTTTCAGGTAAGAATTTTATGTCTGCAAGCAGAGGCAGCAGATTGTGCTGGGCAAAGAAAAGAATTGGAGCAGATTGAAGCGAAGATTAAGAGTGCGCAGTCTGCTAAACCATTTCTTTGTGGGAAAAAGACGATTTACGGTGTAATGCCGGATTGGAATCCTGCGGAGATGATAGGTATACGCCCTAAACCATTGGCAATGTCTCTGTATAAGGAAATTATTACCGATAGTATTTGGGCATATCAAAGAGATAATTATGGATATAGAAATCTCAGAAGCTTTCCGCTGATGATGGATTTTTGTGGATTGCCATATATTGATATCCGGGTTAGCTTTAATTCGTTTATACCGGCATCATTGGATGAAGCAATCAGCGAAAAATTAGTAAATTACTATATAGATCGTCTGGCTGAGGAGCCGTCAAAGCATGATAAGGTGGAATTTGATATAGTGTTCTCCTGTTATACGTTATCCCTCCCACAACGGATTATGGTGCTTAAGGAATATGGATTTACTGAAGATGAAATTCAGCAGATAGTAGAATCTTTACGCAGTATGACTAATAATATTATTGATCACAAAACAGGATTGTGGCGTAAGGACTATGCAAAGATAGAAGTACTGGAACGAAGATATGATGAGATATTGAATAGCGATATGACTGATATTGAAAAAATATATTGGCTGCTGGAGGATTGTAAACGTTATGGAACACTTCCTTTTGCCGGATTGGCAAGAGCGGCTTTTATTGCTGTACAGATGCTGCAGTCTTTAATAACGAATGAGATAATTTCCGAAGTGGAATATCAACAGTTTATGAATGATATTAACACAGTCAGTTCGAATATGAGTAAGGATTTTAAGGTTTTGTCTAAGGCGGACTTTTTGCTAAAGTATGGGCATTTACGTCCCGGCACATATGATATTAGTTCAAAACGGTATGATGAAGCACCTGATTTGTATTTTGACTGGAACAAGAGGGAAAAGGACGATTTTGATAGAGAAAGGGAATCAGAGCATTTTAAATTGAGTTTGGATCAATTACATAGATTAGAGAATGCTTTAGAGGAGAATGGTCTGAACAACAATATTTTAGAGCTTATGGATTTTATTAAATGTGTAATTGAGGGCAGAGAATATGGAAAGTTTATCTTTACCAAGAGTCTCAGTAAGGCAATTCAGATGATTGGAGAAATGGGGGCCAGTTATGGTATTTCACAAGATGATTGTTCGTATATAGATATAAAGGACATTCAGAGGTTATATAGTACTACCAATAGTGCAGAAGACATATTAAAGAATGCGGTTGCTGCAGGCAAAAAGAATTATGAGAAGACTATGACGATTACATTGCCGCCTGTTATTTTAGAACCATCTGATGTATGGTATTTTTATTATCCGGATACAGAGCCTAACTATATAACACTTAATACGGTGAGAGGGGATGTTATAGTTTTGGAGAATCAGGATGTGCTTCAGAATATCGAAGGGAAGTTACTTTTGATTCCAAGTGCTGATCCGGGATATGATTGGATTTTTTCTCATAAAATACGAGGATTTATTACTATGTACGGTGGTGCCAATTCACATATGGCAATCCGGGCAGGAGAGTTAGGAATACCAGCGGTTATTGGTGTTGGTACAAAACAATTTGAAAAGTATAAAGCTGGAGTCACGCTGGAAATTGATTGTCTGGCAAAGGCTGTAAGAATAATAAGATAAGAAAAGGAGAAATGATGATGAAACACGGTGATTTTACAGATTTGGCAAAATATTATGTAGACAGACCAGGGTATTCAACAACGCTTCTTAGCTATATTAAAGCTAATATTCAAAATGAATTGAGAAGAGATTTGCTGGTAGCAGATGTAGGAGCTGGTACGGGAAAGTTAACGGAAAACCTTGAGCAAATTGGGTTGACTGGATTTGCTGTGGAGCCAAACGATGCCATGAGAGCAGAAGGGCAGAAATTATTTGCGGGAAGGGATACTTTTGTCTGGAAGGCAGGAACTGCAGAAGTTACTAATTTGGCAGATGATTCAGTGGATTGGATTTTGATGGGTTCATCTTTTCATTGGACAGATGCGCCAAAAGCGACAGAGGAATTTCGTAGAATTCTCAAACCAGGAGGATTCTTTACTGCAATATGGAATCCTAGGGATATTAAACGCAGCGAGTTACATATTGAGATTGAAGATATGATCTATAAAGAAGTGCCTAACATGAAGCGTGTTTCTTCGGGAGGGACTGTTACAACAGATATTATGTTGGACAAACTGGGAGATGTATTTGAAAATCTGATTTTTATGGAGTGTATGCATGAGGAGATAATGACAAAGGAACGATACATTAATATTTGGCGCTCAGTAAACGACATTCAGGTTCAGGCCGGAGTAGATGGATTTAATCGGATTTTACAGAACATAGAAAATATTTTAAAGGATTATGATGAAATCTCAGTACCCTATAAGTCTAGAGCTTGGACTGCTCAGGTATGTAAAAAATAATTATGGTTAATTTCTTGGTATAAGAATTAGTGTAATTTATAGAATAATGGCAAAAGTAAAGGCGGACTGACATGGATATAGTATTATATACGCAGAGGGTGGAAGTAGTAGAAAGCTATGGTGAGAGAAGAGATTGTGCAGATCAGAATATTGCAAGGTTTATTGAAGCTTGTGGATATCTGGGTGTACCCGTACCTAATATCCGGAAGACTGCGGAACAATTGCTTATACAGCTAAGGCCTGTAGGCATTATTTTAACAGGTGGAAATAGTCTGGCAAAGTATGGAGGGAATGCTCCGGAAAGAGATGAGATGGAGTATAATTTAGTCAGGCTTGCTATCAAAAGGCAGATTCCTATTTATGGGTTTTGCCGTGGTATGCAGGTGCTTTTAGACTATTTTGGCTGTGAATTGGTCGAGGTTCAGAGGCATGTGGCAGTCCGTCATAAGTTGAATGGTTCATTGGGTGAAATAGAGGTAAATAGTTTTCATAATCAGGCTTGTCTGCATATTCAGGAGCCTTTACAGGCATTGGCGTGGGCGGATGATGGGGTAATCGAAGCGGTTGCTTGTGAAGAATACCATATTTTAGCTACAATGTGGCATCCGGAGAGAGAAAGTATTTTTCAAGAAGAGGATATTATCAGGATTCGGAATTTATTTCAAAAAGGAGAAATATTAAATGAAAGTGATTATTTTAGCCGCAGGGCAGGGAACCAGATTAAGACCATTAACCGACAATTGTCCTAAGTGTATGGTGGAGGTAAATGGAAAGAGCATTATTGAAAGACAGTTAGATACAATGCGTTCTTGTGGGATAAAAGAAGATGATATTACAATTATTGCCGGATATTGTAATGAAGTCTTAAAAGAAAAACTAAAGGATACGGGTATTCATTTTATTGTGAACCAGGAGTATGAAACTACGAATATGGTGTGTTCATTAATGTGTGCACGAGAGGTAATGGAGGCAGAGGAGGATATTTTAGTTTCTTATGGTGATATAATATATGAAAAATCCGTTTTGCAGAAAATTCTGGATTCTCAGGAAGAATTGTCAGTTGTTGTGGATGATGGATGGTATGGATATTGGTCAGCAAGATGTGAAAATCCTTTAGATGATGCGGAGACCTTGATGTATGATTCGGAGGATTATCTGGTGGAAATAGGTCAGAAAACAACAGACATTAGTAAGGTACAGTCTCAGTATATAGGATTAATGAGATTTACCGGGAAGGGGTTAAAAGCAGTTCTGGATATTAGTCTGGAAGCGCAGACCAGAACAAGCAACAGTGTAATGTTGTGGAGAACAGAACGAAATTATTATAAAATGTATATGACAGATTTGTTACAAGGGCTTATTGATGAGGGAAATAAATTAAAGGCTGTCCATATTCAAAGAGGCTGGTATGAGATTGATGATTGTGAAGATTTGAAAGTGGTAGAAGGGGAACTGCAAGATGTATAATGGGAATGCGGCACAGGATGAAATTTTAGAAATTTTGAAAGAGACAGCAGTGAGGGCTGGTGAAATCATTATGGAGATATATGAATCTGATTTTATAGTCGGATATAAGGAAGATAAGTCTCCTTTAACATTAGCGGATAAAAAAGCAAATGAGTATATTGTGTCCGTTTTATCAAAAAAATTTCCTGAGTATGCGCTGCTTTCGGAAGAACTTAAGGATGATAAAAAACGGAGGGAAAATGATTACTGCTTTATTGTAGACCCATTAGACGGAACTAAGGAATTTGTCAAGCGAAACGGAGAATTTACAGTAAATATTGCATTGGTGTACCGACAGCATCCGATAGTAGGCGTAATTTATGTACCTGTATCAAAAGATTTGTATTATGCTTCTGTTGAGGGTGGTGCATATAAATTGGAGGGGAATTCGCAAAGTTTAAAGAAATTACGGGTTTCCGATAAAACAGAGAAACTGATTTGGGTTGGAAGCAAGTCTCATTCGTCCGAAAAAGAGGCTGATTTAATAAAAGCACACGAATTTCAAATAGCAGAGGTGGTTTCAGTGGGCAGTTCGCTAAAGGGGTGTCTGGTAGCAGAACAAAAGGCAGATATATATTATCGTTTTGGCTTAACTTGCGAATGGGATACAGCGGCAATGCATTGTATTGCGGAACAGGCAGGAGCCATCGTGAGACAGATGGACAATAGTGAACTGCTGTATAATCGTGAAAACACATTAAATGAAAAGGGATTTTATATAGTCAATCATGCAAATAATGTATGGTTGTGACTGATGAAATTTGAAGGTTTAAATGGTGGAAACGAAAAGGGAAAAATTATTGCACATGGAAGGAAAGTGTGTTATACTTTACAAAGTTCATTTGCATTATATAAATGATAAAAATTATAAAACATCGGGAGAAATATTCGTGTTAGACAAGAGTACCTTTTTGAATGAATATAGGTTACAAGAAATCTTCTTAGTGGCAGAAAGCAAGGGATTGACATGGGAAAAACTTATTGGTATCTATAATGATTATGATAAATGCCATTATACATCTTATAAGCAAAAGGCACATGATATTGTAGATAAATTATATGAACAGGCACCTCCTGAAGCAACTATAATATACGGGAGAGCCAAAGAGCCGGAACATTTGCTTGAGAAAATCATCAGAAAAGTTGGAAAGGAAGATAAGGCAAATTATCTCGACATTAATACAAATAATTATCGAGACATAATTACTGACTTAATTGGTGTTCGTATTTTAATATTACAGAAGGAAGATTGGGATAAAATCGATGCCCATATTCACAAGAAGTTTAATAAATATGTAGAAGATCCTATTGCATATGTGTGTTATGGGGATCGTGATATATTCGGCAAAGATAGAATTAGCACACAATACACAAATAAGGGTTATAGATCCCAACATTATGTTGTATATTATAATGATTGTATATGTGAGATTCAAGTAAGGACTTTGGCTGAAGAGGTCTATGGTGAGTATGACCACAAGGTGCGATACCCTTATAGAGTAGATAGTAATTTTTTGGCAAGATATAATCGGATAATTTCAAAAGTTACATCAGAATTAGATGACTTGATATCAACAAGTTTGACCTTGACGAGTGAAAATATAGATAGGCTGGACGATAATTTCAGCCAGGACACTTATAGAGATTGGTTGAGGGAAGTGGATGAAAATATATGTTTTCAGCAAACAGAGAATAAGACAGAATACGATATCAATAATGAAGAAATAAATGCAAGGGCATTTGCAATAAATAAAATCATGCATAGAAGGAGATAAAACATGTTTTTGAGAGATTCTTTAGAATTTAAGAACAAACAAAAAAAGCATTTAGAAATTTTAATGCAGGAGGCAACTGGCGGAATAACGAAAAGAGACATTCTGCCTAATACAGCACAGCCCTTGCAAGGGGAAGTAGAAGCCATGTACTTTGTTGAACTCAGGCATTTTTTTGAGAATTCTATTTCCAGAAGAATTATGAATAGTAGGCAGGATTTATATGATGGGAAATAATAATATGGATTACACAGAATTATTAAAAGAAGTTGGCGAAGATAATTTTAATGCATGGTATAAAGAGTTGCTGGCATCTATAGATAAATTTCTTTCAGAAGCTGAATATCCGGATTCAGTAATTTGTAATGAAAGAATTTTATATCATGTCCTGTTGGATTATTATTCTGATATATCTAGGTTAAAGTTATTTCATGAGATTAAGCATACAAAAACCGACAAAGTAATAGCCTACACTATATATTGGATTTTGCGCAGAAAACCAATTCAATTAGCGAAGTTTTCTGACTCGGAGCATGATATTTTTGTCAATGAGAGATATGCATGTAATCTTTTGTTAGCGGAATGCCTGTTAGGAGAAAATGTGAATATTACAAACAGTAAAGTATTAGATGACTTAGATAAATATATAGATTTGTTATTATATTATTTTAAGTACAGAGAACTGAATCCCCAAGTAATTGAATTAATGATTGAATCATTTAAGATGGGGAATGGCATAAAGGACTAGCTTGGTTGATAAAGTTTAGTTTTACGTTCATCTGGAAAATTTTTGCAGTTAAGGGGATCGTGAAATGAAGAGGGGCTTATAAAAAGCCCCTCCCCCACCTCTAATTCACCTGTATAACCTTTCTTTTCTGTGCCTCTTCTTCCATCCGTTTCTTCTGCATCTTAAGTTGTATCTGTTCTAAGATCTGATTCTTTTGCAGGTCACTCATCTCTTTTGCCATATCGGTATCCCGAAGGGAACTAAACGCAGATTCCAAATTGTATGACGTGTTTTGGTTATTCAAAACCGTATATGCCAGACGGTTTGATTGTGCGCCGATCGAAGATTGTGCGGATGTAACTTTCTTAAGGGCATTATCAATATCCCGGATATCAAACTGTTTAGTTACATCAAAGTCTGCAATTCCAAGCTCTTCAAGGGTTACATTTGCCAATTCCATTTCATGTCCTACTCCAGAGGGATTCGTTGCTAATTCCATGGTTGCCATACTGCCATCTAAAAGTTTTAATCCATTAAACTGAGTATCTCTTGCGATGCTTGTGATTCCTTTCTTGATCTGGTCGATTTCTGCCTGCATCATGGAAAGTTCGTCTTTGGAATAAATCGCTGAATTAGATGCCTGCAATCCCAGTTCACGAATCCTGCTTAGGGAATCATACATAGAAGACAATGCGCCATCTGCTACATTTAAGACGTTATTGCCGCTCTCTGCATTTTCCGTTCCGATATCATAACCATTTTTCTGATTCTTAATCTTCTCTGAAATGGATAATCCGGCTGCATCATCCGCTGCACTATTAATTTTATAACCACTGGATAAATTGCGGTAATTCTTATCAATACTGAGTGACATAACAACACCTCCTCTAAAATTTGCCAAATCATTTATTTAGAAGTATTTTAACATATTATCCATTAAGCATCAATCCCAAAATTCCGTAATTTGAGTTTCCAAGAACCTATTCAATCCTATTGTTCTCAGATATGATTTTTTCGATTTCCTTTACCGAATATGAAAACTGTTTTGCGATTTCTTCTATGTTGATACCCAATTCGGCATAGGCAAGTATGCGACCCTTCTCTATGCCTTTTTCCATACCTTTTTCCATGCCTTCTTCTCTGCCTTCTTCCCTGCCTTCTTCCCTGCCTTCTTCTCTGCCTTCTTCTCTGCCTTCTTCTCTGCCTTCTTCTCTGCCTTCTTCTCTGCCTTCTTCTCTACCTTTCTCCTGTGCCTGACGTTTCCATTCGGCTATCTCTGGTGCCATGATTCGTTCCAATGCTGCACACATTTCCGATTCCTCCTTCCATTTTGCAATCCTGCTGTTGTTTGCATTCGATACTACTTCCAGTACCGCCTCTCCATAGATTTCCCGTTCCCTGCCCGCCAACCGGTCAATTGTCAGTAACAGCTTTTGATACGTTTCTTTTGAAATATCCCGTGTAAGGGAATTGAGCCAGATATGCTCCTGTTCCGGCAGCTCCTTTGATACGATAATCTGCGTGGCAAACATTGTCCTGCCAGATGCCTCATAGATGCCGGGTTCCCTCCTGGTAACCGCATAACCCTCTGCCCGCAGATGTTCCATTAATGTCCGTGGGTAATTATGCCTGATTAAAGTAATCGTGATGTCATCCGCCGGATACTGGTTTTCTTTGTCTGCACTGCTTTTGTACAGGCAGGCATAGGCGTTGACCTTATAAAATGTGTCAATCCCCATTGCATCATCCGGTGACTTGTACTCTATGATATTATATCGGCGGAACATCTTCCCGATTCCATTGCGGATCACTGTGTTCTTGTTGTTCTTGATAACCAGCAAATCAATCTGCAGCGGTTTTTTGCTTAAATTATGTTCCTCCGTAAATTCCAAATCTTCCCGGTTTTCCCGCAGCTCCATCTGCATGGCTGCGACAAATCCGGGGTGCCATTGACTATTATGTTCTCCCAATTAGCCTCCTCCTATATTGAGCACTTAATGAGCAGTTTGCTGCGAATTTAGTGCGAAAATACACTTGACCATTAGCGATGCCTGAATACTTAGCGAGGTATTGCCGAGCTTAGTATGAAAGTATGCTTTAGCAGGTGTCTCCGAGCTTAGTGGACATAGTGTTACCGCCTATAATAGGCACTTAATGAGCAGTTTAATGCATGGTATTTCTGATTAAAGAAATTATAACAGAAAGTACCGTAAAAAACAATG
>JAMPFS010000040.1 GCA_023664325.1 Clostridium sp.
AGAAGCTTATTTTCTGCATGATTTGTGCGAATTATTTTTACCTTTCAGAACTGCCACCTTTTGTTTCCAGCAGGTAAAAACTGCCGCATCAGCCAAACTGAATGCGGCAGCATATACATAAGGAAACGTTTACTCCTCCAGTGATTTTGTCTTGTGGACAACAACCGTTTCTTCATAACATTCAAAAATACCATCTACATAGTCTTCTTTCATTTTCGGTGTAAACAGACTGACTATCGGAACAATGATAAGACCTGCAATCATGGTGATGGCTCCTGCATTAATCGGGGATGCAATAAAGCCTATAAACATATTGGAAACTGTAATCCCGACACCTGCAATATAGCTTGCCCATACCGCCGCTCTGGTAATCTTTTTGGAATAAAGACCATACATAAACGGCGCCAGGAAAGCACCGGCAAGCGCTCCCCATGAAATACCCATCAACTGGGCAATGAAGGTCGGTGGATTAAGCGCCAGCACGACAGACAGGATGATAAATCCTGCAACCAATACACGCATAACAATCAACTGCGTTTTCTCACTCATATTTTTCGCAACCGATTCCTTTAAGAAATCCAGTGTCAGAGTCGAGCTTGATGTCAGCACCAAAGAAGACAGGGTTGACATGGAAGCCGACAGCACCAGAACAATCACAATACCAATCAGAAGATCCGGCAATGTGGACAACATCTGCGGCACAATCGAATCAAACGCAATACTTCCATCTGCATTGTAAATTGCCGGACAGTCAAACAGCCGTCCAAACCCTCCAAGAAAATAGCAGCCGCCGGATATGATAATAGCAAAGAAGGTCGAAACCACGGTACCGGTTTTCACTGCCTTTTCATCCTTAATCGCATAGAATTTATGTACCATCTGCGGAAGCCCCCATGTACCGAGGGATGTTAAGATAACAACGCCTAACAGATTGAGCGGATCCGGTCCAAAGAAGCTTACCAGCAATCCCTGACCGCCTAAAAGCGCCGGAACAGCCACATCATCCGCAGATATAAGAGAAAGCTCCTTGACTGCATTCAAAAAACCGCCCTGCCCATTTAACACTGCCCCGATCACTGCGCAGATTCCGATCAACATAATAATACCCTGAATAAAATCATTTAACGCCGTAGCCATATAACCGCCAACAATAACATAAATTCCCGTCAACAGCGCCATCACAATAATACATACCTTATAGTCGATATCAAATGCCATCCCAAACAATCTCGAAAGACCATTATAAATGGAAGCTGTATATGGCACAAGGAAAACAAACGCAATTGCGGAACCTCCGATGCGAAGCGCTTTGGAATCATAACGTTTTCCAAAAAATTCCGGCATTGTCTTAGCATCCAGTTTCTGCGTCATAACACGGGTTCTTCTGCCTAATACCAGCCAGGCTAACAAACTGCCAATAAACGCATTACCAAGACCAATCCATGTGGATGCAAGACCATATTTCCATCCAAACTGTCCGGCATAACCGACAAAAACAACAGATGAGAAATAAGAGGTTCCAAACGCAAACGCAGTAAGCCAGGGGCCTACCCCTCTTCCTCCCAGCACAAAATCATTGATATTGGTTGCCTTTTTTCTCGAATAAATACCAATACCAATCATAACAGCAAAAAATACGACCAGTAACAAAATTTTAACTGCCATTTTCTCTCTCCCTATCCCTTATATTCCAAAATTTAACGTCATAAAACAAAATGCAATTTTAACTTTAAGGCACTTACGTTTTAAAGCTTTAACGTCATAAAGTGAATTATAAGAAAAAACAGCCATTCTGTCAATGGCTATTTTTTCTCTCTGTTCCCAGCTTCCTACATTTATTCTTTACTTTTGCCTGAACCCATTTAGCCGGATGTCTGATGGTGTTCCTAAGATACTCTATCTCTTTTCTCGACTCCTGTAATTCCTGTTCCATTTTCCTCTCCATCCGCAGGAGCGAGGTTCCCATAAATAGTATAATATCCTCTAACATTTCTTCATTTTCAGGAGACCATTTTTCTTCAGCGGTATACTCAAAAGGAAATAAATCCTCCTCCATCCCTATATACCGCTCCGCAGCCAGCCGGTTTCCCTCCCTGTATTTTTCAAAGAAAGCGGATGCTTCCGATTTTGAAAACATGCTGTATTTCGCGTTATCCTTTTTGCTGTTTGAATTATGCGCCAGTATGTTTTGGAATGCCCAATTACTGTCGGCATCCAGATCCGGAAGCTTATTCAAGATCCGCTTTATCTCCGCATTATTTTTCGTAAGACTTCTATTTAATGTGGCCGGTATCTGAAAGGCGTCCGAAAACTCAAGACCGATTCGCTGAACAAAATCCTCATAAATGCTGCCACCGGTGAAGTATTGCCTGCCATATCTTTGGACAAGCAGATTTTCCTTTCCCACATATTCGGAGATGCCGTTTAACATTTCATAATAGTCCAAATGGACGATTGGCATCTTCTCCGTCATCTCCTCCCAGGATAAAACACACTCCTGATAAAGCCCTTCTTTGATCCTCTGACTCCACCAGGAAAACAGGAAATCATCCTGCCTGCGAAGATACACAATCACCTTTGTTACAAAATGATTCGCATCCATTTCCCTTTTCAGCTTTGCCCACACGCTGTCTTTATCCCGAAAGCCACAGTTCCACAAACCCTCATCCGATAAAATGACATTATCATACGATTCAAAGGTGTGGTAAAGTGTTTGAAATCCATCCCGGAAATACTGCTGCTCCCTCTCCATATCCCTATTTCCATTTTCATCGGTCACTCTTCCAAACATAAAATGGGCTGTCCGCAGCCGACCTGCATTCCGGTATCGGAACGGCATCAGCGGATAACAATATCCCTGACGATTTAATTCCTCCTGATTATCCGCACAGAACTTCTGGAGAACTGTTGTAGCCGTCCTCGGCATCCCAATATGTAAATACAGTGTTTTCATTCCGCTCTTTTCCTCCATCATTCTTTACAGATATTTTTGAAGCTTTTCCATAATGATATCAATGCACTCGCTTACATCATGCCTGCTGGTGTCAATGATAATCTCCGCATTTTCCGGCTTTTCATAAGGACTCGTGATTCCCGTAAAATTACTGATTTTTCCGGTTCGGGCTTTTTGGTAAAGCCCCTTCACATCCCGTCTTTCACATTCCTCTAACGGTGTGCTTACATAGACCTCTACAAATGAATTTCCTATAATATCTCTTGCCGCCCTGCGATCCGAGCGGTATGGCGAAATAAAGGATGTCAGCACGATTAATCCTGCATCATTCATAAGCCTGGTAACCTCCGCCACCCGTCTGATATTTTCAATGCGGTCATTTTCCTGAAAACCGAGATCCCTGTTAAGCCCCATGCGGACATTATCCCCGTCAAGAAGCATCGTATGCTTTCCAAGCGAAATCAGCCTCTTTTCCAATTCATTTGCGAGTGTTGATTTTCCCGAGCCGGAAAGACCTGTCATCCACACTGCCAATGCCTTTTGCTGCATCTGGTTTTCCCGGATCTGCCTTGTGACATCCATCTGGTGCCACGTTATATTGTTATTCCGCGCCAATGGCTGCTGCACAACACCTCCCGCCGCAGTCTTATTGGTTACCCTGTCAATCAGGATAAAGGAGCCAAGCTCTTTATTCTTGGAAAAACGGCCGAAAACAATCCGGCTGCCTGTTGAAATTTCACAGCTTGCAAGTTCATTTTTGTATATGGCATCTGCATAGACTTCCGCGCCGCTATTTACATCAATCTTGTACTTAATATGCATGACCGTGGCTGGCAGAAGCTGCGTTCCCAGCTTTAACAGAAAATTTTTGCCCTCTACCAGACTGCTCTCATCCATCCACAGCAGGGATGCCTCAAATAAAGAACCCGTCTCCGGCTCCGCATCCTTTTGCAGAATACATCCCCTGGAAACGTCCACCTCCGCATCTAATGAAATCGTAACGGCACATCCCTTTTCCGCTTTGCGTACCGAAGAAGTTCCCTGTAGTATCTCCGTCACGACTGCTTTCTCCCCGCTTGGCAGCACAGTGACCTCCTCGCCTGTCGATATACTGCCTGTCGCAATCTGCCCCTGAAAGCCCCTGAAATTTCTGTCCGGCCGGCAGACTCTTTGAACCGGCATGGTAAAGCCCTGTTCTGCCTCACTTTCCGTCACATCAATCTGTTCGAGGTAAGAGAGAATAGGCGTTCCTGTATACCAACGCATATTGTCTGATTTCCTGACGATATTATCCCCCTCCGTGGCAGAAACCGGAATGATGCACAGGGAATCATAATCAAATTCTGCCATCAAAACCTTGATGTGCTTCTGTATTTTGTTAAATTTCATCTGCTCGTAATGAATCGTGTCCATTTTGTTGACGGCAAACACAAAATGCCTGATTCCCATAAGCGCGCATATTCTGGCATGCCGCTTTGTCTGTACCTGCACATCCTGACTGGCATCCACTAAAATCACTGCCAGCGAAGCAAAAGAGGCGCCTACTGCCATATTCCGGGTATACTCCTCATGCCCCGGCGTATCTGCCACAATAAAGCTCCTGTTTTCCGTTGAAAAATACCGGTAAGCGACATCTATGGTAATTCCCTGCTCCCGCTCTGCCATCAAGCCATCCAACAGGAGGGAATAATCTATTTTGCCCTCCCTGGAACCGATTCTGGAATCTAAAACCAATGCTTTTTCCTGATCGGCAAAGATCAGTTTGGCATCATACAGCAAATGTCCGATCAACGTGGATTTTCCATCATCCACACTGCCACAGGTTATAAACTTAAGAAGCTTATCATTCATATTAAAAATACCCTTCCCTTTTTCTTTTTTCCATGCTGGCAGTTCCACCATCTGAATCAATGACACGGCTTGTCCTCTCAGATTCCACAGATGCCAATGTCTCTTCGATAATTTCATCGAGTGTAACGGCATTGGATTCCACTGCCCCGGAAAGCGGATAACATCCGAGAGTCCGGAACCTGACCATTTTATGCTCTATCTTTTCATCCGGTTCCAGCTTCATTCTGTCATCATCCACCATAATCAGATTGCCATCCCGGCTGACAACAGGCCGCACAGCGGAATAATAAAGAGACACGATCGGTATATTTTCTCTTTTAATATATTGCCATATATCCTTTTCCGTCCAGTTCGACAGGGGAAATACCCTGATGCTCTCCCCTTTGTGAATCTGGGTATTGTAAAGCTTCCACAGTTCCGGCCGCTGGTTTTTGGGATCCCATGCATGGGTCTCATTCCGAAAAGAAAAAATCCTCTCCTTTGCCCTGGATTTTTCCTCATCCCGCCTGCCTCCTCCAAAGGCTGCCGTGAACCCATACTTGTCAAGCGCCTGTTTTAACGCCTGTGTCTTCATAATATCCGTATAGGCTGCCCCGTGTTCAAAGGGATTGATTCCCTGACGGACCCCGTCCTCATTAATGTATTCCAGCATCTCTATACCGAGCCTTTTCGCCGTTTCATCGCGGAACGATATCATTTCTTTAAACTTCCACATTGTATTCACATGTAAAAATGGGAACGGCGGTTTCTCAGGATAGAATGCCTTGAATGCCAAATGCAGCATCACAGAGGAGTCTTTTCCAATCGAATATAACATGACCGGTTTCTCACATTCTGCTGCTACCTCCCGCATAATATAGATTGCCTCAGATTCCAGTTCATCTAAATGATCCATGTGGTGTCTCCTTCGTTTTGTATAAATAATAGGGATCATATATGGAATTTGAATGAAAAAAAGACACCTGTACGCTGCATTGATTTCAAAATCATGCAGTGTACAAGTGTCCTTGCTATTTAACCTTATTTTCATATACGGAACGATCTGCCTCCGACAGTGAGCTGCCGTCTAAGACAATATCCGTAAGCTGGTACCCGCCTGCGGGTTGTCTCCTGTAGACTAAAGTTGTTGGAATATCAAAACCGGCTGATGGCTCGCATCCCATCTTGCTCAGATACCACTTTCCATATCCATCTAACTGAATCACGGTTCCCGATTCGTTGATCTGTATTTTTTCGATGTTATAATTTCTCTCGAAAAATGCCGCCTGCCTCTCTCCACTCGCTGCCTTCTGATCCATAAGATCTGCCACCCCGTGGCGCAGCGTTTCATTTTCCTCCATGCAATACTCACCGTATTGCACATAGGTATGATACACATTCACTCCTGTCGCAAGAAAGGCGGCAATCAGCGCAAAACTGAAAATCCCTCCAAGCCCCGCCCGGTCATCTACATGATGATTTCGTTCTAATGGATAGACAAACGGAAACAGCCATGCCAGAATCAACAGCGAAAACTTTCTCTCGTACAACCAATTCACAATCACGGCATCTACAAACAGAACCGCATTGCCGATTGCCAAAAACATTTTATATTGCTGTATGCGGAATAAAATATCCTCAGGTCTTCCCACACACATCAGAACATATACGCCAATCAGAAAAAGAACCGCCAGATACATAAATACCTTTGATATTTTAGGAAAAATACTATACTCATGATCCGGCGGAACATCAATCCGGATAGGTTTATGAACCGAGTAAAATGCACCCGGATCTTCCAAATCTTTAAATTCATCGTACTCCCACGGGTCATCCCCTGCCTTACCTGTTTTTGCAGACATCTTCCCTTCGCCTGACAGCCTGCTTTGTGCCTCTTTTTCCTCATCTGATACCCGAAGTTCCATCTCACTCTCCCTCACATCATGCATAAACCATGCATTTATTTCTCAAGCTGACCTAAACGCTCATTTACCGTCTCAAGCATATTCGTATACTTTTCCAACTTCGCCTTCTCTTCCTCAATCTTCGCCGCCGGAGCTTTGCCCACAAAATTCGGATTATTGAGCATTCCATTGCATCGCTTCATCTCACCCTCTAAACGCTTCTGTTCTTTCTTAAGGCGCTCGATTTCCTTCTCGATATCCACAAGATCTGCGAACGGCATATAGACCACTGCATCATGAATCACTGCCGATACCGCATCCTCTGCAATACCGCTCTTATCTGCCTGCACCAGCACTTCCGAAGCAAATCCAAGAGTGGCAAAGAATACCTTTGCATCCTCGAAGACATGCCGGACATCCTCTTTTTCAGAGACAACATAAACCGTCGCCTTCTTGCTGTTTGGAACATTCATCTCGGCACGCAGGTTACGGATTCCCCGGACAGCATCCTTGATGGTATCTACCGCCTTCTCATCCTGTTCAAAACTCCACTCATCCTTATATTCCGGCCATGCGGAAATCATAATAGACTCCTCTTTGTCCTGTAAATTGGTAAAAATCTCCTCTGTTACAAACGGCATATATGGATGAAGCAGCTTTAACGCATGGATTAAAACCGTCTTCAATGTCCATAAAGCAGCCGCCTTTGTCTCATCCTCATCATTATACAGTCTTGGTTTTACCATCTCGATATACCAGTCGCAAAATTCTTCCCATATAAAATCATATACCTTCGACGCTGCAATACCAAGCTCAAATTTATCAAGATTTTCTGTCATATCTTTGGAAAGAGTATTCACTTTGGATAGAATCCAGCGGTCTGCCAGCGTTAATTTACTGATATCAACATTTGCTGCCTCTGCCTTTTCAACGTTCATCATAATGAAACGGGAAGCGTTCCAGACCTTATTTGCAAAATTACGGCTCGCCTCTACCCTCTCCCAGTAAAAACGCATATCATTACCCGGCGCATTTCCTGTTATCAACGTAAACCGCAGGGCATCTGCGCCGTATTTCTCAATGACCTCCAACGGATCAATGCCATTTCCCAGAGACTTGGACATCTTTCTGCCCTGGTCATCCCGAACCAGACCGTGGAACAGCACGGTATGGAATGGCAGTTGTCCTGTCTGTTCCAACGAAGAAAATACCATGCGGATAACCCAGAAGAAAATGATATCATATCCCGTTACCAGTACGTCTGTCGGGAAGAAATAATCCATTTCCTCTGTCTTCTTCGGCCAGCCTAACGTTGAAAATGGCCATAATGCAGAAGAAAACCATGTATCCAATGTATCCGGATCCTGTTTCATGTTGGAGGATGCGCATTTCGGACAAGTGCAGACGGCTTCCTTTGATACGGCAATCTCCCCGCAATCCTGACAGTAGTAAGCCGGAATCCGGTGTCCCCACCAAAGCTGTCTGGATACACACCAGTCACGGATATTTTCAAGCCAGTTGTAGTAGGTTTTATTCATACGCTCCGGAATCAGTTTCAGTTCTCCCTTTTTCACAGCTTCCAGGGCAGGTTTTGCCATTTCCTCCATCTTTACAAACCATTGCGGTTTCACTAACGGTTCCACCGTTGTCTTGCAGCGGTCATGTGTTCCAACTGCATGGGTATGAGGCACAACCTTCACGAGCAGTCCTTCTGCCTCTAAATCTGCAACCATTGCCTTTCTTGCTGCATAACGGTCCATTCCGGCATACTTGCCGCCAAGGGAATTAATGGTTGCATCATCATTCATGATGTTAATTTCCTCTAAGTTATGGCGTTTGCCCACCTCAAAGTCATTGGGGTCGTGGGCAGGCGTAATCTTCACGCATCCGGTTCCGAACTCCTTATCTACATAGGCATCTGCAATTACCGGAATTTCCCGACCGGTAAGCGGAAGTTTTAACATCTTTCCGATAATATCCTGATACCGCTCGTCCTCCGGATTCACTGCAACCGCCGTATCACCGAGCAATGTCTCCGGACGGGTGGTAGCGATTTCCACATACCTTCCCTCTTCCCCGACAATCGGATAATTGATATGCCAGAAACTGCCGTCCTGATCCACATGCTCAACCTCTGCATCCGAAATCGTAGTCTGACAGACCGGACACCAATTGACAATACGGGAACCTTTATAAATCCACCCCTTTTCATAGAGTTTGCAAAATACTTCATTCACGGCTGCATTATTGCCATCATCCATCGTAAAACGCTCTCTGTCCCAGTCAGCAGAAGAACCGAGTTTTTTCAACTGGTTGATAATGCGTCCGCCATATTCTGCTTTCCACTCCCATGCTCTGTCTAAAAATCCTTCCCGTCCAAGATCTTCCTTGTCAACTCCCTGTTCCTTTAAGGCTTCAATAATCTTGACCTCCGTTGCAATTGCCGCATGATCCGTTCCCGGCTGCCACAACGCATTATACCCCTGCATCCTCTTATACCGGATTAAAATATCCTGCATGGTATTGTCCAACGCATGCCCCATGTGAAGCTGCCCGGTGATATTAGGCGGCGGCATCACAATTGTAAACGGCTTTCTGCTGCGATCCACCTCCGCATGAAAATATTTTTTGTCTACCCAGTTTTTGTAAATTCTGTCCTCGATTTCTGAAGGATTATAGGTTTTCTCTAATTCCTTTGACATGATGTTTCTCCTTTTTCCAACAACTATTTCTTGATTGATGCTTTTTTACCAACACCCTTTTTCCGCAATAACGTTTTATAGGCTTTCAGTTTCTTCTTTGGAACCTTGATAACTGCCTTTGAAGGAATCCCTGTAAATGCTTTGCTTCCCACTTTCTTAGCAGTCAGCTTGCTGGTCTTGATCGTAATCTTCTTTAATTTCTTACAGTTATAAAACGCCTTCTTGCCAATCTTATTTACCTTAGACGGAATCGTGATGCCTGTAATCTTTTTGCAGTTATAAAATGCCTGATCGCCAATTTGAGTGACATTCGCGCCGAGCTTGACCGTCTTTAAATTCTTACATCCGCTAAATGCGCTGCTGCCAATCTTCTTCACCTTGCTGCCAATCGTAACCTTCGTAATCTTCTGGTTATTCTTAAAAGCTGCCTTGCCGATCGCGGTAATCGTATATTTTGTTCCTCCAATCTTGAGTGTGGCAGGAATCACCAGACTGCCTTTTGCATGTTTTGGATCCACAGCTGTCAAAGTAGCATTTTTCTTGCCCTTTGCCACGGAAACCGTAATGCCCGTCTTTTGGTCGTAATAGCTTTGCTGCCCATTTTCCGGATCCTCCCCGCTGCCATTCTGCTCCTGATCCTCCCTGCCGGAAGCAGCGCTTCCCACATAAAAGGTATACACTTTGCCGATAGACGGATTATACTTCGGACGAACCTCCACTTTTACAATACCATCCGCTATAAAATTCAGATAGCGGTTGTCTGTAACCGTAACCACACTGCTGTCCTGTGAAACAATCTCCATCTCATCCAGATCCGCATCCGAAACATCATAACAATAACATCCCAGGACATCCCCTACTTTATAATTGCTGCCGCAGTAAGAGGTCAGCCAGCCATCATTATTTAAAGACCAGTATACCTCAAAGTCGGTTGGCACAGTTGCCGTAAACATCTTGTTACAGCGTGGACAGTTCATCTTGATTTTCCCATCTGACACGGTACCGTCTACAGGTTCAACACTCAAATCATGTGTAACGGTAATCGTAAACGTGGTACTGCCTGCCAGATAGTTTGCCGTTTCCCCGACCTGAACCGTGATGACCGCTGTTCCGGCAGAAATGCCTGAAATAATGCCCTTTTCATCTATCGCTGCCACAGATGGATTATTTGATGTATAAGTACAATTGTCGCCCGTAAAATAGGAACCTCCCACCCGGACAGAAGATATAGAGGTTGTATCCTGCTCCAAAATGCGTGATTTACCTGTATAAGCCGTTACCTCTCCCTTTGCTTTTTCAATGGTAAAATCTGTAACAACTGCGCCTTGATAGGAACCAATGCCCATAACCGTCACGGCAGCAGTTCCCGCATTGAAATTATCGGTATAATCCACAATATAATCTTCATCCAACGTCAATGTTTTACCATTTAACGTTACCGTAACTGCCGGTCTGATGTAAGAACGATTATAAGTATAGCTGTTCTTCTCTAATGAAATTGTTGCATTTTCCATCGAATCAGGGCTTGTTCCCGACCATGCCAGCCATTCCATCGTGCCGCCGTGGGCAGTCCGCACATCTGTTGTCCAGGTGGCATTTCCCTCTGGATAATAGGCATTTGCTGTACAGTAATAAAAAACCTCGTCATAGAACGTATCTTCTACCGTGTCGCCGAATGCCGGTGCATCTCCCATAAAATAAACATACTTCAACTTATTACAGTTGCCAAATGCGTATGCCCCCAAAGTTTCCACGGAAGCCGGCAGCCGGACAAGCAGAAGGGAACCGTCATTCCGGAAACAGTGATTGCCAACCGTGGTAAGATTATTTCCTTCCATCGTTACATCAGACAGACCGGAGCAATTGCCAAAGGCGCCCTCCCCTAATGCCGTGACAGATTCCGGTATTGTAATCCGCCTGATATTCTCATTGTAGTAAAAAGCATAATCCGCAATCTCTGTTACCGTATCCGGTATCGTAATCTGGCCTGCTGTCGGGCAGGTCACTAACGTTTTGCCATCCTTGCTATATATCGCCTGGTTAATCACCTGGTAGTTCTCATTGCCGCTCGCAATCGAAATATCCGTAAGCCCCTTACAGTTTGAAAAAATCGAACTGCCAATGGATGTGACCGAAGCCGGGATTTCAATATGTGTTAAATTACTGCAGCTGCTAAACGCATAATCCCCGATATCCGTCAGGGTATCCGGCAATTGAATCTCTGAAAATTTGGTGCTGCTAAAAGCGCTTTTATCCAGCTTTGTAACCGTCTTCCCTTCAATGCTTTCCGGGACCTTTAGCACGCCGGTTTTCTCATAACCGTCATACTGGTAAATTGTCAGACCATCCGTGTTGGAATAACCATAATAGCTGAACAATGATTTTCTGACCGTGACATCATAAGGACGGTATCCCTGTGCGTTTTTCGACATGGCATAACCGGCTTCCAATTCATAATAAACGCCGTTTAGCTCTGCCATCGCATTCATGTGTCCGCTGCCCGCTCCCGGATCCCTGTTGCCATTTCTGGACCATGCCTTAATGCCCAGTTTTTCGCACAAGGTGACGATTGCAGAGGTGCTTGCCCAGCAGTCACCGCCGCCATTGAGAATCATGGAATAGACACCGGAACTGGAAACCGAATAGTCATAGCTTGCCGGAAATCTGGCAACCGCCTGCATAAGCTCATAATCCGTCATGTCCGCTTTCACATTTTGGGAAAGATAATCCTCCATAACCCCATCGCAATAGATGATGGCATAATCTTTGACATGTACGGTTATCCGGTAAGTTTTACCAGCCGCCGTTGCCACGATCTGCGTATCCCCCGCGCTGATTGTATAATAGTCATATGCCTCACCCTCCGGAACCGATGAACTAAAACCGGAGTTTCGTTTCCAGTATGTATACTGGGGAGTAATGAGACCATTGGCGGATACCTTTGCAGAATCCCCGCTTTCAATACGATAGCTCACTTTGGCGCCGTTTCCAATGTTGATCTGATAGCTTTGCGGCAGGTTTCCCGGTATCGTCAATTTCTTCTGATCAGCGCTATCCAATCCATAGATTGTAACTTCCTGATCCGTGCCTGCCCCTGCCGCCTGTGCGCATACAGGAGAACACACAACTGCACATAAAAAAAGAAAGATGTATGCCTGCCATGCTTGTATTTTTTGTAACATTTTCATCCTGATTGACCTCCCTTTCCAACAAATTTTTCTTACTTCATTATACTACAAAAGACTTGTAAATCCAACTTCCTTTTCCTCAAACATTTTCTCCGGTGGTTTGGCAAGATATGCTATGGCAAGCAGAGTTGTCATCATAATCCAGCTGATTGGCTCCGTAAGCGCCACGCCAAGATAGGCAAACCCCGGCACTAAGAAATTTGCCGACAGCACTTTGACAATCATTTCCAATATGCTCGAACATACCGGAATAATTTTTCTGCCCATTCCCTGTAAAGAACAACGCAAAATAAATAACGGTCCTAACACATAAAAAAATACAACTCCCACACGGATGTACATCACTGCTGCATCAATGATTTCCGGGTCGGCGCTATTGGTAATCCAGCGCACTACCGGCTCCCCAAACAGAAAGCAGATGACAATCAGCGCAGTGGTTTCCACCGATACAATGACAAGCGCATGGCGGATTCCCTGCTTAATCCTGGCAATTTTTCCCGCGCCGACATTCTGGCTCACAAACGTAGTCATGGCAAATCCAATGGTAAAAATCATAATCATCAGAATATCAAATACCCGCCGGGCTGCGGTATGGGCTGCCACAATTTGGGTGCCAAGACCGTTGATTGCGCTTTGCAGCACAATCGTTCCGATATTTACGATGCATCCCATAAGCCCCATGGAAAGCCCTGTGGTGATAAGCTCCCGGTATTGCTCCGATGTCAGGTTCCACTCATCTCCTTTCGGAATCAGGTTCTTAAACTTTAACAGCATATAAACGGCACACAGGATACCGCACATCGCCTGAGCAAGGATCGTAGCATACGCCGCCCCGCTGATTCCCCACCCGAATCCGAAGACAAATAAAAAATCCAACACAATGTTGACAGACACGGCAAACAGCAGGCAATAAAGCGGTGTCTTACTGTCTCCGACCGCGCGGAGCATATTCGCGCACATATTGTAAATCGCAGTAAATACAACTCCTGCTATGATAATCCTTACATAGGCTGCCGCATCTGCTAAAATGTCTTCCGGCGTTTGAAGCAGGCGCAGCACAGGTTCTATAAATGCCAGACCAATGCCGGTTAAAAACACTGCCACCCCGGCAGTCAGAATCATGGTACCCGCCACATAATTCCGCATCCGTTTCTCATCCCCGGCGCCAAAACTGTTTGCAATCAGAATCGAAAATCCCTGTGTCAATCCGCTAATAAAACCAATCAGTGTGTTAGACACCACACTCGTAGCGCCAACCGCAGCCAGCGCGCCTGTACCCACAAAGGTACTCACGATTTTACTGTCTG
Organism: Clostridium sp.; assembly: GCA_023664325.1. GTDB lineage: Bacteria > Bacillota > Clostridia > Lachnospirales > Lachnospiraceae > CAG-590. The sequence goes on from JAMPFS010000040.1 coordinate 13,885, forward strand.
CCATATTATATAGTTGTTGAAAAATGTTACCCAGCATAAGTGGAATTGCAAACATCAAAATCACCTTTGCCGGATACCCTTTTGTTAAATCCTTCATTTTTTCACCATTCTGTCTCTGTAAAGTATGCCGCAGACCAAACGGAACTGCCGTCACTTCTGTAGGGTATCACACCGATAAAACAATTGCAACTATCTTCAAAAGAATGTATAATTATTTCATATTAGCAACAGGTAATTGCGAAACTCCGTTTTCGCAACTACCTGTGATATCAGTAAGATAAAAGGGAGAACTCTATATGGGTCGTAAACGGATTGCCGTGCTGATTGCACAAGTGGAAGAGAATACGCAGAATCATTTTATGCAGGGGCTGCTCAGTGAAGCCTTTCGCAAAGATTACGATGTCATTACCTTTTCCATGTACCAGAAGTACCAGGAGACTCCTCAACGGGAACGGGGAGACTCCAACATTTTTAATTTAATACAACAAAACAGCTTGTTTGACGCCTTTATTATCATGGCAGACACAATACAGACTCCGGGAGTTCTTGGCACACTGGAAGAACAACTGCATTCTTATTTTGACGGGCCTGTACTGGTGGTTGACCGGGAAAGCCATTATTTTCCAAATACCATGATTGACCATCGCACCCCTGTCCGCAAACTGGTGGATCACCTGATCGATGTTCACGGATACCGGGATATCGTTTTTCTAAATGGCCGCAAAGAACATATCCACTCTGTTGAGCGGTTAAAAGGCTATATGGACAGTCTTATGGCACACGATATTCCTGTGGATGAAAGCCGGATTTATTACGGAGATTACTGGTATGACAGTGGCGATTATATGGTGGACGAGCTTTTAGCTGACCGGGAGCATTTACCGGATGCAATCGCCTGCGCAAACGACTGCATGGCAATTGGCGTCTGTTCCCGCCTTACAAAGCATGGCATACGCATACCGGAGGATATCGCTGTCATCGGATATGATTCCACAGACGAAGGAAGGCGCAGCCCGGTGCCGCTCACTTCCGCAGACATACCTGCGAAGGAGTGCGGTATATACTGCGTCAACTGGTTAGATGCCGCCATTCACAACAAACCGATTCCTGATTTTGAGACGAATGCGCCTCTCTTCATTGGCAAAAGCTGTGGCTGCGAATATCACCGCACCATTGAAGATATCAATCAGCGGCAAACATGGGAAACCGGCACCTCTTCTACCGGTTTTTTCTCCTGCTTTAACCATATGATGGAGGATTTGCTTTCACAGACAACCTATCAGGGATTTTTCAATACAGTATTCCAATACACCTACCAAATCCAGGGATTTGACAGTTTCCATTTATGTCTGAACGAAAACTGGGACGTTTCCAAGTCCTCAGAGGAAGATATTATCCGCTATGGCTATTCCAACAAAATGTGCCGGGTTGTCCGTTGCAGCCGAAACGAAAATACAGCTAACAGCATCGGTTTTACGGATACCTTTTCACTTTCCAGGCTGTTGCCGGAGCTTTTGGATGACCGAAGGAAACCCTGCTCTTTTATTTTCACGCCTCTTCACTTTGAAGACCGCTGTCTCGGCTATGCAGTAATCAGCTATGGGAATGAAGCCAGGGTATATGATGAGACCTACCATTTATGGCTTAGAAGCGTGATGCAGGGCTTAGAATGTTTTAACCGGCAATATGCGCTCACCTCTCTGATCGAAAAAATGGAATCAACCCAGGTGCGGGATGCCCTGACCGGTCTGTACAATCTGCGCGGGTTCCTTGCCCAGGCAGAAGAACTTTGCGAGGCTGCCATGTTTGAGGGAAAAGAGTTTTTTATTCTGTCCGTTGATATGAATGGGCTTCGCAATATTAATACCAATTACGGGCGCAAGGAAGGCGACCGTGCCATTCTCATGCTTTCACAGATTATCAGCGAGAGCATCCTGCCGGAAGAGATTTGCGGCAGAATGTGCAATGATGAATTCCTCATTGCCTACTATGCGGAACCGGAAAATGATTACCGCACAACAGAGATAAAAGCCTTTCTGAATGATCAGATCGCGCAGTTTAATGAGCAAAACGAAACCTATCGGGTTGGTCTCTGCTTTGGAATCAGCCACGATATGATTCCCGGCAGAGAAGCTTTGGAACATCTTGTAAATGATTCCATTGCGAAGAAAAATGCCAAAAAAGCACTGATGCAGAAACAGGCAGAGACAGGGCAGCAACTGACACCGGAAGATTTGGAGAATGACAAGCTGGTAACGGAGATTTTGGATCACAACCTGTTTACATATCATTTCCAGCCAATTGTCAATGCGCATAATGGGGAAATATATTCCTATGAGGCGCTCATGCGCTCAAATACCACACGGTTTGTTCCCCCTCTCACGATTATCAAATGCGCTGAACGGCTGAACCGGCTGCATGATGTGGAGAAGGCGACTTTCAGCAATGTATTAAACTATATGTCTGAACACAAGGAACAATTTGGGAACCGCAAAGTATTTATCAACAGCATTCCGGGATACCAGCTTGAAGGCGAAAGCAAAACCTCAATCGAGATGATGCTGGTAAACCATTCCGGCAATCTGGTTGTCGAGCTTACGGAAGAATCAGAAATAGACGACGAGGCGCTTTCTGATCTGAAAAAGCATTACGCAAGCCTGAATATTGAAACCGCCGTTGATGATTACGGCTCCGGATATTCCAATGTAAACAACCTGCTGCGTTACATGCCGCACTATGTAAAAATTGACCGTATGCTGATTGCAGATATCCAGGACAATCCTCAAAAACAGCATTTTGTAAGGGATATTATCGAATTTGCCCACGACAATGATATTATGGCATTGGCAGAGGGCGTCGAAACCTCAAAAGAATTAAAGGAAGTCATCCGGCTTGGCGCTGATTTGATTCAGGGTTATTATACTGCCAAACCACAGCCGGAACCGCTTGTACGGATTGATGAGCATATACGAAATGAAATTGTACAGTTCAATCAAAACACAAATACACACCTGCCGCCAAAAAAATATATGGCATCCGCAGGAGAAAAAATTTCCCTGATTCAGTTGGTGCTTGGAAAATATACCAATATCATTATTCCGGGCAATATACCGGAACATTCACAGATTGAGCTTCAGGGTGCCTTCGGTTTCCAGTCGAATCTGTCAGTACAGATTGAAAATGGATTTAACGGTACGGTGGTTCTTAATTCCGTAAGCTTTGGCGGAGCAAAGGGGCAGCCATGTATCGAATTGCAGGAAAATGTACAAGCTGTTTTCTGCTTAAATGGTGACAATGAATTGCGTACAGGTGGAATCTGTGTTCCGGAAAGCTCCTCTCTTACCATACAGGGAGAGGGCAATTTGAATATCACAATCAACAGCGGCCGCTATTATGCAATCGGCAATGATATCGAATCCCGTCACGGCAAACTTATCTTCGAGCAGGACGGCGGCATTATCATTAACGCAAACGGCATGCGTGGCGTTGCCATTGGCTCCGGACTTGGCGGACATATACATATCAAACGGGGTTGGTATCGGTTTGATTTGAACGGACAGACAGGTGTCGGCATTGGTTCCCTGTCATCCGACAACCAGATTTTGATTGAATTTTGTGATATGGAATTTCACTCTACCATTGCGGATAATGTTATTATTGGCTCGCTTCTCGGTGATGCCTGTATCCACATCAACAATACCTCCGCAAAACTCTGGGGCGGTGGAAACCACGTCATCGGAATTGGAAGCCTGCAGGGACAACGCACGCAAATTGAATTGATAAACGGAAGCTTTTCCTTTAACATACGCGCAATGGAATGTATTGGCATTGGCGGACAGACTGCACAGACAGATATTGACATCCAATATGCTACGGTTGATATATGCACACAGGGTAAATCCTCTTACGCAATCGGCAGTTATGCAAATAATGCCAAAATCAGTTTTTACGCATGTGACATCCGTACGAACATCAATAGCAACTATCACTCCGATTTTGGAGCATCCGAAGAAGATATTTCCATTGTCAATTCACGCGCAAGCTTCCAGCTAAACGGAGCAGATATTTACCACGAGACAGAACAGGCGCCATTTACAGAATAAAATTCCATGATAATGTATCCGAAAACCTTGAGATGAGTATCCTAAAGAAAAAGCGGTAGATGGAAATATCAAAGTAACATAGCAGGGAAAGGACATACCGATATGAGTGAAAAAGCCGAGATTATTTTTATGCAGACCAGACTGCTCCGACTTGCAGCAGAAGAATGGGGAATCTCCATTCAGCAGGCGAATGCATTGTTTGATAAATATAACATTCTTAAATTTATTGAAGATTGTTACAGTGTATTTCATATGGAGGGAGACTATGCGGTACTTGATGAAATTAAAATTGTGCTAAAAAATAAGGGGGTAGATTTGAATGTTGGAATTATCTGATGGCATGCTTCTCTACCACGGAAGCTACTGTGAAGTCAAAAACCCGGATTTAGCAAAATGCGCATCATTCAAAGACTTTGGTAAGGGCTTTTATCTAACATCATCGAAAGAGCAGGCAAAGAGTTTCATCAATACCTCCTTGAAAAAAGCAAAAGCTCAGGGAATAATTGCTGCAACACAGGAATATGGAGTGATTTCAACATTCCGTTATCATCAGCAGGAAAATATCAACCACTTTATATTCCAGGAAGCGGATGATTTTTGTATAAGCAGACTGATTCTTGAACGCTTGAAGGATCAGGTTTGTTTCAAAACAGAGGCGGGGTTGAAATGCCTGTCATTTATGGAAAGTGAGCAGATATGGAAAAATTAAAAGATGTTACAGAAGACCAAAGGAAGTTTGCTGTAGATGCAATGGTCACTTTGGTCGTGGAAGAATTAGCGGATGAGCTGAAACTTGATCCCACAACAACACTAAAAGAATTTGTCGCATCAAAAACGGGAGCTTTACTCTATGATGAATCATCAAAGCTTTGGTGGAATGGCCCATCTTATATAGTAAACATGTACAAAGAAGAACGCAAACAATCCTCTGTCGAATAAACCATAAACCCGACAGAGGATTGTTTGCGTTCAGGCTGCCTCAACCTGCATATGGCAGTTCATCAAATAAATCATATTCGGAAACATCATCAATATAGATGGTTCCATCTTTTCTCTCAAAAACAATTTCACCATAGGTTCCGTCTTCCAGTTTAAAACCGGCTACACTCTCGCCGTCTGTGTTCACCAGATAGATTTTTGTTCCCGCTTCCAGCTCTTTTTCTTCCAGCGTTCCATTTTCATCTAACTGTACAGATAACGACTGCTTTAATACCACTCCCTTACGGTATTGTACACCCTCGTCATTTAATAACGTAAACCGCTCATCCACCGGCTCAAATGCCCCTTCTGCAAACGCATATTCGCGTGAACCGCTATAGGTTCCCAGGACATATATGTTGCCCGAAACAACAACCCCGTCATTGGAAATACTGTTGACGCCACCTGCGCCCAGTTCTTCACAGAGTTTCGGTGTTCCATCCGTCACCTCCACAAGGTAAGTCACATAATCATCTGACATTGCATCACATGAGACCAGAACATAACTTCTGCCATTTTCACACTTTGCATAATATGCATTTGTTATATAAGAACAGGTGCCAAGATCTAAGCTTGTGTCTTTCACCTTTACACCCATTGTTGCGTTACTATTTTCATCATATCCGGACAAAACCTCGACCGTTTCGTTTTCTCCATCCCCATTCACATCCAGTTCCGCCTGAACCGAAGGCTCCATCTGGGCAAACATGGCGCTGCCCACAGGCAGATAGTCCTCCTGAAAGCCCGCCATACTGTCATATGGCACTGTAACAACCGTTCCTCCCTCCGCATAAGAACCAATGTCATATGCGTTGAAAACCACATTTAATCCAATGCCGTCCAAATACCATGTCGGATTCTCCAATAGACCGTCTATATATTCCTCATAAAATTCAAATGAAGCGCCTGCTTCCCTCAACTTTTGAATCTGCCCGTCTGTGTATGTTTTTACCTCCTCCCGGATATCTCCCAAATCAGAAAACTGGATTTCCTTTCCGGTTTTGGTATCAAATGTGACGCCGTAAAGATAGTTATACCCATGTGCGCCGCCGGCATAACTGCTTTCATTGATGGCAATGCTTGTAATATTTCCATCCAGTCTTGTGGTGCTTGCTCCATACTCATAGCTGTAAGCAGCAAAATCATCTCCAAAATCTTCCGCCATCATTTTTGCATCCGCAATTCCCTGCTCCGCAGTCTCCTGATAGTTTTCCTCGTAAGCGGTAAACCAGTCTGCTATGGAAGCCTTAAGCTCCGGATAGCTGTCACCAATCACCTCCGCTGTCTGATACTTTCCATACAGATAACTGCTGTTTTCCCCTGCATCATAGTAATGGGTAATAAACTGAAGCTTTGGCGAACTGATGCTCTCCTGTTTGCCGGCATCATCCTCCACGTTATCTTTCTCATCCTCTTCTTCATTTCCGCTTTCAGTATCTGTACGTTCCCCACCTTCTTCCTCCGTTACAGAAACCTCTGCCCCTGTATTCTCCGTCTCGCCCTCTGCTGTCTTCCCACAGCCTGCCATTCCAAATACCATCACCACTGCCATCCATAATGCCAGATATTTTTTTCTCATGTAATATTTCCTCCTCTATCCAGTTAAATGCCCCTCAACCGGTTACATTTTCATTTCGGTCTGCGCTTAACAAATGTCCACCGGACGTTTATCACCGCCAATGGACATGCGGACGCCACTATTGACAGCCTAGCACGATCGACTATTGTTGTCAACTAATCATTATTTACATTCTGAGGATATATTATCCCATTTTCAGGACATCACTTCTGCTATACTACCTATATAAACGAATTTCACATACAGAAAGGAGATCTGTACCATGAACCATACAGCCATACGAATCTATGCAAAAGCCTACCACCAAACTTTCCAGAAGATTTATCTGAGTGCCTACGAAGAAGGATACCGGGAGGCATTAAGTGATTACGCCAATGCAGCGATTAAGCGCATGCTTGATAATCATTTTGACGATACATCCATACAGCTTGCATTGGATGTATCTGCCACGGATATCGAACGTGTCCGCAACCCACAAGTTAAGTGCCGGCACGCTGATTCTGCCGATTATTGCCAATGTTCCGGCACATGATGCCGCAGCAGATGCCCGGCTTGTCATCACTGCACAGCCTCGGACTCCTGCCCTGCAAGAGAAAAGAAGCAGAACCTTTCCGCTCTGCTTCTTTTCGCCCTACTTCATCTCATTTAATTCCGATACAATGCCTCTCATCTCCTGCTTGGAACCGGCATGCTTTGCACGTTCAATCACATCCCGCCTGCCCTGCTCATCCATGTTGCTAAAACGCTCCATCGCACGCAGGTTCTCTGCAAATGCCATGCTTAAGCCCACCGGAATCTCGTCGTTATTTAATATGCTCATCTTCATCACCTCGCATTTATTATGCGCAGGAGACGGGCATTTTATGTTGGCAATATCTCATTTTTCAAATAATCACTTAATACTCCCGCTGCCACTTTGTGACTCCTGATTCCCGGATGCTCCCTCGAACCAACCGTTTCCTTCGTGGTATTTGGCAACTGAAGGAAGTGTACCTTGCGATCCCCTGTTTCCTCACTGTATGTATTGATAGCACGGGTGAGCGGAGCATTCATGACATAGCCAAGCATTCCATAAACCCATATGATTTCTGCCTGTGGATTACATTTCCGCACTTTTTTTAAAAAGGCAATCACAGCATTCTCGAAGCATGCTATGTCCTTGTCAAAATCCGGCATGCTATAGGCAGAGGCATCATTTGTTCCCAGATTAATGATTACCGCATCCGGCTGCCATTTTGTAAAATCATAATCATCCTGCGAGCCAAGTGACCGGTTGCGTTCCCCCTGAAGCACTCCGCACACCTTCTCATAATGCTCCGGCAGCGCCCGGTCAAGCTGCCCGTCCCAACTGGCATAGACGCCCCATCCGCTCTGGGAAATGATACGGAATTGGGCATTCACTGCCTCTGCCGTAAATGCTGCATAATTATGTACGCCACTGAAAAACATGGCAACCCAGTCTATTTCCTCCTTTGCGCCAAAAGTACCCTCTCCGGAAGTAATGCTGTCACCGATAAATTCCAGCTTATATGGTGTCTCCTCCACCTCACAAAAATCACCATCAAAAAAGAGACTGTGAATCTGAAGGCAGCAGGCTTCGTCATCATGCATCGCCTGGGAATCCTTCACAAATTTCACATGCTTAATCTCCTCCGGGTTACGGCTCCGGAACAGGCAGATTTTGCTTCTGCCTTTCACTGCCATCTGTCTTGCAATATGCGCGCCATTCACCAACACGGAAAACCACGGCTCCTGCTCCGTGTAATCTGCTTCAATCTCTACCCACAGTTCGGAACCCTTTGCATTTACCTCAAATCCACTGCCCGTCCAGAACAGTGTAAGCGGTTCCAGACAATCTGTGGTTCTCCCATTTACCTTCAGGTATTCAATTTCCGATAATTTATACTCCTTTAACATATTCACATCCTTTCTGCCATTATATATCAGGCATTTACATAATTACTACAAATTCTCCCCATTACTCTCAATTACAGCCCGATACCAGTAACCGGAATCCTTAATAATCCGCTCCTGCGTGCGGTAATCCACATAAATCAGACCAAAACGCTTGCCGTAACCTCTTGCCCACTCAAAATTATCCATGACAGACCAGTACATATAACCCATCAGCGGAATGCCTGCCTCACCAGCCCGCTTAAATTCCCGCAGATAGCGCTGCATGTAATCAATACGATAGGTATCATGCACCTTACCGTCTAAGCATACCCAGTCATTCTCAGCCATGCCATTTTCCGAAATAAGAATCGGTTTCCCATAGCGCTCATACAGAAACTTCGGTGACCAGTAAAGCACCTCCGGCGACACAACCCAGCCCATGCAGGTTGTCGGGCTGCCCTGGTAACGGTTTTCAGGATACGCATCCACTCTTTTGTCTGCATTTGAATAATAGATATTGGTTGCATAAAAATCGAGCGGCTCCGTAATCAGTGCTTTTTCTTCCTCGGTAAACCCCGGAACCAAATCCCCAAAGTCATCATACAATTCCTTTGGATAATCTCCGAAAAACACCGGATCAGACCAATAGCTGATACTAAAAGGAAAAGCACGGCCATTTGTAGAAAATGTCTTTTCTTTTGCCAGTGAAACCGCTTCCCTGCTGTCATCTTTCGGGATATAACAGGGTCCAATTGGCGAAAAACTGATAAACGGTGGTTTTTTTGCATGCTGTCGGATATAACGGGCAGCCTTGCCGTGGGATAACAAAATATTACGCCCCATCAGCAACAGGTCACCGCTTCTTACCTGCATAAACGGTGCATGTTCTGCGACAAAATACCCACAGCCCAATACACACTGCGGTTCATTTACCGTAATCCAATAACTGACCCGGTCAGACAAGGCATCTACTACGACCTTTGTATACTCTAAAAACCATTCAGAGCTGTCCTCATTCAGCCATCCTCCCCGTTTGTGCAGTTCATATGGATAATCCCAATGATAAATCGTAACCATTGGTTCAATTCCGTTTGCCAAAAGCTTATCCACAAGATCCGAATAGAACTTTAAGCCTTTTTCATTTATCCTGCCCGTTCCATCCGGAATCACTCTGGTCCAACTGATAGAAAAACGGTAATATGGAATCCCCAGCTTCACCATATTCGCAATATCCTCATCCACTCTGTGATAGTGGTCACATGCCACCTTGCCGTCCTCATTGTATTCCGTATGATTGTCCTCGCCTGCATACACATCCCATATACTAAGCCCTTTTCCATCCTCGTTGTAAGCACCCTCAATCTGGTAAGCAGCGGATGCCACGCCCCATTTAAAATCCCTGGAAAAACCCATCATCGCACCTCCTGTAACGCACCATGCTATTTTTCTATATCTCTTATTATAAATAATATAGTACCCTGATTTCAACCAATATCTGATGCAAAATTATAAAATATCTGCATATTCCCTGCCTGCTCCTCATATATTAAAAAAACTATGTTCGGAGCTTTATTTCTCTATGCAGCCCTTTTTCTCTTCTAAACGAAAAATACACCTTGCCATCATTCCGGTAATAATTTCCCTTTTAGCAGGCGCCATCTTGTTTTGCCACCACTTCATCACACCTACTGACAATGCCAATTACCGTGCCAGCCTGCTGGAAAAAATAGAATATGCCAAAACCTTTTCTGATTATACGGCTGCCCTGTTCTGCTACGAAGTAACCTCGGATTCCATAACCACTGCCTATACCCTGAAAAATCCCTCAGACTATAACATTCCGGAACTTCCTGCAACCTTATCCAGCTTTCGCTGCTCCCAATACGATACGGACAAGGCAGAAAAAAACGAAGAAAAACTGCTGACTCTCCTATCTGAGCAGCTCTCCCAATACGACAAATCTTCTCTTTCCGAACAGGATCAGCTTACCTATACACTGCTTGCCAGAAATTTTGACCTGAACAGGCAGTTGGCGCCATATGCCTACTATGAAGAACTGTTAGGCGCAACCACTGGCGTACAGGCAAACCTGCCGGTAACACTTGGGGAATATCCTCTGCGGACGGAGCAGGATATCAGGATTTACCTTGCCCTGCTTACACAGATACCATCTTATTTTGACAATGTGATCCTCTATGAAAAGCAGCGCCAAAAAGCCGGCTATGCCACTCCTGATTTTATGCTGAACGATACCCTGGATGGGCTGAACTCACTGATAGATGGCATCAAACAGGATGATAACTGTTTTGCCGAGACCTTTGAAGAACGAATCTGTGCCTTGCAGTTCCTTTCTGATGAAAAAGTGGCAGAGTACTGCCAGACGAATCGGGAATACATTCTCAAATATGTCATTCCCGCCTATGAAAAACTGCAGCAATTCGTGACAGAAACCTTGCAGCAGGTCTCCAAAAATGCCGGCACGGGTACTTCACAATCTGACAACGCAGGTCTTTCTGAATCTTCCTCCCGCAACTCGGGCTATATACCGGATCCGGACACCGCTTACGGTCTTGCCTCTCTGCCGGACGGGGCAAATTACTATTCCCTTCTTGTAAAAAGCAACACCGGTTCCAGCCGCTCCCCACAAGAATTAATCGCCATGACAGAACTTGCCTTAAAATCCTCTCTGGGAAATGTACTAAATATCGCGCTTACCGACCAGGAAGCCTACTTCTACTATTGCGATAACCCTGTCAAATCCTACTACGAAACTCCGGAGGCAATCGTGGAGGCTCTATCCCTGTTAAGCCGTGAAAATTATCCTGTCCTCACCACCGTCCCAACCTATACTATAAAATCTGTGCCAGACAGCCTTGCTGCCCATTTAAGCCCTGCCTTTTACATGATTCCGGCTATTGATGATTTTACCGACAACACCATTTATATCAACCATCTCTATACAAGCACGGAAAACGGAAATCTTTTTACCACCCTTGCCCACGAGGGATTTCCGGGACATCTCTATCAGACGGTATATTTCAACAGCAAAAATCCACCCGCTATCCGGCAGATATTAGACTACCCCGGCTATGTGGAGGGCTGGGCAACCTATGTGGAAATGGATTCCTTCCATTATATTGACTACCCCCTTGAGGGGGATTCGCTCTGCACCCTGTACCAATCCGATACCATCATCAGCCTCGCCCTTTCTTCCCGGGTTGATTTAGGCGTAAATTACGAGGGTTGGACATTAAATGACGTGAACAAATTTTTCGAGGACAACGGCTTTAACAGCTACTATGCGGCTGATGTATATGCCTATGTGGTGGAGGCACCCGCTACCTATTTACGCTATTTCATAGGATATCTTGAAATCGAACAACTGAAAAATGATTACAAAAACCAGGAAATGGAGAATTTTTCAGAAAAGGAATTTCATAAGGAATTTCTGGATATCGGGCCTGCCGATTTCGAGACGATACGAGAGATAATGCTTGTGAATCCGTGAATGCATTTTGCTCGTTTTATCCCATCAACCAGATATCATCTCATCAATGGGATAAACATTTTTAAAAAAGGTCTTCCGTAAATTCGAGGTAAAAGTTCTTTACAATTTCATAGTCCAGGGCATCTGAAATCAATCTCATTGTTGTATCTGCATAATCCTGCTTGTAAAAATCTTCCGCACATATCCTCTGAATCAATTCCTTTACATTCACATCCGGACGTGCGGAAGGTGCAATTTTTCCATCCGCTCCACATCTATGCTCCCTGACTTCTAACACAAGCTTCCTAAATTTATCATCCTTACTGACAAAAGCTGCCAGTTTATAAACATCATACAGGTGTCTGGAATTACGGTTTGCCCGATTTTGCAGATAATAATCACACAGGGCAAATATCTTATCAATTAAGGTTCTCTCGATGGACTGCACTCTCATTGTAAAAGGGTTCAAACCATATTTTTCCAAAAGTTCTGGCTCTTCCCCCGAAAGTGCCTGATACATATAGTTGTCGATTTCCTGCTCCACCGTAGGAAACGCATATGACATAAGGGCAGTTTCTAACTTCACATATGGCGGCAATCCGCCTAAAGAATTATCCAGAACAGAATTATAATAGTAATCATAATGGTTGTAATCTTTATCACTTTCTATGTGATCCCAGTTCTTAATCTCTAAACCCAATTCCTCTTCAATCGGCTTTAAGATCTCATACTTCAAATGCTTTCTTCGATTCTCCCCAAGATGCTCCATAAAAGTAATATCTATATCTTCTGAAAATCTATCTATCACTCCAAAAGCTTTTGACAACGAAGTACCGCCCTTAAACACAACCGTATACTTTGCTTCTGACAGGACACGCAGAATCATTGTCACATAATAATCCTTTTCTACGATGTCCGCAGCTACACCCATACGCTCAGATGCAAGTGTAATCACATCCTTAAATAATTCTCTGTTTTCTTTATGCAAGTACATGATCAAGCTCCAATTCATAATAATTTTTAAAAATCACTGCAGGATATTTACGGATATAGCGATCAACATCCGCACGTTTAATATCATGCAGATGTATATATTCTGCAAACTTTTCTTTTGCAACATCGTAAGAATCGTCCAGATAAGTATCCAATCCTTTCAGCAGCTCCAACATCTGAAGAACATATACGTTTTCTGCGGTAACTGTTTCGATAGGCCGCTTCACATAAAATTTTCTTTTCCCTATCTCGACCTCTCTTGGTGCTGAATTTGTGTTATTACTCACAATTTCCACCACTCTGGGAACCTGTGTCGTTATTCCCAGCTGATTGGCAAAGGTATTTCCCGTATAAAATCCATCTATGCTTTTCCCTTTAGAAATAAATCTGTACTTTGCTACAACATCTGCGCTGATGCCAACTGCTGATTTCAACAATGACTTTTTCGGAATATAATATACGCCAGTCTCATACTTTACCAGCCTTCCATTCTTGCAGAGTGTCTTAAGCTGCTGGCTCACTGCAGGCTTTGAGATACCCTCAACCAACAAATCCGCAAAAAATATCGGTTCACCTTCTTTATAATGGTTAATAATATAATCATAAATCACATAATCACTTCCTTAATGATTTTTATATAGTATATCCAATTCATTAAGACAATTATACCTGATTTTAATATTTTTTCAACTAAAATTTTTCATCAGTAACTAATATTTTCAATAATGTACTTGTCCTACTATTAATATTCCTTCCTTTTAAAAATACAAACCGCTAATAGATATGAGAAACAAAATGCCACTGACGAAACAAGAATTAAAATTCCTGCAACGAAAAGAATTTCTCCCACCGTTCCCGGATCAAATAGGATATTCACCAAACCCACAAGACCCATAAACAATCCAATGGCACATACCAGACTAACAACGAAAAACACACTGCTGTATTCATTTCCCTCCCAGCAAGACAAAGGGAAAAAAATTGTTCCCAGAAAAAGGCTGTTGCTTACTCCAACAACAAAAGACAAAAGCATATCTATATTCCGGTCAAAGGGAATCCCATGAAAAAGTATGGATAACCCACTCACTACACCGGCAAACAACATTCCTATAAACATCCACATAATATAGCTAAAATAATAACTTTTCACAATATCTGCTCTGCTAACCGGAGCAACCAGTTTATGTTTTCCCCACGTCACAGCGGATTCCCTTTGCAGACCTAAAAGCCCAATTACCGGGAAACCTATTATTGCCAACAGCATATAACTAATAATCAAAGAAGCGGCATCTTTGTCTTTCATCACCGCAAAAATACCCAAAAGCAATAAGAACGCCGAAAATATCTTTACATTAGAAATTACTGCATAAAAATTATTTTTGAGAAGTCCCTTCATATCCGTTTCCCCTTTCCTAACAGCACCATAATTTCATCAACTGTCGCATAATCCATGACAATATCTTTATATTTTTTTGAACAAGCTTTTTTGTCTGCAACCAGCACATCTATCTGATAATCTCTCCTGCGATAAGCAATGATATCTTCCTGTTCCAATGTCTGAAACTGGTTTTCTTTACATCGCAAAACCGCATATTTATATGCCAGATCGTTTTTAGATGCCGTCAAAAGCACTCTGCCTTCGTGAATAAAGGTAATATAATCTGCAACCTTTTCCAAATCACTTGTGATATGGGAAGAAAATAAAATCGAATGTTCTTCATTCTGCACAAATTCAAGAAACACATCCAGTATCTCATCCCGCATAATTGGATCCAGCCCACTGGTGGCTTCGTCTAAAATCAATAACCTCGGGTGATGTGCCAATGCAGCCGAAATAGCTAATTTCATTGTCATTCCCTTTGAATAGTTTTTTATTTTCTGCTTTTTCCGTAAATGAAACCTCTCTAAATACTCTGAAAACAAAGAAGCATCCCAGTTTTTATACATTCCCTGCATAATCCCTGACAATTGTTCCGCTGTTAAATAATCCGGAAAATTGTTCCCGTCATAAACAACCCCTATTTCTTCCCGTATCTCCATATTCTTGTCAGACATTTTCTCTCCGAACAGGGTAATCATACCCGAGTCTTTCGTAAGAGTATTCAGAATACATCCAATTGTTGTTGTCTTTCCGGCTCCGTTTTCCCCTACAAATCCCATAATCGTTCCATAAGGTATCGTAAAAGATACATGATCCAAAGCAAAATCCGACTTTGGAAATGTCTTTGTAACCTCCTGTAGCTCCAAAACATTTTTCATACTATTCACTCTCCTCATAGAATAATGTTAATAACTCCGTTAGCTTCGCAAGGGAAATGTTACTCACCCGCCCGATCTCGGCAGCTGCCTGTAAATGCTCCTCTGCTATACGCTGCTGCTCCTCCTGGTAAAATTCTTTATTTTGTGCTGCCACAAAACTTCCCCTGCCAACCGTTGTCTCAATAAAACCGTCTCTTTGCAAATCTTCATAGGCTTTCTGCACTGTGATAACACTCACATGAATGGATCTTGCTAGCGCCCGCATAGACGGAATAGGGTCTCCTGCCTGCAATTCTCCACTCATAATCATCGCCTTCATTTGTGATGTAATTTGCTCATAAATTGGTTTATTTGCATTATTACTGATAATAATCTCCATATGCACCACCTATATCTGCATCAAGTGTACTTATTGTACAAGCACATTATAACATATGTTTTCTAATTGTCAACCTTTGCCTTTCGTTTTTATATCATGTTTAATCAGAACCACCGGCTTAGCCGGTGGTTTGCTCACGCCCTATAAGGGCTTGTT
>JAMPFS010000041.1 GCA_023664325.1 Clostridium sp.
GATAATAGTCTGGTACGAATCAAGGAAGTGTGGATAATTATGCGGAAACTCAAGCTATACACAGTCTTGTAAAAAGGGAAAGAGTATGGTAAAATATAAAAAAATATGGAGGTAAGTGGCAGTTGAGAGATTTACATTATCCACAGTCAGAATATATATCCGACAAAACGAGGCAGTTATGGGAGGAAATGGTGAACAATTATTGCTTTCAGGACACTGTGATAGAAAAAACGGTCCAGAATTACAGCAGTACGGTAAATATTCTTTGTGACTACCATAAAAAAGATTTTATTTGCATTACGGAGGAAGAAGCGCAGGAATTTCTGCAATATCTGGATTTGCGTGTGGCAGGAAAGGTGAACGGGGAACGGACGCTTTCTGTTGCGACAGCATTTACCTATAAAAAGAATCTCCGAAGTGTTGGAAACTATTTTGAGCAGTTGTTGGAGGGATATCGGAATCCATTTAAGAAGGGGATTGTGAAGACGGCACAAATTAAGGAGCACGAATGGGAAAACAGGAGTGCCGTGCGCAGGGAACAGGTCAGGAAAGAAGATGTCGGGCAATTGCTGATATCCGTAAAAGACCACGAGGCTCCCCAATACTATTTTATTCTCTGTATGTTGGTGTTTTTAGGTGTCGCATCTTATGATATCTGTACAATGAAAACAAAACAAATTGAATATAAAGAGGGGCAGCTTTATCTTCATTTTGTTCGGCGGAAAATGCTTGCAAAGACACGCAATACCGGCCGGACAGAAGAGAGAGCCGAGTTAGGCTATGAAGAATGGGTATATACGCTTCCGGAAAAGATTGACAGAGAATTTAAGGAGTATTGTGATAAATATTTTGTGTGGCTGCCCGATAATCATGGCAGTTTGTTTGCTTTTCCAAGTGAAGGGAGAAAAAAGGGGCTTGCGCCATATGCAGAGGAAGAGTCAAATGAGGAAGCATATGATTATGTGTTTTATAACCGTAATCGTAATCCCGTGAATTTCAAGACGATTAGTTCCGTCTTAAAAAAACATAAAGAAAAACTGGAAATAGCATATCCGTTGACAACAAAAGAGCTGAGCGGAAGTCTGTATCGCAAACAATATGTGGCAGAGATAAAACGAGAGCAGGACGGAGTAGTAAGGTAAAGGAGAAGAAAAATGATGTTGGGAGAAAAAATACAGCGCTATAGAAAGAGCAATCATATGACACAGGAGGATCTGGCAGAATTATTATGTGTATCTCCGCAGAATATCAGCTGTTGGGAGAGAAATCTGTATTCACCTTCCACAGATAAGCTGGATAGCATTGCAAAGGTTCTTCATGTCACGGTCGGACAGCTTATGGATCAGGACAGTGCTGACAAATCCCAATGGGAACTGCGGGATCAGATGTTTTCGGTAGACAATTTATATGAGCATACCCGCAGCCACATTGTCGGATATCATTTAGAACAGAGCAAGCGCGCCCTTCCCTTAATGATGCGCCTGCATGATCAGCAAATGCGGTACGGCAATGTTCCATATGTCACGCATCCGCTTATGATGGCATTGCATGCATTTGCCCTGGCGATAACCGAAGATGAGGTGATTGCTTCCATTTTGCTCCACGGGGTATGGAAAAATTGTGGAATTAAACCGGAGGATTTGGGCATTTCCCTGAATAGCAGAGTGCTCAATACGCTGTGTGTGCTTCATCGTGACACAGGGACCGACGAGAGGGAGGCAAAACGAAAGTTTTATGACAGGCTTGCAGAAAATCCAGATGCGGCAATTGTCAAGCTGATCGACCAGTGCAATAAAATTTCTACGATTGCCATCGGACTGCCGAAAGAAAAAGTCGGTGCTTACATTGAAGATATCGAGACTTATACGCTGACACTGCTCAATACGGTAGAGAAAATGTATTTGGATTATCATGCCCCTGTATTTGCATTAAAATACCAAATCCTTAGTATGATTGAAAGTTTGAAGCGGACACTCTGAAGGGCAAAGCGCATATGGCGCAAAGTCACTGTACCGTCACGCATCAAGTGCAGCTTGATGTCCGGGTAAAAAATACAATTTCTGCTTTGTGGTGTGCAATGCAGGGATTTGCTATGATATACTAGTCACACTTAATATTTGCCGCAGGCAAATGTTTAGTGTAACTGCATATACCGCAGCGAATAATTGGAAACGGCAATCAATTTCGTTTGCGAGTATAATTGCACGGCACTGCTTATGGCAGAACGGAAAGATCAGGAGAGGATATGGAGGTACGATTATGGTTAAACGGCTGATAAAAGCGAAAGGGGTTATATGTATTTCTTTTATAGTAATGGCATTGGCTTTGGTGTCCGTTCATGCAGCAGCGGCAGGCATGGCGGAGGATTGGAGGGTTCCGGCAAGAGCGGCAAGGAGCGGAAACTATCTATTCTATTCCGCAGGAATGGACAACCGGGGAACCCTGGTTCGTTACAATCTGAAGACAGGAAAGAAAAAGGTGCTGTGTAACGGTGGCTGCCGGAGCATATCGGTCAAAGGAAAGTATGTTTATTTTTCGCTGGATGCGAAGAAGGGGGACAACTCTGAGATTACAAAATATGGAGTTT
Source organism: Clostridium sp. (assembly GCA_023664325.1). Taxonomy (GTDB): domain Bacteria; phylum Bacillota; class Clostridia; order Lachnospirales; family Lachnospiraceae; genus CAG-590. The sequence goes on from JAMPFS010000041.1 coordinate 2,588, forward strand.
ACCGTATCCGTAAAAACGGTGGAAAGAGAAAGAAACTGGCAAATGGCAGAAATCCGGTTATCATAGGAAACAAGATATATTATCTGGGTGTAAAAGGAACCGGCGGGCAATCTGTATGTGGCATTTACCGGATGAATTTGGATGGTTCAAAAAAGGAATGCCTGCTGGCAAGTGACAAACTGCACAATGGTGATATGCTAATTGCCGGGGAAAATAAACTGCTGTTTAGCGAATATGAGATTGTTAGTGAATATGGATATAGAAATAATTGGAAATGCCTGAATTTAACAGATGGCAGTATTTCATCCTATGAAAAGGGAACAGGCAGCGTGTATGCCAATACAGACTGTGCATGGTATGTACGGGATTTAGAGTTACTGGTAGGGAACATAAAAGTAGGAAACGGCAAAAAAGGATATGCATACAAATATGCAGGAAAAAATCTGTACCGTATCAACGAAAAAAAGAAGAAAGGCAAAAAGAAAAAAATTGCCGTTTTTTCCAAAGGACAAATTGAATATGTGGCAGATTTAGACGGATATATTTTTGTAATGGTCTATAAAAGCGACAAGCAATATGTAAATGCAATGCACGTCTATGTGATGAAAGCAAATGGAAAACAAAAACGGCACCTGGGCAAATTCGTTCCGGCAGGGGGAACATGGGAATAGCGTTATTTTTACAGGGCAGATGATTTGGATATTGTTGAAAATAGAAGTTTTGGAGGTATGTATAATGAAAATCAGAAGAAAGTTAGTGCAGGTAGTATCTTTATTAACGGTTATGGTGTTTTGTTGTTTTGGGTGTTCCGGAGGTGGAAATAGGATAGAAGCTGGAACGTATTATGGAAGTTCGGGGGCATCCTCATTTGTGTTTAATAAAGATGGTACATGTACCTATGAGGAAAATGATTATGGAACATATGTGTATGATGGCACTTGGTCAAAAACGGATGAAAAAAATGTTTATGAGATTGTCCTAGAAGGTGCAGACGCTACATTATATGGAACGGTTTCGGATTCAGGAGAAATTGTTGTTACGGCAAATACTTCAGCATGGAGTAATGAAACATTTTCTAAAAAAGATTAGTTGTGATAATTGCGCAGTGATGCTTATGGCAGAACAGAATGATAGGGAGAGAATATGGAGGTATGTATAATGAAAATTAAGAAAAAATCAGTAGTGCTGGCAGCGTTATTTACGATTATGGCATTCTGTTGCTTGGGGTGTTCTGGGGGTGCGAATGAAATAGTGGGAACATATTCAGGCACTACTGGACAGACAAAAGGCACTCGTAGTTCTACGTTTGTTTTTGAGAGTGATGGCACATGTAGTTATGAATATGTACATGCTGTTTCTGGTGAGGGGGGAATTACAGAAACATATACAGGCGTCTGGGATAAATCAGAAGACAATGATGAGTATGAGATTATGGTTAATGAGCTGGGGTCAACATTATACGGAAAAATTCTTGATTCAGGAGATATTATTATTTCTTCAGATGGTAACGGATGGTCAACAGAAACATTTTCAAAAGAATAGGGGGTGGTAAAAATGGTAACTTGGCTGGCAAGCGCTTTTATTCAAACCTGTATTATAGTGGGAGAATTTTTGTTCTATATAGGCATGATCCTCTTAAGGCCACTTATGTGGTTCCTGGTTAAAACAAAGCTGATTTTTCCAATTGCATATTTTATTGCATACAGCCTGATTGATGCGCACAATCCACTGGGACTGGCTGGATTTCTGCATGCAGGAATCGGCGGGGTTACCGTGGGGGATGTTGGGTTTGTCGTTGTGATTTTTTTCTCGGCGGCAGCTTTATTGAAAGAGATTATTCAGGCGTTTAAACCCGATTTTACATGGTCGGGATTGTTCGGGAAATAACCATATTGTTCCACCAAATAAAGGTTGCGCCACCTGATGAATGAGGTTATAATAAATAAGGTTTACTATGAAAAGATACGGAATGAAAAGAATAGGAGAGAATAGTTTGAAAAAAGTGAAAAAGATAACCTCATGGATTTTGGTCGGTGCAATGCTCTGTGGCTGTATGCTGCCGGCGACAGCGGTAAATGCCACAGAAAATACATCACAGACGGAGAGCGGAACCACACAGGAACAGACAACCGAAGCACAGACAACGCAGGAGCAGACAACTGAAGTACAGACAACCGAAACGCAGACCACAGAAGATCAAACAGCCACGACAGAGGAGGGAACAACAGAGGAAAATACGCCACAGATTGATCTGGACAAGTTTGTGGTATCTGAATTGTCTCCTGCCACGTCAAGAGTAATCGTTTTGGATCCGGGTCATTGTAAAAAACATACAGGTGCCAGTGCCAATGGTTTAAGGGAGGAAGTAGTAGTTTGGGATATTGCAAAATCCTGCAGGGATGCATTGGATGAGTATGGGGATGTCACGGTTTATATGACAAGAGACAGTAAGTCATGCTGTGAGGCGCTTAAATTAGGAGACTGTCTTTCTTCCCGCAATAATTATGCCAAACAGCTGGATGCAGATTTTTTGGTAAGTATGCATATCAATGCTGGCAGTTCCTCCGGCGCAAATGTTTTAGCTGCATACAAGTCCGGGTATCATGATTCGATCCGCAAGCAGACACAGGCTTTTGGAAAGGTAGCTTTGGCTAAATTAAAGAAAATCGGAATTAAGGACAGAGGATTTTTGCTGCGCAAATCAGGAACAGGCAATCGTTATCCCAATGGAAAGTTAGCAGATTATTATTCGATTGTCAGACGGGGCGTAGTACAGAATATTCCAAGCGTGATTATTGAGCATGGGTATGTGACAAGCGCATCGGACTGTAATAAATTTTTCAAGACAACGGCAAAGCGCAAAAAGGTCGGAAAAGCAGATGCAGATGCCATTATTTCTTATTATAGTCTGAACAAGAAGGTAATAAAAGGAAAATTTTCCAAAGAGAATCAGCAGACTTCTTATGTTACATCAGCAGGCAAAAAGGTAATCGGCTGGGTGAAGGATAGCGGCTGCTGGTATTATTTTGATGAAAACGGTAATATGAAAACCGGTTTCCTGGAGATTGGAGAAGATACCTTTTATTTGAATCCCAAAACGGGACAAATGACCGTGGGCTGGTTTAAATTAAACGGTTCTTATTACCTTGCAAAAGGAAATGGCGCGCTGGTTAAAAATGAGATGTATGAGGATGGAATCCATAAGTATTTATTCTATCCGTCCGGCAAGCAGATGAAAAAAGGACGGCGCACATTAGAAGGAAACAATTATTATGTGAATAACAAACGGTATGTTGTGACAGGTACAGTGAAGATTCAGGGCAAATATTATCTCTTTGATTCCGAGACCGGCAGACAGTTTTATGGATATCAGAGCCAGAATGGTAAATATTACTATCTGGATACGGAAACCGGGGTTATGGCACGAAATCAGATTGTACAGATTGACGGTAAAAAATATTATTTTGCTTCCAATGGAGTGAGAAAGACAGGACTTGTCAAATATAAAGGAAGTAAATACTATTTTAGCAAATCTACCGGAGCCATGTTAAAAGGATGGAGAAAAATAAACGGAAAATATTATTATTTTAGTAAATCTACCGGAAAAATGCAAAAGAGTAAATGGATTGGCAAGTATTATGTGAATTCAAAAGGTATCCGCACGAAAAAGAAATAGACTTAGGTCTTGTGGAAATTGTTTATTTTTGGTAAAATAAAAAACGAGTGTGAGCTAAAATATATAATAATCTAAAAGAGCAAAGAGTGGTGAATAACACTCTGAGTACAAGGAGGAGAAAAACATGGCTAGAAAATTAGACTTCGATAAAGAAATGTTCAAAAAAGAAGTTGTCAATAATGTAAAGACTCTTTATCGCAAGACGATTGATGAAGCAACGCAGCAACAAGTATTTCAGGCAGTGTCTTATGCAATTAAGGATACGATTATCGACCAGTGGATTGCAACACAGAAGGAATACGAGAAGAAAAATGCAAAAACAGTTTATTATTTATCCATGGAATTTTTAATGGGTAGAGCGTTGGGAAATAACCTGATTAACCTGACCTGCTATAACGAGGTCAAGGAAGCTTTGGATGAACTGGGATTTGATTTGAATGTGATTGAGGATCAGGAACCGGATGCAGCGCTTGGCAATGGTGGTCTTGGACGTTTGGCAGCCTGCTTCTTAGACTCTCTGGCAACATTAGGTTATCCGGCATATGGCTGTGGTATCCGCTACCGTTATGGTATGTTCCGTCAGGAGGTTCAGGAGGGTTATCAGATTGAAAAACCGGATGACTGGTTAGCAGATGGCAACCCATTTGAGGTTCGCCGTTCCGAATATGCATGTGAGGTTAAATTCGGAGGTCATGTTAAGGTAGAATATAAAGATGGCAAGAACCAGTTTATCCAGGAGGGATATTCTTCCATTCGTGCCGTGCCATATGATTTGCCGGTTATCGGATATGGCAATAATGTTGTTAACACATTAAGAATCTGGGATGCAGAGGCAATTCAGGATTTCAACCTTGATTCATTTGATAAAGGTGAGTACCAGAAAGCGGTTGAACAGCAGAATCTTGCAAGAACAATTGTAGAGGTTCTCTATCCGAATGACAACCATTATGCAGGTAAGGAATTAAGATTAAAGCAGCAGTATTTCTTTATTTCTGCTTCGATTCAGACAGCGCTTAATAAATTTAAAGCGAATAACAAAGATATACACGATCTTCCGAAGAAGATTACGTTCCAGTTAAATGATACCCATCCGACTGTTACGGTGGCAGAGCTTATGAGACTGCTTGTCGATGAGGAAGGTTTGGAGTGGGAAGATGCATGGGATATTACCTGTCATACCTGCGCATATACAAATCATACAATTATGGCGGAGGCGCTTGAGAAATGGCCGATTGAATTATTCTCAAGATTATTGCCTCGTGTATACCAGATTATTGAGGAGATTGACAGAAGATATGTAAATTCTATCCGTGAGAAGTATCCAAATAATCCGGATAAGGTAAAGAACATGGCGATTCTTTATGACGGACAGGTTAAGATGGCGCATCTTGCAATTGCAGGTTCCTATTCTGTGAACGGTGTGGCACAGCTTCATACAGAGATTCTGAAAAAGCGTGAGCTGAAAGATTTCTATGAGATGCGTCCGGAGCAGTTTAATAATAAGACCAATGGTATTACGCAGAGACGGTTCCTGTTACATGGCAATCCGTTATTGGCAAATTGGATTACATCCAAGATTGGGGATGAGTGGATTACCGATCTTCCGCATCTTGAGAAGTTAAAAGTTTATGTGGATGACGAGAAATGCCAGCAGGAATTTATGAATATTAAGTATCAGAATAAGGTGCGTCTTGCAGCTTACATTAAGGAGCACAATGGTATTGAGGTAGATCCACGTTCCATTTTTGATGTGCAGGTTAAGAGACTGCATGAATATAAGAGACAGTTACTTAACATTTTACATGTGATGCATTTATACAATGAAATCAAAGAGCATCCGGAGATGGATATAGTACCGCGTACGTTTATCTTTGGCGCGAAGGCGGCAGCAGGCTATAAGAGAGCAAAATTAACCATCAAGTTAATTAATTCAGTTGCGGATGTGATTAACAATGATGAGTCTATCAAGGGTAAGATCAAGGTTGTATTTATAGAAAATTACCGCGTATCAAATGCAGAGCTTATTTTTGCAGCAGCAGATGTGTCAGAGCAGATTTCTACCGCATCCCGTGAGGCATCCGGTACCGGTAATATGAAGTTCATGCTAAATGGCGCGCCGACTCTCGGAACGATGGATGGCGCAAATGTTGAGATTGTCGAAGAGGTTGGTGAGGAGAATGCATTTATCTTCGGTCTCTCAGCAGATGAGGTTATGGCTTACGAGCGTGACAAAAATTATTATCCGGCTGATATTTACAACAGCAATGCAGATGTCCGCCGTGTTATGACACAGCTTATCAATGGATTTTATAATGAGGATACAGAGCTATTCCGTGATATCTATGATTCCCTGTTAAAGGAAGATGTGTATTTCACGTTGAAGGACTTTGATTCGTATGCGGAAGCTCACAAGAAAGTGGATGAGGCATATAGGGATGAGAAGAAATGGGCGAAAATGGCGATGCTGAATACGGCATGTGCCGGTAAGTTCTCATCTGACCGAACCATTGAGCAGTATGCAAAGGAAATTTGGAAGCTTGAGAAAGTTGAGGTTAAGATGCCAAAGGCGGAGACAGCAAAGAAAGCCTCTAAGTAATAAGAACAAATTTATATCTTTCATGGAATTGCAGGAATTTAGCAGTTGTACAGAAAGAAGAATAAAGAGAACCTTCTCCACATATAATTGTGGGGGAGGTTTTTATAATGAAAAAATGTATTGCATTCTTAATTGTAATGGTCTTGCTTCCCTGTGGTATCATTTTCGCAGCAAGTCTGCTGTTTGAAGAGATAACCATAGGCAATAGTAATTATACAGTCGAAAATAACTATATGGGGAAAAATGTATTCATAGAAATAAATGGTCTTTACAAAAGCATGGATGTGGAGGAGTATGTGTTAGGAGTGCTTCCGGGAACGATTTCGCCGGAATATGATGAGGAAGCATTAAAGGTTCAGGCGATTCTGATTCGCACCAACGTATTAAAGGAAATGCTTGAAAATAATACATCAGATGCAGCGGATTTATCATATCGGTATTTATCGGAAGAAGAACAGCGGCAGATGCTTGGAGAACTGCATTACCAAAAGGACAGACAGCGGTTTGAACGGGCAGTGGCGCAGACCGCGGGGAAGGTAATCGAGCAGGAAAATTCTTTGATTATGGCGCTGTATCACGAGGTGAGTATCGGAAAGACTGCAAGCGCTAAGGAAATTATGGACAAAGACATTTCCTATTTGCAGTCGGTGGATAGCCCTCATGATGTGGAAGCAAAGCACTATATGAATATTATTACATATTCCTGGCAGGAATTAAGGGAAAAACTGCAAATGGAAGATAGCGCGAAGCAAGCCGGAGAGGGAGAAGAAAAACAGGGGGATGATAAAATTAATATTGCAGTAACCGAAAGCACAGAAAACGGTTTTGTAAAAAAATTGACGGTAGAAGGTAACGATTTAACAGGGGAAAAAGCGATGCAGCGATTTGGGCTGTCCTCCACAAACTTTTATGTGGAAGAAATGGAAGGAGGTCTCCGCTTTGTCTGTCTCGGGAAAGGAAACTGCCTGGGAGTTTCCCTGTATGGCGCCAATTATCTTGCCCTACAGGGGGAGACTTATGAGGAAATTATTCAGCATTATTATAAGGATGTAGTAATTGCGGATTATAAGTAAACAGTTGACAGCCCCGTTATTTTATAGGATAATTACTATGTGTTTTTGGGCTTATAATAAGAACAGTATCTTATACAATTATATCAGTACAGTAAAATGGGGATGTTAGAATGAAATATAAATTTTTTCTGTCTTATGTGCCGGTTATGTTCGTAGTCAGTCTGCTTCTGATTGTAGTAATTGACCAGTATAACGGAAAAGCGGTTATGGTTGGTTACCAGATGGAGGAGAAGGATTTAGGCAGTTATGATGGTGAGTTGATTCGTGTCGGTGGCACGGATGGAGACCTTGCGCTGGCAGAAGAAGATTTCTATAATGGTGAGAACATTAAGGATAATGAAATGCCTTATTGCATAAAAGTAAATAAAAGACAGAACATAGTGACAGTATACCGGGTCGGTGATGACGGATATTACAGCAAGCCGGTAAAAGCTATGGTATGCTCGGTTGGAGAGGGAAATAACACACCGGAAGGTTTATATAGTTTGGGTGCGCGCGAAGAATGGCTGCTGTTGGAGGATGAAGTCTATGGACAGTATGCAACCGCCATAACCGGTAATATTTTATTTCACTCTGTGCCGTATTTTACGCAGAATAAGAATGATTTGGAGATAGAGGAATATAATAAACTGGGAAGCAGTGTGTCAGCAGGCTGTGTGCGCCTGTCGGTCATTGATGCAAAATGGATTTACGACAATTGCGGTGAGAGTACGATTGTAAATATTTTCGAGAGTGATTATGAAGGTCCTATGGGCAAGCCGGTAGCAGCGGTTATCAGCAGTGGTGGCGCAGAAGGCAACTGGGACCCGACGGATCCGGATCGGGAGAATCCATATATGGGAAATAAACCTGTTATTTTGGGCGCATATGACCGTGAGATTGAACGGTATTCGGACTTTGATGTAACGGCAGGAGTAACTGCTTTGGATTCTACCGGTAAGGATGTCACAAACTATATGGAGATTGAGGAAGAGGTGGATCCGGAAACCTGTGGTCTTTATAAAGTGACATACAAAATAAAGGATCAGACAGGAATATTAACAGAAGCGACAGCGAATCTTATTATTAAAGATGAACAGCCTCCGGTACTGTATGTGGATCAGGTGGTGGATTCGATTGGGGCATATGATGTCACTTCGTCAAAACAGCTTCATGATTTGTTATTGCAAAATGTTGTAGCGTATGATGGGAAGGCAAGGCTTGATGACAGCGGAATTTTAGTTGATTATTCGGAGATTTTGGAAAAGGGATATGGAAAATGCCATGTGAAATACCGTGCGAAAGATTCAGAGGGCAATCAGTCAGAGGTTGTGGTTCTCTCTGTGGATGTAGATATGGAAGCGCCGAAGTTATCTTTGAAAAATGAGATGCAGGGCGGCATCCACATTTCAAACCTGTTAGATGATGATTATCTGCTGAATCTCGTGGAGGCAAGTGACAATAGCGGTAAGGTAGACGTGACTGTGAGCCGTCCGATGGCATATGCAGTGGACGAGCCATATAATGTGATTTATTGTGCAAAAGATGCATTTGGCAATGTGACAACATTCAGTGTTACCTACCAGATAAAAGATTAAAATATATGAATAAATCATTTCCTCTATGGTAAAACTAATCATAGAGGTGATGAAAATGCAAAAACGTGATAGTTCAATATTACAAAAGGTAAAGGACAATGCCTTTTATGTGGCATTAGGTTTGGGGCTTGTGGCAATTCTCGCTGTAGTGGCAGTTTATACAATGGGCCAAAGTGGAGGAAAGCTTGCAGAAGATGATTCGGACGTGAAATCGGCATCCGAATATGTGCAGGTGCAGGATTCGGATGAAGGAAATGTTGTGGGAACAACAGGCAGCACGAATCGCGAACTTGCAAGGGATGATAACAATGTCACAACGGATAATTATTTTGGCGCTCCGGTAGATTTGGAGGATACAGAAGATGAAGATTCACTGGCTGCGGCGGATTCGGATGCAGCGGAGAAGACAACAGAAACTGACAGTACAGAGGATATGGCTGCAAATGACGCGGACAGTGATGAGGCGGGAAATGCAGAGCAGATACCGGTAACCGCGGATGCAGGTGAATTGAATTTCAACAGTGAAAAGACGATTAGCTGGCCGGTGAGTGGTTCTGTCATTCTTCCGTTCAGCATGGAGACAACCGTACACTTTGAGACGCTGGATCAGTATCGCTGTAATCCGGGCATGCTCATTTCGGCTGGGAATGGAACAACGGTAAAGAGCGCATATTTGGGAAAAGTAACAAAAGTCACAAGTGATAATGTATATGGTAATATGGTGACGATGTACCTGGGCAATGATTACAGTGTCACATATGGACAGTTAGATACCATATATGTAAAAGAGGGAGATTTTGTTAAGGCAGGTGAATCTGTTGGAACGATTGGCAATCCAACGGACAGTTTTACAGACGAGGGTAGCCATCTGTATTTCCAAATGACAGAGGGAGAGACACCGGTAGATCCTGTATTATTTATGGAGTAGGGAACATATTCTGGAATAGCCGGAATATGAAAGAAAAGACAAAAAACAAAGAAAAACAGGGAATGGTCTAGCAAGACGCATTCCCTGTTTTTATGCAATTTGCGCAATATCCTTCAAATAATAGAGTGTGTGACAATATAGAACCTTTACAGGTTTCATTTGCCATAATATCTAAATCAGCAGCATAAGGAATAGCAGTATCCTGTACGCAGCCGCAATGCTTGCAGATGAAATGATAGTGAGGACGGATATCCGCATCAAACCGATCCGTTTTGCCGTCACAGGAAAGCCGTAATATTTCACCCTGGTCGGCGAGCAGGGAAAGATTGCGGTATATGGTTCCTAAACTGATATTGGGTATTATATTACGGATTTCTTTGTAGATGGTATCAGCGGTCGGATGATCCTTCCGCGTTTTTAAAAAAGCAATAATCGCATCACGCTGGCGGCTTCGCTTTCGCATTGTTTGTTTTGACATTCCGATACCTCCTCAAATTAAGTAATCGCTTATCCTTGCCCATTCATAAGTTACCGGAATGCACATATTGAATAATCAATTTTGCCTGACTGAACTGCTATAAAATAGTAATGACTCTCAGATAATTATATAATGCCGACTTGTAAAATGTCAACATTATGTTATAATAATTCCAGCAAGCAAAACAATGTCGTGCCTGTTTACAGGCAAAGACATTGTTTTATTTGCTGGATAAACAAGCATGAGCCTGAAGGACGCAAGTCCGAGAAGGCGAATGATTGTTGGGCAATTGCAATTATTATCAAACAGTATTGAAACAAGCATGAGCGATTGGGAAGGTTCACCGGGGGTCTCGGTGAAAATGAGGGTGATGCAATGGAAAAAGAGAAGGAGACGGTATTAGCGTGTCAGATTATGGATATGTCGGAGCAGGTCATGGTAGTGTTTGCGCCAGATGATTTTTCTATAATCTATGCGAATGAGAAGGCAAAAAATATTTTTGGGAATAATATAATGGAACTTACCTGTTATCAGGGGTTTGATACCAGAACCCGTCCCTGTATGGATTGTCCGTTCATGAACCTGAAAGTTGGCGAGGAATACATTACCGAAAGATACTATGAATCCTTTGACTTGAAAGTAAGGGTGAAGGGAAGCGGTTTTGTATGGGAAGACGGCAGAAGGGTCATATTGTGCGCAATACAGGATTCGGAATCCCTGATGCTGGCAAAGAGGGAAAAAGAACTCTTAAGCGAACAACAGTATAAGGAGAAACTGCGGCTTTCCGGAGAGTTGTACCAAACGGTTGTAAGCCAGCTTAAAACAATTGTATTTGAATATAATTATGAAGAGAAGACATCTTATGTATCCCCGCTATTTAAGGAACGATTTGGCGTAGAGGATATTTTTGATGTGAATTTTTTGAAAGGTGAAGATACCAAAGCACTGATTTATCAGGAGGATTTGTCAGTTTATGAGCTGTTGTTCAAAGACCGGGTGGATGATTTTCGTGAAATTACATGCAGGTTATGTGAGAAGAGCGGCAGGGTGGCATGGTACAGGGTTTGTATTCAGTTTATCCGGGATGAGCAGCATAATATTATACGCACCATTGGAACACTAAAAGATGTGGACGAGCTTGTGAAATCGCATGAGACAATTCGTTATCGGTCAGAGTATGATACGTTGACAGGTTTGTATAATGCGACCAGATTCTACATTGATGCGGGAAATGCAGTATTAGAGGAAGGTGTCAAACATGCGGTGATTTCTTTTGACATTGACCGCTTTAAAATGATTAATGATCTGTTTGGAATGAAAGCAGGGGATGATGTGCTTTGCCATGTGGCAGATGTGTTAAAAAGTACGCTTCCGGTGGGAAGTATATGCTGCCGTGTCCATTCCGATGTATTTTTTGTATGCATTGCCTACACAAAAAAGGGTGATATTATTAAGCTGATTGAAAAAATCCGCAAAGCAATTTACAAAAATGAGTTTGCTTTTGATATCAATACCAGTTTTGGCGTGTATCTTGTGCAGGACAGAGCAGTTCCAATTAATTTGATGTGTGACCGGGCAACCCTGGCAGGACGGACGGTTAAGAGCAGCGCTATGAAGTTTTGCGCATTTTATGATGAGCAGTACCGGGTAGAAATGCTGAAGACAACGGAGATTGAGAGAGATATGACGGCTGCGCTCGCCGGTAAGCAATTTGTGATGTATTTACAGCCGAAGTACAATCTGGCATCCGGCAAAATCTGCGGCGCGGAGGTGCTTTCACGGTGGAAGCATCCGCTGAAAGGCTTGATTCAGCCCAATGATTTTATTCCCCTGTTTGAGCGGAACGGATTCATTTTGCGGCTGGATGAATATATGTGGGAAGAGGCATGTAAAGCGCTTGCCATGTGGCGCAGTGAGGGAAAAGAGCCGGTGCCATTATCCGTGAATATCTCCCGTTATCATATTAGTAATAATGATTTGGTTTCCGTATGGAGAAAACTGCTCCGAAAATATGGCATAAAGCCATCCGATTTAACATTAGAGATTACGGAGACGTTTTTCTATGATTCAGATGATTTATATGATGTATTAAAGGAGCTTCAGAATATGGGATTTAAGCTGGAGGTGGATGATTTTGGAGCGGGATACTCATCGCTTAATATGATTCGCCATATTCCGGTTAATACCATTAAAATTGACAAGGATTTTCTGGACAAGAAGCTGTCAACAGACAAAGGAAAGATTGTTATCAGTCATACCATTGCTATGGCAAAGGATTTGCAGCTTTCTGTTGTGGCAGAAGGTGTGGAGACAAAGGAACATGTTGATTTTCTGAAATCCTCCGCCTGTGATATCGCACAGGGTTATTACTTTGCAAAACCAATGCCATTAGAGGAATTTAGCCAATTATGTTATGGCGATAAATAGAAAGTTGTCTATAATTTAAAAAAATTACATTTTTTTCCAGTATAACTTGACATGTCATATATCATGTTGTATATTTTGTTTGAAAGAGGGTTATTCATAGATAGCCGGGAATAAACAATTAAAGGAGAATGGATTATGTTAGAGAAGATGAAAGAAATTATCGCTGAGCAGCTTAGCGTAGATGCGGGCGAAATCGAATTAACCTCAAACTTCAAGGAGGATTTAGGCGCTGATTCCTTAGATTTATTTGAATTAGTTATGGCTCTTGAAGAAGAATATGATGTTGAGATCCCTGCTGAAGAGTTGGAGAGTATCGCAACAGTTGAAGATGTCATGGAGTACTTAAAGGCCCATGGAGTGGAAGCTTAAACCGTTATAAATAATATCCGGAAGGCTGTCGGGAGAGGTAGATTCATCTGCCATCGAACGGCAGCCTTCCTGCATGAAAAAAGCTTTGCACGGGTTTCCAATCCCGCACAAAGCCTTCTGACAGTTTTTCTAAATTTGATGTCTCACTACAGCATATTCATCATCCAGCCGGAAAAAGGAGCAGTCTGTATTTCTTCCCTGAAGAAATTTAACCATATCGTCCTCGTCAAGGCTGACATCACACTCATAACATTCCGATTCTTCATCATAAATATAGTGAACGCACTGGTCGCATAAATCCATATCTGCTGCCTCCGTTTCTACGCATGGAATGAATCATATATTTATTGATTCTCGACATCTAATAACTCATATACAAGATTCTGTAAGTCGTTCGTATCTAATGTATAGGTTTTCGGGCTGCTTGAAGTAAGTGGCACACTGACATTTGTTGTTACAGCTTCACCATACTCCGGATTTGCAACTTTATCACTGATGTAGTCGTACATGAAATCTAAAATAACAGCGTAGATTTCATCCGCAGAGGCATCCGCATGCTCATCATAATAATTTGTGGCAAATTCGTCTGCTGCGGCATCCATGCCATCAAACACTGTTAATTTGTAAGTTGTCACGGGAACCGTAAAAGAGTTGTCATCATTTTTGGTTGCCTCGCCGACCTCGTATTTACATGCTTTATACATGTCAATAAAAAGCCCTTTAAACTTTTCCTTCTGTTCATCCGAAACACTGTATCCCGATTCTAAGGCATTCACCTCTGACTGAATCAGCTGGTCATAAGCGGCACGAGCATCCTCCTCAGAAGAGTTTGTCATTTCTATATATGTAGCAAACTCTCCATGAAAACTTGCATCTAAGCAGGACTGAACATAGCGGCTTGCATCAAATTCGGTACAGCCGGTGAGCATACATCCCACTACAAAAGTAAATAACAAGAAAATACTGAGTTTCTTTTGGTTTTTCATAAAATTCTCCTCCTTATCGTTTGCAACTGTCTGGTTTGTAATTATGAAAAGTGAGTCAGCCAGGTGGCTGACTCACCAGTTATGATAAAATCGCTATACGGGATTAGCCCATCACTACTTCAACAGTATGAGTTTTACCATCACCAAATGCAGGAAGCACATTGCCCTCGATTGCATTTCCGTCAACGGTTACACTCTTAATACCTTTATTTACATGATCAGGGTTTGAAACCTTGATATCATAGGTAGCGCCACGGAACTGACGGGAAGCGGTTAAACCATCCCATTCGGCAGGAATGGAAGGATCAATCTTAAGACCATCCCAGTCAGGCTGCACACCTAAAATATACTGTGAAATTGCTACAAAGTTCCATGCAGCAGTACCTGTCAGCCAGGAGTTTTTGCCCTCGCCAAAGCGGTCTGCATCTTTACCGGCAATCATCTGTCCATATACATAAGGTTCTGTTCTGTGAAGATCGGAAATTTCCTCATTGAAAGCCGGAGCAATCTTGGAATAATACTCAAATGCTTTATCTCCACGACCGGCATAAGCTTCTGCACAGATAATCCACGCATTGTTGTGACAGAAGATACCGGCATTTTCCTTATATCCACCCGGATAGGTTGAAATCTCACCATACTTCACATAATATTTTGTGAAAGCAGGGTTGTTAAGGACAAGACCGTGTTTTGTATTCAGATACTTGTCGATTGCGTTCAGAGTCTTGATATCAGCGCCTTCCTCTTTGCCAATCTCGGACATAACAGCAAATCCCTGTGGTTCAATGAAAATCTTACCCTCTTCACATTCCTTAGAACCCATTTTCTGTCCTTCGTTATCGTAGGCACGCAGGAACCAGTCGCCGTCAAACGCATGCTCCATAACATTCTTTTTCATTTTGTCAATTTCAGCCTGTGCTTTGGCAGCCTCGTCATTCATTCCCTTGTGTTTTAAAATGTCCACAAAGGCAGGCCCTGTGTATGTAAATAAGGTTGCAACCATTACTGATTCCGCAGTTTTGGAATAACCGCCCTCTGCTGCAAACAACGGTGATGTATAGGTCTGGAAGCTCTCACCCGGCTGCTCAGAATAGCAGGAAAGGTTAATACAGTCATTCCAGTCAGCGCGCATTGCGAGCGGAAGCCCGTGAGGGCCAACATTTTCTACAATATGATAGAAGGAAACCATTAAATGATCTAACATTGGCTTTGCCTTTGATTCGTCATTGTCATATGGCACCATCTCATCCAGAATCGACCAGTCACCACTCTCCTTGATGTATGCGGCAACAGAAAGGATCATCCATAACGGATCATCAGAGAAGTTACCACCGAGGTCGGAATTACCTTTCTTGGTAAGCGGCTGATACTGATGATAGCATCCGCCATCCGGAAGCTGGGTAGAAGCAAGGTCGATCAGTCTTTCTCTTGCACGGTCTGGAATCTGGTGAACGAAACCAAGTAAATCCTGGTTTGAGTCACGGAAGCCCATTCCTCTTCCGATACCGGATTCAAAGTAAGATGCGGAACGGGAAAGATTAAAGGTAACCATACATTGATACTGGTTCCAAATATTAACCATACGGTTTACCTTCTCATCCGGAGTGTTTACAGTATAAATTCCAAGAAGCTTATCCCATGCTGCCTTAAGCTCTGCAAGTCCGGCAGCGACCTTCTCCGGTGTATTGTACTTTTCAATCATGGCATGGGCAACTTCTTTATTCAAAGTCTTGCCGTCAGCCTCAAATTTTTTGTCTACCGGATTCTCAGCGTAGCCAAGAATGAAGATCAGGTTTTTGCTTTCGCCAGCAGCCAGAGTAATCTCTTTGTAGTGGGAAGCAATTGGTGACCAGCCATCAGCAACAGAGTTTGAAGCCTGTCCGGCGGTTACTACCTGTGGATCACCAAATCCATTGTATAGACCAATGAAGCTCTCACGATCCGTGTCATAACCATCAATATCTGTATTCACTGTGTAGAATGCATAGTGGTTACGTCTTTCATTGTACTCTGTTCTATGATAAATGGTAGAACCTTCAATCTCGACACGTCCTGTGTTGAAGTTTCTCTGGAAGTTCGTGGTATCATCCTGAGCATCCCATAAACACCACTCAACAAATGAAAATAATTTAATTGTCTTTGGTGTACTGCCTTCATTGGTAATTACGAAATTCTGAACTTCACCTGTGTAATTCTGAGGAACGAAGAAAGTTACCTCTGCTTTGATATCATTCTTCTTACCGGTAATCTGTGTGTAACCCATACCATGACGACATTCATAGGAATCAAGTTCTGTCTTTACCGGAGACCATCCCGGCGCCCAGGTTGTCTCGCCATCCTTGATGTAGAAGTAACGTCCGCCCATATCAACCGGAACATTGTTATAACGATAACGGGTAATTCTTCTGAGACGGGCATCTTTATAGAAGCTGTAACCGCCTGCTGTGTTGGAAATCAATGAGAAGAAATCCTGTGTACCTAAGTAATTAATCCACGGATATGGAGTCTTAGGTGATGTGATGACATATTCTTTGTTGGCATCATCAAAGTAACCAAATTTCATGTTTGTAATACCTCTCTTTCTCTTAGTAGGCTTAACTTCCGTTCCCCCTTTATCCCGACCAGCGTATGATGCGGTACATGAACGGTCCGGATGAAACCTCCCCATTATGTATGCATTATCAGGTTCCGAACCGGAAAAAGCCGTATGCTGACATTATATAATAAAACTGTACAAAACACAAGGAGAAAGGCATTTTGGTACGCATGAAATACAAATCCTTTTCATACAATGGATTATCGGATAGAAAACGATTAGTTCATAGTGTGAAGGGGATGTTTTTATGTCAGAAAAACTAGCGGAGGTATTCGAACAGTATGATGTAGAGATACAGGGGATGCGCAAAGGACGTGGAGCAACCATTTTGACTACTACAGAAGGAACGTTGATTTTGGAGCCGTTTCGCGGCAGTATAATTCGTCTTGAACAGGAGTATGTGTTAAAACAGATTTTGGAAGCATGTGGTTTTAATAAGATGGATATGATTATTCCAAACCGGGATGGTATTTTGTTTACCTGTGATAAATATAGACAGCCATTTGTATTAAAGAAGCACTTTGAAGGGAATGAGTGTGATATGTATTGCAGAGAGGAGATGGTTCGCTCGGTAAGACTGTTAGCGGATTTTCACCAGTATGGGAGACAAATGGCGGCAGACTTTGACAAGGCATGGAAAATGCACCAGAGACAGAAGGAGGAACAGAGGGTCGCCGAGATACGCAGGGCATTTGAAAACGGTGAAGAACTGGAGAGAATTGCGCATATTTATGATATCCGGGAGAATATTCTGTTAGAAATGATAGCAAATGAAAAGATGAATGAACCATTGAAAGATGATGGGGAGGACAAGGAAATTCTTCCGGAAGAGGGAAGAGAAATTGCAGATGTATTTGAGCGGCACAACCGGGAATTGAAAAAGATTTATAAATATATAACGAAGGTAAAGAAAAAAAATGCCTTTGAAAATTTGTTTTTGCAGGTATTTGGGGAATATGTGAAACAGGGTGAGTACTGCCTTGAACAGTTGGCAGGGGAGGGAAAGGAAAGCCTTTGTTCCGTGGATCTGAAACATTTTGGGATTTGTCATGGCGCATTTAACCAGCACAATATTATTTTAGATAAGGATGATGGAGCTATTGTTCATTTTGAGCGGTTTACGAAGGGAAACCAGTTAAATGATCTATACCAGTTTGCAAGAAAGGCAATGGAGAAAAATCATTTCAATTATGAATTGTTGTGGGAGCTGCTGACTGCCTATAGTGAGAAGAATCTGTTGTCAATGGAGGATTATCATTATATATATATTCTGTTCTCTTATCCAGAAAAATTCTGGAAAATTGCGAATGGATATTACAATTCAAATAAGGCATTTTTATCACCAAAACACGTGGAAAAGCTGCAAAATGTGATTTTGCAGGAGACGGAAAAGAGGGAGATGCTAGAGAAATTTGGGGCTTTGCAAGCATGTGCGAATTAGGTATAATATATTCATCATAATTTAAAAGGAAATGATATACATGAGAATAGAGTTTGAAAACAGTAAGATACAAAAGAAAAGGCGGCTGGTTCGGTACATGGTTTTTGCGCTGCTTTGCCTTGCATTTGCCGGTGTCACGGGGTGCAATGGGGAAGTTTCAGTGCCGGTGTATGATGAGGAACCGGAGCCGGCAGATGAGGTTTCCGTGTTTGCAATTGTCAGCAACGTAGATGAGGTAAATAATAAAATTACATTAAAGTCGGTGACATATCATACCGAGATTACTGTGAGTTATAATGGCGGCGCAGATGTACAGGATAAGTATGGTGATGTGCTTGCCATGAACCGGGTTGAGCTGGGATCTTTGGCGGATGTGGTGTATGATGCGAACCGGGATAAGCTGTTGTCGCTTCATATCAGTGGGAATGAAAAAGTACAGAAACTTGAGCATATTTCCGGCGCAGAGGTGGACATTTTGGAAAACACGGTCAAGCTTAACGGGCAGATTTACCGTATGAGTGATAATGTGACTGCATTTTCGGAAAACACGGAGATTCAGGTAAATGAAATCTGCTCAGAAGATCAGATTTCGGTGTGGTTTTATAATGATATAGTCTGTTCCGTGTATGTGGAATTGGGACATGGATATCTGCGCCTTACGGACTATGCCGGCTATATTGGCGGCATGGTTGAGGTTGGCTATGATGTGATTGTGCCGGTGACAGAGGATATGCTTTTGACGGTTCGGGAGGGAGAATATACGCTGCGCATTGCCAAAGATGATGATGTGGGAACCAAGAATGTGGAGGTCGTTCGGAACCAGGAGATTGTTTTGTCTCTTGCGGATATCGCAATTGAGCCGAAACAGATGGGTTCCGTTATGTTCCAGGTGACACCATCCGATGCAGATATTTATATTGACGGAAAGCGGATAAATGCAGAGGGTGCAGTGGATCTGACCTACGGGAAACATAGTATTTTGATACGGGCAAATGGGTATGAGAGTTATCAGGCAGATTTTAATGTGAATTATGCCTATAAGGTGAAGGAATATACGCTGACTCCGACAGATGGAACGACACAGAGTACGACAGCGGATAAAACCACAGCCCAGACAAGCAGTAAGAACAGCGAGACCACACAAAATGCTTCCAGTGAGACGACAACAACGGAAAAGAGTACGGAAACAGATAGCAATAAGACTGACAGTGATACGGTTCATAAAGAAACAGCGAATAAGCTTATCATTTCTGCCCCGAGTGGAGCCAGTGTGTATTTTGACGGTGAATATATTGGAATTGCGCCAATTTCTATGACGAAGATAACGGGAAGCCATATCATCACGTTCAGTCAGACGGGCTATTTGTCAAAAAGTTATTCTGTTACTTTGACGGATGACGGCAAGGATACCAGGCTGTCTTATGATGCGTTGGTCTCGATTGCCAGCCTGATAGACTGACAGCAGGGGTGGCAGTCATGGATGCGGACAAGCGTGGAAAGTAATTTTACGTCTGTTTTATAATAAAAATGCAGACCAATGATATTTGCATATATAAATGCAGTGTGGTAAAATGTGGAACGGAAATAGAAATACCTGTGTAACTGGAAAGGAGATTATGATGGATTACAGGAAAATTTATGATGAGTGGATGAGCAATCCTTATTTTGATGAGGATACGAAGAAGGAATTAGCTGCGATTGCAGAGGATGATAAGGAAATTAAAGAACGTTTTTATGCAGATTTGGAGTTTGGCACAGCGGGATTGCGCGGTATTATCGGGGCAGGAATTAACAGGATGAATATTTATGTGGTGCGCCGCGCCACCCAGGGACTTGCAAATTATATTAAAAAGCAGGGTGGCGAGAGCAAAGGCGTTGCAATTGCCTATGATTCGAGAAGAATGTCACCGGAGTTTGCAGATGAGGCAGCGCTTTGTCTGGCTGCAAATGGTATTAAGGCATACCGTTTTGAGTCGCTTCGCCCGACACCGGAACTGTCCTTTGCCGTTCGGCATTTAGGATGCATTGCCGGAATTAATGTCACGGCAAGCCATAATCCGCCGGAATATAACGGCTATAAGGTATACTGGGAGGATGGCGCACAGATTACGCCGCCTCATGACAGTGGAATTATGAATGAGGTAAAGGCGATTGCGGATTTGTCTACCTGCAAGACGATGGACAAGGAGGAGGCGGTCAAAGCCGGGCTTTACATAACGATTGGCGCCGAGGTGGATGACGTTTATATTGGCGAGTTAAAGAAGCTGGTACTGCATCAGGATTGTATTGATAAATACGGAAAAGATATCAAGATTGTTTATACACCGCTCCACGGAACCGGTAATATTCCGGCAAGACGTGTTCTTAAGGAGATTGGGTTTGAAAATGTATATGTGGTTCCGGAGCAGGAACTGCCGGATGGCGAATTTCCAACTGTGAGCTATCCAAATCCGGAAGCTGCGGAGGCATTTGAGCTTGCGCTTAAACTTGCCAAAGAAAAGGATGCCGATCTTGTACTTGCGACAGATCCGGATGCCGACCGCCTGGGTGTTTATGTAAAGGATACAAAATCAGGGGAGTATATTACATTAACCGGAAATATGTCAGGCTGTCTGCTGGCGGATTATGAGATTGGGCAGATGAAAGCAATCAATGGTTCGCTTCCGGCGGATGGAGCATTGATTAAAACGATTGTAACTTCCAATCTTGCGGATGAGATTGCAAAGGCTTATGATATTAAATTGATTGAGGTATTGACCGGATTCAAATATATTGGACAGCAGATTCTTAATTTTGAAACCACGGGTAAGGGAACTTATTTATTTGGATTTGAGGAGAGCTATGGCTGCCTGATTGGAACCCATGCAAGGGATAAAGATGCGATTGTGGCTACAATGGCACTCTGTGAGGCTGCCGCCTATTATAAGAGTCAGGGCAAGACATTGTGGGATGCTATGGTGGATATGTATGATAAGTATGGATATTGTATGGATGCTGTTCAGTCTGTTGGTTTTAAGGGCATTGAGGGGCTGGAAAAAATTCAGGCGATCATGGCAGCGTTACGCAAAAACACACCGGATAAGATTGGAACTTATGATGTGATTTCCGCAAGGGATTACAAGGAAGATACGATTAAAAATATGGCAACTGGTGAAGTGACATCTACCGGACTTCCAAACTCCAATGTGCTTTATTATGATTTAAGTGACAGCGCATGGTTATGTGTAAGACCGTCCGGAACGGAGCCAAAGGTAAAATTCTACTATGGCGTGAAGGGTACTTCTTTGGAGGATGCAAAACAGCTTTCCAAAGAGCTTGGTGAGGAAGTGCTCGCCATGATTGACAAGCTGATGTAGCAGGATACAGAATCAAGGAAGCTGTTCGGAATCCGGACAGCTTCTTTTTTCGCACTATTTTGCAATATTTTCTCGCTGCCGCTAATTTCCTCCCGGTCCGTCCTTTCGTTCCCGTTTATCCTCTTTCACTACATATTTTGCATTGGCACTGTCCTGGTCAGAATCGGTTTCGGATACATTCGGGGCTGAGCTTTTGCCGCCTCCCATGCGGTGGCAGTTGGAAAATGCATCTGCCTCGCCGTCAGTGAAGCTGTCTTTTTTCTTTGCATTCATGTTAAATCGAAGCATAGGATACCTCCTTACGAAATTATAATGTACTATTATGTTCGGTTTTGGAGGAAATATGCATTTGGTATTGATGGGAACTTTTCAGGGTAAACGCAGCACACCGTTGCAGTTACCTTGAAAATCCTGCCGTTGTTCCGATAGTAACGTTCCAAAAATAAGAACTGCAAAAACACAGTCTAAATGTTATAATGAAATCACCAAAAAGAGTAAAATAGAAAATTGATAGCTGTGAAGTATTTTGGATAAATCGCTTACTATGCCGGAGGAGATATTTTATGATAATACAATTGTTAATGTCGTCGCTTTTGACCGTGTTATGCCTGGTGGCGGGGATTTCTGATTTTAAGAAAATATACCCAACCCGTTATGGTAAAAAGCATATAGAATTGGAAGGAAAAGTAGTTGGCGAGGACAGGGTTATAACAAGGGGAGGAAGCAGCAAATGTCCGGTGTTAGAATTCTTTTATCAGGATAAACGGCATGAAATTGCAGACACAACGTATCTTCTTTTTTACCATAATCTTAAATTGGGTGATGTTATGACGGTTTGTTTTAATCCAGATGCAAATGAAAATGTAGTTATCATTAAACGGGGAAAATATAATTTTGAAACGTTCGCCTGGTTCTATATGCTGGTTTTAGGATTCTTCTGCCTGGTGGCAACCATAATCGTGGCAATTTGGTTTGTATGAAGTGAATTAACAGGGAGGAAAAATATACTTTAAAAATGTAGCATTACCATTTAGATGGAGCCAAATAGAATGGTATTTTTATAAAATATTAAAGATATGTTAGAGGGTGGATTATGAAGTATATATATGTATTAAGGCATGTTTATAAATTTATTGATGATAATGAAAATGAGCAATAGCAGGATTATGTATTCAAAAAAATGTTTTATTATAGAAAAGTGGGAGCTTGATCATGATACAACATAAAAATAGGAAATTTTCAAAAAAATTCAGTTTTCAGAAGGCATTGTCTGATGTATAATAAAAGCGGTGAAAGAAGGTGATATTTTTGGATACAACAGAGCAGACACACCAGCAGGATTTAGAGCGATTGAAAGCGTTCCGCTATATGGACGATGATTTTATGACTGTCTGCCTTGCAGATAATTTTGAGGGTGTGGAACTGATATTACAGATTGTTTTAGGAAAAAAGGACATAAAAATAAAATCGGTTCGGACACAGGAAGTTTTGAAAAACTTACAGGGACGTTCTGTTACATTAGATGTTCATGCGGTTGACAGTGACAATAAGGAATTTGACGTGAAAATTCAGCGTTTGGACACAGGAGCAGGTGCAAAAAGGGCAAGGCATAACAGCAGCCTTTTGGATGCGCATATATTAAAGAGTGGCGAAGAAACGGAGGACATTCCCGACAGCTATGTTATATTCATTACTGAAAATGATGTGATGAAAGGAAATCAACCGATATATCCAGTAGAGA
>JAMPFS010000042.1 GCA_023664325.1 Clostridium sp.
CGCCTCTTCTGTTTCGCAGACAGGAGAGGCATTATTTTTTGTGCTTGTTCCTCTTTTATCTTTAATATCGATTACCAAGTCATCACAAAATTGCCCTATAATTTGTCAGTTTCACCACTGTAAAAAATGATCACTGCATTTTTACCTGCTACATAATTTCTTTGCTGTCATCTTATATCTCTTCCCTATTTAAAAATCCATTACTGCCTTTCCATTTAATTCATTTAAAAAGGCTTTTCGTTCAATAACCTTCAATTCATTAAACGCTGATGTCATTTCTTTAACACCATCAAATTTTCCACCCTGAAATTTAAGAAAAATTTCTTGCAAATTCATTTATCTAATCTCTCCTTTATTCTTTCTTATTTCTTCTAATTCTGCCATCATCGCTCTGATTTTATCTTCGGTAAATTTTATTTTGGGTGCTTCTCCTTTTATACTTTTCTTTATTCCATATAAAATCATCATAAATTCATCATAAGTTCTATTCACTTTCCCTTCAAAATATGTAATGTACTTTCCTGTACTTTTAGAAAAGCAAAGAACTTCTCCATCACCCACCACATAACCAATAAGCACATAGTCATCTGGAAGAAAGTCAGGCTGTTTTGTTTCCGGAAAAACAAGTGAAGCAATATTTGAACATATTTGACAATTTCCTGTCAATTTCAGCCATTGTCTATAATCTTCTGGAATCTGAATCCCTGTTTCCCTTTCCCACTCTAATATCTCCTCTTCCGTTGCCGGCTCCAAAAAATAAGATGCACGCTCGCCATATTCTTCAACCTTTTCCTCACACAGCTTTACAATTTCATCAAATTCATTTTTTATGGTATTCATAATAATGCTCCTTTGTTTATTTTTGCTATTTAATTCATCTTTAAAATCTTTGCTTTAAAAATCTGCTACTGCTTTCCCCGGATCAAGAATATTTACCGGACTTCCAAAACACCCGTATGCCATTACTGCCTTTCGCAATTCCGAAAGCAAATCTTCCCGATTTAAATCCTCCGGTATAAAAATTCTTGTTATTTTCCATTTTCTTATGTCGGAGTCAATAAATTCGCTTCCATTTAAAATCATATCAATCACTCTGCCCTTATATACAAAAGCAAAATACTCATCTATGGGATTATCCCTATCAGTATGATAATTAAACAATATATAATCTTTCTCCTTGTCTATTGTCCATCTACTAACCGTATGCTCTTTGCTATATCCGGGTATCAAAAAACTTCTTTCCTCTCCCTCTGGTACAAATTCGTTAATATAAGCCATTGTTCTTCTCTCCCCTCTTTACATTTTTCTATCATCTCATAACTCTATTAAAAATCTGTACCATGCCTCAACTTATCGTATCCGGTTTAAAACCTAACAGCCGGATTCCATTGCGTTTTTCAACTGCCAATACATCCACCAGTTCTCCTGCCCGAATGCTATATTTATTTTTATCAAATGCCTCCCCCCTGCATACAGCAGTCCGATATTCACAGCTTTCAAAATCATAATAAATGATACCTGATGTCATGCCACGATATGGTATAACATTCTTAACATATCCTTTTATTACAAACACCTGCTTATACCGCTTCAAATTATATTTATCACAAAAAAGCAGAATCAGCATTCCTATCAGGCAACAAAGGTAAAAGATAAAAACCAATAGAAATGTATCTATATTTCCAGTTGTCATCCATCTAATTGCACTTGTTACTAATGTATAGCCAAATACCAAAGTAAGGACAATAAAGCCGCTTAATGCCTGTTTCTTTTTCTTTCCTCCATCCCTTTTTTCATTCTCTGTTAATGATCTTACATTTGACATGCTTTTTAACTGCTCTTTTACCTCTTGGCTTAATTCCTTTTCCCCTGCCATATAATCCATTTGCTTACTCCTTCTACAAATAAGTATACCTATTGTTGGATTGTCCTTTGCCGTATTACCATTTGCCTTTCTTTAAAAAAACTTTCTTTAAAAAACACACAATATATGCACAATTCAATTGCAAGAAGATACCATCTTTTCGCAGTTTTCCCCTCTTTCCTGATTGCTCACATAATTTTTGTATACCAAACAGCAGCAATTCTCTTTAGAATTACTGCCTACTTTTCATGATTTATTTTGTAATAACTTATGTCGGCTGCAATTCCTCATCAGCCAGTTTTTTTACTTCTTCCAGTGACAAGTCAGAACAATTTGCAATTTCATCTAATGATAATTTACCAGTTTCAAGCATCCTCAATGCAATTTCCCTTTTTTCATCTGTTATCATATCTTCCATTGCTTTACACATCGTCGATAATCCCTCCTTATCTTCTTTATAGTATCTTGCAGCATCCGCAAGCACCGGATAATTCATATCCGAAGGATTGACACAGGAAAAATCATGCATCAGCTTTCCCAGCTCTGAGTTATCCTGATAGGATGCATTCACATATATTATATGGGAACCATCATCAAAAAATTCTCCTGCTTCCTGAATATACCGGTCGATATGGTAAATCGGCTTATTTTTCCCCATTACATCCGTTTCCGTTATAAAAATAACATACGTCTCTGCCAGATTCTCTACCTCCATGCCAGAAGGCAGAATGTCACTGTCAATAAGACTGCTGTTATACCTTGCCCGTTTTGCTCCTGCACCTTTCTCAGCACGCTGTATCTCAATATTGTACTTTTTCTTATGAGAATCAGTAGCATAAATGTCGAGCCTGACTGACCTTCCTTTTATGTTTTTCATACTGTACTGCGTAATAGCCTTTTCAACCTGAATATCCATTTTCTCCAACACAATACGAAGTACCAGTTCCGTCGCTTCCTTATTTTCCTCAAAACATTTCGTCATAAAATCGTCATCTAACAAACGAAATCCCTTGATTCGCTGCAATATTGCTTCATGCTTTTGTTCTACGGTTTTTCTCTTTTCCAAATGGTTCGCCTACCTGCTTTTCTTTATGTTTTTATGCTATAATCGTAACAT
The DNA here is from genome assembly GCA_023664325.1 of Clostridium sp. Taxonomy (GTDB): domain Bacteria; phylum Bacillota; class Clostridia; order Lachnospirales; family Lachnospiraceae; genus CAG-590. The sequence continues at coordinate 2,982 of JAMPFS010000042.1, forward strand.
AGACCAACCTGCTTTTCAACTGTTTTATTTTTGTTTGCAAACATAAATTATTTTATATAAGTTTTAAGATTTTAAACAACTCATCTCATCGTTTATCAATGTGAAATTCACCACGGTACATGCAGTCAAACTAAGCATTTGCCTTCAGCAAATACTAAGGTTAACTAGTATAACCGGATACGCACGGTTGTCCCCGATGTGCCGTCACTGTCAAATTCCAGTGTGCTTCCATGGATCTCCGCAATCCGCTGCGACAATGCCAGTCCAATACCAGCACCATGCAGTTTTCTGGAACGTGATTTATCCACCATGTAAAATGCTTCCGTTATCCGCTTAAGCTCATCTGCCGGAATCCCTGTTCCGTTATCGGCAATCTCCATAACATAAAATCCAGATTCTGCTTTTCCATTCACTGCAATATGCTCCGCATTTGCCTTGATCGCATTGTCAATCAGATTTAAAAACAATGTCTTAAATAAATCATACTCTATTCTTATATACGCCTGTTCCGCATGGCCGTCAATGGTGACACCTTTTTCCTCTGCGAGATACCTTACATCCCCTATCAGTTCTTCTAACATCTGCCCCGCTTCCATTTCCTCCAAAAGAAAGTCCTGATGATGGAATAAGGTCAGTTCCATCAGTTTATGCGCCAAAGCCTCCAAACGCATCCCTTCATTCCAGATATACCATGCCGCCTGTTTCTGCTCGTCCCTCGGTAAATCCTTCTGATAAATCCGGTCTGCATATCCGATAATGGAAGTTAGTGGTGTCTTAAGCTCATGCGCAAAATTTGCCACAAAATCTTCTTTCCTTCTGGCACTTTCGGAAAGCTCCTCCACCTTTTCCTCAACAGCAGCCGACATCCTGTTGAAATCTGCGGCAAGCTGACCGATTTCATCCTGGCCGGAAACGGCAATCCGTTCTCCATAATTTCCGTCCGCTATCCGTTTTGCCGCTGCGGTCAACGCATTCACCGGTCTGGTAAAAAAAACAGATAAGCCAAGGCTTAGGCAAAATCCGGTTACGACAACTGCCACATATACCCATAGGAACTTATTCTGAACCTGCTGCTGCAGCTCTAACGCATTTCCCACATCAATTCCTGTAATCAGATACCACTTGGTATCGCCATACCGGATTTCTCCCGTCACCATGACATAGGTTCTGTTTTCCGCTGCCGCAAACTGATAGCTGGTCTGATCCGGCAGCGCCTGCAAAAGCAGCGGCTCTAATGCTATCGCTTTATCAAATTCATTATAAATTTCCTGATGGTCGCTGGCAAAAACTGCAGTGACGCCGCTCATCGCTTCTTTCACGGCACTGACATCATATAATCCTTCAGTAATATCGCCGTGCCAGTATTCCCCTCTCGTAATCAGTTCCGACTGAATCACAAATTTATTGTACTGATACTGCTCGAATGCTGCCTGAATCTCCCGCTCCATTGCATTCTGATAAAAAAAGGAGAGCAGAATATAACCGCCCGCCAGAAAAATCACACTAAATGACAACATAATACTGCAAAAGATCTTGATACCCAGCTTCATCCTATCCCTCCAAACGATATCCTACACGGAATACCGTCCTGATATACTTATCCCAGCCTAACTTTTTCCTTAGTCTTTGTATGTGGGTATCCAACGTTCTGGTATCCCCCATAAAGGGTTCTTTCCACACCTTTTCATACAATTTGTCACGGTACTGCACGATATTCTTATTTTGTATCAGTTCCACGAGTACATCAAATTCCTTCATCGTCAGTTCAATCTCTGTGTTTTCCTTTAAAACCTTTCTGGATTCCAAATCCACTATGACATCTGCAAAAGCGAGCTGGTTCATGCTTTTCCCGCACCTGCGGAGCACGGCTGCCACCCGGGCAATCACTTCTTTGCTCTGAAACGGTTTTACAATATAATCATCTGCCCCCATATCAAGCCCCTGTATGCGTTCCTCTAATGCTCCTTTTGCTGTCAAAAAGATAACAGGGATTCCCATTGGCTTGATATATTCCAGCAATTCATAACCATTTATTTCCGGCAGCATAATATCCAGCAGTACCAGATCAAAATCGGTCTTTTCTTCCAGTATATCCGCCGCACACATTCCGTCATATGCGCACATACAGCCATATCCTGCATCCTTTAACTCTACATATATCAAGTGGGCAATCGCCTCATCGTCCTCTACAATTAAAATATTGTACATTTTCTCACTCCTCACATTTCAAGTGATAAATCATTATGTACCGTAGAAATCCCTAATACGTTGTGACTTATATATACCACCCACTTGTGTCATAGTTGTGTCATGATTGTTGTTGTCATTTACCCTTATACCACACATTGAAATCCACGTCCGTATTAATCCCTGCAATTCTTCCCGTATTCCCTTGCTGCCACATATAATACTCGCCTGCATAGGCTGTTTGCGCTGTATAGTTTGCAAGCCATACCAAATGTTTGCTTTCATTCGTCCAAACATTTTCCAGAAAATTCTGGCTGCTGTACAGACATGCCTCATATCCATAGGCTTCCACTTCGTTACAAAACGTTTCAAAACATACATTGATATCATGCAGATTCATTCCATATTTCTGAAATCCGCTAAAATCCTCCCAGTCGTATGCAATCGGAAAATCCAATGTTTCTCCATCTATAATCTCCATCATATATGCTACATTTGACTTTATTTCCTCTATGCTGTTTTCTTCCGCATGCCAGTATATGCCAACTTTTAGTCCCGCTGCTTTCGCATTCCGGATATTGGTTTTATAATATCTGTCCTCATACTGGCTGCCATCATCATATCCGCCAATCCGGATGATAACAAAATCACATCCCGCATTCTTCACCTGCTCAAAATCAATATCCTCCTGCCATCTGGAAACATCAATTCCAAGAACCGTATCCTCGTTCTTATAATTTGCAGTAAATGTTTCAAACGTTTCCTTCTCTCCCCCGGAATAAGACGTAATTTCTGATACCACATTGACATTCATAGATTCTGTGGTCGAATGTCCTGCTGCATCCGTGAGTGTCAGGGTAAGAGGATAAGTTCCTATCACTGATGTATCCACCCCGCCTTCTACGGTAAGTTCCGGCGCCCGATCGACATCATCTCCATATCCAACATAATCATGTACATCAAAGGCTGCTCCCAACTTAACCTGTGGATTCTTTGTAAAAGTAAGAAATATGGGGGCTGCCACATCTTCTGCTTTCCACTCCTCGGTCATCATTTCCGTTACTTCCTCAGTCGTCATTTCCGTTGTAAGCTCTGTTGTCGGTGCCGTTGTCTGCTCTGTAATTTTCTCTGTTGTCTCTGCCGTTGTCACCGCTGCTGCACTATCCTGTTCTCCACCGCTATCAGACAATATTGCGCCGGTAATCCGAACAATGCCTGCCAAAAGAACAACAGACAAAACAATCACTATAGTTGTTACCACCTTTTCCTTCATTGTGTACTTTAATCCTCCGCTCAACACTTTTATTAATATCATCTATTTTTTAGAAGTACCTGTTCATAATCTCTTTTTTTCAACACTTTTCAAAAAAGTTTTCTTTAACTCTTGTGGTTTATAAAAGAATTTTTCTTCCGATTTACTCAATCGTTTCTCATCTCTCTTAATTTTTAGCAATTCCATAGTGCAAATAAAATCTGCCGCCTGTAATAGCCGATATTTCTGTGGTTCTGCTTTTCTAAATTCTACATTGAAAAATTGTATTGAAAATACTGCATTTAGGATTGTGCTAAGTTCAACCTGTCCATTATCATAGTAAACAATAACCTTTTCAAAATCCGAAAAAAATTCAATATGTTCGCCTATCGCTCGATTGATTGCCTTTGCCAATTTACCGGACAAGGCAATTTTATCTGATGCTTCTTTTCTGTCTACTACAACTGTCAAATAGGAAATGGGACAGCTATTCACAAAATTAAGCATCTTATATAGCAACTTTCTTCGCTCATCTATAGAATATCTTTGAAATACTTCCTCGCGCCGAATTACCGGACCTGCATGTATGTATTCCACATCAAACCCTGAACTACGAACACTTTCTTCTAATTTTAAAACCTGTTCTTCTATACTATTGTCTTGATTATGAAAAACAAATGTTACCAAGTAGTATGCCGGTCGCTCCCTTACTTCCCCAAAATCTCCTGACTCATCAATAAATATACTCAGTTCTTTCATCATTATCTTCCTTTGTATAAAAAATGGCGGGAAATTCTTCCCGCCTACGGTGGTCCAAAGAGCCTATGCCCAGACCAAAACTGTAACTCGTTACAGTTTTATTCTATTCAAAGCGTACCATATCTATACATAATTTGCAAGTACTTTTTAGTGTCAACTTAGCGTTAACTTAGCGTTACTTTCCCCATTTCCTTCCCCATATCCGTAAACACATCTAAAGATATCGGAACAATACGGTCCAGATGGTATCCCTTTGGCTTTGATAGGGGATAATCATCTGTTGTGTTCCTTCATTATACTCCACATATACACAATCTGAACAGCCCCCAATCCCCGGAAGCTTTTGAAAACCGCCAAAAAGTATATAAAATTCCCGTTCCAAAACATCATGTTCTACAAGTAATTTATCAAACCGTTGGCAGTCAATATATACATTCCTCTTATCAAAGGTCACTGCCTCCCGAAGTTCATCACCGTCCTCCAACAAATATACCACTTCATTTCCCACAGAGGCAGACTGGATATCAAACACACAAATGGATTCTAATAGAGTGCAATGCGCATAGGATACCCGGTGAACTCCAAACATAAGCAGACCCCCTGCCAAAATTCCCACCGCCACGATTGCCAGCACTCTCTTCGGGGAATAAGGCGTAAATGCTGCGATATTCTGCATCCGGCTTCTTAACCGGTTATACCCGCTTTCATCTGCAAAGGCTGCCGAACCTGTTATCAGCTTTTGTTCTTCTCTTAGCATCCCCATGCTTTTTAAAATCAATTTTCCATAGTTTTTTGCATTCCCACCACTATATTGGATGGAGATACAATCACAAATCCGCTCCATATCTGCACACAATGTTTTTCTTCCGAAATAGAAGAATGGATTCACCCATAAAATACAGCCAAGCAAATCCCAAAAAGCATACAGCCATAAATGCCCCAGCTGGATATGTATCTGCTCATGCAATAAAACCATTTGCAGTTCTTCCTCGCTGCACTGTTCCAGCATAATTTGGGGCAGTATAATCTTTGGTTTGAACAGCCCTACCGAAAAGGGAGATACAGAAAGTTCTGTCACATATACCTTCCGTTCCAGCATAACCGTTTGCTCCATGCCATCCAGAAGTCTCCTGATCCGATGCCGCCTGTGCAGAAGAACCCCGAAAGCAGCCAACATCCCGCAAAAATACAGAAGCCAAATCCATTCATGATTACTGCAAATGGCATACCACCACAAAAACAGCCTGGCAAAAAACGGTTTTGTATAATAAAGCTTAATTTTTCCCGTAAACAACATGGGCAGCAGCAAAATCCATACCATGCCTTTCGCAAAAACACTGTTTTTAAAAACGGTTGCCCTGAGCAGGAAAATCATTCCAAACAAAAAAATAGAAGCAATCACGCAATACCCCAGCTTAATGCACCAGTATGCTGATTCTACATATATAAATTGTTTTGTACCATATATGATATCCTGTAATGACATACCAGTTCCCCTTTCTATGACTGCCGACTCAACCTTTCTTTTTTCCTTCCAGAATATCCCAGAGTTCTTTCATCTGCTCTTCATCTAAATCAAAACTGTCCACTAATGCCGCCATTGCTCCTGTTCTGCTGCCTTTAAAATAACTTTCCGTAAAATGGCGGCTTTTCTCTTTCAGGCACTCCTCTTTCGTTTTGACTGCAAAATAGTGATACACCCTGGAGTCTTTCTTATCTATGGTGTAATCAACTATTTTTTTCTGTCCAAGACGGTTTAATAATACACGCACCGTCTTAGGAGACATCTCTTTCTCGCCTTTCAAACGATTGATAATCTCCGCTGAGGTAAGCGGAATTGTACTTTCCCATAATTTCTCCATCACCAGCCATTCTGTTTCACTCGGAGTTAAATCTTCCCTTGACATACTGACACCTTTCCCCTTAATGATAACAAAGGCATCCAGCCGAAACTGAATGCCCAATATATGATATGTAACAACGCAACCGGAATTATTCTACTCCCTTACTCTTATAATACTCATCAAACAGCTTGTTTGTTGCATCAAATGTATTCTTGCTGATTTCCGGAAGCTCGCCACCCCATGCTTTTGCTGCAAGTTTATAACCTTTTTCAACCGCAGCCTGCATTTCTTTCATTTTATCTACATCATCACCTGCCAAAGCACTTGCAAAGTCAAACAATCTCTGAGATGTCTGCTTAACACCCCAGTAACCGTCCTCTGAAATATCCTCCTGTGCCTGTTTCCTGGTAGCCTCATCTACTGTATATTTTCCACTGGCAATGAACTTCCAGATGGCATCTTTATCACCCCTTGCAATCGCTGCAGATTTTGCCTGTCCGCCCATCATACTCTGCACAAGATCAACAAGACTCTGCTTTCTGGATGCCTGGTCTGCCTTCAACTGTTTTACCAATGCAGCACGATCCTCCGCACTCATCTTATTCACAGAGTAGGAAGCCTTCTTGTTGCTCGTGCTGTCTGATTTCTCATAAACTGCTGCTGCCTGGCTTTCTGCTGTCTTGTTGTCAGCCTCCTTGCTGCTCTTTGCAGCAGTACTTTGATAGTTGCCGTATACATCATTTGCCTGTGTTGTTGATACGTTATTTACGCTCATAATTATTCTCCTTTCGTTTTAAAAGATTGATTTGAAAGATCTTAAATTTCTTCGTCCACCTTGCCAGCTACCAGCTTGGAAAGTGTATCCGAATACGTTGCATTATTTGTGTAGGTAGCATCATTCCCAGATGCTGCTCTGCCGATTGCTGTTGCCTTCTGCATGATTTTATCTGCAAAGGAATGCATACCGGTAAACAAGGTCTTCATCGTTCCGACAGATGCACTCTTAAGCTTCTCCTCATCCACCGACAGCTTATTATCAGAACCAATCTTGATACCTACCTGATTCAGAAGTTTAGACATTTCACCTGAAATACCTGTCATACGGGAAGCCCCACGAAGAATCCCCTTCGTATCAGAATCTGCTGCTTTCCCAATCACATTGTTATAGTCATCCACAAAGGTCTTTACTGCTTTGGTGATGGCATCCCAGTCATAATCGAAAACCTCTGTTTCCTTTCCAGTCTCCTCATCTTTTTTCTTAATCTTCTTCTTTTCCCAAAGAGACTCATCCATCAATGCGCTCACAGACTTTTGCAAAGAATCTGTTCCAGCCTTCATCAATGTAAGAGACTGCTTGCTGTCACCACTGTTCTCAGTCTTCGTCTTTTCAGAATCCTGATTCTTATAATAAGCCTTCAGCAACTTACCATAGCTGCCATTCTTGATTGCATAATAATCTGTCAAGCCAAGACCGCTGTTTGAAGTTGTCGTGTTTTGAAACAATGATGACATATCATTTGATGTGTTAATCGTTGACATATAGATTGACCTCCTTTTCTTTTCTTATGGCAACTGCCACTTTTTTTGTTCCGCAAATCCTTTTGCCGGTTACATATTAGTATAGTATAAAATGTGTTGAAGCTTCCCTGCCGTGTCATCCACGGCACGTACGCTCCAATCCATAAAATATGGACCAAACACTTTTTCATATAGTATATCGGAATCTTATAAAAAAGTTTAACCCCTTTTGCAGAAAATGACCTAAAATTTATTTATCCTTTTCTATTATATTATATCGGCTAACATTTGTAAATCATTTAGTAAAATTTTTCTGCCTTTGGAACAAAAGGCAGAAAAAACTGTTTTTTAGCTGTTAGATGAAAGGACCCGCTTAATCGCTGCCATCAGCTCATCATAGGTCTCATATGCAGGATACTGTGGATAGTCTGCCTTAATCTGGTCTGTACTCTTAAATAAAAATCCTGCCTTACTGGCACCAATCATACCCAGGTCATTATGGCTGTCGCCACTTGCAATCGTTTCATATCCGATAGACTGCAATGCTTTCACCGTAGTCAGTTTTGACTGTTCACAGCGCATCTGAAACCCGGTAATTTCGCCACTGTCAGCAACCACCAGCTCATTACAGAAAATCGTAGGATATCCCAGCTTCTTCATAAGCGGGCCTGCAAACTGGGAAAAAGTATCACTGATAATAATAACCTGGCAGATCGACCGCAGTTCGTCTAAAAATTCCTTTGCCCCCGGAATCGGATCGATCTTTGCAATTGTCTCCTGTATTTCCTTAAGACCTAATCCGTGTTCCTTCAGGATTCCTATTCTATAATTCATCAATTTATCATAATCCGGCTCATCCCTTGTCGTCTTTTTAAGCTCCGGAATACCGGTTTCTTCTGCAAAAGCAATCCATATCTCCGGTACTAATACGCCCTCTAAATCTAAACATGTAATGTACATAACATTCTCCTCCTGCTCGGTCAATTGTATTTTCTCCGTTCGCATTATAGCACACTTTCATATTGTATACAACTAAGTGATTCCATTTTGTCAATGAAAGAATACCCTGAACATCCCAACCAAGCACATCTTCTTCCAAGTCACCGTTTACTTTTTCCTCTTAAAATGTTATCTTATTGATAAAATGTGAGATAAAATCCAGAAATAACAATCAGGAGAACTTATGAGAGATCAAACCCAGATTACAATTGCAAATATTAAAAACAGTGCCAAAACCCTGTTTATGAACATAGGATATGAAAAAACCTCCATGCGTGCCATTGCTTCCGGCGCCGGAGTAACGGCAGGCGCGCTTTACAGATTTTTTCAAAACAAAGAAGATCTATATCATACAATCTTTAATGAATTTATACAGGATTTGTTACAGATTGAAAACAGCCTCCAGCCGGACAATCTGACTGCCCTTTCCAATGAGGAACTGGTAGAGTTGTTTTATTCCCGTTCTTCCTATATGCTTTTAACACATCTGCTTCCACAGTTTGACCTGATGAAGAGTCTGCTTCTGGCAGGAGAAGATTCCTACATTGAGAACATGAAACATTCCTACCTCACAACCCGTACAATCTTCTCTCTTAGCTTCTACAATGAACTGATACGGCGCAATCTTGCTTCACACGCTCTATCCGCAAAAGAAATCTTTGTCCTGGAAGAAACAGCATTTTCTGCCGTCTGTGGATTTGTCATTCACTCGGAAAAAGAGGACATCGAAAAGAAAGATACCCTTCTACCATACGAAACCTGCTTCTCCATCATAACTGCCGGGCTCAAAGAAAAAATCGGGTTTCAGGCATAGTGATAAATTTTCCCATAGCCCGCATCACACTGTGAAAAGCCTGATTCCCCCTGTTCATAAAAAGGCAGTGCGCATCTCTCCCATCGCAGGCGCACACTGCCTCCACTCCATTCCCTTATCTCTTCACATGAAATGCACACATACCCGGATATACCGCAGCCTGCCCAAGTTCTTCTTCGATACGAAGCAGTTGGTTGTACTTTGCCACACGCTCCGTACGGCTCGGCGCACCGGTTTTAATCTGACCGGTATTCATTGCCACGGCAAGATCTGCAATCGTCGTATCCTCTGTCTCGCCGGAGCGATGGGAGGAAATAGCGGTATAACCGGCTTTATCAGCCATCTTAATCGCCTCTAAAGTCTCTGACACCGAACCGATCTGATTCAGCTTAATGAGAATCGAGTTACCGCAGCCCATCTCAATACCCTTTGACAGACGTTCTGTATTTGTTACAAACAGATCATCCCCCACTAACTGGACTTTATCTCCCAGTTCTGCCGTGAGTTTCACCCATCCTTCCCAGTCATCCTCATCCAATGCATCCTCAATGGAAATGATAGGATACTTCTCAACCAATTCCTTCCAATGGGCAATCAGCTCCTCTGATGTATATTTGGTTCCTGCCTTCGGCAGAACATATTCACCCTTCTTCCTGCCTTTCCATTCAGATGATGCGGCATCCATCGCAATCATGAAGTCTTTGCCAGGCTTGTACCCTGCGTTCTTAACAGCCTCTAAAATATACTCGATTGCCTCCTCGTCACTGGCAAGATCCGGGGCAAACCCGCCTTCATCACCAACAGAGGTGGCAAGCCCCTTGCTTTTTAGCAGAGCCGCCAAAGCATGGAATACTTCCGCACACCAGCGCAGGCATTCTTTAAAACTTTCCGCGCCAACCGGCATAATCATAAATTCCTGTACATCCACTGTGTTTGCGGCATGCGCGCCGCCATTTAAAATATTCATCATCGGCACCGGCAGGCGGTTGCCGGAGATTCCTCCTAAAAACTGAAACAGCGGCATATCAAGAGAAATGGATGCCGCCTTTGCGCATGCAATGGACACCGCCAAAATCGCATTTGCCCCAAGCTTTGACTTATCCTTCGTTCCATCCGCTGTAATCATTGCCTGATCAATGGCATAGATATCATTGGCATTCATACCGGAAATGGTATCATTAATCACCGTATTGATATTTTGAACAGCCTTTGTGACACCCTTTCCAAGATACCTGCCCTTATCCCCATCACGGAGTTCTAATGCCTCAAACTCACCGGTAGATGCGCCGCTTGGAGCTGTTCCTCTGCCAACCGTGCCATCCAGCAGATGCACCTCTGCCTCCACAGTCGGGTTACCTCTTGAATCCATGATTTCCCGTCCAATTACCTTTTCAATCCTCAAATAATGCACAATAAATCAATCTCCTTTACTCACTTATTAAGCAGGCAATTGCGAAACCCTGTACAAAGTTTCGCAATTACTTCCCCTATTGAGAAATATTGCACATTTACCGATTTTTTATTCCAACAAATTGTATTTGCTAAGATGGCGCAAATCATACCAGCGCATAATCTCCGGCATTTGCATCCCCTCCGCAAGCATTTGAATCTGCTGCTCCTTTGCAAGCTCATAACTGCGGAACAACGGAATCTTTTCTGCTAAATTCTGATATACTTTCCAGTATCCCGTGTATAAAAAACCCCTTCCCTCATCTTCCATGAACCCGGACACATCCTCCACCGGATAGCCCAGCAATACCCCCATCTCATGCGGAAATTCCTGCGGGTTTCCCCTGTAATTCAGATATCGCCTGCGAAACAGTGATAAAATCTGCCCGAACGAGCAATCCGCATATCCAAGCTGCTGCAAAAAAGCAGCTACCCTTTTCCGGCTCAAATACTCCTGCATTTTCTGTGGATGATAAAGCAGCATTGCAGTCTGATTCTGCTCCTGCCTGAGCAGAAAATAACAAAAATGACTGTCCTTTAACAAATCAAGCGCCAAGCATAATATCTCTGTCCTGATAATCAGCAGATTGGAAATCTTAATTCCCGCTATGACCGGCGCGCACTGCAAGGCAAGCTGTAATTCAATATTATGGATATCCATTTTTTGAACCATATCAAAAACAGCTGGTTTCATATCCCTTCCTTTCACTCAGCATGATGCTTCGGCGGTGTGACAAATCCGGTTGTTGTCACATGCGCCACCTGTGTTCCCAGCTCATCCGCAATCTCTATCACATAATAGCAGGTTGTTCTGCCCTCCTTTATGCGCTTCGCTTCTGCAATCAGCCGTCTTCCCTTCGCCTTGCCAAGATAGGTGATTTGCGACGTCAGTGATACATGCGGTTCACCGTTCCAATTAGAAGCCACCGCAAATGTAAAATCTGCCAATGTAAAGATTGCGCCACCCATCACTGCTCCTAAGGCATTCTGGTGATTATCACAAAGCTCCATCTCGCATCTTGCATAACCATCCTCCACTGACTCAATCACCGCTCCACTTTTCGTTGCAAAATGATCCTTTGCAAAAAAAGCCCTTACCTCCTCTAATGTCTTCATATTGTCATCTCCATTATCCTATATTTTGTAACGCTCCTACCAGTCCTGTACCAGATTATACGGCCAGTTTTTCAGGCTGCCAATATCGTAGACATTGGTATAGCCGAGATGTATGAGCTTATCTGCCGCTTCTTCACTACGGTTTCCGCTGCGGCAGCAAAGAATCAAAACCTGGTTCTTATCCGGCAGTTCCCGGAGACTTTTTGAGCCAATAGTCTCATTTGGAACATTAATTGCATCCTCAATATGCCCTGCATCAAATTCTTCCCTTGTCCTGACATCCACGATTTGGCAATCCGGACTTGTCCGCATCATTTCAAGCGCTTCCTTTACTGATACCAACATGTTTACTCCCTCTTTTCTGTCATCATGTAACGGTTTGTGTTAGTATATGCCGTTTTATCAGTATTACTCCTGCCATTGAAGCTCCTTCTGCCAAATCCGGCATCACTTCACTGGTATTACATATAGGCAGTTGCAAAACTCCTGATTTCCAAAATCTAGTTGTGCAATATCGACAATATCATAAGCAGGTGCTTTGGAGCCGTTGGTACTTGCAGTGAGTACTTGGCGAGGCTTTTTCGAGCCTAGTACGAATGCACACTTACACACTTAGCGAGGTACTTTCGAGCTTAGTGGGTATAGTGTTGCATTGCTTATGTACCACTACGAGCGACAAGCAGCGCAAGTGTGCCTGCGTTGATTTGTCGATATTGTACAACAAACGTCTTGAAAACCTGAGTTTCGCAATTGCCTAGCATTACACAAACAAAGAAGAGGCAGATTGCTCCACCTCCTCCATAACATATTCATCAATCCACATTCGACTCCACAACTTTGGCAACTTCCCTGGTACGGAGCTTCTTTACTTCATAAAGCCGCTCATCCGCCACGGAAAGCGCCTGGGATAATGTCAAATCATCTGTCGGCTTCAGCAGATAGGCACCGGCAGATACCGTAACATTATACGGCTTATCGCTTTGCAGATTAAATGTTTTAAATTCATCATAAATCTGCTCCAAAATCTCCTGATCGCCATCTTCTCCCTTCATTGGCAGGACACAGGCAAACTCATCACCGCCAATTCGTCCAACCATGCCTTTCTTTCCGATGACCTTTACCAAAACATCGCCGATGGTCTTCAATGAAAAATCTCCTTCTTCATGTCCATAACAGTCATTGATAATCTTAAGGTTATTCATATCGACATAAGCGGTAAACACCACCTGGTTTTTCTTTTTACATGTTGCGCACATCTTTCCTGCTGCATCCTCAAAACCACGGCGGTTTCGGATACCGGTAAGACCATCTGACTTTGAAAGCGTATCCAATGCAACATTATTCTCCCGCAGGGTTGCCATGCTCTCCTCAAGCTGTTCCTGAATCCGTTCATTATTCTTGAGCAGCTCTATCATTTTCACGGCGGCGCTCATCTGGTTACTCAAAAACTCACCATTCTCAAAAATACCGTCTGACAGGTCACAAAGCAGGACACCATACAACATCTCATTAAAGAACAGTGGAATCAGCACAAGATTAAACGGTTCTTCGATTCCCAATACTGCCGGGTTAAAGATGTCTTTACATCTCATCTTCTGCTCAATGGCAGGAACGATCGTTACCTGCTCACCTTTTTGCCATGCCTTCAAATAAAGATACTCCGGCAGTGAAAACATTTCCCTCGTCAGATTCATAATGGGTTCCTCATAAGTGAAAATATATGCATTCTTAATTTGCAGCCAGTCAAGCCTTCCCAATAACAGTCCATAACTTTGGTCATTCCCACGCTCAAACTGCAGCATATCCCGCACAAACACTTTCAGGGAATTATTCATCTCAATCTCTTCCAGCATAGTGAAGCCTATGTGGTAATTCATGACATGGGCAACTTTTTCATAAACCATTGCAAACAAACCACGCAGCTGGATTCTGCTTTTCTCCGGCATATGTTGAAGCTGAAGCTCCTCATAAACACGGTCAAATACAGACAACATATTCTCCATGTCTGCATATTTGAGTGTGCTATGATTCAAAAATCCATCCAGATATGCCTCTACATCATCAAAATTAAGAGTGTTCTTCTCTCTATTCTGTCTCCAATGTTCCAGATAATCCATAAAATTTCGGAAAGATCCCTGAACCTGTGTCAGACGGCCATCCCAGTCATCATACTTGTAACGGTAAAAAACTTCCTCAAAATACCGGGATACCTGCCCGCTGATGCCCCGTTCCGACTCATTTGTTTTCAGATTACTCAATCTTGCAAAAGAATCCCGTCTGATAAAACGGGTCGGCACAACAATATCGTCAATCTTCTCTCCGTTCAACAGTTTGATAATCTGGTTCATACAGCCCACACCGATTGCTGCTGCATCTGCCATAACGGTAGATAAGGATGGGGCTGCCTGCTTTGCCCAATCCGTGTTATCATAGCCTAAGATAGAAATATCTTTCCCCGGCACTAATCCACGCTGCTCCATAACTGAATAAAGACCCATTGCCGTGCCATCATTGACACAGAATATAGCCTGTAAATCGGGATTATCATCCAGAATCTTTTTCATTGGTTTCGTATCTAACTGACTAAGCACGCCTTCCACATAACGGCTTTCCACCCACTCAATGCCGTGTTTCTCAAGCACGGAACGGAATGTGCGCTTACGCTCACAGGCATCACTGTTATCACACGGACCACCAATCATTCCAATCCGGTCAAAATGCAAACGCTCAATTAAATAATCCAGACCTTCTTTAATTCCGGTATAATTATCAAAATTAACACTGGGATATCCATCCATCTTGGACGTTGCTAACACGCATGGAATCCCATCATATTGATGCATCAGTTCCTCCACACGCTTCGCAGTTGTCATGCAGCCGATACAGCTTGCCGCCACAATAATTCCATCAACGGTTTCCTTTGTTGCATAGGACAAAATGGTACCGTGCTGATATTCATACATAAGATTCGGATCACCCTCGGTATTCCGCCCAATATACTTTCCCGGCAAAGTAACCAGATTGACACCCAGTTCTTCTGCCCTCTGTATCACACCTTTACATATTAATCTTGTAAAATCATCCGTAATTCCACTGACTAATAATCCAATGGTCAATCTTTTTTCGTCGTTCTCCATAATCATGTCCTTTGCATAATAAATATTTTTCAAATTTCTCAAAATATTATAACAATTATCATTATTATACCAAAGAACTATTCAATTTTCTATAATCCATCACTAAAATTTACAATTTGTTAAAAAATACCGTCATTTTATGCGCAAAGCCCTTGTTGCATTGATTACTGCAAGCACCATAACGCCTACATCCGCAAAAATCGCCAGCCACATATTGGCAATACCGAGTGCGCCAAGTAACAGGCAGATTCCCTTCACTGCCAACGCAAATACAATATTTTCCTTGACAATGCGAAGTGTCTTTCGGGAGATTACCATCGCCAGCGCAATCTTTGCCGGATCATCATCCATCAGGACAATATCCGCTGCTTCAATGGCTGCATCCGAGCCCAATGCCCCCATGGCAATTCCAATATCTGCTCTCGATAGTACCGGTGCATCATTAATTCCATCTCCCACAAAGGCAAGACGTTCTTTTTCCGCCTTACTTTCGAGCAGGTTTTCAACCTCCGATACTTTATCTGCCGGCAAAAGCCCACTCTTAACCATGTCTACGCCGATCTCTGCTGCCACTTTCTCTGCCGTTTTCTTCGTGTCTCCGGTCAGCATAACAATCTGTTTCATGCCATTTTTCTTAAGCTCCGAAACAGCCTGCTTTGATGTGTCCTTGACTACATCCGCAATCGTGATGCAGCCTGCGTACGCTCCATCCACTGCCACGTAGACAGCCGTTCCCTCATCATGCTCCTTAGTGATAACGGAACCTGTTTTGTTCATAAGCTTCGCATTTCCCGCTGCAACCTTCCTGCCGTTTACAAGCGCTGTCACACCATGACCGGCAATCTCTTCAATATCCGTCACCTGATTTAAGCTTAATTCCTTTCCATATGCCTTTTTCAGGCTTACACTGATCGGATGGCTGGATGCGCTTTCCGCATAGGCTGCATAATAAAGCAGCTGTTCTTTGTCAAATCCTTCTGCCGGAAAGATGCCATTTACCTCAAATACACCTTTTGTAAGGGTTCCTGTCTTGTCAAATACAATATATTTCGTTTCTGATAAACCCTCTAAATAATTGGAACCCTTGACAAGAATACCATTCTTGGATGCACAGCCGATTCCCCCAAAAAAGCTAAGCGGAATCGAAATCACAAGGGCGCACGGACAACTGATTACAAGGAACGTCAGCGCACGGATGATCCATTCTCCCCAATTGGCGGGATTTCCCATCAACAAGCTGACAAGCGGCGGCAAAACTGCTAACACGAGCGCGCTATAGCATACGGCAGGCGTATAGTACTTTGCAAATTTCGTAATAAAGTTCTCAGAACGTGACTTCTTCATGCTGGAATTTTCCACTAAATCGAGTATCTTTGATACGGTGGATTCCCCAAACTCCTTTGTTGTCTGAATCTTAATCACGCCTGTCATATTGATGCAGCCGCTAATGACCTCGTCGCCACATACTGCCTGTCTTGGCACGCTCTCGCCGGTCAACGCACTGGTATTTAACATGGTGCTGCCCTCTGTAATGATGCCGTCAATCGGCAGTCTTTCTCCGGGATTCACCACAATTTCCGTACCAACCTGAACTTCATCCGGATCCACCTGCTCCAATTTGCCATCTACTAAAACATTTGCATAATCCGGACGGATATCCATCAGGGCTGCAATATTTTGCCGGCTCTTGCCCACAGCACAGCTTTGGAACAGCTCTCCAATCTGGTAAAACAGCATAACGGCTGCTCCCTCCTGAAATTCACCGAGCAGCATTGCCCCTACTGTCGCCACCGCCATCAGGAAATTCTCATCAAACACCTGCCTGTTTAAAATACCCTTGCCGGCTTTCTTTAATATGTCATACCCGATTATCAGGTACGGAATCATATAACATGCTGCCTCTATCCACACATTTGCCTCCCAGACTGAAAAAATAAGGGAAATGGCAGCCAGCGCTATGACAGATATGATAATCCGGTATAATACTTTTTTCTGCTTTTTCGTCATAATTCTCACTCCCGTCATTCGTATCGTGACACACTGTATCCGTTAAAACCAACTACTCCTCATGGCTTTCCATAACTGCCCTTTTCTATAAGAAAATCTCGCAGTCATCCTCTACCTTCTTACAGTTCTTTACAACATCCTGCATAACAGCGTCCACGTCTGCGCCGTCCTCAAACACAACCGTTAATTTTAAAGTCATAAAGCTTAACGTTGCATCCTTTACGCCTTTCGTTGCCTTTGCTGCTTCCTCCATCTTTGCTGCACAGTTTGCGCAGTCTACTTCTACCTTATACGTTTTCTTCATAATTCCTGTCTCCTTTCAAATCCTCTGTTCTTACTCCTCAATATGTTCCATGCCCATATTTAAAATGGTACGCACGTGGTCATCATCTAATGCATAGAAAATAACCTTTCCTTCTCTCCGAAACTTCACCAGCTTGGCATCCTTTAACAGCTTAAGCTGATGGCTGACTGCCGATTGTCCAAGATTCAGCATCTGCGCGATATCTCCCACACAAAGCTCACTCTCAATTAAGGCATACAAAATGCGGATTCTCGTAGAATCTCCAAAGACCTTGAACAGTTCCGCCAAATCATATAAAACCTCTTCTTCCGGCTGCCGCTCCAACACACGCTTGACAACATCTTCATGTGCTGCTAAAAATTCATTCGGATTTTCGTTATTTGCCATATGACCACCTCTTATAATATTTTTACATATGTTCATCTGTACATATATTATTATATTCATATATTCATCTTTGTCAACCCCTATTTGGATTTTTTTATGGAAGCATATATGCATTTGGACTTTCCAAGAAATGAAAAATTCCCATAAAAATAACAGCCAGAGAGTTTACTTGCTCTCCGGCTATTATATCATACTTATTTCTTTTTGATTTTAATTTTTATGGTTGCTTTCTTATTGGAACCATCCGTTGCTCTGGCTGTAATCGTCACGGTTTTGCCCTTGCCTGCCTTTTTCGCAGTCACAACGCCTTTGGAATTAACCGTTGCATACTTCTCATTACTTGAACTCCATTTCAAGGTCTTATTGATGCCCTTAGAAGGAGAAACCGTCGCCTTAATCGTCACCTTTTTGCCCGGTTTTACGGATTTGCTCTTAGCGGACAATTTAATCTTCTTAACTGCATTTTTATAAATCTTAATTTTAAAGGTCGCTTTCTTTCCACTGCCATCCTGGGCAGCTGCTGTGATCGTTACCGTTTTTCCAGCCCCCGCCTTTTTCGCAGTAACCTTTCCGGCTGCTGTAACGGTTGCATATTTATTGTTGCTGGAACTCCACAAAACAGCCGTATTTAACGCATCTGCCGGTGCCACATCCGCCTTCAGCACAATGGATTTGCCTACAGCGAGCTTGGCAGTTCCGCCGCCAATCGTAATCTTATCTACCAGAATCGGCTTATAGGTTGCCGTCACCACAAGATTCTGCCTTACATTTGTAAAGCCTGTATCCCATCCCGTAAAGCGGTAACCTTTCCGTACCGGGTCTGTCGGCGCTTTGGCATTCTTGCCAAAATCAACCGTCTGCGGCTTGCCAATTACATTTCCGTTATAATCCTTAAACGTAACAATAAAGGAAGATGTCTTATAACCGCTAACTGCAATCTCATAATCCTTCTTTATATCCGTGATGGTATAAATGCCATTTGCATCCGGCGTCATTCTCTGTCCATCAGCGGTGACCGCAATACCGCTCAAATCATATCCGGTATTCGCCTTAATCCGGAAGGAGAAGCTTCCACCATGCTTCACTGTCTTATTGCTTCCATTTACCAGTTCCACCGTATAAGCGGTACTCGCAGCTACATCGACATTGTAAGTTTTACTTGTAGTGTCATTGCTTTCAGGCTCTGTCGCATAAAACACATTATCTCCCGGATACAATTTCACATCAAGCCACCGGTCACGGTCGGAATGTCCGCTGTCTTTATCCACGGAATAAGTATCTACAATGCCATTATGCTCATGCTTGATTTTGACGGAATCCGGATCGTATCCCTCCGCCACACCTATGCTCAGTTCAAATATCCTGCCGCTTGCCAGATTTCTGACAGTTCTGCCACTCTTATTCTCCTCATAATCATAGGCATCGCCATAAAAAGCATTGGTACCCACCGAAACCTTCTGCCCGTTCTTCATCTGAAGGTTTGCAGTATAAGCGGCACGGATATCGGCATCATAGGAGATGTCCGTCAGCTTGTAGGTTCTTGTCAATCCATCTGCGCTGACCTCCTCTTCATGCTTTAACTCCCACCAGTCAATCGCCATATCATCAAAAGCTGTTTTCTTGTCGGCTGTCACCTGAAAATAGAAAACATCTGACTCCGGAATATAATATGTTTTACCTCCTGATATCTCCGTTGTATAGGATGCGCCATCCTTTGTAACAGGCGCAATGGAAAGATCCTCTCTTTCCGTTGACAGGGAAAGGTAACTCACATATGGGATAATCGGGCTGATATCCACCTCAAGCTTATAACATCCTGCCGGCATTGTATATTCTCCCAAATCCACATTATCCTCATCATAGCTAAGTGATGTATATGGCGTGTTCTTCGAGTCAGACGCAGTAAATACGTTATTTCCACTGTTCTTTTTCAGGCGGTACAACTGATACGAATCTCCGGTTTCCTCGTCATCCCCCCACGGAAATTCCAAAGAGAAATCGTATGTTTGATCTGTTGCCGCCTTATCGACGATTTTCGGCAAATTAAAAGATGCCAATAATGTACGTTGCTCTTCATCTTCCTTGTCGTAAATATTCCATACATGCCACAAATCATCCCACTCTACATAGCCTTCGCCGCCTTTTGTCACCACTTCCATTTCCTGTGTATCCGTTGTGATGAGAATTTCAATTGTATCTTGCAGATAGATCGGATAAGTATATGTTACCGTACCGTCATCATTTGTAACAACAAAATCCGCTTCCAATCTCCATATATAACCCTCTCCATCTTCATAAGTTCCCTTTTGCGATACCAGAGGACTAACCTCCGCAGAAGGCACGGTAACATCAAACTGTACCCCTGTTCCATACTCGACATTGCGGTATGTTTTGTATGTATTTCCACTGTCAGGCTCGCCCTCCAATGAAATGTAACCACCCTTATTATCATCCATCTGCAATTCACTAATCGTATATCTGTCTTTTGTGGAGGGAATTGGCAGATAGACATTGTACTTACACTTCTCCATTCCTTCATAATAGATGGTGAGATCATCCTCTACATCTACCGTATAGACTGTCCTTTGGGTTCCATACCGATCCACGCTTACGTTCTCTTCTTTTGTAAATGAAACCTCCTGACCCGTGCTATCGACAATACTTCGTACTATTGCATGTTCTGAACTATACTCCTCCTTGTGCCATGCATCTATCCAAAACTTCAATTCTCCAACTTTTTGAAATCCGGTCGCTTTATCTTCACTTCCAAACAGGCGCAGAACGCCTGCAGATACTTCATCTGCACATTCACAATCAACATAATATTGATCACCCAATGCCAGAGTAAGAACACAGTCCTGTCGTATTGGTAAATCTGCCACATATGAGTCTCCGTCTTTCTCGAAAAGCAGCTCCTCCTCACGATCTAATAATGCCTTGAGCTTTGTTAAATCTACAGTCTCACTGGACAAAACCAACTCATAGGTATGCCCTTCTCTTGCTCCTATCCAAGTATACTCTTCTCCATTGACCCTATTAAGTGCAGTACCATTTTCATCCCTTATGATCATGGAAACGCCCTCAAATTCCTCGGCATCATAATCAAGCCGGATGCCATAAGATTCTTTTGAGTAAATACCCGTAACATCTATTACCACATCCTCTGTCAAGGCAGCAGATGTAAATGAATATACCGTCTCATTATCATCATTTACTGATCTTTCCCCTTTCGTCAGGGAAACCTTGCCTGTCTTTCCTGTCATGGTTACCTGCATACCGCTGACATCATAATCATATTCTCTTACAACGACTGTAAATGTAACAGCCCCTGTGGCATACCCTTTCAACGCTTCCGATTCTTCATCCCACCAGGACTCGGCTATATCGGTAAACTCAACATAGCAGCAGGAAGTTCTGCCGAATGTAACCTCATACTGCTTTTGTGCCATTATTTGAATATCGTTGTCTGCCATTATAAAGTGAAAAACCGATCCGCTATGCGTGAGAATCACATCATTGACAGATAACCGGTATCCTGCCGCAGAACCTGGCAGTTTAAAATAAACGAGTTGCATGCCTGTTGCCCAAAATTCTGTCACGCCATCTGCATTATATCCATCTAACGGTGTTCCATCATCCGTACACGGAATTACTGCAACCTCACTCGTTACCTTGTATTTCTTTTGAAAGGAAACGACAGTATTCCAATCAATGTCAGATACGGTATAGGAATATGTGTTTTCATCCACTTTGGTTGCCGGCAGTTCTTCGCCATCTGCAAGAATGCCATAGTCCAATACATCCGTGCTTCCCTTAATCCGGAATGTAACTGTTCCGCCTTTTTCTGCTTTCAAAGACACTGTATTGCCAGATATATCCAGCTTGCTCCCAGCTGCATCATAAACCTCATAACCTCCTTTTGTCGGCACCCCGGAAATCAAAAAATCTAATTCTGTACCTTGCTCAAAAATCCTGATATTCTGGTTTTCAGTCACATCCGTGATGGTGTAAGACCACTCATTTTCTTTTCCGTCAACCTCTTCTAAATCGTCTGTACTAACCGATTCGCCGTTTACTGTAATCTCTAAATCGCTGAGTTGCCCTCCTTCAACGGACTGCCAAATAATTATGGTACAGGAACCATTTGGGCTGACAGAATACTGGCCATCCTGACAGTTGCAGCTAAAATGAGTCGTAGCTTTTTCAATACCGACTTGGTAAGTATCCTCCTCACCCTCTGCCCTGGCAGGATATACCGGCACAAGACTCAATATCATAACCAGCACCAGCAGGCATGATAACATTTGCTTCGCTTTGTTCATAACACTTTCCCCTTTCATATCAAAGTTTCCCAGATAATGGAAAAACTCCTGATTTCCAAAACCTTGTTGCGCAATGAATGTCTTGAAAAACAGAGTTTCGCAATTACCCATATTACATATCATCCGAAATGTAACAATTGATATTTTATCACAGAAAGTCCACAGTTGCAACTACTTCCGAAACAATTCAGCTCTGAAAGGAAAACTTTGTTTATAGCCTGCCAAAATTACGAAATGTTT
>JAMPFS010000043.1 GCA_023664325.1 Clostridium sp.
AGAAGCTTATTTTCTGCATGATTTGTGCGAATTATTTTTACCTTTCAGAACTGTCAAACAAATAGTACTTTTATGAAAATTTTAAGTTTTTCTTTCGTTTTTCGTAAGAATGTCCGGCATTCATCATACCTTTTGATGCAGGTATTTCTCACGTGTCGCCATTCCTCCCCGGATATGACGTTCTGACTTATTTACATCTAACACCTTCCGAACCTCATTTGCAAGAGCCGGATTGATGTAGGTAAGCCGTTCTGATACATCCTTATGTACCGTGCTTTTACTGACTCCAAACCGCTTGGCAGTTTGTCTCACTGTAGCGTTAGAATCAATAATATACATCCCAATCTCAATTGCCCGTTCTTCAATATATGCTTTCAAGGTAATTCCCCAGATAACTTGTTGTTACATTCTTATGCAAAAAATCTAAGGAATATGATGGTTTCCGGTCAAAACTTCAAGGAACCGCCATCATATGAAGAGACGTATGAGCTTTAACACCATACGATATGGAAGCGGCTGAAGCTTTTTTCTGGCTTCCTTTAAATGCTGGCGAATCGGAAGATGCTGTGGGCAATGCTGTTCACATTTTCCACACTCTATGCATTGGTATGCATCCTTCATTTCTTTTTGCAGCGCTGTGGTCTGTGCGTATTCAAGCCGTGCAGAACCCTTCTTTTTCTCCGTATACATCTCGTTGTAACAACGGAAGGTGCCTGGGATATCGACTCCCCTCGGACAAGGCATACAGTACTGGCATCCGGTACAGTTTACCTTAATCGTGCGGTTTATCTCCTGTTTAATGCCCTCTATCATCGCCCGGTCTTCATCCGTAAATTCATGCGCGGTAACCTCCGAGGCAATTCTAATATTCTCCTCCACCATTTCGATGGAATTCATACCGGACAACACACAGGTAACCTCCGGCTGCTCCCACAGCCAGCGGAATGCCCATTCTGCGGCAGAACGCTTTTTTGAATTGTCTGCAATCAGCTTTTTTGCGCTCTCCGGAAGCAAATCCACCAGTTTCCCGCCGCGCAGCGGCTCCATAATAATGACAGGAATCCCCTTTGCAGCAGCAGCCTGCAAACCTTTTCTCCCCGCCTGGGTATTCTCATCCATATAATTATATTGTATCTGGCAGAAATCCCAATCATAAGCCTCTAAGATCTTCAAAAATTCTTCCGTATTGCCGTGGAACGAAAACCCAATGTTGCGAATCTCGCCGGATTCCTTCTTCTTTGCAATCCAGTCCTCAATGCCTAGCCGCCTTAATTTTTCCCATGCGGCTACATCTGTCAGCATGTGCATCAGATAATAATCTATATAGCTGGTCTTTAAACGTTTTAACTCTTCATCAAAATAGCGGTCAATTGCAGAAAACGTCTTGATAAGGTACTGTGGAAGTTTTGTTGCAATATTCACCTGTTCCCGGCAGTTATTCCGAGCCAGAATTTCACCTACTGCCGCTTCGCTTCCCGGATACACATATGCTGTATCCAGATAATTCACACCGCCGCGAATCGCTGCCATAACCTCCTGTTCCGCCTTGTCGAGATCAATATTGCCGCCTTTCCTTGAAAAGCGCATACACCCATACCCCAACAAAGAAACAGGTTCGCCCTTCCGATTATTTCGATAATTCATGTTTTATCCTCCTGTCAGCGATTTCGCCGTCTGCCCGGTAGTCATTTCCAAAATCAGGATTACAGCATTGCCTCAATATCCGATTTTGAATGTACCCCGATTGCCTGATTCACTTTTTCCCCATTTTTAAATACCAATAAATTGGGAATGTTTACCACCTTGTAATCAATTGCCAGAGATGGTTCTTTATCCACATTCACCTTACACACCTTTACTTCCGGATGTTCATCTGCAATCTGGTCTATAATCGGGCCTAACATCTTACACGGCCCACACCAGTCTGCCCAGAAATCCACCAGCACAGTCTGCTCTGCTTTCAACACCTCCTGCTCAAAGATATCTGCCGTTATATTTATGGCTGCCATATCAATAATCTCCTTTTCACGATTTATAGTACGGTAATTGCGAAACGTTCTATTTTCAAAATCTAGTTGTGTAATATAGACAATATCATAAGTCAGGTGCTTTGGAGCCGCCAGTGCTTAGCGAGGTTTTCTCGAGCCTAGCACTGCTGCGAGCGACAAGCAGCGGAAGCGTACCAACGTTGATATTGTCTATATTACACAACGGACAGTTTCGAAAACAGAGTTTCGGAATTACCCTTACTAAGCTTTCCCATTTTCCTATTATAAAATACAAACCCGGAAAACACAAGTTTATAAAGAATGAATTATTACAGTCTGCGCAGCCATCAGTCTAAGCCAAAAAAATATCAATAAATACAGACTACCACGCCTTTTCCCTGCTCCACCATAATCTGATAAAACCGGCGCAGGGTTTTAAAGGCGTTTGCCAGCCCTTTCTTATATTCATCCTCTTTGTCTTCCCGCCATTGCCCCGGATAGATGTTATTCTCTATCAGCTCCTTTAAGGAAAATGCCGCCATAACCTCTTTCACACTCAGCCAGTCTAAGGCTGCGCTGATTTTTGCCAGATCATCAGCACCGGTATAAGCAATGAACTTCGCATCCTCATCATTACTAAACAGTTTTTTTCCTACCACTGCCTCACTTAACATACTGTATTCAATCGGCTCACATGCCGATACGCCGGTCAGTAAAAAATGCAGGGCATCCCAGTGTGTTCCCATTGCATAATACTTATACTTGTGCAGATCCTGTATCAGTTCAATCTGCTCTATCCGATCCTCCTCTGTGCTGTTTTGCAGGCTCTCAATCAATTTTTCACTGGCTTCAATATAGTAAGCCTTCATGTTCATATCCTGACACTCCCATCATTGTGCGCTGTCCTTCGCATATTGCCTATATTCATCATCACACCTGGGAAAACTCCATATCCGTAATCGAAAAACTCTCATTTGATTCATCTCCGAGGTTTAATACTTTCCCCGCATCAAACGTAATCGCAAACTTCATTTTTCCATACTGTTCTTTCTTCTCCATACTCAGAGAATCCATGACAAGCCCTTCCAAAAAAGTATCCTGTTTGTTCTGCATACTCTTAAGATCATACTCGCTTTTCTGTGCCAAATGTACAAAAAAGGAATACAAATCCCCATTCTTATAAATTTCTTTGCCAAATTTTATCTCATAAATCGCTGACAGCTCCGAAAGCGTTGTCCTCCCATGTTTCCAAAGC
Source organism: Clostridium sp. (assembly GCA_023664325.1). Taxonomy (GTDB): domain Bacteria; phylum Bacillota; class Clostridia; order Lachnospirales; family Lachnospiraceae; genus CAG-590. The sequence continues at coordinate 3,244 of JAMPFS010000043.1, forward strand.
TGCTCCAAAAGCTCCTCAAACAGCTTTCCATAGTTGTTGGCAATTCTCCCTTCTTCCAGTTCATCCTCAAAAACAAAATCCGCATCAACCTGTTTCTTCTCTACCTTTTCTCCATAGTCTGCATTCTCCACACGGCTTTCCAACATACGGTCAATGCTTTCCACTGAAAATGTTTTCAAAATTCTCGGCATAAAAAGCGGTGCCACAAGACTGCCCAAACGCTCCGGTGTATTTTTATCCATCGTCTTTTTCAGGGCATCCCGAAAATTGAAAACAGGACGGAGTTTCCGAAGCTTCGCCCTTGCAATCACCTCATCCGCTATATTTTGTAATTCTATGGTCTCCTTAATCAGTTCTCCGTGGCGGATAATCGTCCTTTTAAGCTCCGTGTCCAGTTTATGAATCTCCACTAGCATAGCAGACTGCCCCATTTTATGAAATCCCTGTGCATCTTCTGCCGTATCCCCGGTTCCTTCTTCGGCTGCTGCATTTTGTTCCAACGGTTCCTTTGGCGCAGCATTTGCCTTCTTATAAGCCTTATCAATCAGCGCCCGGTTTTTCTCAAACAGCTTGCTCTCCTCATCAAACCATTTCGCCACTGTCGCCATATAGTCCTCGCTCGCCTTTGCCCCTGCAAACACGTCATAGCTGAGCAGATCCAACACCTCTTTCTTTTGCAGCGCAAGCCGCCCGACCTCATTATTAATCCGCCGCACCACCTCTATGCCGCCCGCAAAATTCTCTGACCGGATCATTTTTTCCAACAGAAGCTGCTGTACGGAAATATTACTCTCCTCCTTGATTTCCTTCGTGTCCAGATAAAATTCAATTCCGTCTGTCGTGACATGGTAAAGCACCACGCCATCCACAATCCGGCTGTCAACCAGTTTCACACGGGCTGTTTTCTTTTTCTTTTCCTCCGGATCAAAATAAGAAAATGTAAAGGCGCGTCCGTCATTTTTGATCTTATCAAAAATATAGCCGATCAGTTCCTTCTCCTCCTCTTTCTCTACCGAAAGCCCAAACTCCCGCTGCAAGATCTCTGTCATAAATTCCTCATACTGCTCATAGGTAATCTCACTTTCATGGAAGCTGTTCTCATTAATCAGAAACCGAAGGGTTGCCATTGTAATATAACCCATGTCAAGATGACTGTATTTTCCATCCTTATACTGTGAAAATGTCGTCTCACACAGCACAAAAAACGGATAATATTTTTTTAAATTCAACATTCTGTCTTTGTGTTCACTTAAAATATCGTGAATCATGATATATTTTTCTGCCATTCCTGTCTCCCTAACCCAATCAGCCTCTTAATCTGCTTTGCCCAAGTCAAAAACCTCTCAGCATTCGCCAAACATCCACTAAAGTATGCCTGCCCGCTGCACAAGCTGTTTTCCATACTGTTCTAAATAAATTGATTATATTTTACTATGGATTGACTTTATGTGCAACTTTTTTGATTGTGGTAAAATCAATATGCCAAAAAGCAAGAAAGCCAAATTCCCTTGCAAACCCCTGCCCTACTCATTATAATATATATAATTGTTCTGCCATATGGCGGAATCCAAAAACATACCCTGATTGATACACAATCAGCACGGAGGAATAACATGAACACAGATCCAAAACAAACGGAACCGGAAAACAATACTGCCAAGCCAGACGACACAAACACAGGCTATCCCGATATCAGCAAGGCTGACACCAAAACAGTGGTTATCATATCCCTTGTTTTTGTCCTGGTTATTTTTTTGCTATCTGTATTTGTGCCGGAATAAAGATCCGTATATTTTCATTGCCCAAATCATAAAATAATGCCATAATACACTTATTATGCCTTTCTTTTGAGCGGGCATCTATTATAAATGACAGAAAGATTGGAGAAAACATTATGAATATCATTGAATGGCTGAAAGTTATTTTATTAGGAATTGTGGAAGGTATTACCGAATGGCTGCCAATCAGCAGCACCGGACACTTGATTTTAGTAGACGAATTTGTGAAGCTTCACCAGAGTGAGGCTTTTATGGAAATGTTCAATGTTGTCATACAGCTCGGCGCCATACTTGCAGTGGTCGTCATTTTTATTGAAAAGCTCTGGCCATTCCACACAAAGAAAAATACCCCCCAAAAAAGCTGGTTTGCAAACGAGGCGACCGAGGGTTTCATGGCAGGTTTCCAGCAATTTTGCAATCACTACTGCTATATGGATAAAATTGTGCTCTGGCTGAAAATTGTATTTGCCTGTATTCCGGCTATGGTAATCGGGCTTCCCTTTGATGACTGGATGGAGGAACATCTTCACAATTCCACTGTCGTTGCGCTGATGCTAATCTTATATGGTGTCCTATTCATCATCATTGAAAATTATAATAAAAAGCGTACTCCAAGAATTACGTCACTGCACAGTCTGAGTTTTAAAGATGCCTTTTTAATCGGTGTATTTCAGGTACTTTCCTTAGTTCCCGGAACCTCCCGTTCCGGTTCCACCATTATTGGAGGGATTTTGATTGGCACCTCAAGGGAAATTGCGGCAGAGTTCACATTTTTCCTCGCCATCCCGGTTATGTTTGGCGCAAGCCTCATTAAACTGTTAAAATTTGGGCTGACATTTACCGGTGCGGAACTTGCTGTCCTGATTGTCGGCATGGTAGTGGCATTCGCTGTCTCCGTCTTTGCCATTAAATTCCTGATGGGGTATATTAAAAAACACGACTTCAAGGTATTCGGATGGTACCGTATCGTACTCGGAATACTTGTGCTGCTATATTTTCTGCTCTTGAAATAAATTACAGTTATATGATATCATTAGATAACGAACAATATCAAGGGAGGGGTATATTTTATGACAACTATTTCCAGACAAATCAACTATCAGGGAGTGCCGGTTATCGAAATGAAGGCTGGCGGATACGAGGCTATGATTGCGCCTACCATTGGAAGCAACCTGTTCCGTCTGCGTGACAATACGAAGAAAATGGAGATTTTGCGGTTTCACAAGGATGCTGCCATGAAGAAACTGGCAGCAAGCCCTGCCGTCTATGGCATTCCAACGCTTTATCTTCCAAACCGCTTAAATCAGGGTGTACTGCGTGTATCGGATGCAACCTATCAGCTTCCGGTCAACGAGGGCAGGTTTCAGAACCATATTCACGGATTTTTACATACCAGGGAATATTCCGTCATCGAGACCTCTGTGAATGGGGAACAGGCAGTGGCAAAGACACAGTATATCTATGATGAGAAGGATGCATTTTTCCAGTACTACCCGGTAAAATTCCAGGCTGACCTTACATTTACATTAGATGCAGAGGGTATGCATTATCAATTCACCATGACAAACCTTTCTGACAAACAGATGCCATATGGCGTCTGTAACCATGCAGCATTTCGCGCGCCATTTACGAAAAGGGGAAAAGGCAAAAACATCCGTCTCCATGTTCCTGCCGTCAAACGCTGTGAGTTAAATGCGCGGCAGCTTCCAACAGGCAGAACCCTCCCGCTTACTGCCTATGATGAGCAGTATGCCAAAGGCACCAAGCTTATCAACAAAGTGCCGATCAATAACGATATGTACTTAATCGAAAAAACACAGGTGGATGGCAAGCCATTTTATGGTGCCGTCATGACCGATTTAGAAACCGGAAAGAAAGTCTGCTATGAAGTCGATGAAACCTTTAAATTTTTCATCATCTGGAATGACAGAGGCACTAAGGATTACTTCTGTCCGGAACCAATGAGCTGGATGATTGATGCGCCAAATCTTGATCTCCCCGCAGAGGAGACCGGCTACATGGAGCTGGCGCCACAGGAAAGCAAGACCGTAAACGAACATATTTATACCATTTAATCAGTCAAATATCCGCACAAGTGCGACTGTTTGGCGCATTGTGGGAATAAACCGGCTGGCATACAAAAACAGATAACCTGTACTTAATCCTGTATGCCAGCCTTTTTATGATTTCCTCTCTATCCCTGCCTTCTCCCTTGCAAGCATAAGCAGTGTTTCCCTCTTATTTCTCTCCGGGTTCTCTAACACACAGTCCAAAAGATAAGAAAGCATGTCTCCTAATTCCCTGCCCGGTTTCATTCCATTTTCAATCAGATCCTTGCCTGTCACCGCTAAATCCTTCAGTGTCAGACATTGCTGTTCCTCCATAATCTGTGCATAGTAAGCCTTGAGGCCTGCCAGATTTTCAAGCTTGTTTTCCCTCATAAAGTCACTCTGCGCGAGAATATCCGCCCGTTTAATCTCCACATATTCAGGAAACAAATCCGGGCCCATTTTGCTCAATGACTTGCGAAACGACCGAATGCCCGGCATCTGCCCCATGCCGTAATCATGCCAGTATACAAGGCGTTTTACTTTGGCGATCGTGTCATTATCAAACTTTAACCGCTTTAACACAGCCGCCGCCATGATTTCCCCTTCTTTGTTATGCCCGTAAAAATGATCCCCCTGCGCATCACTCGTCTTTACTGCCGGTTTTGCCACATCATGTAAGAGTGCAGCCCACCGAAGCTCCCGGGTTGCCGGCACCTCCTCCATCACGCGGATAGTATGCTCGCCCACCGTATACATATGGTGCTTATGATTCTGCTCCGTCTCCATCATGGCGTCAAACTCCGGCAGTACGACACTCGTCACGCCAAGCTCATAAGCTGTCCTTATCTGCTCCGGATGCCCGGAAAGCAGTAATTTGTTCAGTTCCTCCCGGATTCTCTCTGCACTGATATCCTTCAGAAATCCTGCCTGGTTTCGGATAGCAGCCTTCGTCTGTTCCTCAATCACAAAATCCAGTTGCGCAGCGAACCTCACTGCCCGCAAAATCCGCAAAGCATCCTCGTCAAAACGCTCGGACGGTGTTCCGACGCAGCGGATCACTTTACGCTTCAAATCGCCAATCCCATCAAAGTGATCGATTACACCCTCCGCATCATTGTATGCCATAGCATTAATCGTGAAATCCCGGCGGTTCATATCATCCCGAAGGCTTGCGGTAAAGGTCACCTCCGTCGGACGTCTGTGATCCTCGTATTTTCCATCCACACGGTAAGTAGTCACCTCGTACCCCTCAAGATTTCCTGTTTCTTTATTTTTCATCATAACCGTCACCGTACCATGCTGAATCCCTGTATCAATGGTACGTTTAAATAACGCTTTTACCTCATCCGGTTTTGCCGAGGTGGTAATGTCCCAATCATCCGGCTGCCTGCCAAGAATCGCATCCCGGACACAGCCCCCCACAATATATGCCTCGTAGCCATGTCTATTTAATACACGGATAATCTGCCTCGCATTTTCCGGCATGTTAATTTGCATCATATTGATAAGCCGCCTTTCTTCCGTGCTGCAGGATAACAAAAGCATACCTGCATCCCAGATACCGGAGCAGGTTACTCATTTGCTGTATTAGTATGCCCGTCCAAAATATACCATCTTCTTTGCCGGCTTGCCACAGTGTACACATACATCTGAAATCGTCTCCTGGACAAACGGTATGCATCTCGTAGAGGCTCCCGTCTCATCCTTGATTGCCTCCTCACATTCGGTCTCACCGCACCACATAGCCTTGATAAATCCCTGCTTATTCTCAATAATATCTGAAAACTTCTCCCAGTTCTCAGCGGTATGCGTATTCTCCTCCCGGTGTGCCAGCGCCTTATTGTACATATCCTTGTGAATCGTCACAAGAAGCTCCGCTACCGTGCTTTTCAACTCATCTATCATAACCTCAAGTTTCTCACCGTTATCACGGCGGACAACCATGCATTTACCTGCCTCGATATCTCTTGGACCAATCTCTACGCGAAGTGGAATCCCCCGCATTTCCTGCTCTGAAAATTTCCATCCCGGACTCTTATCGGAATCATCTACCTTCACGCGGAAATCGGAAAGCATGTCTCTTAACGCATACGCCTTCTCCAATACACCTTCCTTTTTCTGCATAACCGGCACAATCATAATCTGGGTTGGCGCAATCTTTGGCGGCAATACGAGACCGGAATTGTCTCCATGTACCATAATAATCGCTCCAATCATGCGGGTTGTCATCCCCCATGATGTCTGATGCACATACTCTAACTTATTATCTTTACTGGTATACTGCACCCCAAATGCCTTTGCAAATCCATCACCGAAATTATGGCTTGTTCCGGACTGTAATGCCTTACCGTCATGCATCAGGGATTCAATCGTATAGGTTGACACTGCTCCGGCAAACTTCTCCTTCTCAGTCTTTTGTCCCTTGACAACCGGAATCGCTAAAACCTCCTCACAAAAATCAGCATAGACATTCAACATCTGGATCGTTCTCTCCTCTGCCTCCTGAGCCGTTGCATGCGCGGTATGCCCTTCCTGCCATAAGAACTCGCGGGAACGGAGAAATGGTCTTGTCTCCTTCTCCCATCTCACAACGGAACACCACTGGTTATATACCCTCGGCAAATCCCGGTAGGACTCGATATCATTTGCATAAAAATCGCAGAACAAAGTCTCGGAGGTCGGTCTTACACACATTCTCTCCTGCAATTCATTCAGCCCGCCGTGGGTTACCCATGCAACCTCCGGCGCAAAGCCTTCCACATGATCTTTCTCCTTCTGTAACAAGCCCTCCGGAATAAACATTGGCAGATACACATTCTCCACCCCTGTCTCTTTGAAACGCTCATCTAAATTCTTCTGAATCAACTCCCATATTGCGTAGCCTGCCGGCTTAATCACCATGCAGCCCTTTACGCTTGCATATGAAATCAAGTCTGCTTTGATACAGACATCCGTATACCACTGCGCAAAATCCTCCTCCATAGAAGTAATCTGCTCTACCAGCTTCTTATCCTTTGCCATAGCTGTTCTCCTTCAATCTATCCTATTATTTCGATATATTCCCACTCAATTCGCTCATCGTCCATTCAGTGTTCATATGAATCACGAATCCGTGCTAACGCTCATTATATCCCGATTTGGCAAACTGTGCAAGTGCGGAATCCATAAAGTCAAATGCCGGCACAGTTACGGGCATAATCCGCCTCCTTCCCGGCAGGCAGCCATTCCGTATATTACAGATTTTCGTATACCTCTTTGACAATCAACAGCCCCACCGGCCCCAATAAAAAGCCATACACTCCAAACAGCCTGAACCCAACATACATACTGGCAATGGCATAAAGTGGTTTTATCCCCACCTCATTTCCAATCATTTTAGGCTCCGTCACCTGCCTGATTAACACGCATGCTATATATGCCAAAAGCAGCATCAAACCTGCCGCATACTTTTTCCCGATCATTAAAACAAAGGCATATGGAAGCAAAAGCAGCCCTGCGCCAAACACCGGCAGGGCATCCACCACTGCCACCACAAAGCCCGCCACCAGAAAATACGGCTGTCCAATCAGCCAGAAGGCAAACGAGCATACCATCCCATCCATCAACATAATAAACCCCTGCGCCTTGACATAAGCCTTCAGGGTTTCTTTGCACTTATGCACCATGCGGCACACATTTCTCCCAATTTCGGATTGCAGCAGAAATTCCCGGATTCCATCATATTCCTGTATCATAAAAAATGTGGCTATGATTGTAACCACAATTCCAAACAAAACAGAAAATGCCTGTTCAATAAACTGCACGGAATACCCTGTCACCTTTGGCAGAATCACATTCACGGAATCCGACCAGTTATCTCCCACCAATGTCATAATATAGGTATAGCTTGCCCCATCTTTTATGTGAAATACTGCATCCAGCCGGCAGCAGCAGTTTTGCACAAATGCCATGCATTTTGCCTGATAAAATGGTATATTCAGCACAATGCTTTTTCCCTGCCTGCAAAAATATCCAAGCAGCAAAACAGCCAGGAACAAAACAACTGCATAAAACAAGCCCACAAAAAAAATGAGAAACCATTTTTTACTGCGCGCGCCTTTCAAGTCCGTTTTTTCCGTACAAAACGCATCCGGCTCTTGAGGGTGCTCCTTGAATAATTTGTTATACAGCTTCCGAAGTACCGGATAATAAAGCACGGACACAATAGCAGAAAAAACAAAGGGCAGCGCAATCGGCAGCAAAAAGCGGAACATCAGATAAACCGCAAATACCACGCCAGCCAACAATACTATTTTTTTCCACGCTTTTCCTGCCTCAATTTCCACGAAAAAATCCTCCCATCAGTGAAAATGCTATTATTTATTAATAGATTTTCCACTTTGGAAGGATTTTATGCCGCTTCTAAAATTCATCCAGCTCAATCACCTCAAAGGCATCCCCCTCCGGCTCACATTTAAACACCATGTGTTCACCGGTCGTTGGATGCTCAAACTCCAAGCGGGTTGCAAAAAGCGCAATCTGCTGATATTTTTTTTTGGCTTTTGAAAATTGCGGATTATACTTGGTATCACCATAGATACCGCAGCCCCTTGCCGCCATCTGAACCCGGATTTGGTGATGCCTGCCCGTAATCAGTTCAATCAGGACATAACTCAGAATCCCGGAATCCGTCTCGAAAACATCCAGCACTTCATACTCTAGCTGTGCCTTTTTCGCTCCCTTTGTACCCTTTTTGACAATCCTTGCAGTATTGTTTTTTCCGTCCTTTACCAGATAGTCCTCCAGCACTCCACTATCCTCCGGCATCTGTCCGGTCAGTACCGCCTGATAGAATTTTATCATCCTGCCATCCTGTACCTGGTCGGATAATGTTGCGGCTGCCTGCTGGGTTTTGGCAAACACCATCACGCCACCCACCGGACGATCCAGGCGGTGAACCATAGCCAGGTATGGTTCCTCCTCCATCTCATCCTTTTCAAACACATAGTTTTTCAAATAGCTTAGCAAATCCGTATCCCGGCTCTTATCACCCTGCACCGGCATGCCATATGGCTTCACACAGACAATCAAATCTGCATCTTCGTATAATATCTCTACATTCATCCCTTTATCCCATCCTTTTCATGCCCCCGCAGGCGGCTGTAAATTCCATTTTTTCTCCCTGTATCATAACACATCTTCCCGTTTGGCACAAACACCGGACAAGATTCGGCTGCCATCACAACTATGATACAGCCTCTTGCCTCTTTGTGATTCTTATTGTATAATCCTAACACAGGAAAATATACAATTAATATATTCTCTTTTCCCACAAGAGTATTCTCATAAAGCAGGAGGTTTATATGGAATCAAACATTAATATGGATCTGGCAAAGCGTATCCGCCAGTTAAGAATTGAGAACAATTTAACCCAGTCAGAAGTTGCAAAAGCGTTAGATGCCACGCCCGGCTATATCTGCAATGTAGAAAATGGCCGCACAGCCATGAGCCTGCGTATGCTGACATTCTTTGCACGGCTTACCAACACAACGCTGGACTCGCTTGTTGGCAGCCTGTACAATGAATATCATGCAACAGCCATCGACAATGAGATCATGAAGCTTGTATCCACCCTGTCCGATGAGCAGAAATCAAAACTGATTCAGACGTTAAAAATCTGGACGAAATAATGCCTGTCATGAATGGCAGCAGACTGCTTCCTTTTGTGCATCCTGTGTCACAAGGGATTTCGTCTTCCACTTTCCCTGTAAGAACCGGATCACCCCGGCACTGCCTGCCAACATCCATGTAAGGCCATTTGTATACCACACTCCCCAGAATCCAACCGAAGGAATCATCATCAGGAGAAATGCAAACCCTATTCTCCCCACTACCTCGCAAATGCCGTTAATCATGGCATACGGCGCATCTCCAACACCATTTAGCATGCCCCGCATCACATAAATGATTCCCAGTCCAAAATACATAAAACTGGTTATCTGCAAGCCCTTTGCGCCTATCTCAATAATTTCCGTTTCCTTGATAAAAAGGCTTACGATCGCTGTGCCACAGGTAAACATGACAATAATCATCAATACGCTAAAAGCCACCACAAGCATAGATGCCTTCTTGCACCCTGTTTTGACACGCTCGAACTCACCCGCCCCCACATTCTGACCGGCAAAGGTGGATACCGCCATCCCCAATGAATTAAACGGCTGCTGCACTAACTGTTCGACACGGGAAGTAGCGGTAAATGCCGCCATAACCACCGGACCGTAACGATTGACTACGCTCTGCAAAGCAATACACGAAAACGCAATCAATGCATTCTGACCTGCCACCGGCAAGCCGATCTGAAAACTCTTTTTTATAATACCCCTGTCTATCTGAAAATGCTCTTTTTTTAACTGCAAATATGGATTCTTTAACACCGCAAATACCACTGATCCTCCCGCTGCAATTGCCTGTGAAAGAATGGTTGCCCATGCCGCCCCTGCCACGCCCAGATGGAAAACGAGTACAAAAAGCAAATCAAGCGCAATATTAATCACACTCGCCACCACAAGAAAAATCAACGGTGTTTTAGAATCCCCCAATGCCCTTAAAATTGCTGAAATTCCATTATAAACCGCCACCACAACGGTTGCGCCGCACACAATCCTCATATATGTAACAGCATCCGCAAAATTCGCATCCGGCGTATTCATCAGCCTTAACACGGGCTTTGCAAGGAAGATGCCAAAAAGCCCCATCAAAATACCGGCAGCGACAATCACATAGACCGCATTGGCAATAATCTTCTTGATATACTCCTCCTGCCCTGCACCAAAATACTGGGAAATCAAAATCCCAATTCCGGCACCCAGACCTAAACAGAGGGAAAAGAAGAAAAAGTTAAGGCTTCCCACCATGCCAACCGCTCCCAATGCATTAGGGCCGACAAAACGTCCGACAATGGCGGAGTCCACCAGATTGTAAAGCTGTTGGAATATATTTCCCACCACCATTGGCAGCGCAAACCGCAACAATAGTCTGGTTTCATTTCCTGTTGTCATATCTACAATGTATTTACTCTCCATAATGTCTCCCTCCTTTATCATTGCATGAAATGCCGCTGTTTTACGCTAGTCACTATAACAATTTCAAAACACAAACAATATAAGAAAAGACTGTAAAAATAGTATAAATCTATCCTTACAGCCTTTTCCTGTCTGTACCGCCATATACTGTTTCTAGCCAAACAATGCGCTGACTGCCAACAGCAGACAGAACGCCCAGCCGATTATCAGGAATACATTAACCGGTCTGGTCTTAGCCACCTCGCTTTTCTCTCCCCGCAAAGCCGCCCAGGTCAGGGTTTTGCCATTTATCTTCGCAATTGCCTTCAAAAGCAGCCAGGTGAGAATCAGTCCGCCCGCTGCAAACGGGGCAACCACAGCTAACATAGTCAAAATCTCTGACTTCGCAGGCTGCGCATTCAAAATCTCCTCCATATCCAGGTCGGCATATGCCGCTGAATACTGTGCCAGATATTCATAAAACTTTGGCAGAATATAGACGTATATGATATTCATTCCGTTAAACAGCATATGTAAAACCATAGTCGATATCAGGGAACCGGTCGCTTCCACCACAAGCGCAAACACGACTCCCAGATAGATGGCATACATCATCTGGTTGAAATTCATATGCATCAACCCAAAGGACAGCGCGCTAATGACAATGCCGGTGAGTACCGAGCGTTTGCGGAATGCCGTCAGCATAATGCCCCGGTATAAGGTTTCTTCCACCAGTCCGGGCAAAAAACCAATCATCAAAATCCCCAGCCACATTGGCACCATTTCTGTCACCTGAAAAATGGCAACGCTGGTGTCATTTTTTGCAAACAACTGGCTGAACGCATTCAGCCATGTCGCCATAGGCGCAGAGGTAATCAATACAAGCAGCGATAAAAAAAAGGTAGAAATTTTATATTTTTTCATCCGCAGATCCCTGATGGGAGAGGTCTTTGTCACTATCAGATAGATGATGGCGGCAACGAGCAAATATCCCTGCGTCATTAAAATGGAAATCATGGATTCATATTCGACCGGCATGACGCCTTGCACCTGATACACGAGCATAGCCATCGGTATCTCCAACACCATTACCAGAAAAAAGAAAAGGGATGCCCGCTTCATGGATTTTGATGCATCCAATCTCCCATCCTGTTCTCTGTTCTCTTCCAAATTTCTTTCTTCCTTATCCATACCACACATTCCTTTCCAAACCTTATTCTTCCCAAAACAGCTCATCCAGCGTTGTTCCCAGTGTCTTACAGATATCCCTGCAAAGCCGAATCGTCGGATTATAATCCCCCTTTTCGATTGCATTGATGGTCTGCCTGGACACCCCAACCGCTGCCGCTAAATCCTGCTGTGACATGTCAAGCCCGGCTCGTGCCGCCTTCATTTTCAAATTCTTCATCAGCATTCCCCATCCATTTCACCAAACAATTTTTATGCCTCCGCATCTTCTTCCTCATGCCGCTTATCATACCACAATTTTCCAGCCAGTACTGCCAGGACAATGATAAACAAAATTCCAACTGACAGGTTTACAATTTCAGTGGAAAGCCTCACACATTCAAATGTTTCTCCGTCTTCCACCATCCAGACCGTTTCCACCAAATCTTTCGTGCTGTCAGGCAGTCCGATTATCAAATTTAAAAAGCCAAAAATTCCAAACATCATCATAACACCCTTTGCGTTATCCTGCAACGAAACATAGGCATTTTTTACAATACAGATGATAATCAATACGCCAATGGAAAGGCATACCCCAATCCATAACAGACCAAATGAAAGCACAACATTCATAAATTCCGACAATATCCCCACGAAGCCAATATAAGCAGCCATCGTGAAAAAGCCAACCTTAAAGGCATTGCCTCTTGCAAGGATCTGGCGTTCATCATAAAATTCCTCATTTTTTCGCATTCCAAACACCCCTTTCTGTCATCCCTGCACACGTTTCAGTTCCTTAAGCACCCTGCCAATCTTAACCGGATTGCCATAACGAAGCGTTCCCATCCGGTAAATCCTTGCGCCAATCCATCCCACAAAGAAGATGGAGGCATACAGGATCACAGCCGAAATAATAACCTCAAACAGTTCCACCTTCCCCATCCCAATCCTTACAAACATAGCAGAATATGAGGAAAAAGGCAAGTAGGAACATAACTTCATCACGATTCCATCCACATTCTCCAACTGGATCAATACCACAAAATAGACTGCCATAATCAACATCTGAAGCAGTCCCGCCGTTTTGCCGATATCCTCCGTCTTGGATACCAGCGCCCCCATTGCGCCATAGAGAAAGGCATAGAACAAAAAACCGCCGATTCCAAACACGGCAAAGGTAAGCAGCACATTGCCCGGAATATCTAACAGCATATCCAGCTGACCGCCCCAGTACACATGGTTGATGCGATAGCCAAGCAGTGCTGCTGCTAAAATTGCGCCAACCTGGATCAATGCTGCCACCGCCCCGGCAAACACCTTGCCAAACAACAGGCAATTGGCATCCACGCTGGTTACCAGCACCTCCATTGCACGGTTGCTTTTTTCGGAGGTGACAGCGGTTGCAATCATACTGCCATACATAACGATAATCACATAGATCACAATCACCAGAACGTAGCAGTACAAAAAGCTGTCTTCGACATTCTCGACCGTTCCGGTTCCCAACAGATCCGACATATCCACAAACCTCGGCAGGAAAGTGACTCCTCCAAGAAGCGCTGCCAGCAATATGGTTGTTACCACAAAAGACTTTGCCCTGGCAAAATTCATCAATTCAAATTCAAATACCGTTATCAACCGTTTCATTCTTCTTCACCCACCTTTGCCACAAAAATATCATTTAACGACGGTTTATATGTTTCAAAATGTTCTATCTCAAACCCCTCTATCGAGGACAGCCGCTTGAGCAGCTCCGTTCGGTTCACTCCTGACAGCAGTCTCACAATCAGGTCATTCTTTGTCTGTCCGGTCACTTCAGCCATGTCCGAAAACTGCTTTTCAAAAAGCGCCTTTATTCCCTCCACACTCCTGTCAGGGCTGCCCACCACTAACTGATCCCTGCCAAATTCCTTTTTAATCTCAAGCAGATTACCATCTAATACCACCTCGCCATTGTCTATCATGACAATGTCTTCACAAAATTCCTCCACATAACTCATCTGATGGCTGGAAAAAATAACAATTTTGCCTGCTTTTATCAATTCCCTGACAACATCCTGTAAAATCTGGGAATTTACCGGGTCAAGACCACTAAACGGCTCATCTAAAATCACCAGATCCGGATCACATACAAGTGTGGACGCAAGCTGCACCTTTTGCTGGTTCCCTTTGGAAAGTGTCTCTAACAGCTCCTTTTCGTACTGCAAAACCTCCAGCCTTTCCAGCCATCTTTTTGCATTGGCGGCTGCCTGTTTCTTCCCCATCCCCCTAAGCCTTGCCAAATATACGATCTGGTCAAGTACCTCCCGTTTCGGATAAAGCCCTCTCTCCTCCGGCAGATAGCCAATCTGTACCTTATGCGGATGAAATGTATCTCCATCTAATAAAATCTCTCCGCTGTCTGCATGGAATACATCCATGATTGTCCGAATTGTGGTTGTCTTGCCTGCGCCATTTCTCCCAAGCAGACCTAATGCCCTGCCGCTCGTCACGAAGAAGGAGATTCCCCTTAAAACTTCCTTCTCCCCAAAAGATTTTCGGATATCTTTAACCTCTAACTGCATCATTCTCTCCTCACTTTCAACCATTCACACGACATAAAGTCATATATATTTGATATTTTGTAAGCTAATATTACTACTTCTCTTACATTTTGTCAAGTATATTTTACACTCAATGGGTAAAAAAAGAACCAACCCAATGTCTACACATCAAATCGATTCCTTCAAGTGGGCCGCCGGGGGCTCGAACCCCGCACACCCTGATTAAGAGTCAGGTGCTCTACCAAATGAGCTAGCGGCCCCTATTCAATTACCGTTGTTGTCAACAACAATGACAATTATATAGCATATGAAATAAAAATGCAAGTCTTTTTTTCTATTTTTTCAAAAAAATCCAAATAGCCCCAAATTTACCTTTTTCCTTCCCTTGTACGAGCATCCGTATCAACAACTTTTAAAACTTTTAAGGCTTTCTTCATAAAATCTTTTAATTTAAAACACGATTTGTTCACAATTTTTTACTATACTATGTCTTGTAAGAACTTTTCATATAGTGCAGCGCAAGCTGTACTTGAATTCTCCCCCCTCATGAAAGACGATATGGGCTTGCCCTATCGTCTTTCTTTTTATATTTTTACATCAATGCCCCGGCTAATGTTTCCAGCTTTGCCTGATCCGCATCCTTAACCGTTGATTTGATGGTAACCATATCCTCAAGAATCGTAATATCTTTCATTCCCTCAAGCTGCTCTTTCATAATTTTGCCTGCCATCGGCGCCCAGGAACCATTTTCCATGATTCCAACCGTGCGCTTCTGATAAGCCTTCAATTTCAAATGATACAGGAAATCCTGCATAACCGGCATAATGCCGCCATCATAAGTCGGGGCAGCCAATACCATACGGTCATACCGGAAGGCATCTTCAATACACTCTGCCATATCTTCTCTTGCAAGGTCTGAGACAACAACCTTTGGCGCGCCCTTCGCCTCTAAAATCTGCGCAAGCTGTTTTGCCGCCCGTGCCGTATTGCCATGCAGGGAACAATATGCAATAAAAATTCCCTGATCTTCCGGCTCATAGCTGCTCCATGTCTGGTATTTTTCAAGATAATAGGTAAGATTTTCTGTAAGGATTGGACCGTGCAGCGGACAGATGATCTGAATATCCAAAGCGGCTGCCTTCTTCAGTAATGTCTGAACCGGCATTCCATACTTGCCAACAATATTAAAGTAATATCTTCTCGCCTCACATGCCCAGTCCTCCTCCGTATCCAACGTGCCAAACTTACCAAATCCATCCGCAGCAAATAAAATCTTTTCCGCAGACTCATAGGTAACCATCACCTCCGGCCAATGCACCATCGGCGCCATGACAAACTGAAGCTTATGCATGCCCAGATCCAAAACATCACCCTCTGCAACAACCACCTTTCTCCCCTCGATATCCACCTCGAAAAACTGTGGCAGCATACCGAATAATTTTGCATTCGACACCACCTGCATAGATGGATATTTTTCAAGTACATCATTTAAATATGCGGAATGATCCGGCTCTAAATGAGAAATAATCAGATAATCCGGTTTTCGGCCTTTCAGCGCTTCCTCTAAATTCTGCATCCACTGCGCTGCTTTGCGCTTGTCCACCATATCCATAATGGCAATTTTTTCGTCCATAATGACATAGGAATTATATGCCATTCCGTTTGGAACGACATACTGCCCCTCAAACAAATCAATATCCTTATCATCCACACCGACATAGAAAACACTGTCTGTAATCCCTTTTTGCATTTCGCAAACCTCCTGTTCTATCATATTTTTCACTATTATACTTTATGCTATACTTGAAGTCCAACAATATTTTTTAACTGGTTATTGCAGTTTGATACCAATTAGTGATAAAATATAACAAGATTTATGGATCGTGTTGTGAAATGATATAATACCCAGGCATCTGGCTGACAGGATACGCATAGATCATACAATTTTCATACATATTAGGAGGAATTTATGAATACACAAAACTATTCGGACATAAGACGCTGTAATGTTACACTCCTTAAGACCTATGGCTTAATGAGCGCCATCTTAGTTATTTGCTATCTGATTGAAGTAATCAAAAAAAGCCGGACACCCGGCTATTTTGCCATCTTTTGTATCCTTGCTTTAGTGCCGCTTTTGATCTGTTTCATTTCATATAAGAAAGATACCGAAACGCTGGCAATCAAACGATATGCGCCAATCGGTTACTGGATCTTTTATACGTTTATCATTTTTACTACTATATCACCGGTTGCCTACACATATGCACTGGTATTTGGCACGGTACTGATTTGTTATAATGATGTAAAAATGCTTGGGAGATTTACAAATGCTGTATTGGCATCCAACATTGCCCATATCGCATATTTGGGAATCACGCATCAGATTGCTGCCGAGGATCTTCCAAACATCGAAATCCAGGTCGGTTCTGTTGTTTTATTTGCCCTGTACATCATGATGAGTTCCCGTGTCCTTGATGCAAATACCAAAAACCGCATGCAGCTCATTGAAGACGAGAAAGAACATGCTGCAACATTGACAAATCGTATTTTAGAGGCATCTGAGCAGATTACATCTAACATCGGCATTGTTTCCGAGAAGATGGAGATCCTGGGAAATACCACTGACAAAACCATGCTTTCCATGAAAGAAGTCGCACAGGGAACCAATGATACATCCGAGTCCATCCAATTGCAATTGGAGAAAACAGAAGAAATTCAGGACACAATTGCTAAAGTGGAAAATGCTTCCCAGACAATTACAAGCAACATTGAACAGACACAGGACGAATTGGCTTCCTCCCAGAAAAACATTGACCAATTAATCGAGCAGGTGACAATCTCCAATGAAGCAAATGCAAATGTATCCCGTGAGTTAGAGGAACTCACTACATATACAGACCAGATGCAGTCCAT
The DNA here is from genome assembly GCA_023664325.1 of Clostridium sp. GTDB lineage: Bacteria > Bacillota > Clostridia > Lachnospirales > Lachnospiraceae > CAG-590. Next base: position 20,739 of record JAMPFS010000043.1, read on the forward strand.
TACGGAACTAATCAAGGGCATTACAACTCAGACCAGCCTCCTTTCCTTAAATGCCAGCATTGAAGCGGCAAGAGCCGGGGAAGCAGGACGGGGGTTTGCTGTTGTCGCTTCCGAAATCTCTAATCTGGCAACCCAGACACAGGATGCAACTGTGGATATCACCTCCCTGATTGGCAATATATCAGTCAAACTGTCTCAGGTGATTCAGGTGATTGAACAAATGATTAAGAATGTAGAACTGCAAAATACTGCTGCGAACAATACCGCTAAAAGTTTTGCAGAGATCGCCAGCCGCACAAATCAGGTTGCCAGCCAGGCAGAACAGATGAATCAACTGGTGGAGGAACTTACAGCGGCAAATGACATCATTGCCAAAGGAATTGAAACCATTTCCGCTGCAACGGAAGAAGTGACTGCACATTCCAATGAGACTTTCCAGTCCACCTCGGAAAACAGCGAGATTACCGGCGAAGTTGGTTCTATCATTGATGAATTAAACCAGATGGCACAGGATTTGATGTCTATGACAAAATAATTCCTATTCCTTGCTCCATACATAACAATATGACTGGGTTCTTGCCGCAAAATATTCCGTTTGCAGAAGATCCCTGATCTCCGCTTTTGTGTACCATCGTGCCTCAATCTCTTCCACGGTTGAGGTACTTGGTGCAAATTCTCCCTCTGCCACACCTACCACGCAGATATTTTTTTCATTGGAAAATCCAACAGCGCTAAAGCTTTCTTTGAGTACATCCTCAATTTGAACCAGGTTAAGCCCTGTCTCCTCTTTGAGCTCCCGTGCAGCGCTCTGCTCAAAGTTCTCTCCCGGATCAATGAGACCCGCCGGGAAATTCAAGACAACTGTTCCACATGCCATGCGAAACTCCCTGTTCAAAAGTATCCTTTCCCCTGTCCTGTCGTGCATAATCAGCACAACGCCATCTGTCGGAGTGTCGCTAAGTTCGCTTTGTTTGGTTAAATCCTTCTTCCGGCTAATCATCTCATAGATTTTTGTTTTATGATCTACGGTCTCATAAGTCACATCATATCTTGTAATATATCTGCCTTCCTGTTTTTTCCTGATTTCCTTAAATTCCATACTGACATCCTCCCTTCCGTATCTATACTCTATCTCATTTTTGAAAAAATGACAATCATAATGGCAATTTTTCAATATATTTATCGAATTATGCTTTCTTCACAAATTTACAATATTATGGACACTTTTTTTTCACAATTATCTATTATATTATGTATTGTAGATGACAAACATCTACAACGTTTTTCATTGTGAGTACAAGCAATTGTACTCCTCCCTCTCCCCCTCATGTTAAAGAAGCGAAGATGTCAAAATCTCCGCTTCTTTTTTATATGTCAATCTTTAAACAAAGCTCCTCGAGCTGCTTTAAGTCTACCACATCCGGCGCATTGCTCATCAGACAGCTCGCATCCTTAATCTTCGGAAATGCAATGACATCACGAATGGAATCCGCTCCTGTCATCAGCATAATCATACGGTCAAGACCAAATGCCAGACCGGCATGAGGCGGTACTCCGTATTGGAACGCATCTAACAAAAAACCAAAACGGTCATGTGCCTCCTCCTTTGTAAATCCAAGAAGTTCAAACATCTTCTCCTGTACATCATCCTGATGGATACGGACAGATCCACCGCCAAGCTCACAGCCATTTAACACGATATCATAAGCCTTTGCCCTCGCTTTTCCCATATCGCTGTCAAGAAGCTCCAAATCCTCATCCATCGGCATTGTAAACGGATGATGCATTGCCTTAAAGCGCTCCTCCTCGTCAGACCACTCAAATACCGGAAATTCCGTTACCCAGAGGAAACGGTAATCATCCTTTGCAGCCAGCTCCAACTGCTCCGCCAGCTCACAACGCAAAGCTCCCAACACACTGAATACAATCTTATCCCTGTCTGCTGCAAAGAGTAACAAATCTCCAGGTTCCCCTTGAAGCGCATCTATTAATGCTGCCATTTCTTCTTCCTTCATAAACTTGGCAAAAGAGGACTTCCGGCTTCCATCTTCCCCAATTGCGATATAGGCAAGCCCCTTTGCTCCATATCCCTTTGCAAAATCGACTAATGCATCAATCTTCTTGCGGGGCATCGCTCCCTGACCTTTTACATTGATGCCGCGAACCGAACCGCCATTTTGAACGGCGCCCTTGAATACCACAAACTCACAGTTTTTTACGAGATCCGTTACATTCTTAAGCTCCATGCCAAAACGCAGATCCGGCTTATCCGAACCGAAGCGCTCCATTGCCTCCTGCCATGTCATACGCTCGATTGGCAGTTTGACATCTACACCGATTGCCTCTTTAAACACCCGGGCAAGCAGCCGTTCATTTACATCTAATACATCCTCCACATCCACGAAAGACAGCTCCATATCAATCTGGGTAAACTCCGGCTGTCTGTCTGCACGCAAATCCTCGTCACGGAAGCATTTTGCCACCTGATAATAGCGGTCATACCCGGAACACATCAATAACTGCTTAAATATCTGTGGTGACTGGGGAAGGGCATAAAAGGTACCCGGATGTACACGGCTTGGCACAAGGTAATCCCTTGCGCCTTCCGGTGTTGACTTATTTAAAATTGGAGTCTCAATCTCCAAAAATCCTTCCTCTGCCAGAAAATTGCGGATAATGCCAACCACCTTGCTTCTCAACATCAGGTTCTTCTGGATATCCGGTCTTCTAAGGTCAAGCGGACGGTATTTTAACCGAATCTCCTCTTTGGTCTTTGAATTTTCCTCAATCGGAAATGGTGGTGTCTCTGCCTCTGACAGAATACGGATATCCTTTGCAATAATTTCAATATCTCCGGTTGCAAGATTTTTGTTAATGCCGCCGGCACGAAGCGCCACATTTCCGGTAATCGCCACCACAAACTCACTCCGAAGCTTCTCCGCCTTCGCAAAGCTCTCACTTCCGCATTTATCCTCTTCAAAGATCACCTGTAAAATTCCACTTCGATCCCTTAAATCCACAAAAATGATACCACCTTTGTTACGGCTTTTTTGTACCCAGCCCATAACCGTAACGGTTTCATTTACATTCTGATTGCTGACCTCCGTACATCTGTGGGTTCTTTTCAACCCCTTCATTGATTCTGCCATATCTGCCTCCTTGTTTCTATTATAAAAATATAGGTAATTGCAAAACTCTTTCTTGTCTCTTTTGGTTTTAAAAGAAATGCATGGATAATAAACCCATGCATTATTATATATGTTTTGATAAAATTTGTACAGTCCAACAATGAAGAACAAAATCACCGTCATGTACCCTAAGCCGGACAGATTTCGCTGGTATCATAACTAAACTCTAATCTTTTTCACCTTCGACCACTTGCCGTATACTTTTTCGTTGGCAGAATCTTTTTTATAAGCTCTCACACGGACATAGTATATTCTGTTCGTTTTCAATTTACTGATTGTCCTGG
>JAMPFS010000044.1 GCA_023664325.1 Clostridium sp.
TTGTTTCCGCATGACGGTAGCCGTATTCAAACACACGGAAGATAATCGTCTCATCCTTTTCCATCTGTGCTTCAATATGGTAGCTGTTCTTACCGTTTATTGTCAAAATCGTATCGGCAAGAATCCGTTTCAATTTATCATTGGTAAACTCCGTCCAGTTATAGGTGATGGTGCTGTCCTTCGGATAATCCGTGTCAAACAGACCGTTGATTAAATTGACAACTGCCGTGGAAGACAGCGTTAAAATCTTCTTGATGGTTTTGTCGTAGATCTGGGTAATCTTTTGGGGATTGTCAGCCACCTGAGTTTGAGCTGTCATTTCTGTTTCATCTGTATATTCATTTTTATAATCTTTTTTCATAAGCGTATTTCCTTTCTTGTCATGGTGGAATAGGCAATTGTAAAACTCTCAATTTCCAAAATGTAGTTGTGCAATTGCATAGCATAATTAAAATAATTTGTTTCATAAATAAAATCTTTCTTTGTAAAAAAATGGGATCAAAAATGATACAATTTACCATGAAAATTTAGACATGATCTGCCTGCTGCCATAAGCAATGTATGACAAACCATCCTGCGTCAGGCAGAACATAAATTGTAAAGAATATACACTAAAAATGATACAATCAAGTATATAATAGCATAAAATCTATGGTTGTACAACAATTTTTTTAAATTTTGTCATGTGAGGAATTGACATCAACATGGAATCCGTGTTTATTCTAAAATATACAATCACAACAAACATTTACTCAGATATTTAGCATTGATGCGGCTTTGGAAATATCAGGCTTAAGAAATGGGAGAAGGAAACAATATCAGGCGACCGACTGTTATAAATGAGTTGACGGTGATTTCCTTATAATTATATAATAGAGACAGGTAATTGCGAAAACAGAGTTTCACAATAATTCAGATTTATAGAATGTAAGAGGAGGAGAGAAATATGGCAGATCGTATTAAGAAATATTTGGCGTATATTGATAAGTTGTTGGAGGAGGAGCAGCCGGATACAAACTGGGAGGAGGAAATGAAAAAACATCTTGTGCAGATTGCTTTTTTTGCCCATGAGAGGTTGATTCATTTGATTGTAACGGTAACATTTGCAATCCTGACCGTTATGGCTTTTTTATATACAATTGGCAACTTTTCGATCGCAATGGTAATGTTGATTTTTGCATTAATGTGTCTGATGATACCATATATTAAGCATTACTATCTGTTAGAGAACAGTGTGCAGCAGATGTATGAGCAGTATGATCAGATGCAGCAAAAAGCAGGAACGGGTTTCCTGCGCTAGAAATTCTTAAGATTCTGTACGGAAAAGTTAGGAAAGAATTAAGATTTTTAGAAGTGAGTGCGTGATATAATGATATAATAATTCCAGCAAGCAAACAGCCATCTTGGCTGCTTGCAGACTAAGATGGCTGTTTATTTGCTGGATAAACAAACATGAGCTTGAAGGACGGTAGTCCGGAAAGCGAATGGTTGTTTGGCAATTGCAAAAGCACGAAGTGCGAGCAATTGCGAATGATTATATAAGCTATGAAAACAGCAGGAAGACTGCTTGCAGCAATTGCGAAAGCACGAAGTGCGAGCAATTGCGAATGATTATATAAGATATGGAAACAGCAGAGTGTCTGTTTACAGCAATTGCATATTAATGGAAAAGGAGAACATCATGAAAAATACAAGATGGAAACCAGGTATTGCCAGGGCGGCAATTTTGCTTGTTCTGGCAGGGGGTCTGTTGGCGCCATTGTCTGTGCAGGCAACAGAGGCAGAGACAACAACGCAGGAGCAGATGACAACGCAGGCTTCTCAAAATGTTACAAAAAAAATAACAAAGAAAAATACGGATATCACCATGAATGTGGTTTGTGGAATTGACGGGGTAGCGATTTATGACAACCCGATGCAGATACAGATAACCGTGAAAAGCGCAAAGGATTTTAATGGATATATCAGAATAGCACCGGAGAAAAACTATGATGAAGAAAGAATAGTTGCTTATGGAGAGGATATCTCCCTTGCGGCAGGCACGGAAAAAACATTTTCGTTTATAGTTGGAAGCCAGAATAATGAAGGCAGGTTTTCAATTGCCCTGTTAAATGAAAAAGATAAGGTTGTCTATTCCGAATCGGATACGGTAGTTTTGGGAGGAATGGGTGAGTCTGTTTATATGGGCATTATGAGTGACGACTTTAGCGGTATGTCTTATTTTGATGCAGCTTCTGTTGATTATGCCGGATATGAACAGCAGGTAAATCTCTTAGAACTGACAAAGGATAATTTCCCGGAAGACAGCAGCGCAATTGGGATGATGTCCTATCTGTTAATTGATAATTACGATACCGCACAGCTTTCGGACAAGCAGTATGCGACCCTGAAAAACTGGGTAAGAGAGGGTGGTGTATTATTGGTAGCATTAGGCGCAAATTATCAGAATGTGCTGCACCGCTTTGATGATGATTTTTTGTCGGGAACACTTGGCACAGTCTCGAAGAAGAATGTAAGCTGGGATCTCGAAACGGAAACCGTTACTTTAAATGCAGTTGATTCTATGGAATTTTCACTGGATGGAGGAGAACCTCTTGACAGCTTTGCGGAAGATGGAATGGTATATAAGAAGGAGAGTGGCTCCGGTGCGGTAGTAGTGCTGCCATATGACTTGGGGATGGAACCATTTGTCAGTTTTGATAATCGCAAAGAGGTAGTGACAAAGCTTTTGCAGGCTTCGGCAGGCACGCAGACCGTAAACCGCATGTCAGGCTATGCAAATATTTATGCGAATTTTTATAATGCGAGTGATATTGCAACGGTGATGAATGACTCCCCAAAACCAAGCACATTGCTGTTTGGACTTATATTAATTGTATATGTGGTTTTTGTGGGGCCGGTGTTATATTTAATTCTCAAAAAATATAACAAGCGGGAGAAAATATGGATTGCAATTCCAATTACAGCGTTTGTCTGTACTGTCGTTATCTTTCTGCTCAGTACCATTTACCGCGTGAGAAAACCGATGATAAACAGTTTTTCCGTGATACAGCTTGGAGAAGGGAGCAAGGAGGAGAAAGTCTACACAAATATTATATGCCCGAAGGCAAAAGACTACAGTCTGGTGTTAGAAGAGGGTTATGGAAATGTCATGGCACAGACGAACTACAGCTATTATTTATTTGACAGTTATTCGCAGGATGAGAAAGACAGCTATGATATGATGGTTAAGAAAAAAAATGATGGAATAGAACTCAGTCTTCATAATACGGAAGCGTTCCAGGAAAAGAATTTAACAATGAGCTGCACCAGTGCGAATGATCTTGGTTCCATTGATTTAGATATCCACTGCTATACGAAAGGGTTTGGCGGAACCGTTACCAATCATATGAATTGTGATTTGAGCAATGTGGTTGTGAATTTTGAAAATCATTTTTATATGATTGATACATTGAAAAAAGGCGAGAGTGCAGAAATTGATGAGAATAAGCTGATACCAGTGCAGACGTATGACAGTTTTTCCGATGTGATGGGGATGAGTAATCTGATCTTGCGCAAAAGGAATAATGACAAGATGAAGTACAGGCATCTGGAAATAAACCGTTTTATGGAGAATAACTATGTGAAAAAGGATATCTACCAGCAGGGATGTGTCTGGGCAGATATCGGCTCGTATGTACCAAATCTGACACAAAGCTCTGTCAAGCAGTATGGCGGTGGAGTGGTGTATGTGCCGTTTAGCGGTGAGTATGAGGATGTAAGCGCATCATATTGCCCGGACATTGACACGGTGATGGTTGCATCAGATGGCGATTTCGATCCGGTAGAAAAATATATCTACAGCGGTGTTGTGACTGCCACATATTCTTTTGAGGAATATCCGGATATTACAACGCTTGAGAATTTGAATTATAACCAGACACCGGATAATGGGGGCAGGTATTCATCTGTGTATGCGTATAATGCAGACACCGGCAATTACGATCAGATTTTTACGGATTCGGCGGTTCTTGGCGGAGACGAGTTCAAAAAATATGTGGTTGGAAATGTCTTGCTTTTGCGGTTTGAGTCCGCTTCCAATGATGCAACATATATGCCACGGATCAGTGCAAGGGGGGATGAGTAAATGTTAAGGATTGAGAATCTGACAAAACGGTATGGGAAATTTCTGGCATTGGATCATCTGAACCTGCACATTGAAAAGGGAGAATTGTATGGATTCGTGGGACCAAATGGCGCAGGCAAGACAACGACAATGCGGATTGTATGCGGATTGTTAAAGGCTACGGATGGTGAGGCTTATGTGGATGGAGTAAGTGCCATTACCAATCCGGAAGATATTAAGCGGAAGGTTGGATATGTGCCGGATTTCTTTGGTGTGTATGACAACCTGAAGGTAATGGAGTACATGGAATTTTATGGTTCCATGTATGGAATGGATAAAAAGACCGTGGACGAGATTTCCAAAGGGCTGTTGGAACTTGTCAATCTTTCAGACAAAGAGGATGTGTTTGTCGATACCTTATCCCGTGGCATGAAGCAGCGCTTATGTGTGGCGAGGGCATTGATCCATAATCCCGAGTTACTGGTTTTAGATGAGCCAAACTCCGGTCTGGATCCCAGAGCCCGTTTTGAAATGAAAGAAGTGCTTAAGAATTTAAGTTCTATGGGTAAGACCATTATTATCAGTTCCCATATTTTACCGGAGCTTTCCGAGATGTGTACAAGCGTTGGCATTATGGAACGGGGGAGACTGATTGTAAGCGGAAAGGTAGAGGATGTCATGCAGCAAACTCATGGAAGCCAGCCAATCAGGATTCGCGCATTTGTGGAGAACATGGAGAGCAGGGAAAAGGAGCAGGAATATATCGGAACCATATTGCGGGAACAGCCTCTGGTATCAAAGGTGAATTTTACGGAGGATGAGATATTGGTAAACTTCAGCGGAGATGAAAAACAGACCGCGGAACTCTTAAAGTGTCTGATGGCGCGTGATATTATGGTAGTTAATTTTTACCGGGAAAAGGAAGATTTGGAATCCTTGTTCTTGCAGATTACAGGAGGACAGAACAATGAAGAGTAAATGGAAGATGAACCCGATATTAAAAAAGGAGCTGATGGTGGGTTCCAGAAGTATCAAAATGTCTTTAGCGATTATGGCAATCAACGGCTTTCTGACACTGATTGTTATTCTGGTCATGCTGATATCGGTAGGAAGCGCCGGGTATGCAGGTTACGATTATTCGAATCTGATTTATTTATTTCTTGTACTCGGCTGTATCGAATGTGGAATTATCAGTCTGGTGGTGCCGATTATCACTTCCAGTTCCGTATCCGGTGAACGGGAAAAACAGACACTGGATATTATGTTAACCACACCGATAAAACCACTCTCAATCGCTCTGGGAAAGCTGGAGTCTGCTATGGTGGTTGTTATGATGTATATGATTTCCAATATTCCGATGCTTGCCATATCCTTTGTGTTAGGCGGGCTAAGCTGGTGGGCGTTGATAGGGCTTATCGGCATGATGCTCTATCTTGGAATCTATGTGGGCAGTGTGGGTATTTTTTGTTCCAGTGTCCTGAAAAGATCGGTTGCAGCAACCATTTTGACGATTGTGATTGGGATTGGAATCATAACGGTAACGGCATTGGTTTTTGGCGTCTGGAATGGGCTGGCAACATATTTAGGAGTCCTGAAATATGGGGCGAACTATAACTATGAAATGGGAGCATCCCTGATCGTGATGATGCTGAATCCGTATGCGCCGGTTTTTGATTTTATGGTGCGCACCTTGTCAAGTTCGAGTGTGTATGCAATGTGGGATTCTATCGGAAACGGGAATATACTGCTTCAGGGAATTTATCATGGATGGATTCCGGTTTCAATCATTTTGAATCTGGGCGTTTCTTATGGATTTTTAAAACTGGCTGCAAGAAATATTGCAGCGACACGGAACCGGAAGAAATAGATAAAAGAGTGGTGGTTAAAATGGAACAGATCGAATTGCAAATCAGAAAATTTGTATGCAGGGTGCGGAGCAGACTGCGGGAGCAGAGTATCGTGGATTATTTACCTGTTATGGTAGAAATCGGACTGGGAATCGGAATTGTGCTGTCGCTGGTTTCCCTGGCTGTTCCGTTTTATTATGCGGTTCCAATGGCGGTGATAATAGCAGCAGCATCTTTTTTGATGGGTCTGGTATTGGGAATCCGGAAAACACCGACCATGAAACAGTCGGCTCTGCTGGCAGATTCTAAGGGGCATAAAGAAAAGATTTCCACAGCGCTTTATTTGGAAGGAAAAGAGGATGTATTTGCTGTTTTACAGAAAAAAGATGCGCTGCGGATTGTGAACCAATTTGAGATAAAAAAAGAGTTTCCTCTAAGGGTATCGGGAAAGCGTTTTGCCGTGGTGCTTGCGCTTGCCGTTCTTTTTGTGGTGAGCAGTTGTATTGATACACCGGCGAGAGACCGCGCAGCGGCAAAGCATGAAGTAACAAAGGATATAAAGAAAGAGATTGCGAAGCTTGATAAGGTGGAAAAACAGATAAAAGAAAACAGGGAGATACCGGAGCACGAGACGAAGGAAATTGAGAAGCAGCTTGAAATGGCAAAGAAGGAGCTTAAGGAATCCAAGTCGCAGGAAGAACTCACGAAGACAAAAAAGAGGATGAATAAGAAAATGGAAATGGCTGCCGAAAAGACAGGCAATAAGACCTTAAGTGAGACGCTGCAAAAGGCGGCAGCTGAATCAGAGGAGCAGGATTTTCAGGAAAAGCAGGAGCTTGCAAAGGAAGCAGAAGAAGCTTTGGAAAAGGCAAAAAATGGCGGCAACAGGGATAAAAAGGAAGCTTATGAAAAGTTGTCAGAGCTTTCAGGAAAACTGTCAGATGAGGAGCTGAAAAATGCAGCGGAGGCTTATAAGGAGGCGCAGCAGTCGGATTTATCCTATGCGGCAGCACAAAGCGCACTGCAAAATGCCATGCAGCGAATGAATCAGGACAGCCGGAATCTGGCAAGCGGAAACAATGAAAACCAGTTGACCGGTACAAATCAGTCAAACAGTACCAATAACCAAAACAACCAGTCAAATAACGGAAATAATAACCAGAGCCAGTCAGCCGGGCAAAACGGGAATCAGAATAATGCTTCCGGGACACCGGACAATAATCAGCAGAATGGAAACCAAAGTGGTTTGGCCGGTGGACAAAATTCCGGCAGCGGGAATGGCAGTGGAGGCGGATGGAACCGTGGCAGTAAGGAAGGAAAAGAAGGCGCTGCAAAGACAGGCGAAAATATTACGGTTCCGGATGGTGAACTTGGAAATGATGAGAATTTAATCGGTAAGGCAAATGGCAACAACACGGGAACAAAGGAGAAATCAAACCAATCACAGGCATGGTCTGGCAATAAAATAAGTTATGGAGAAGTTTCCGCCCAATATAAGAAAAAGGCGTACAAAAAGATAGAAGGTTCTAATTATCCCGGCAAGATGAAGGACAAGATTAAGAATTATTTTGATGGGCTGAATTAGAAAAAGATGTGTAGATAAGGAAGGAGCAGATATGTTAGACGAGAAGCAGTTACAGGAAATGATAGGAAAAGTGAAGACTTGTGAGGAGGAAATCGGAAAAGGCATTATCGGACAAAAAAGCATTATAAGGCAGGTGCTTCTCGCTATCCTTGCAGATGGGAATGTATTGTTAGAGGGTGTGCCGGGTCTCGGCAAAACAGAGCTTGTGAAAGCAATTTCTAAAGTGTTCTCCGTCAGCTTTTCGAGAATACAATTCACACCGGATCTGATGCCCGCAGATGTGACAGGCACGAATTTGATTATCAAGGAAGATGGCAATAATGTATTTCAGTTTGAAGCGGGCCCGGTGTTTGCCAATGTGGTATTAGCAGATGAGATTAACCGCGCCACCCCAAAGACCCAGTCTGCCCTGTTGGAGGCGATGCAGGAAAAGACGGTAACAGTGGGAAAAACAACCTATGAACTGCCGAAACCATTTATGGTGCTGGCAACGCAGAATCCGATTGAGAACGAGGGTACTTATCCGCTTCCGGAGGCACAGTTAGACCGTTTCTTATTCAAGCTGCTGGTAGAATTTCCGAGCAAGGAGGAACTTAGGAAGATTATGGACATAACAGTTACGAATGAAAGCGTGGAATTGCATCCCGTGATAGCCGGAGAAGATATTATCCGGATCCGTTCTGTCATCCGTGATATGCCGATTTCGGATGCGGTTATGGACTATGCATTATCTTTAGTGGTCGCAACGCATAAGGAGGATGCAAATGCGCCGGAGATCACAAAGAAATATATTGCCAATGGCGCCAGTCCCCGTGCGGCGCAGGCAATTGTCAAAACTGCCAAAGCAAGAGCATTTATGGAAGGCAGGTATAATGTGGCATTTGAGGATATTCAGTTTGTGGCATATCCCGCACTCCGCCATCGTCTGGCGTTGAACTTTGAGGCGATTTCAGATGGGGTCACTGCGGATGATGTCATTCGCGAGATGATTCATTTTGTAAAGACTGTATAGGGACTACAATACGGAGAGAATATGGAATCAGTAATATTTGATAAAGGATTTTTTGAAAAACTGAATACCTTGAAAATGAGTCTTAATATGCGGCTTAGCCAGGGCATGAGCGGAATCCGCAAATCCAGCGCAAAAGGTTCCTCTGTGGAATTTTCGGATTTCCGGGAATATATGTTAGGGGATGATATCAGGCGTATTGACTGGAATGCTTACGGACGTACGGACAAGCTTTATATTAAGCAGTTTATGGAAGAAAAAGAGGGTATCTTCCAGATTTTTATTGATACCAGCCGTTCCATGCAATTTGGAGAGGTTCCCAAATCGACGCTGGCATTGCAGATGGCGGGGGCGCTTTCCTACATCATTCTGAATAATTTGGATCGTGTTTATATCAATGAAATGAAAGAAGGTTCCACGGTCAGAGGGAAGGGTGTAACCGGAACAGCAGCATTTCCTCATGTGTTAAGGGATTTGGAGCGGATTACCTTTGATGGGAAGACTGCTTTAAATAAGACGATTTTATCCCGTCCGGTACAAAACGGGGGTGTTTCTTTTATAATCAGTGACTTTCTCGATCGGGAGGGGATTGAGGACGCCATGAGATATCTCGCATACCGGAAACAGACAATGGTTTTGGTACAGATTCTGGCAAGGGAAGAGATTGATATAAATTATGAGGGTACCGTCAATATTTTGGATATGGAAACCGGGGAGCGTTTAAAGATTACCATGTCAAATGCGTCTATACAGCAGTATAGGCAGCAGCTTCATGCAATGCAGGAGCATTTGCAGGCGCTTGCCGGAAAATATGGGGCTGCCTATATTTTTATGCAGTCCGATGAATCCTTAATTTATGCAATGCTTCATGGATTTTCGGGTGTCTTACAGGGGAGATGAGGAATACCCTGCAAGAGTTTTAAGGAGGATATGGCATGACAATACAGAATTTGTGGCCGTTAGCATTTCTAATACTGATTCCGGTCATCATTTTATTATATCTTTTAAAGCAAAAGGCGGTGGATACTCCGTTTTCCTCTAATCTGCTCTGGAAGGAAATCTATAAGAATTTAGAAGCCAAAACACCTTTTGAAAAATTAAAACAGAATATTCTTATGTATTTGCAGCTTTTGTTGATGCTTTTGCTGATTTTGGCATTGACGGCGCCGGTATTAAAGCGGGGCGGTCTTGCAGGTGAAAATGTGATTTTGGTTATGGACACCAGCGCAAGCATGGAATATCGTTATGATGGAGAGGACAGCAGGCTTGCAAGCAGTATCAAAGAAGCAAAGCGGCAGATTGACGGATTGTCAGAATCGGCAGTGGTGACACTGATCGCATGTGACAGTGAAGCAAATGTAATTTATCAGGGAAGTGATAAGACAACCCTGAAAAACAGACTGTCAAATTTGCAGGTTTCTTCCGAAGCCGGAACCTTAAACCAGGCAGCGGGAATGGTAAATTCTTTGATTTCCGGTATGGATAATGTAGTGGTGATATGCTATACCGATACAGATTTTGACAGTGGAGAACTGATCCGGAGCAATGCAGAGGCTTCTTTATTTGTGGAGGCTGTCTATTCCCAGGGGGAAAACTGTTCGGTAGATTATGTAAACTATACGGCAGAAAAGCCGGAGGGTAAAGATCAGGATATCAATCAGGGAGCAGTTGGAAATCAGAGAATCGAAGCACTGTGTAAGGTTACAAATTATGGCACAAAGGATGTCTCACAGGATGTAAGCTTATATGTGGATCAGGCAATTGTAGATGTGCAGGCTGTAACGATTCCTGCGGGAGAGAGCGCAACGGTATATTTTGCTCCGCAGAATGTTCTGTTAGACGAAGGTGTGATCTTAAAGGCAGAGCTTAGCGCGAGGGATGATTTGAACGCAGATAACAGCCAGAGTATAGAGGCAGCATCAGCGGTGGAAAAGAAAATACTGCTTCTTTCCGATGGAAATGTATTTTTGGAAAAAGCGCTGTCGCTTTCTGAAAATGTGGAAGTGTATAAGTCGAATGATATCGGTGTGTTAAATCAGTCAGAGGAATCATTTGACTTATATGTATTTGACGGCATTACTCTGCCGCAGGATTTTGATATGGAAAAGCTGCCGGAAAATGCGGCGTTCTTCTTTCTGAATTATCCGTCTTTACCCGATGAGACTTCTTATATTGTTTCAGAGGATAATGTGGAAAATGCAGTACTCCATTTTACGGAAAGCCCGGTGACGGATTATGTAGAAGAATATTCCTTTGGTGTTACGAAAACATTTACCTATATGCCGCCGGACGGCGCTGTTGTGGTGTTGCAGACAGAGGATGGAAAATGCAGCGGGTATTATGGAACCCGGAATCAGGCGCCTTTTGCGGTGCTTGGTTTTGATATACACAATACGGATCTTGCGCTACAGACAGAGTTTCCGATTTTTATGTCCCAGCTTACCGAGGAGCTGCTTGGAGCAGGAGGCGGCAAAACCCAAATTACGAATTTTCCGGTGTTGGAAGAATCAGATGTGGAGCCGGTTCAGGCGGTGAGCCGGACAGGTGAGGGCGAACGGAAAATGACAGGTGGAAGGGCGCTTCGCAATATTTTGCTTGCCATTGTTATTGTGCTGCTTGTGATTGAGTGGATGATATATATAAAGCAGGTAAATTCTTCCAAGAAGAAACAGTTTTTGGCTGTCCGTTCTTTGCTGCTGCTTTGTGTTATTTTGGCAATGGCAGGTATTTCCATATCAAAAAAGCAGAAGAAAAGCGAGACCATATTTTTGGTTGATATATCAGACAGTATGTCCGGTAACATGGAGGACATAGAGGAGTATATACAAAAAAAGATACAGGAAATGCCAGAGAAGAATCTATGCGGGGTAGTTGCCTTTGGCAAGGACACGGCAGTGGATCAGTTTTTGTCAGAGAAAAAAATATTTTCTTCCTTTACCGTGACTCCTGTGACAACGGCAACCAATATTGAGAATGCGTTACAAAATGCCAGTTCTTTGTTTGATGAGGGAGTGTCGAAACGTATTGTGCTGCTGACAGACGGAAATGAAAATGAGGGCAGCATGAGCCTCGCAGCGACAGCCTTAAAGGGGAGTGATATCGAGCTTTATACGATTGCCTTAGAGGATTGTATTGGCAGTAACAAGGAGGTTTATATAGATGGTCTCACCGTTCCATCGGTGGTTCATGTGGGAGATCATTACAACGTGACGGTTTCCGTCACATCGAATGTAGAGACGAATGCATTGCTTTCCCTGTATGCAGGGAGAACGCTGAAAGGTCAGCAGGACATCCGGCTGAATAAGGGTACAAACCAGTTTGTCTTCGAGGATGAGGGAGTGGATGGAACCATTGCGCAGTATAAGGCAGTGATTGAACCGGAGGAGGATACGATCAGTGTCAACAATACCTACGCAGCATTTTCACAGATTGAGGCAAAGCCGAGAGTTTTGCTCATTGAGGGAACGGCAGATGAGGGAAATGAATTTGAAAAGGTGCTTGCGGCGGCAAATATCAACTATGACAAGGTGACACCGAAGGGTGTGCCAACGGCAGTTTCCGAACTGAACCAGTATAAGGCTGTTATCACTTTGAATGTGCATTATGATGATCTGCGGAATGGCTTTGCAAGGTCTTTAGCATCCTATGTGAAGGATTTTGCAGGAGGTTATATCTGTATTGGCGGCGATAATTCTTATGCGCTTGGCAACTACCGGGGAACAGAGCTTGAAGATATTTTACCGGTATATATGGATTTGCAGGGAGAGAAAGAAGTTCCCAAAATGGCAATGGCAATGGTAATTGACCAGTCAGGAAGCATGAGCACGCCTGCGGATGACAATACCACTGTCACAGGGCTTGACTTGGCAAAGCAGGCAGCCCGTTCCGGGGTGGAGCAGTTGAGAACCACAGATGAGATTGGCATTATGGCATTTGATGATACTTATCACTGGATTGTACCGATCCGGCAGGCAGATAATATCATGGAGATAAAGGACAGCATTTCGTCTATTGATTATGGTGGTGGAACCAGTATTTATCCGGCATTTCAGGAAGCATATGTACAGATGGTAAAGAGTGATGCGAAGCTTAAGCATATTATATTGCTGACGGACGGGCAGGATGGATTCCGTGACTACAGGGATTTGGTGAACCGGGTCAATGAGGCAGGAATTACGGTATCTACGGTGGCAGTGGGATATGATGCGGATAAAGAACTTTTGGAGGATTTGGCCAAACAGTGTGGTGGACGTTATTACTATACGGATATCAACAATTCGATACCGCGGATTTTTGCTCAGGAGGTGTATTTATCCACAAATACATATTTGATGAATGGGGAATTTTATCCGACCATATCCAGTGGAAATGAGATGCTTGATGGAGTGTTTGATGAGGGCTGCCCTTCCCTATATGGATACATTGCAGCGACGCCAAAACAGACGGCAGATGTTTTGCTTATGTCCGACAGGGAAGATCCTGTGCTTTCCACATGGCAGTGCGGGCTTGGAAGGACAGTGGCGTGGAATAGTGATGGAAATAATGAGTGGACGGCAGAATATGCAGGATGGGAAAATTATCCACTCCTGTGGTCGAATATTATCAATTATGTTATTTCGGATACGGAGCTTGGAGAGGACACGTTAGAAATCGACAAAGGCAGCAATACAGCCACAGTCAGCTATGAGACAAAGGAATATGATAAGAATACAAAGGTAACAGCGGTGATAACGGATGAGAATGGAAATGCAAAAGAGACTACGTTAGATGCCATAAAGCCGGGCAGTTTTGAGGCAGAGCTTGCTATGGATGAAATCGGTGTTTATAATGTCAGTGTGAGAAAACAAAATGGAGAGGAAATTCTTAAAAATTTTAATACTGCCTATGCAAACCAGTATTCAGCAGAGTATCAGTTTAATGACAGCAGTACGGATCTTTCGAGCTTTGTGAATCAGGCAGAGGGCAGGATGATTACAATGGAGGAGGATATTTGGACAGCGAAGCAGGAGGCGGTAAAGTCGAGGGTATCATTGACCGTGCCATTGCTTGTCTTAGCGGTATTTTTACTGTTGTTTGACATTGCCATCCGCAGATTATCCATTGATGTGTTACAATATATCCGTCTTGGCGGACAGGCGGCTGCCGGGTTTGCCGCAAACGTATGTGGCAGGATAAGAGTACAAAAAAACGAGGTTCCGGTGAAGAATGATATGGCTAAGGTCGAGCAGATGGCGCAAACGGATCATGTGCCGGATGGTGTCAAACAGGAGGAGAAAAAACGCAGGCAGGAGGGGAAGAACAAACAGGAAGAGAAAAAACACAGGCAGGAAGGAAAGAAGCGCAAGCAGGCGGATGACAGCCAAAATGAGATGTTAGACATGAATGCGCTGCTAAAGAAGAAAAAAGACAGAGAGTCCTGACAGCAGGCAAAAAAGATTTCTATGAGCAGTCTGCAAGGCGGATGGAGAAAGTAAGAGAATTTTTGGAGTAAGTGGCATGATTTGGGGTACACTATAGAGAAAGAGTATTGACCATGCTTGGAATATATGCTCAAAAAGTTCGAAAGGAAGATGTGTTTATGAAGATTTTATTTTATGATGCTACAAGCTATGATATGGAGTCTTTTGACAGGGAGTTGGAACGGTTTGATGATATTGAAATCACGTATCAGGAAACGGATATTTCGCCAAAGACAGTGTCGCTGGCAAGGGGATATGATGCGATCTGTGCCTTTGTCAATTCCAATCTCGGCGCAGAAGTGATTGATATGCTCCATGAGATTGGAATATCCTTGATTCTCATGCGCTGTGCCGGATTTAATAATGTGGATTTGGATAAGGCGAATGAATATGGCATGACCGTGCTGCGGGTTCCCGGATATTCACCGGAGGCGGTAGCAGAGCATGCCATGACATTAGCGCTGGCAGTAAACCGCCATCTGCATAAAAGTTATATCAAAGTACGTGAAAATAATTTCAGCCTTGTGGGACTGACCGGGGTAAACTTTTATGGAAAGACAGCAGGTATTATAGGAACCGGCAAGATTGGCGCTGCCATGTGCCGGATTTGTCATGGTTTCGGCATGCGGGTGATTGCGTATGACATGTACCCGAACCCGGATCTCGATTTTGTGGAATATACTTCGCTTGAAAAGGTGTTAAAGCAGAGTGACCTGGTTTCTCTGCACTGTCCTCTGACAGAGGAAACACATCATCTGATTCAGAAAGAAACGATTGAAGTGATGAAGAATGGGGTCATTCTGGTAAATACATCCAGAGGCGCGCTCGTGAATACGGAGGATTTGATACAGGGCATCCGCAGTAAAAAATTTTTTGGCGTGGGACTTGATGTATACGAGGAAGAGGGAAGGAATGTGTTTGAAAACAGAGAGGATGAGCTTCTTGAAAGCTCCGTTACGGCAAGATTACTGTCTTTCCCGAATGTGATTGTTACCTCCCATCAGGGCTTTCTGACAAAAGAAGCGCTTACAGCCATCAGTGAGATTACCCTGCAAAATGCGAAGGATTATGAAAATGGACAGATTGTGGAAGCAAACAGGGTGAAATGACAGCCGCAAACTCCTAATTAAGATTTAACGCCTGGTATACAGCAGTATATCAGGCGTTAAACAGTTTTGTGGACGCTCTAAGATAATTCCTGCAATCTGCTGACCAGCACCGGAACGACCTGTTTTTTCCGGGATACGACACCGGGGAGGGTGCAGGCATTGCCAGTGGCATTTACATGGAATGCTTCCTCCGCATATTCTACTGCATTGGCACCGAAAGCAAGTAGAGTGGAGCACTGCTCATGAATATTGGTTAACATAACATAAGAAAGCTGAATGGGCAGGCTGGCAAGGGTATTTGGTATGTATTCCTGCATAAGCTCTGCTACATAGTCAAGCTCTCTTTGGTTAATGGAGCTGATCTGGCTGACGCCGATACCTGTTTTATCTACCTGAAAGGTCTTGTAATCCTGATTGAACAGTTCCTCTGCTGTTTTGTTTTTCAGGCTGCTTCCTGCCTCAAACATTTCCATTGCAAAGGCTTCCAATTCAATTCCGGCAATTCCGGCAAGTGTTCTTGCCGTTTCCTCATCAAGCGGTGTACAGGTTGGTGAACGGAAAAGCAAAGTATCTGAGAGAATGGCGGCACATAGAATACCGGCAATATTTTTCTCAATCGTCTGGTTATTTTCCTGATACATCTGGCAAATGATGGTTGCAGTACAGCCTACAGGCTGGTTGCGGAAATAAACCGGTGAAATAGTCTGTAAGGATCCAAGTCTGTGATGGTCGATGATTTCACAGATTTCTGCATCTTCAATGCCGTCAATTGCCTGTGATTTTTCATTGTGGTCAACTAAAATCACCTTCTTTTTGCGGAGCGCTAACAAATTACGTCTGGATACCATGCCATAGTAATGTCCGAGGTCGTCTACAACCGGGAAATCACGGTGGCGTTTGGTTGACATAATTTCTTTTATGGAGTCTACAGTTTCTTCTAATTCAAACGTTACCAAATGTTCCTTCCGCATGAAGTAACGGACAGGAATACTCTGGTTGATCTGCCTTGCCACACTATAGGTATCCAGTTTTGTTGTGATGACGCTGCATTCCCGCTCCTTCGCCAGTTGGAGTACCAATGGATTGACAGGGGAATCAAGGCAGAGGATTAAGCAGCCGACACCCATCTCAATTCCGCAAATCTGTGTATCAACCCGGTCACCGACAATCATGATATCATCCTTGTCAATCCAGTGCTCAATCAGGTGTGGATTCGCAGCGCCGATGATTACTTTGCCGTTTACGATATGGTTGTGTGGGTTGCCTGCGATCAGTTCCCCTTCCAATACATCTACCAGATTCGCATAGGGTGTTTTGGCTTTTGCAAGCACGGTGTTGTCGTATTCATCCATATAGGATTTTGCGATATCATTTATTGTGATAATTCCTTCCAGCAAGTTGCTGCGCCCGACAATCGGTAATGTCACAACATCCAGTTCCCGCATCATTTTCCATGCCTCTTTGATGGAAATTGTGTCTTTTATGCCGGGTGTTTTGCGGTATTCAATATCCCTCACCTGTGTGTTGACATCCGCTAAAAGCTCCGGGGTATCCATTTTAAAGTAATCCAGCACAAATGCAGTTTCGTTATTGATTTTGCCGGCACGTTTGGCGATTGCACTGTCCGGCTGCAGGAGATTTTTTAAGTTTGCATAGGCAATAGCGGAGCATATGGAATCCGTGTCCGGATTTTTATGCCCCACCACAATGATTGGAGTCTGTTCCATAAGCAAAGATCCTTTCTAACATAAAATGAAAAAGCAAAAAATGCACATGTTTCAGAGTGTTTTGATGCTGTCTGTTTCCTATATGTAGCATGATAGTTGCAAATCATAAAAAATGCAAGCAAATATTAAAAAGGAGTTCAGCTATCCGGAAATCAGATAGGTGAACTCCTATAAGTTAAGATTGCAGCCATCGCAGGTATCCGGTTAAGAACAACTGTCTGGCTGTTATTTTGGAATCAGGTATTTTTATTGGTTGCTGCCCGTGATGGTTCCATCGGTATTGCTGTTAGAACGGCTGCCGCTTGCAGTGCCGCTTGTAGTGCCAGTGCCGGTTCCACGGCTGCCGCTTGTAGTGCCGGTGCCGGTTCCACGGCTGCCGCTTGTAGTGCCGGTGCCGGTTGTCATTCCACTTTCTGCACCCGGATATTCATTTATTTTGCCGTTTGCATCCTTACGGTAAATCATGCCGGAGGTGGCATCTACATAAAATTCACCGAAC
The DNA here is from genome assembly GCA_023664325.1 of Clostridium sp. Taxonomy (GTDB): domain Bacteria; phylum Bacillota; class Clostridia; order Lachnospirales; family Lachnospiraceae; genus CAG-590. The sequence goes on from JAMPFS010000044.1 coordinate 17,341, forward strand.
AGGGAACCATTTTTATCACTGCTGGTATCATACAGGTTAAAGCGGTAGCCCTTTGAGCCCTCCTGATAGTCATTCAGATTCTGGTCTTCGTCACGGATTTCAAAGTTGGCATCTGCATGATAGGAACTCATGGTATCCATAAAATAATCATGCGCATCCCTGTAATTATCGAATCCGCCATTTCCAACCAAATCATCTACTGCATTGCCCACACCGTCTGCCACATCCTTTACAGCATCACCGGCATCATCTACAACATCCTCAATTACATTATTATCATTGTTACCGCTGGTGGATCCTGTTGTGGTATTCTTACCACAGCCGGTCATGGAAAGGCAGACCGCCATACCTAAAGTAACAAGACTAAGATAATTTCTTATTTTTCGCATTGTTTGCACTCCTTCTATGTTGTTTTTTATGCACATATGTGCGCATGAGTGTTTGTCACTCATCTGTCTTCTGTAGTATGTTCCTTTCTTTCCAAACCTATACATTTTTTAATCATGTTATCTTTTAAATTGTCTGCCTGTATGGTCAAGCTTATAATCCTCTGTATAAATAAGGTCAGAAACAAGTACAAAGGAGTATCCCTGGTTTTCCAAATTAGTCAACATAACATCAAGCGCATCTTTTGTATAGGTTGCGCCGTTATGCAGTAAAATAATGCTTCCGTTTTCTAAATTTTTATGCTCGCATACGGTGCGGATAATGGAGTCTACACCGTAGTCTTTCCAGTCTAAGCTGTCTACGGACATATTAATGGACATATAGCCAAGACTTTTTGCAACCTCTACAACCTGATCATTCCAGTCACTATAGGGAGCCCGAAACAGTGTCATGTCTTTTTGAATGAGTTTGTATACGGCGTCATGGCATTCTTTTATCTCTGTTGCCATTTCCTCCTGGGAGATTTGAGGCATATGTTTATGCGAATTGCCGTGGTTTGCAATTTCGTGGCCGGCAGCGTCTATCGCTTTGATGGCATCCGGATTTTTTTGAACCCAGTCGCCGGTGACAAAAAAGGTGGAGGGAGCATTGTGTTTTTTTAAAATACGGAGAATATCTGCGAGATCCTCCGTTCCCCAGGCGCTGTCAAAAGTAAGGGCTATGACGTTTTTATCAGTATCCACGCTGTATATGGGGAGTTCGCTGTACGAAAACACAGAGGTGGAAAGGACAGAGTCCGGTACAGAATGGGTATTTAATCCATAGATGGAAACAAGCAGCAGCAGGATTAAAGACATATATTTCATAATGGAAACAGAAGTATTAGATGGCATAGTACACCTTGACAAAGGAATTTTACCTATAGTATATGCAAAAAGGCATAAGAAAAGAATGGCATAAATAAAACCGGGGCTTTTGAACAGCCTCGGTTTATGAAACAAGCCTATTTGTAGAATGCCATACGCTATTTGATAAGCTTAATGCTGCCAATGACCGGAACCGGCTTTTCTTCTTCATTGATCGCAGAAACCAGTCCCATTACCCAGCAGATCAGCATAAACACGTCCCAAAGCCAGCCAATGCATGGAATGATGGCGCCAATTAATGTGAATAAATAGATCACTAATGCCTGGTTAATGTGGAATTTGGCACCCTCCTTATCACCGGCGATGATAGCGATGAGTAAACCAATCCATGTAATATAAGCAACGATGCCTGTTATTCTTTTGTCCATTCATGAATCCTCCTCTGTTTTTATAACATACTATATAACAAAACAGATGAAAAGGCAAATAAAATGTAAAAATATACTGAAAAAAAATGATATCTGGTGTACAATAAAAGCAGCGGAAATGGATGATGGAATAATTGGCATATGCAGGTGGAGGTGTGAACATGAAACGTATATGGAATGCGCTGCGTTATGGGGATTCAGAGACAAGAAAGTGCATTGGAAGCGTGATATTTTTTTCGGTATTGGGAATTGCAATGATTCTTGTAGCCGGCATTTTCGGTCAGTTTTATCTTTTTATAGTGGGTATGATTGCAGGTGTTGTGGCAATCGTTGACTCCCAGTCCTTCACTCTGGTAGATAGTGATTTTGTGGCAGAGACCGGCAAACATGGGGAGAAGGATTCCGTTATGACGGTATCTGTGATAAAGAGTGGCGCATCATCTGCAAATGCGCAGCCGGATGAGAAAAAGGCTCCCACTGATTCTGTGGGGCAAGAGGTTTCAAAACAAAAAGAGAACAACTCCATAAAAGCGGAGAAACAGAAGGAAGCCGAGAGGAAACAACCGGAAGCAGAGGTGGATTTGTCTCATTATAACGAGCGTGTACTCAAAAAAATAAAACGGAAATACCGTGTACGCAGGGATCACCGGCCGGTATTGATTGATAATTCCAAATCATACCGAATTAAAGAATGTCCGGCATTTATATGGCGCATACATAATAAGGTTTACCTGCTTTTGCTTGAAAAAGAACCGCGCCGTATCAGTATTTCCAGGGATTTGATCCGGCATGTGGATTATGTGCCGAAGGTACAGGCAAATCGTAAAATGGAATATCAGGCTTTTCGCAAGGAGAATATGGTAACCGGTGTGTTTAAGGAATATCTGCCGGATTATTTTGAGTCGAAGACAAAAAATGGGAAACAGAAATACAAAAACCTTTATCAGATTTATCCCGATATCCAGTTTTCAAACCGTTCCATTTTTGATGTGATGGATCTGCTGTATTTGAATTTTATGCCGGAAGATAAGGTGACAAAGTCAGATAAGGTGAATGGTTTTTTTAAACGTATTTATGCAGCCAATATACTGTTCAAAGACCGGGTTTACGATATCAGGGAATATAAGGAGGTTGTAGAACAGGCTCTAAAAGATATGTGTTATGCGGAAGTACCGGCAAAAGAGTTTGAGATTACATTAGAGAATCTTGTAAAATCGAGATTGATTTCACAGGAATATGCAGACTACTATACAGAGGTTCGGAAAAAGTTAGGTAAAAAAACGGTGTCAGTGACCTATAGCCGTTAGGTCACTAGCGCTGTTTTTTGTACTAATATATTTAAGTGTTCTTCAAAACATACACCGTCATTGATTGGAATATTTTGTTTTTCAGCGCTTTCTAAACACGTAACGATAAAACGGGCGGCAGTCTGTACGGCCTCCTTCAATGGAATGTTATGTAAACTTAATCCGGCTACGATGGATGCAAATACATCACCGGTTCCCGGGCGTAGTGGTAACACCTTTTTCTCATATAATATATCAAAACTTCCATTTTCATAGATGGCATTTCCGATCATATCCTCTTTTTCCACTCCGGTTACGATAATTTGCGCAGGGCCATTTTTTGCCAGAGTCTGGCACATTTTTTCAATTTCAGCAGCATGAATATGTTCATGATATTTCCGGTTTGTCAAAAGACACAGTTCCGTCAGGTTAGGGGTGGTAAGCGTGGCATGGCATACCAGTTTTTGCATGCTTTCACACATTTCTCTTGTGTATGAGTCGTAAATCATGCCATGATCTCCCATAACCGGATCAACTACAATCTGTGAAAAAGAAAAGTGATCCAGCATATCGCGAATAATAGAAAGCTGTTCTTTTGAACCCAAAAAGCCTGTATAAATGCCGTCAAAGCTTAAGTGAAGCTGATTCCATTTGTCCAGATATTCGCTCATATAAGGAGTAAAATCCAGCATACTGTAATCCGGGTATTCGGTATGATTAGACAGGATTGCAGTCGGAAGGATGCCGCACTGGATCCGCATGGCAGACAAGATGGGGAGCGCGACGGTAACGGAACAGCGTCCAAAGCCGGATATATCGTTTACAATTGCAATTTTCTTTTGCATAATGACTCCTTTCAAATTCGGCTTTATTATACGGCATTTCATGTTGGTTTATCAATAGATTTTCTTCTTTTCTTTTATTTTCTTTGAATTTTGCCTGTGCAATCTCCGGTATCCGAAAATCCGGCTATAGCCATCGCTATGCCTTTGTAAAAAACTGGCACTGTTTAAAAAGTAAAAACTGGATATTTTAAAAGTGCCAATGTGGGAGTATGATACAGAACATAAGACGTCTTAAAAAATAGATAGAGAGGATGAAACTATGTATAAGATGATGACACCGGGACCAACTATGGTCGCAGAAAATGTTAGAATGGCAAGAAGTATGGAGACAGGAAATCCGGATTTGGATTTCGATTTTTATGACTATTATAAAGAGACATGTGAATTGTACAGCAGTCTCTTACACACGAAAAATGAGAGCCTGATCCTTAGCGGGGAGGGGATCCTGGGCTTGGAGGCAGCAGTGGCTTCCCTGACAGAGCTGGGAGACAGGGTACTGGTTTTAGATAATGGCGTATTTGGCAAGGGCTTTGCCGATTTTGTAAGTTTATATGGCGGCAATCCGGTTTTGTATACCACGGACTATAAAAGAGAAATTGAGATAGAACCGTTAAGAAGGTTTTTGGAAGAGGATGCTGCTTTTAAGTATGCAACGGTTGTGCATTGTGATACGCCAAGCGGTATGTTAAATGATATTGCTGCTATTTGTCCGCTGTTAAAGGAGTACGGCATCTTAACTGTGGTAGATTCTGTATCCGGTATGTTTGGGAATGAGGTCAATGTGGACGAATCGAAAATTGACATTCTCTGCGGAGGCTCCCAAAAGGCAATTTCCTGTCCGATTGGACTTACCCTTGTGACTGTGAGCGAGGATGCAAAGCAGATGATGGAAAACCGAAAGACAAAGATTCCATCCTTCTATGCGAATCTTTTGACGTTTAAAAATTATTATGAAAATAAGTGGTTTCCGTATTCCATGCCAATTAGTGATATTTATGGTTTGCGGCAGGCATTGGAAAATATAAAAACGGATGCAGATTTTTTAAAGCGTCATGAGAAAATTGCGGCTGCAACAAGGCAGGTTTTGACACGCGCAGGATTAAAATTATATGCGGAAAACGGATATTCCAATACGGTTACAGTCTTTACTGTTCCGGGCGGTGTTACGGCAGCAGAGATTTTAAGGATTATGCGTGAGGACTACAATATTATGCTTGCCGGATCTTTTGATGTTATGGCGGGTGAGGTGATTCGGATTGGACACATGGGTTACAACTGTACCGAGGAAAATATAAAAGAAACGCTGCATGCATTGGATGGTACTTTGAGAAAACTGGGCGTGGATCTGGTGGTTCCATTGGAGGGATAATATGTTATCATACGGTGGAATTGGATTGACAAATCGGGCAAAACTGTATATAATTCCCGTCATATAACATGAATTATATTATAAGAAGGGAAGCGGATATGAAAGTAATTTTACACGATTTGGATACACAGTATCATGAAATACTGAACGGAAAATGTGATGAGATCATTTATGCAGATGGGAAATATGCTCCCTGTCAGGGCTGTTTTGGCTGCTGGACGAAGCATCCGGCGGAATGTTTTATGAAAGACCGCCTGCAGCAGTCTTCCCGTGTGATCGGGCAGGCAGACGAATTTGTCATTATTACGGAAAATCTATACGGTACATATAGCCCCATGGTGAAAAATGTTCTTGACCGGAGCATTGGCATTTCCACGCCGCTCAGCACTTACCGTGGAAAGCAGATGCACCATACCCTGCGTTACGGAAAGCATAATTTATTCAAAGTAATTGTGTATGGTGATGTCACGGAACAGGAACGGGAAACCTTTACCTATATGGCAGGCAGAAATGCAATCAATAATGGATTTGAAAAGTCCGAAGTGATTTTTTTAGATGATTTTTCCAGACTGGAGGATTTCGTATGAAAACAGTATTTATCAATTGCAGCCCGAAAAAAAGATTT
>JAMPFS010000045.1 GCA_023664325.1 Clostridium sp.
TCAACGAAAACCTTCGGGTAGGGAATATCACCTTAGAGGATGCGTTAAAACTCAAACGGTACACGCAGACTCTATATGACTATCTCTACTCCCACTATTATGAAACGGAGGACTTTGACGATATGACGGATGAATCTTACATGACGGATATTGACATTATCTGCAACGGATACGAAGATGCTTTGGCAGCGAAAGATGAGGCTTTGGCAACGAAGGATCGGGAACATAACAAAGCGTTAGCAGCAAAGGATAAAGAAATTGCCCGATTAAAAGAACAGCTTGCCAGGCTGCAGGCACAGTAAGGAATGCTTTGACTTTTTCTGTTTTTGATAACTGGTGTCTCGAAAAGAAGGCTTCTAAATGAAAAGAAAGGCAGCAATCCGAAAAGGGATTGCTGCCTTTCGATATCAAAAAATGATGTAACAATCAGTTCAGGGGGTCTTCTCCAATATCAATCAGCAATTCATTTAAGTCTTCTTCCTGTAATTGATGCTGCAGGCAGTATAAAACGGCGGCATCAAAGCGGTTGCGGGGATATAGGATCGGGCGGCCGCCTGCTGACAAAAGCTTTTGTGTCTCTTCAATGGATAATTGGCATAAGAATGCAATGCGGATTAAAAAATTTCTGGTGGGCTGACGGCGTCCGTTTAGAATCTGATAAGTATAGGAACGTTCCATGTTCAGCTTAATAATAATGTCTTTCGCCTGAAGACCATAACGAGACAGTAATTCGTTCAGATAACTGGAAATATTCATATCTTGAAAGGAGTCGGAATTTTTAAATTCTTCAATATTCAGGTTTTGCAGCAAATTGAGTAATTCTTTTGTTGATTTCATTTCTTTCTCCTTGATTATCATTGGACACAATTCAGCCATCATAAATAGTTGACTTTCATTATATCATGTATACCCTTTTTTGGGGTGGGCAAAATTGCCCATTTTGGAAGTTGTGTTGAAAAAGGATATCTGTTATACTGGGAATCAAGCGATTGCGAAAACGCAGATTCACTTTTTCGGGTTTCGCAATCTTCTAATATTGGAAGTGGCAGAGGGAGAGGACATGAACCGACAGGATCTGGCAAACGATTTTTTGAAAGAATTTAAGGAAAATGGCAAGAAGACAGAGCTTCCGGCATTTTTGGAGGATTACCACATTTTATCCTGTCTGTATGAAAGAACGGAGAAATCCTGCTACATGGTGGCAGATTGGCAGACGGATGAGAAATATCTTTTGAAAATCAGAAAGTGTGAAGATGGCAGGAATGTGTTGGAAGTGGAACATCAAAAAATACAGGAGCTGGCGACAGCCTTTCCGCAGGACTACCAACCCTCCCGGTACTGGAAGGAGAATGGGACAGAGTATCTGCTGAAATTTTATATACAGGGTATGGATTTGGAAAGCTATCAGGAGCGCAACGGAGTGCTTGATGCCGCAGAAATCCTGCGCATTGGCATTGAGATTTGTCAGGCGGTCACAAAACTTCATGCGCTGGAACCGCCTGTGGTACACCGGGATATCAAACCGAAAAATCTGATTATTGATTACAGGGGAAACGTGCATCTGATTGATTTCGAGACGGCAAGGGATTATAAAGAGAACCATACGAAGGATACGGTATTTTTCGGAACAGAGGGAAATGCGGCGCCGGAGCAGTATGGGTATTCCCAGAGTGATGTGCGGACAGATGTGTACGGCATAGGCAAGGTTTTGGAATATTTATATGATGAAAATGCAGACAGCCAGGTAAAAGACAGAGGAGCTTACCGGAGGATCCGTAAAATTATACAAAAGGCGGCTGCATTTGATCCGGCACGCCGGTATCAGTCTGTTTCCAAACTGCAAAGCGCGCTGGAGAGAGTGAGGAATCGGGTTGGCGAACGACGTTTTGCAGGGAGACTTTGCCTGATTGGCGCTGTGGAAGTAGCAGCAGCGGCAGTTCTTTTGTCCACCGCTTTTACGATGAAGATGGAATTTCGTAAATATTCGGAGAATCCGTTCAGAGAGGGCAAGGTGGACAATAAGGAAGCATTGGTGCCAGAGAAGACCAATGAAGAATTGACAGCGAAAGAGGAGACCGAAGAACCGGCGGCGCAAGGAGAGACCGGAGAGGAATTGGCAGTGTCAGAGAAGATTGATGGAGAATTGATGGTTTTGGAAAGTGATGAGGGCAATCCTACTTTTGACGGCGGACTGGAACGGGTGTTACCGGTACTGTTAGGAAAAGAGGAGATTACGGAGGAAGACTACGACCGGATTACCAGGATTGTGGTGATGGGAAACCAAATATATGGGGCAGACACGGATGTACAGGAGATGGAAATGGTAATCTGCCACCGCCTGACCGGAGAGCATACTATCGAAGGAAAGATAGCGGACTTGACCGAGCTTTCCAGGATGAAGAACTTAAAAGAAGTTGTGCTGTGTGACCAGCGTATTACAGATATCCGTCCGCTTCAGGGCTTGCCGATTGAGACATTGTATTTGGCGGGAAATGAAATCAAGGATTTTTCGGTGGTAGAGACACTTACGCAGTTAAAGGCGTTATGTATAGCTGATAATCCGGTTTCGGTACTGCCGGATTTGTCAAAGTGTAAGTCTTTAGCGCTCGTTGCACTGGGTGGGAACATTTATGAAAATCTGGATTTCCTTGAAAGTTCCACTGTGGCAACGCTGTACATGGAGAACATCTATGTCAATAATGATGATTTTTCTGTTTTTGACAGTCTGCCGAGCCTTGCACAAATATATTCCGCAGGCAACCAGTACAGCTTTTATGATGAACTGCCGAAGCTGAATGGGCTGAAAGGGCTGGCACTCTGGGACTATATGGAACCGGATTTGGCGATTATTAAGTCGCTGCCCCGGTTAGAATTTTTGGTGGTGAGCAGCAATATGCTGGAAAGTATAGCGGGTATTGAAGCAGCGGTTTATCTGGACACTGTATGTATTGACTTCACGGAGGTCAAAGATATCTCGCCGATAAAGGCGCTTGGCAAGCTGACTTATTTCAAAATCAATGATCTTGCCATTGAAGACTATGCTCCGTTGTTTGAATGTGACAGTCTGCGGACGGTCAGTGCAAATGTGAAGCAGAAGGAACAAATTGAGCGGATTAATCCGAACCCGGCTTTTCGGATTATAGAGGACTAACAGGGAAAGCAGAAGATGGCACACCGAGGAATATTCGGTGTGCTTTTTTGGTGGGAAAAACAACCAAAGTGGGCAGCAATGCCCACCAAACGGAATAGGGAAAATGATAAAATGCTAGGGTAACTGTTTGTTAAGAAGGAGTATGAATAGGAGGATTTTATGAAGAAAAGAAGATTGAGGAAAGCGGCGATTTTCCTTGTGTTCTGCATGGTATTCTCGGTGTTTAGCGGAATACCGGTGAGCGCGACAGAAATTGACGATGGAAATGAGCCGGGGGTTACAGGGTTAGTAGTGACAGATAACGATAACCTGATACGGGATAATGATTGGAAGCCAACAGGTGTGATTAAGGATGCCCAATATTCCCAAAAAGCATATTCGGATTTATATGGAACCGATGTGTATCTTGGTTATAGAGCAGATGAAGCTTCACAACCGAAGGCAGTAGGGATTGATGAAATTTCCGTTACGTATGATGGGGGCAATGCAGGTGCGGATGGAACGGCACAATGGTATGAATATGAAACAGGAACAGGTCTTTTTCATTTTAACTTCTATGCAGTAGGAGATTATATCATCAGCTATGAAAAAGATGGAGAAACATCATCTATCACGATTGAGGTAAACTGGCCGGATGTGGGATTCTATACAAGCGAAGAGAAGTCTGTGGATACATTAATTAAGGATATTTCATATACGGAGGGTGAGAAAAATACATTTTATATGATTTTACACCGCAATCCTTATTCCAGGCTGGATTTAGACAATATTACATATACCAAGGATGAAAACGATATTACAGGTGATATTTCGTCTTATTTTTACATTGCGCCTCAGGGGACGTATAACACTTCCTCGGAGATGGTTTCTGATTGGGATGATGAGAATGAAGTAGATTATGTATATGAAGTAAAGGTTAAGGAGAATTTAACAGAAAGTTTTTGGCTGAATGTGAAGGTGCCGAAGCAGGATGTAAAGGGTGAAGAGGGTGATCGGTATTTGACTGAGAAATACTTTCCTGAACGTGGCATTGGCATCAACTATCAGGAGAAAATGGATGGTCTGGTAGTGACGACTGATTTTGACTGGAATGATGATGGTCCGGTGGGAGTGGCTGAGAATGCATACTATGCCAAAGAAAACGGGTCGGATTTATATGGAAACTGGTTTTATTTCGGCTATAAGGAAAATGAAGAAGATAAAGAACTGGACGCAGTAGGAGAGGAGAAAATTTCTGTTAAGGATGCCGAAGGGAACAATGCAGGTGGTGAGAATGGAACGGCACAATGGCATGAACATAAAGAGGAAAAGGGAGCAGGTATTTACTACTTTAACTTCAAGGAGACAGGAATGTATACCGTCAGCTATACGGATGAAAATGGCAAGGAATCTTCCGTCCGGATTTATGTAGGATACCCGGAAGTGGGATTCTATACAAGTGCGGAGAAGTCTGAAAGTACGCTGCTTCGTGAAGATGAGATTTCATATGCGTATGGCGAGGAAAAGACATTTTATATGATTTTACACCGCAACGCTCGTACCAAGCTCTGTTTGGAGGACATGGACTGTAAGGTTGTAACATGGACAGAGGATGGAGAAGAGAGATCGGATGCGATGTCGGAGGATTGCCCTTATTTGACTGTTACGCCTAAGACGGTGGATTATGACTCATCAAATGAAGTGACCTATTACGACAATGACACAGAAGAAGATTATGTGTACGAAGTAAAGGTGAAAAAGGGCATCACAGAAAGTTTTGGGCTGGATGTGCAGATGCCTCGACAAGAGGTAGTGGATGAAGAAAGCGATGAAGAAAGTCAGCGTGTGCTGAAGGATAGAGGGAGTGCCGGAAGATACATTGACATCCGCTATGAAGCCCCGCCTTTAATCGAGGATGGTTTGGAGCATACTGGATTTGCAGGCTGCTTTATTTCAAAAGAGGCATATGATAACAATTCCTCATATGAGGAGCGTCCAACACAGGCACAGTACTGGGTGCATGCAGATACATTACAGGATGTGATTGACAAGTTGATGGAGACGGCAAAAAAAGGTTCCGTGGAGGTTGACGGAGACACATATTCCATTGAAAATACCGGATATATCTGGGCAAACGTAAGCTATCTTCCAAAGTATGAGGAAAATGCACAGGCTGCGCAGTATATGACAACGCCATCGGATGTGGAAGGCGTTATTATTTCATCCGGGTTTGAAAACTATTATACGACAAACCAGAATAATGTAGGAACCAATTATAAGGTATATTTATGGCACAAAGATGGTGAAGATGTATATACCTGTGTGAAAGATGAGGAGACAGCAACACTGGCTAATCCTGATGATCGAGGAACATGGGTACACTATCCGGTTACGAGAAATGATGACACATTTACCATAACGTCAGATGGTGAAGCGCAGACAGCTAATGCCATGCGTGACAAAGGCTATGAGCTTGATAACGAAGACGGATATGGAATATACTGTGAATGGCCGGAACTGCATGTAGATGCGACCACCAATGTGAAGATTCTTGGTAATTTTAGAGAAGCAGCAGAAGACAGATACAATGTTTATCTGGGGCTGTACAAGGATTCCGATATCACTTCCCGCATTATGGAATTCAAGCAGGTTGTGGACGAGAATGGCGCTCCAGTGACGGATGAGTGGGGAGAAGTTTGGGAGTGGACAACTTCAGCAGAGATTACTACAGACAATCTTGAGTCAGGGAAAGGCGAAATTGTTATTGAGGACAGAGGCATCACGGTAAAGGTTACAGAAATGGGAGCCACAATGGGTGCAACCGTGGTAGGTGACTTTATCGATTCTGACGATATCACAATTGAGGAAGAAGGGCAAGCGCTTCGTGATAAGATTGATATCGAGGGAATCATTGCAGAAGATGAAGACTTAAAGAAAGCGCTGATAGACGGTGAAACCTTAGATGTATCTCTGGATATCAAAGAAGTGGGAGAAGATCCGCAGGATACTGATGTCCAAACAGGGGTAGAAAAAATATCCGCATTGCTGAATCCGATTAAGAATTTTACCTCTAAGATTCAATATTTGGATATTGGCTTAAATTATAAGGTTGGTAATGTGACGAGCGGAAGCATCACAGAGACAAAGGAGGATATTAACATTTCCATCAAGCTTCCGGAGGATTTTGCAAAGGCAGAGAAGAAATCTGCAAAATCATGGAAGCCGGTTGTATACCGCTACCATGACGGAAAGGCAGAACGTCTGGATTGTACATGGAAAGATGGGAAGCTGACCTTTCAAACAGGCAAATTCTCTGTATATGCAGTTGCCATTGAGGAAGTTGTGCCAACCGGTATCAAGATTACCAAAGCGCCAACGAAGACCGCTTATACCGTAGGGGAGAAGTTTGATAAGACGGGAATGGAAGTGGAAGTAACCTATTCGGATGAAAGCAAGGGGAAGATTACGGACTATACAGTACCGACCACAGCTTTGGCAAAAACGGATACAGAGATAACCGTTACTTATGATGCAGATGGCACGAAATATACAGCGAAGCAGGCGGTTACAGTGAAAGAGGCAGCAGCAACGACAGAGACGACAGAGACACCGCAGACTCCGGCAGATACAATAAAGGCTGGGGAGCCGGTAACCGTAGACGGAAACAATTACAAGGTTAGCAGTGTAGAGAACGGTAAAAAGGCTGTTACTTATACCAGTGGTGATAAGAATGCCAAGAAAGTTGTCATTCCGGCTACCGTTAAGATTAACGGTGAGGAATATAAGGTAACCACGATTGCCAACGGCGCATTTTCCGGATCTAAGAAACTGACAACGGTAACGATTGGCAAGAATGTGACGAGCATAGAAGACAAGGCATTCTATAAGTGTACCGCATTGAAAAAAGTAACGATTCCGGCAAACGTAACCAAAATTGGCAAGCAGGCATTTTCCGGTTGTAAGAAACTGGCAACGGTAACGATTGGCAAGAATGTGACGAGCATAGGAGACAAAGCGTTCTATCAATGTACTGCGCTTAAGAAGATTACGATTCCGGCAAAGGTAAATAAGATCGGCAAACAGGCATTTTATGGCTGTAAGAACTTAAAGACAATCACCATTAAGACGAGCAAGCTGACAAACAAGAATGTAGGAAGCAAGGCATTTAAGGGGATTGCAAGCAAGGCAACGATTAAGGTGCCGAAGAAGAAACTGGCAAGCTATAAGAAGATCTTAAAGTCAAAGGGCGTAGGCTCAAAAGCGAAGATTAAAAAGTAAGGTCATTCTTATAGGAAATACAATGGAATAGGATCTATGAAACATGCAACAGGGAGCTATATTTTAAGATATAACTCCCTGTATTTGTTACTGTATATGCGGTTATTGTGTTTTATATGGTTTGTAGTATCCCTTATTCAAACGGAACGACTGCGCCATCGTAAGTATCCCTGATATACTGTTTAATTTCATCTGACTTAAGAACTTTTACCAAAGCCTGTACTGCATCATTATTTTCATTTCCGTCTTTTACGGCGATTATATTTACATAGGTCTTTGCTGCTTCGGAATCTCCTGCCTCAAAGGCAATCGAATCGTTTGCTACCGATAATCCGGCTTCTAATGCATAGTTGCCGTTCAATACCACAAATGCGACTTCATCCCGCACTCTTGCCACCTGTGCGGCTTCTAATTCCTGAAAGTTAATATTATGTGGATTTTCTTCAATATCATTTACGGTTGCGGTAAGACCGGCGCCGTCTTTCAATTTGAGAAGACCGTTATCTGCTAACAGAAGAAGGGCTCTGGCTTCATTTGTCGTGTCATTTGGCACTGCTATGGTATCTCCTTCTTTGATTTCATCTAATGATTTTTTTGTACCCGGATAAATACCAAACGGCTCGTAATGGATGCCGCCCGCATTGACAAGGTGCGTACCCTGTTCTTCGTTAAATTGTTCCACATAAGGTATATGTGCCATATAGTTTCCATCAAATTCACCAGATTCTACGACTGTCATTGGCTGTACATAATCATCAAAAACCGTAACTTCCAAATCATATCCCTGTTCTTTTAGGATATCCTTTGCTTTTGCCAAAATCTCAGAATGGGGTGTTTCGGAGGCGGCGATTGTTATCGTCTTGCTCTCCTCCGCGTTCCCGGTATCCGCAGTGTTGTTGGCACTGTCCGTATTTCCGCATCCTGTCAATGATGCCACTGCTAAAACTCCTGCTAAAATCCCTGCTAATAATTTTTTCTTCATAATCTTGATCCTCCATTTTTATTTTCTCTTATCTAATTTTGCTGCTGCTTTCATTCCGGCATTTTGGAATAGCTGGAATAAAATAATAATTAACACAACTGTAATAATCATGATGTCGGTCTGCCACCGATAATACCCATACCGCACGGCAATATCGCCTAAACCGCCGCCGCCAACGGTTCCAGCCATAGCGGAATACCCGAGAATCGTTCCGGTGGCTATGGTCGCCCCCATAATGATCGAGGTTCTCGCTTCCACGAGAAGAACTTTGAACACAATATCAAAATTGGTAGCGCCCATTGATTTGGCAGCCTCTATGACGCCTTTATCCACTTCTTTCAGTGAAGATTCCACCAGTCTTGCTATGTATGGAGCTGCGGTAATAACCAGTGGAACAATCGTTGCCGTTGATCCATAACTCTTTCCTACAAGGAAACGGGTAAATGGAATCAGTAAAATTAACAGTATCAGGAACGGAATGCTGCGGATTACATTTGATATCACATCAAAAATGCGATATATGAAAGCATTTGGTTTTATTCCGTCTTTATCACTGACAGCTAACACGATTCCCATCGGAAGCCCTACCAGATATCCGATGAAAGAGGATACCAGCGTCATATACACAGTATCTTTTACGCCCTGCCAAAGCATATCTATAATCTGTTCATCAAACATCATCTGTCACCTCCTGTACGGATAGTCCTTTTTCTTCCAGATAGGAAACAATGCTGGAATATACTTCATTTTCTTCCGGTATTCCCAATATGATTTCTCCTTTTGCAATGCCGCCTACATTTTTTGTATTTGCCCGCAGGATGTTCACCGGTGTCTGAAATTTTAAAATCATGTTGGCAATTACCGGTTCAAATGCTGAGTTTTCTGCATATACAATGCGTATTTTCCTATCCGGCTTTAATTCCTGTATATCGTGGAATATTTTTTCACCTCCTAAGTCTCCGGAAAACTCATCCTTACCAAAAATCAGTTGTTTGGCAGCTTTTGATTTCGGCTTTGCAAATATTTTATTGACATTCCCTTCCTCCACAAGACTGCCGTGTTCGATAATTGCCACCTTATTACAGATTTCCTGAATCACACCCATTTGATGTGTAATGACAACAATCGTAATGCCCAGGTTCCGGTTAATATCTTTTAGCAATGCCAGGATGGATTCCGTTGTCTGTGGATCCAAAGCGCTGGTTGCCTCATCACATAAAAGAATCTTTGGATTGGATGCCAACGCCCTGGCAATGGCAACCCGCTGTTTCTGACCGCCGGATAACTGAGCCGGATATGCTTTTGCTTTGTCTTCCAATCCCACTGTTTTTAACAGTTCCATTGCCTTTTCCCTGGCTTCCTTTTTTGGTACTTTTTGAAGACGCAGCGGAAAGCAGACATTATTCAGGACATTTTTTTGCATCAGAAGATTAAAATGCTGGAAAATCATGGCAATTTCACTGCGTTTGGTGCGGAGTTCTTTCTCGGAAAGAGTTCCCAATGTCTTTCCATCGATTACAACTTCGCCATTTGTGGGACGTTCCAGATAATTCAAACATCGTACCAGAGTGCTTTTCCCGGCGCCGGACATTCCGATAATCCCATAAATATCTGCCGTATCAATCGAAAGATTAATATCTTTCAGGGCAGCTACCTTCTCTCCATTTTGTTCAAAACATTTGTCAATATGATGTAATTCAATTAACGCCATTGCATCACACTCCTTTCGGCAATACACTCATATCCTATCGGTTTGATATGTTTTGCACAAAAAGGATGGTAACACGCTTGTGATTTCCTGTCCAATTCATAATATTTTTAACTGGTAATAAATTTTTTTTATAACAGAAAGGCGTGGGATGTTCATTCTTCCCTTGAAAGAGTGAAGCATCTGTGATATTATTACATATAAAATATACCAAAATACTAGGAAATAGACAAAGCGAACAACAAGGCAGTTTGTTCCGAAGAAAGGAAGCCAGCCATGTGTGAATTATTTGGTGTGAGTAGCAGAGAGAAAACAAAAATTAATGATTTTTTGTGGGAATTTTATTCCCACAGCAGGGAACATCCGCATGGATGGGGTTTAGCGGTCTTTTACGACGGTATGCCTTCTATTGAAAAAGAGCCGGTGCGGGCAGACATAAGCGCATATTTAAAAGAACGGCTGCGTCATGAGATTTCGGTTAGGGAGGCGATTGCCCATATCCGGCTTGCCACGAAAGGAAATATGGAATACGAAAACTGCCATCCGTTTGTAAAGCAGGACAGCTCCGGCAGGCGGTGGACACTGGCGCACAATGGAACGATGTTTCGGTGTCCGGTACTGGATTCTTATTTTTATCAGCAGGAGGGGCAGACGGATAGTGAACGCATCCTTTATTATCTCGTAGATATGATTGACAAAAGGCAGGAGGAAACGGAACATCCCCTGACAGAGCAGGAGCGCTTTGCAGTTGTCAATGCGGCTTTATGCAAAATTGCAGAGGGGAACAAAATGAACCTTTTGTTCTTTGACGGGGAATGTTTTTATGTGCATACAAATTATGCAGGTTCTTTATTTTACTTACAGAAGGAAGGCTGTGTTTATTTTTCTACCAGACCACTGGGAAAATATGTGTGGGATTCGGTTCCAATGTCCGTACTCTGTGTATGGAAGGCAGGGGAACAGGTATATTTAGGAACAAATCATCATTATGAATATATAGATAATCCAAAAGATATGGAAGCCTTGTTTTTGGATTATTCAGCACTGTAAATGGAGAGTTAAGATATGTTGGATATTGCAATGGATAAAATAAAAGAAAAATTGTTGTTGGGAGAGTTTGGACTGGAGTTAGAAGGATTGCGGGTTGATCAGGACGGATATCTGGCGCATACACCGCATCCGTTTCCGGATGATGCCCATATTGTGCGTGATTTTTGTGAGAACCAGGTAGAGATTAATACGGGAGTAGAGTACAGTCCGCAGGAAGCGGTGGAAGCGTTGGGAAAGTATTACAGGCAGATTCAGGATACCCTGAGCCGTTTGCCGCAGCCGGAGATTTTATGGGCATTTTCCAATCCGCCTTATATTAAGAATGAAAATGACATACCGGTTGCAGAATTTACCGGTAGTGACAGTTCCAAAACGATTTACCGCAATTACCTGTCCGACCGGTATGGGAGATATAAAATGGCATTCAGCGGCATCCATCTGAATTATTCTTTTTCGGAAGAACTGTTGCAATGCGCTTTTGAACAAAGTGGACAAAAAGACTACAAAGGCTATAAAAATCACATTTATCTGGACTTAGCGCAAAAGCTGGTTGTCTATGGGTGGATTGTAGTTGCTGTGACGGCTGCCAGTCCGTTGCTTGACAGTTCCTATGTGGAAAAGGGAAAATGCGGGGAGGATGTATTTTTGGGGCTTGCCTCTGTGCGGTGCAGCGAGCTTGGATATTGGAATTTCTTTACGCCAATATTTGATTATACGGATATCGGTAGTTATGTGGACAGTATACAGGGTTACATAGACAAGGGACTGATACAGGCGCCTTCCGAGCTGTATTATCCAATCCGTTTAAAACCGAAAGGGCCAAATGACTTACATTCCTTGGCAGAGAATGGCATCAACCATATTGAGCTGCGTATGATTGATGTCAACCCTCTGGCAGAATGTGGACTGGATGCGAGGGATGTGGCTTTTGTACAACTCCTGATCTGCTGGTTGATTACGATGCCGGAGCAAAATATCAGTAAAAGACAGCAGGTACAGGCAGAGCAGAATTATAAAAATGCGGCGCATTACGATTTAAAAACAGTAAAAATTGTCATGCCAAATCGGGAGATTTGTTCTGTCGCAGAGGCAGCTTTGCAGGTAATACGGGAGATGCAGACATTTTATCAGGGATATTCAAAGGAGGTACAGGAGGTGCTGCTTTATCAGGAAGAAAAATTTTTAGATGCCGGAAAGCGGTATGCATGGCAGATTAGGGAGAAATTCCAAAACGGCTATGTGCAAAACGGAGTAAAGTATATAAAGGATAAGCTGCCGTTATAAGTTTTATTTATAGATAGTTATAAGGAAAACAAAGAGTGTAAACAGAAAAATTCATTGACAAGACAGAGGGTAATCATTATAATAACATTATCGAAAACAGATAATACATATCAAAAAGATAGGAAATAGGAGGTAAGCGATATGGCAGAAATCAAGGAAAGCGCATTGGAATTAATTGGAGGAACACCGTTACTGAAACTGAACCGCTATAGTGAAAAGGCGGGTGTGAAAGACGTAGAAATCCTGGCAAAACTGGAATACCTGAATCCGGCTGGCTCGGTGAAGGACAGAATTGCCTTAGCCATGATAGAGGATGCTGAGAAAAGCGGCAAAATCAAGCCGGGGGCAACCATTATCGAACCGACAAGCGGTAATACCGGAATCGGTCTGGCAGCAGTAGCCGCAGCGAAGGGATATAAAGCAATTCTTACCCTTCCTGATACCATGAGCGTGGAACGGAGAAATCTCTTAAAAGCTTATGGGGCAGAACTGGTATTGACAGAAGGCGCAAAGGGAATGAAGGGTGCCATTGCCAGGGCAGAGGAATTGGAAAAGGAGATTGACGGCGCAGTGATTCTCGGACAGTTTGTCAATCCGGCAAATCCAGCTATTCATAAGGCTACCACAGGGCCGGAAATCTGGAAACAGACAGATGGCA
This sequence comes from Clostridium sp., assembly GCA_023664325.1. Taxonomy (GTDB): domain Bacteria; phylum Bacillota; class Clostridia; order Lachnospirales; family Lachnospiraceae; genus CAG-590. The sequence continues at coordinate 13,091 of JAMPFS010000045.1, forward strand.
AGGTTGATATTTTTGTGGCGGGTGTCGGCACAGGAGGAACCGTTACCGGTGTTGGGGAGTATTTAAAAGAGCAGAACCCGAATGTCAAGGTAGTGGCAGTGGAACCTGCTACAAGCCCTGTTCTGTCAAAAGGAACGCCGGGTGCGCATAAAATTCAGGGAATTGGAGCCGGATTTGTTCCGGATGTTTTAAATACAAAGATTTATGATGAAGTGATTGCGATCGAAAATGAAGATGCATTTGCAGAAGGGAAAGCATTTGCCAGAGCAGAGGGGATTCTTGTGGGAATCTCATCCGGAGCTGCCCTTAAGGCAGCCTCCATCCTTGCGGCAAGACCGGAAAATGCAGGAAAGACAATTGTTGTGCTGCTTCCTGATTCCGGTGACAGATATTTGTCAACACCGCTTTTTGGTGATTAATTACCGACATTCTTCTATATTGCTGAAAGACCAGGCATGTATATTGATTTCCACAACAGGGGTGCCACAGTAATCACATACTTTGGCACCCAGTGAGGAAAGAGGCGCGCCGCAGTTTGGGCAGGTGACACCCAGCGCCATATCCAGTTCATTCTCTACGAGATTCCGATCCTGGATATAGATTAAATCCGTATTATATTTGGTCTGGTATTTATATTCTTTGGAACCGTCTACTGTCTGCTTAGAGGCATCCGTAATATAGTGATAACATTCTAAGGACGATTGGAATGTGATGATACAACGCCCCTCTGTTTTTCGGTACTGGCTGATTTCCGTCCGGTGGATTTTAATCTGCTCAAAATGCTCGTGCAGCTCCTTTGAGGAGAGCATTTGAATGTAATCTGAAAGCTGCTGTCTTAATTCGGTATTTCCATCCTTTAATAAGCCCGCATTGCGCTCGGAGACTGCCCGTAAGTAGCCGGTCAAAATGTTATTGGTACGTTCTTTCATTTCATCATACTGAAAATCAGGAAAGTCTGATACAATTTTTGGCAAAAGCAGGCTGGTCATGGCGGATACTGATTTTGGGGTTGTCGCATAATCCTGCCGCATTTTTTCCGCAGCCTGTGTGATGTCGGAGGTTCCAAATACTTTACTTGAAAATTCCCTGGTTCTTTGTTGGATATAGTGTATGCCACAGTAGATGGCAATAATGATTGCCAAAATAAGGACTAAAATAATAATAAGTATGTATAGCATAAAGCCTCCTAATTCCATATGTCAAGATAGTATAAAAGCGCACAAAGCACAATCACCCCGATTACAGTGATGATTATCTTTGGAATCGAAACAGGGGTTTTGCCTGCAACTTTTCCGGTCTGACCGTTTACCATGAACTGGTATACCTTGTCATGGTATTTAAAGTTGGAAATCCATATTGGCAGCAGAAGATATTTGTAGGTAATATCACGGTAATCTGTCTGGACGGTTAAGTTCCGGGTACGATCCGCATGATGTTCATTTCGTATCTTTGCTGTAATAGTATTTCTTAGTTTCGCTTTTATGCTGTTCATGGCATTGCCCCAGGCATCTTTAAGCCCCAGGGAATACCGCTCCGCAACAAAGCCTGCAATATATTCGGGTGCATAAGTTTTATTGCGTTCTGTATCAAACGGCTCCAACCTGTGCAGGATGGATATATCGTGATTCTTAGAAGCCAGAACCAGTTCATCATTGATAAATTCCCGATAGGTGCCGGATGTTCTATGCCAGTCCGTCACGGTTTTTGTGTTGCCGTTTTTGTCTCTTTTGGTATGGTCGATTCCGTATTCACCTCTGTAGGAGGAGACAGTGTTGGTATCAAAAGTCCAGTAAGGTAAATAAATGCCCTTAAAGTGTTTTGGTTTTGCGCTGTCTTTGGCAAGTTTCGGGCAGAACCATTTTTTTTTAATCCATTTGTGAAAGAGTGCAGATGCCTCCTTGTCGCTGATGGCAAAAGGCACGACACCGCCGGGGGCGATGGTATCCTGTTCATTTGCATCCATAACCTGGTTAGAGCCGCAAAACGGACACACTGCGGAAGTTTGTAGGGCATCATATATGGATTCAGCGCCACAGGCTTTGCAAAGAACCGTTTTTGTCTCTGTACCCCAGTCTTTATTGGCAGTATGTTCTGCCTCATAGAAATCCAGTTCTTCCGCTTTTTCAGATACCGTCTGTTCCGGCTCAATGTCCGCCTCGTAGTCACAATACGGACATTTCAGATTACCGGTGGAAGGGTTAAAATCCATAACCCCTCCACACTGAGGACACTTTTTGTCTGTCTCCTCTTTTGTGTCAACAATATTCATGTCGTTAAAATCATCCATTTGTCTTCTCCTTATAAAGTAGGAATCTACTCGATATCATTTTCGTCAAATACATCACCGCATTCCGGACAGAACTTTGGCGGATTCTTTGGATCTTCCGGCTGCCAGCCGCATTTATCACAACGGTATAGCGGAGCGCCGGCAGGTTTTTTTGCGCCGCATTCCGGACAGAATTTACCCTGGTTGACTGCACCGCAGGAACAAGTCCAGCCCTCTTTCGGAGCAGGCTTGGCAGCGCCGCATTCGACACAGAACTTTCCGGTATTGACAGCGCCGCAGGAGCAAGTCCATGTGCTGTCGGCAGGCGCCGCAGCTTCCGGTGCGGAAGGAGCAGATGCCGGTGCTGTTGGTGTTGGACTTGCCGGAGGCGTTGTCTGCTGCTGCCCCATTGCAAACAGGGAATTAGCATCCATGCCGCCAGCCATATTTGCCATGTTCATTCCGGCAAATGCCATCATCGGGCCGGTTGATGTATTGGAAGCCGCTGATTTCATAGCCTCTGCCTGGGCGCCAACCAGCGTTGCGGCTGCCATATTTGGATTGCGGAGCACAGCCGTTTTCTGAAGCTCCTTTATCATTGCCTCGTCTTCTTCGGATGCCTTAATCGTATTGATGCCGAAGGAGATGATTTTCATACCCCTGAGAGATCCCCATTTTTCGGATAACTCTGCATTTAATGCATCTGCAAGCTCTTTCGTATGCGCCGGTACAGCGCTGTAGCGGATGCCCATTGCCGAAATTTGTGCAAATGCCGGCTGAAGGGCAGTCATTAATTCTGTCTTTAACATGCTGTCAATTTTATCTTTTGTAAATTCGTCTCTTACATTGGCACAGACATTTTTATAAAAGAGGAGTGGATCAAAAATCTGATAGGAATACTCACCGTTACACCGGACAGAAATGTCTACATCCAAGCCGATATTGGCATCCACGACCCGGAATGGAACCGGCTGTGCCGTACCGTATCGGTTTCCCATAATCTCTTTGGTATTGAAGTAATACACTCTCTGGTCTTTGCCGGGATTTCCGCCAAAGGTAAAACGTTTACCAATCTGGGCAAAGGTTTTACCGAGGTTCTCACCTAAATTGCCATACAGCAAACTCGGCTCTGATGAGGTGTCATATAAGAATTCACCCGCCTCCGCACAAAACTCTACGATTTCCCCTTGGTCAACAATAATCATACATTGACCTTCATTGACGACAATAACAGATCCGTTGGTGATAATGTTTTCATTTCCCTCGTTGTTCGAGCCAAATCTGCTGGAGGTCTTTTTTTGCCCCTTCGTCATTAATACATCTTCTTCTAAGGAATCACAGTAAAAAAACTCCTTCCACTGGTCAACTGCAACACCCTTGATTGCTCCTTTGATTGCTTTGATTAATCCCATAACTTTCTCCTTTTCATTCTATTGTAAAAATAGTACAGGCAGTGTTTCTTTCTATGTATATGACCAACAAAGAAGAAACATTACGCATATAACAATTATACCTTTTTCGTCGAAAAATGTCTATCATTATCGCAACGTGTGGCAAAAACTGGTTTTCCACATTTTAAGTGGCGGATAAATGGAAGAAAACAGCTTTTTAGGGATTAGATTTTCACCGGAACGTATAAAATATGGATAGCAAGAGTGTTTAAGAAAGGGGCTTTGGCATGGAAAGTCGAATTGCGTTACCAAAAACAAATGAAAATGGATATTATGAAATCCGCTTAGAGAGTATTGGCGGGCTTGGTGCCAATCTCTGTGGAAAAATGCTGGGGGAGCTGGGTGCAGTATATATGGGGTTAAATGCTGCCAGTTTTTCCAGTTATGGTTCGGAAAAGAGGGGATCACCGGTAAAGGCATTTATACGCTACAGTGACAGGGATACCGAGATTGGCATTAATTCACCGGTTGAGGCACCACATATTCTAGGTCTTTTCCATGAGGCAATGATAGGCAAAAGCGCCGTGATCGCCGGGGTGACAGAGGATACTGACATCGTGATGAATACGGATGCATCACCGGAGGAAATCCGTCAGAAAATGAAGCTTTATGCGGGAACCGTTTACTGTGTAGATGCTTTGAAAATTGCGTTGGAGTCCAAAACCAGAATCAATATGGTGATGTTAGGCGCCATTGCAAAAGTATCCGGGTTTATACCGTTAGAGGCAGTGTTTACGATTGCAAGGGAAACCATAGGGAAAAAATATCCTGCCATGCTTGAGGCGAATTTGACCGGGATCAGGCGGGGGTATGAGGAGCTTACAGGCAGGCAGTTTGCACCGGATGCATTCGAGTATATTCCGTACCGGGAGGTCTGCAATGAGTGGGGATATGCCAATGCGCCTTATGGCGGAGTCAACCCCTGTTTTGGCTCAACTGTGTCAAATGACCTTTCTGCTTCCCGGGAAGGGTATATCCCTTTATTTATTAAGGAACGCTGCATCAACTGCGGTCTGTGCGATACAACATGCCCGGATATGGTATTCCAGTTTGCAAAGGGCGAGTATAAGGGGAAGGAAACAATGGTAAATATGGGATTGGATTACAATCATTGCAAGGGCTGCCTGCGGTGTGTAGATGTATGTCCGACAAATGCCCTGGTAATGGGAGCAGAGAGGGAGCATCCCAATCCCCAATTTGCTATGCAAAACCGGGATTTGCTGCCTGAGGGCATGGAATATGACGAGGTTGGCGCCAATTCCTATGTAACCAGTGAGTCCTATTTGACAGAAAACAGAGTGGATGGAGGGCTGATGTGATGGAAGAACAGCAGATTTTATTTGAGAGTGGAAACGAATTGGCAGCATATGCCGCCAAACAGATAAATTACCACGTCATGGGTTATTATCCGATTACCCCCTCTACGCAGATTGCAGAGCTTTTAGACCAGATGAAAGCGGATGGGGAGCATGATATTTCCCTGATCGCAGCAGAGGGGGAACACAGCGCAGCAGGGATCTGCTATGGCGCTGCTGCCGGAGGAGGCAGGGTGTTTAACGCTACCAGCGCAAATGGTCTTTTATATGCGTTAGAACAGCTTCCGGTACAGTCGGGAACGAGATTTCCAATGGTGATGAATGTGGCATGCCGTACCGTATCCGGGCCGCTTTGTATCAAAGGGGATCACAGTGATATCATGTATACCCTGAACACAGGATGGCTGATTTTATTTGCCAATACACCGCAGGAAGTATATGATTTTAACCTTTGCGCATTAAAGCTGGCAGAGCAGGTAAAGCTTCCTGCTATCGTTGGATTTGACGGTTTTTTCACAAGCCACCAGAAACGGAACAGCGTGGTGTTTGCAGATGATAAAACGGTACAGGGATTTATTGGCAGATATGAGGCAGAGTATTCTGCGCTGGATTTGGAGCATCCCGTATCCATTGGGTCTTATATGAATGAGCCGGATATTCTGAATAACAAATATCAGCTTCACATGGCGATGGAGCAGGCGCATCAGGCATTGCCGGGTATTTTTGAGGAGTTTTGCGGGTTGTCCGGCAGGCAGTATGGGATGGTGGAAGAATATCGGACGGAAGATGCCGAAGTATTGTTGTTTATTCTAGGTTCCGCCTACCATACAGCGAAAGTTGCAGTGGATAAGCTGCGGAAAAAGGGCAGAAAGGCAGGTGTGTTCACCACGAAGCTGTTACGGCCTTACCCGGCGGACGAGCTTTTTGAAATCTGTAAAAATGCAGGCACGATTGTTGTGGCAGACCGCCAGGACAGCTATGGGGCAAAAGGGGGCAACCTCTCCCTTGAGTTAAGGGCGATGCTGCAGGAAAAACAGGCGAAGTGCAGGGTGCTTGCACGGATTTATGGCTTAGGTGGAAGAGATTTCTATGAGGCAGATGCAGAGGAAATGCTGCTGTTAGGATATGAGAAGGATGCCAAAAACTTTGATTATACGGGAGTTTATCCCGGTAATGAAGCGTTTCAAGCAGCGAATTATTTTGCTCCGATTACAGAGGAACGGGCAGCGCCGGGCTGTACACAGGCAGAAGTGATAAAGGAATCGGAAACGGCGCAAAAGCCCGGGGAAGAAGAGAAATTCACGAATCCCGGTTGTGCCAGGGTAATGGTGCAGGGGGGCAGACTCAATGAGGTCACTGCAATGCCAAAGCGGTTAGCACCCGGCCACGGTGCCTGCCCCGGCTGTGGGATTCCGGTCAATGTCAATTTGCTGCTAACGGGAATCGAGGGAAATGTCGTCCTGTTATTCCAGACCGGCTGCGGCATGGTGGTGACGACGGCATATCCAAAGACTGCATTTAAGGTGCCGTATATCCATAATCTTTTTCAGAATGGCGCTGCCACACTGTCGGGGCTGGTGGAGATGTTTCACGAAAGGCAGGCAAGGGGTGAGTATCCGAAAGGGGAAATCACATTTGTTATGGTCAGCGGTGATGGCGGAATGGATATCGGCATGGGTTCAGCGCTTGGAAGCGCAATCCGTAATGAGCGTATGATTATTTTTGAATATGATAACGGCGGATATATGAATACCGGTTATCAGTTGTCCTATTCCACGCCAAAGGGAGCAAAGAGCGCAACCTCCCATGTGGGGGAGCAGCAGTATGGCAAACAGTTCTTTCATAAGGATTCCCCTATGCTGATGGCGGCAACCAACCTGCCGTATGTGGCGACGGCAGCAGAATCCAATCCGGCAGATTTTATAAGGAAAGCGGCAAAGGCAAAGCTTTATGCCAATGAATATGGAACGGCATATATCAAGGCATTGTCGGCATGTCCGCTCAACTGGAATGATAAGCCGAATACAGAGCGCAGAGTAATTGCGGCGGCTGTGGACAGCTGTTATTTCCCGTTGTTTGAAATTGAAAACGGCATTACGTCTTTGAGTTATAATCCGGAGAACATGAAGAAAAAGATACCGGTGATTGACTGGCTTACCATGATGGGAAGGACAAAGCATCTTGCAAAAGCGCCATATCAGGATGTTGTGGCGGAGATTCAGCTTGAGGTGGACAGAAGATGGGAACGGTTGAAAGCCAGAGCAGAACACCCACTCTTATGATGAGTGGGTGGAAAAATGTGATAAATATCTACTCTACACTGTTTTTAGTCAGTTCAAAGTGGCTTACAAGCTGATCTAACATTGCAGCCTGTGCGGATAACTGCTCACTGGTTGCGGATGCCTCTTCCGCAGTTGCCGCATTGCTTTCTACGACTTCCGAAATCTGATTGATACCCATTTCAGCCTGCCGCATGGCCTCGGCTTGTTCTTCCATCATGACTTTTAAGTTCTTTGAGAAGGCGGCAATCTGCTTGATACCGTCTACTACGGATTCAATGGCGCTTGATGCGTGATCTGCCACGCTGTTTCCTTTGGCAACTTCCCGGATGGAAGCCTCAATCAATTCTCTTGTGTCCACTGCTGCCTTTGCGCTTTGATCCGCTAAATCCCGAATCTGATCTGCTACCACGGCAAAGCCGCGTCCTGATTCGCCTGCCCGGGCAGCCTCTATGGAGGCATTCAGTGACAGAAGATTTGTCTGGGCTGCAATAGATTCGATTTCTGTGATGATATCACCAATTTTTGTGGAGGCATCACTGATTTGTTCCATAGCAGCCATCATCGTATCCATTTCCTGCCGGCTTTGATCAGCCTTGTCTGCATACTCCTGTGATTTATTATAAGATTCATTTGCACTCTGTGCCGTTTGTTCCATAGTTTCCGTAATATCAGAAATGGACAGATGCAAATCGGCTACTGCATGTGCCTGATCGGTAGCGCCTTCCGCAAGACATTGTGCAGCATTGGCAAGTTCTTCCGAACCGGCGGATACCTGCTTAGAGGCATCATCAATGGATAATAATGTCTCTGTCATTTGATCTCTTAATTGACGCATGGATTCATATAATTTTTGAAAATCCCCCGTATACCGTTCAGCGACCTTTGACCGGACGGTATAGTTGCCGGATGCCATCTCACCTAATACTTCACCGATATCGAATATAATGGTGTCGAGGTTATCCGCCATTTCCCTTGCATCTTTTTCCATATGCTCCACTTCATCCCCTGTCTCCACCATAGGGAAAGGTGAGCCAAGATCTCCGGCTGCAAATGTTTTAAGACGTTCACCCAGTTTTTCCAGAGGAACAGAGATTCTTCTTGCAATTTTTCTTCCAATTTTAGTGGAGGTTACCATTGCGATTGCAATTACCGCCAAGATTGCGACCACAAGAATCCATTGGATAATCATCAGTGTTTTTGCAAGATGGTTTCCTTCATTGACCTTTACATCCAATAGTTCTTCTAACTTACTATAAATACTGTTATAAGAAGCGGTTAGTTCGGAGAGGGCCAATTCCTGTGCCTGCACGCAGAGCGCACGGTCTGTTGTTGCTCCCAACTCCATTATTTTAGCATCCAGTTCCCAATAATCATTAAGCTCCGCTTTAATTGCATCATATGTTTTTCTGCCCTCTTCGGAGACGATCGTGTTTTCGACTTCTGCCAGACATTCATTAAATATAATGATGGTTTCATCATGCTGTTTTACTGCGGTATCAATGGCATCCTGGCTGTCGTAACCGATTGCCGCCCGAAGGGATGAACGGATATCCGCAAATTCAAACATGGCTCGTCCGATATCTCCCTGTGCAAAACCAAAGTTATGCAGTGCATAAGAATATCGACTGGAGATGACGATCAGGGCAATGACGCCTAATATGGCGGCTGCTGCGGTGATAGTCGATACTTTAAAAATAGAGACTGTTAGTTTCTTTTCAATATTTTCGTTTTTGTTCATTCTAAAAACTCTCCCATCTGTTGCGTAGCAACTATTTTTTGATGCATAGTCAAATAGCAGCTTCTGTTATTACCTTTTGTTTGTAGCATACTGGAAAATTTAGGTTTCAAAGATGTGAACCACATTTGATTAAAAAGACGTTCCAGAGTTTTTGATGGGGGTTCATAGATTGAAATGTAAATTTTAAAATATGGCATAACTCCAAGTGTTGCATGAAATAGCAGTTAGCATCTATTTTGATTTTCAGAGAGTATTATACTATCTTTTGTCGAAATGTCAATGATTTTGAGACCTTCTTGCAGGGCAACAGCATTTACTTTTTTTAAAATATATGTAAAATATAAGTTATGAAAA
>JAMPFS010000046.1 GCA_023664325.1 Clostridium sp.
AGAAGCTTATTTTCTGCATGATTTGTGCGAATTATTTTTACCTTTCAGAACTGTCTACGGTATCCTCAAAGAATTCCAGCATGGTTTCTTCCGTCTCATCCGCTTCTTCATAATCTGCCTCTAATCCCATATAGGGAAGAATATTTGAAAACATTTCAGACATAACCGGCGCCGCTATCGTTCCACCATAATAAATGCCAACCGGCTCGTCAATCATGATAATCCCAATAATCTGTGGGTTATCCGCAGGCGCAAACCCCAGAAAGGATGATATATATTTTGCATTTCCTCTTGGCAGCTTTTCAGATGTCGCTGTTTTACCGCCCACACGGAATCCCTCTACCTGCCCCTTACTGCCGGAACCCTCTGCTACAACTGCCTCTAAAAGCTCCTTCATGGTTTCCGAGGTTTCCTTCCGAATCGCATTTTCCTTTTCCGGAAATTGGAACGTTTTCGTCGTATTCCCATTTTCATCTGTCGCCCAAAGCCCAAAATGCGGCGTGACTAAAGTTCCTCCGTTTACAACAGCGCTGGCAGCCCGCAATAATTGCAGCGGCGTAATCTGAAAGGACTGCCCAAAGCTCATGGTCGCCAGTTCCACAGCCCCCACATCTTCCTGCTTGTGCATAATAGAAGATGCTTCACCAGGCAAATCCACCCCCGTCTTTTCAAATAACCCAAGCTTTTTATAATTTTTGTACATATTGGCTGCACCGACTCTCGCTCCGACATCCATAAAAACCGGATTGCAGGAATTCATAATCCCCTGCTTAAAGGTCTCCGAACCGTGGCCTCCCACTTTATGGCACCGGATTCTTCTATCCTCTACGACCCGAAATCCGGGGCAGGAAAACGTATCCTCCACTTTCACAACATTTTCTTCCAGTGCGGCTGTCGCTGTCACAATTTTAAAGGTAGATCCCGGCTCATAGGTATCATTAATACAAAAATTACGCCACATATTATTCAGTGCATCCTGCTTTTGCTGTTTGGTGGATTTTTCCGTTGTTTTTTCATCCGTTTCCTTCTCATTTTCCTTCTCCCCTGTATTCTCACTGCTGTCTTCCTCCTCAAGCGGAGTGACATATAAATCCTTTACATCCACTAAAGTATATGGTTCATTTAAATTATATTCCGGTACGTTTACCATTGCATATATTTCTCCATTTTGCGGATTCATCAAAACCACGGAAACCCGTTTTGCCTGTTTTGCTTTCAGTACTTTTGTCGCTGCCTGTTCCGCATAAGTCTGCATATTTACATCTATTGAAATATATAAATTATTGCCTGCTACCGGCTCTAATCTGCTCTCGGCTTCATTTTCTATCTCTATTCCATGCGCATCTGTCAGCGTCAAAATACTGCCGGGGATCCCGGCTAATACATCCTCATAGGCAACCTCAAGCCCCACAATCCCCTGGTTATCCGATCCGGTAAAGCCTAACACCTTACTCGCAAGGCTGTCATATGGATAATACCGTTTGTAATCCTCATCAATCATAACGCCATCCAGGTTAAGTTCCCGCAGGCTGTCCGCTTTCTCCTTATCCACATTACTCTTGATTTTTTCCCGCATGGTATGCGCCTGAACCTTTTTGCGTACATCCGCTTCCTCTAAATCCAATATGCGGCAAAGCGCGCTTACCACCTGATCCTCATCCGTAATCTGGGAATGGATAACCGATATGGAACTCACAGGTTTATTTCCCGCTAACTCCACACCGTTTCTGTCATATATAATTCCTCTTTTTGCCTTTATGCTCCGTTCTCTTTCATGAAGAGATTCTGCTTTTTCCAGATAAAATTCTGATTTTGCGAGCATTAAATACGAAAGCCTTCCAACCAAAAGACAAAGTATCGTAACCATGCCAATCGCAATCACAAAAATTTTTTTTCTGGTAAAAGTCTTTACCATATCCTGCGACCTTATGCCTTTTTTTTATCATATTATCCACTTTTTCAACTTATGCGTAATCTGTATCATTTTATGGCGAAAGCCAAACTTTTACAAATGGACTCCACTTTTCCTGAATATAACCCGGGCATGGACTTCTCTCCCAATGAAATCCATGCCCTATTCAATAATCGAACCGGCTTTCGCCGGCTCTCAACAGTATGTCGTTATCCGGAAATATATTATGTTTGCAAATCGTCCGGATTCTCAGTCGTTCCCTCCACCGGCTCTTCACTAGTCTGACCGCCGCTTTCTGTTGTCTGGCTGTCACCACCATCCTCGGTGGATCCTCCCTCTGACGTTCCATCGGAAGAATTGTCTTCACCCGTGCTGCCTGCTGCCGGGTTCTCACCAATCTGTTCATCCGGTACCGCTCCATCATACAATGGGCCTGCCACTTCATCACCGACCTCATCAATGTTATTGCTTTTATCTGCATCCTCCGTCTGATAGACATTCATATATGGGAGCAGATCCTCAAAAATACTCTGTGCAATAATCGTACCCAGACCGGAAGTTGACTGTTCCTCTACATGCGGCTCATCTACCGTAACATAGACAACCACCTGCGGATTTTCAACCGGCGCAAAACCAATAAATGAAAGAATATATTTTTGATTACCGCGCGGCAGTTTTTCTGCTGTACCTGTTTTACCGCCAATGGTATATCCCTCAACCTTCGCCTTATTTGCCGTACCGCTTTCTACCACCTCAAAAAGCGTGTTCCGCATAAATGCAGATGTATCCGAAGACACTGTCTTTCTGAGTACTGTCGGCTCTATATTGTTAATGATCCCACCGTTCTCATCGACAATCTGTTTCACCAGATGGGGTTCATAATAATTTCCGCCATTGATAACGGAACAAAATGCCGTTCCGATCTGCAGCATCGTGACTGCCGGACCCTGTCCGAAAGAAGATGTTGCAAGCTCCACAGGATTCAGTTGTTCTTTGTCATAAATCAAACCGGCTGCCTCACCCGGCAAATCCACTCCGGTTGCCTTTCCAAATCCAAATACATTCTGATATTTTGCAAATGTGGATCGTCCTTCCAGCTTTGCAATTTCCATAAGCGCCACATTGCAGGACTGCATCAACGCCTGCGGAATATTCACCTGTCCATGACCCTGATGATTGTGGCAGTTAATGACTGCATCTTCCACCTCTAAGTTACCGCCACAAAAAAAGGTCTCATCACCCTTTAGGATGCTGTCTTCAATTGCTCCTGAAATCGTAAAAGTCTTATAGGTAGAACCCGGCTCAAATCCATCCGAAATAATAAAATTCCGCCACGCCTTATTTAAACACACCAGCCGAAAGTCCTCATAATTCTCATTTATATTTTTGATTTTCTCCTCCGGGGAAATTTCCCCATTTTCCAGCATTGTCTTTAAATTCACCTTTTCCTCTGACAGTTCCGTTCCTTCTTCCGCATAAAAATATGCCTGATATTTCGACTCATCCTCCAACAAGTGGCTGATATAGTTTTTCTCAAACAGATAGGAAATCGTACTGTCCTCATATGGCTCATTCAGATCATAAGAATTTGAATTTGCCATTGCCAGCACTTCACCGGAATTCGGATCCATAACAAGCACAGAAACATTTCTGGCTCCGGTCTCTGACATAAATGCATTTATCTTCTTTTCCACAATGCTTTGCGCATTGGCATCAATGGTTGATATTACATTATATCCATTGATCGGACTTTTCGTTGTCCGCTCCAATGTCATATCCTCCGTCAGATATCCATACTGCCTCCCATTTGTGCCATTTAATTCACTGCTGTAATAACCCTCAATACCACCCTGTCCCACATTGCCGCTTACCGTAAACCCAATAGCATGGCAGGCAAGGGATCCATACGGATAGTATCGCTCATACTCATCTTCAAACCATATTCCCTTTACATTTTTACCATCATCCGTGGCAATAAAATCCTGAAAGGGTTTTACCTCTTCATAAGAAAGCTTTGCCAGCATTTTTTTGTAGAGGGAATTGTTATCCTCTAATGCCTTGTCTATTTCTGCTTCCGTTATGTCAAAATACTGAAGCAGCGCCTTTTTCGTGGCGCTTTTCACCTCGTCACTTTGCATAATATTTTTCGGCTCGATAATAAGATTGTATACTTTCTCGCTCGTTGCAAGCTGCGTTCCATTGCGGTCTAAAATATCGCCTCGCCGGTAAGGAATTTCAATACTGTCATAGCTTTGCTGAGCGAGTACTATCTTTTCGTATCTTTTTCCGTCTTTTTCATTAATATAAAGAATTCTTGCAACCAATGCCACAAATAGAACTGTAATGATTACAATTACTGCCAACAGTTTGTTTTGCATTCTTGCAAGAAATCTTTTTCTTTTCTTCGCCATATCATCACCTGAATTTACTTCTCTGGTACATCCTTATACTGCTTCACATAATCAGGATTTGTAGTCTCGTATGAGATAACCTGTCCTGTCTTTGGATAGACCATTCCAAGCTCTTTTGTCGCCACATCATACACCTTTGTCAGGTCTACGGAACTTTCCAAGCGCTTGCTGGTCTCGTTGTTTGTATCTGTCATTTCATTTAGGTTGCTCTCTAAAATGGCAATCTGTCTTTTCTGTTCTGTAATATCTGCCTGTAAGGACAGCATACTGATACAGGACACAAATAGAAATGCAGTTGCTGTTACAAGTGCCAATGTATATTTCAAATCAAACGCTCTTGCACGTCTTGTATTTCTTCTGACTCTTTCATTTACCTGATGCTGTTTCTTTTCCCTGTGCTCCGGCCGTTCTACCCGTTGCGGTGCCGTATTCAGCTTCCTTGCTGTATTACCTTCGATGTAATATTCTCTCTGATAATTTCTTGAATCCAATGTCACATTCCCCTTTTCTAAATACGTTTCTCATCCGTGTTTCCGGTACTTCCCAATTCATCAAATATTGGCGTTCTCGCCGCCGTGGTACTTTTCTATATAAATAATTACCAATTATGCTTTTTCAAAAATACGAAGCTTCGCACTTTTACTTCTTCTGTTCTCCTCTAATTCTTCCTGTGACGGTAAAATTGGTTTTCTCGTGATGACTTTTCCCTTAGAAACCTTACCGCATACACATTTAGGAAAGTCGGGAGGGCATGTACAAGGATTCTCGTTGGTCCTAAAAATCCTCTTTACAATCCGATCTTCTAACGAGTGGAACGTAATTATGCAAATTCGGCCCCCCTGATTCAGCAGGTCTATCATTTGGTCGATGGATTGTTCAAGAATGGTCAGTTCCTGATTTAGTTCAATCCTGATAGCCTGATAGGTTCTTTTTGACGGGTGCCCTCCTGCAGACCTAGCTCTAATTGGTATAGCAGCTTTAATTATGTCATTAAGCTCAAATGTAGTCTCAATAACTTTCTTCTGCCTCGCCAAGCATATATGCTTTGCGATGTTTTTGGCGAATTTTTCCTCGCCATAATCTCTGATTACCCGGTATAATTCCATTTCCGAATAGTCGTTAATTATATCTTTAGCAGTCATTTCCTGCCTCTGATCCATCCTCATATCGAGAGGCGCATCCTCTCTGTATGTAAACCCTCTCTCCGGTGTATCCAACTGATGGGAGGATACCCCCAGGTCCAAAACAATACCGTCAACACCGCTGACACCTAAATCATTGATTACCTGGGGGGTTTTTTGATAATTGCTTCTTATAATGTCTATTTTTACTTTATCTTGATATGGTAATAGACGGGCGCTTGCTGCTTCAATCGCAGCAGCGTCCTGGTCTATTCCTATGAACCTTGCTTTACGGGACAAACGTGCGCATACATAAAATGCATGTCCTCCACCACCTAAGGTGCCATCCACATAAGTTCCGTCTTCTTTTATGTTAAGTCCTTCGATAGTCTCCTCTAACAAAACCGACTTATGTGAAAATTCCACGTTTTCCCTCCTTCTTGTGATGATTTTACAGGCAAACGTCAGATCATAATTCCGAGTTCTTCAAATCCCTTTGCGATTTCATCAAAATCAATGTCTTCTACATTGTTCTGTGCATCCCATTTTTCTCTGCTCCAAATCTCTGCATGGTCGCCCATACCGACAATTGTCACATCTTTTGTGATATCCGCAAATTTTCTAAGAACCGGTGACAGGAGAACCCTCCCCTGATTGTCCACCTCCACATCATCTGCGCTTCCCATAAAGAATCTTACAAACTGTCTCGCCTGTGTATTTGTAGTTGGAAGCTTACTTAATTTATTCTCGAAGATTTCCCATTCATCATTCGGATAAGCATGTAAGCAGCCATCCATTCCTCTTGTTACCACAAAGGATAATCCTAAACGTTCCCTAAGCTTTGAAGGTACGATCATTCTGCCTTTGGCATCCACAGAGTGGTTATATTCTCCTTTTAACCCCTTGGACATGACCTCACCTTCCTTTCTGTTTTCTTAATCCTAAGTGGGCATAGCACGTATCCTGTGAGGATACATCGCTATTGGTGGTGTTCCTTGTGGTGTCTCCTGGTAAATCCACCACAATTTACCACTGTCTACCACAATTCTCCACTTACAACCACTATTGTACCCTATCAGGTTACATAATGCAAGGATTAAAATTTCAAAACTGCCTAAACTTTTTCGTGTTTTTTTGTGCATTTTGTACATTTTTTCGACATTTATTTTGTTCTTTTTAACACTTTTTACACAACATATTGTTTCCATCATTCCCATTTCAGTCTATATCTTGTGTTTTGCATCCTTTTTTGTCACTTTTTCCCTTCTTTTGCAAAAATGGTGGCGAACAGGTTCGAATTTCCCCACTTTTCCTCCACTTTTAAAAAAATTATTCCTGTATTTCTTCACATAAAAAGAACAGGCAGCAAAGTTTTCCTTTGTTGCCTGTTCTTTTTATCAATCTATTTTGTATATTGCTCTCCGTCTTACTCCACTATCTGGTTTTTTAACTGCATCCGTTTATAAATCATATAAACCGAAGCAGCCAGCACGCAGGAGGCAGCCAAAAGCTGTGATACTTTGAAGTGATTTCCCGGCAGGAACAGGGAATCGGTACGAAGCCCCTCAATCCATACACGGCCAAGACCATATCCCCATGCATACATGGCAAACAGCTCACCATCAAATTTCTTGCGCCTTCTGTATAAAAAAATAATGCACAGTACCAGAAGATTCCATACCGATTCATAAAGAAAGGTAGGATGCACCTGAATAAATTCCATGCCATCCACATTCAGCACATGATCTATCATTTCCTGTGTGATCATTCCACTATTTACTGACCGAAGCAGATAATTTTTTCCACCAAACCATTCCACAGGGATTCCCATCGCAAACAGGGAATCCGTATAATCACCAAAAGCCTCCCTGTTAAAGAAATTTCCCCATCTTCCCATAATCTGTCCCACTAATAAACCCATGCAGCAGGTATCAAGCATCAGCCATGCTGACACATTCCGCTTTTTCGCAAAGATAACCAGGGTAATCACGCCTGCAATAATACCGCCATAGATAGCTAACCCGCCACCCCGGATATTAATCATGGCAATCAGGGTATCCTTTAAGGATCCCTTTACATAGTCATCCAAACGGAACAGCACATAATATATCCTGGCTCCAAGAATTGCCGGAATCACCAGGCAAAGCATAAAATCAAGATATAGCTCCGGATCCTGCTTTGTCCGCTTAGCCTCCTTTGAAATCAGCATATAGCCAAGAATGAATCCCAGCGCAATAATCACTCCATAAAAGTGAATCTCAAAATTTCCAATGTAAAATCCATCCATTACATGTTTTAAATGTATTCCCAAATTAGGAAATCTGATTTCGTACATACGCTACCTCCACTATACGTTGAACTTAAAGAGGATTACATCTCCATCCTGCACTACATATTCCTTGCCCTCTGAACGCACGAGACCCTTTTCCTTTGCCGCTGTCATCGAACCATTCTGAACCAAATCTGTATAAGCCACAACCTCTGCCCGGATAAAACCGCGCTCAAAATCTGTATGAATCTTCCCTGCCGCCTGCGGTGCCTTTGTTCCTTTCTTAATTGTCCACGCTCTCGTCTCATCCTCCCCGGATGTCAGATAAGAGATAAGGCCGAGCAGATCATAACTTGCGCGAATCAGCTTATCAAGACCTGACTGCGCAAGCCCTAATTCCTCTAAAAACATCTTTTTCTCGTCATCCTCTAATTCGGAAATTTCCTGCTCAATCTGCGCGCAGACCTTAAACACCCCGGAGCCATACTCACCTGCATACTCTTTTACTGCTTTTACATATTCATTGTCTGCCTGGTCGGCAACCTCGTCTTCTGCTACATTCGCTGCAAAAATCACCGGTTTTCTCGTCAAAAGGTTATATTCTGCCATCCAGCGTTCCTCATCTTCGCCGTCTGTCACAAATGTGATAGCCAGCTTGCCATTTTCAAGATGGTCTTTCACACGTTTCATAAACTCTACTTCTTTGGCAATATCTTTGTTATTGTTTGCCGCACGCGAACTTTTCGCAATACGCCTGTCCAAAATCTCGATATCGGAAAAAATCAGTTCAAAATTAATCGTTTCAATGTCACGCAGAGGATTGATGCTTCCATCCACATGAACCACATTTGCATCCTCAAAACAACGCACCACATGCACAATTGCATCCACCTCGCGGATGTTGGAAAGGAACTGGTTGCCAAGCCCCTCCCCTTTTGATGCACCCTTCACAAGACCTGCAATATCCACAAACTCAATAACGGCGGGAACGGTCTTTTTTGAATGATACATATTTGTCAAAACATCAATTCTCTCATCCGGTACCGGAACGACACCCACATTGGGGTCAATCGTGCAGAATGGATAATTTGCCGATTCCGCTCCTGCCTTTGTCAACGAATTAAATAAAGTACTTTTCCCGACATTGGGAAGTCCGACGATTCCAAGCTTCATTTTATCTTAATCTCCTTTGTTTTCTTATTATATGAGGCTTTCGCCTTTCAAGACTCACGAAAAAGAGCCTTGATACAATACTAGAGTGTATCATAAAAAGGCTCAAAAGTAAATCGTGGGATTTTCATATTATTCTTCTACTGTAAAACTTCTCACCAGAGGGCATTGGCTCGCCTCCCTTAATATTCATAGGGCTGGCGTGGCACTCCCAAAACATACGGAGTAATCACCATCCGGTTATCGGTAATATCCGTAATCATGCCAAATCCTGCAACGGACACATGTCCTGATCTGAAATTGGCATATGCTGTGCTCGTGGCAAGCCATCTCGGCTCTAATGTCAATATGCATTTTTTCCCGTTATACTCACGGTGCAGATGCGCATCCTTTGTGAAATCGCCTTCCGTACAATATTTATTTGTACGGACATCACTTACCATTGGCACATTCTTCGTATAAAAATTCCCGTTTATCGAGACGAACTGACCGATCATAAGCGATTCCCCGCCTTCTTCTAATTCTACTGCACATATTTGAATGCCTTCCAGCAGATGCTGCACCTTCTCCATTAAATAGTTTAATTCAAGCCCCAGATCGTGAAGGCATGCATGCTTTCTCATAGCAGGATCAAAGTATATTCCCTGTTGCGCTGCCAATCCTCCAATCCTTGTCAAATTCATGTAATATACCTGCAAAAAATTCACATCCCATGACTTTCCACGGTTTAATCTTTCCCGAACCCATTCTTCGTGCAGCCTTTTATACTGTCTTAATATATCCGAGGTATACTTCTCAGGGCAATCGTCCACCAGCTTATGATGGTTGCGGCACAACAAAATGATATTCTCCTCCCTATGTATGTTCTCACGGTCTGCCTGTTCCTGCCCTCTTGCGCCGTTTTCACTCTGCGCAATGATATGGCAGTTCTCACCGATCACACTCTCATCCTCATCATACAAATCTGCATTACAGTCCGGAAACGCACATTTTCCTCCTGATTTTCCCCACAGTAATTTTAATGTTTTTTTACTGATATCCATCATAATCTCCCAACAGTTTTGCCTGTTCAAATCCACAATTTCTTAAAAAATCCAGTTCCTCCACATACTCATCCTGATTTGCCTCTGACACACACATGGAAATGCATCCATCCTTCAGAATATAGCGCTTTACCAATAAATCCAGGTAGAAAAATTTGTGTAATCCGTTTTCCAAATCCACCCGAACACAGCCCAAATAACCTGCATCTTTCAATAGTGCTTCATTAAGCTGTTTTGCTTCACATTCCCCAAGATTTTCAATTGTCCACGCATATACATTTTCATATAGCAAAACATATTCTGCCTTTTTTGCGCGATCCAAAGTGGAACACAGCGCATGCACTACATCCTCCAGCCGCTCCAAATTTTTCTCATAGGAAGTGACTAAAATATCCCCCAGATATATGGTAAAGATGTATCACAAGCCTGCAAGATCCCACAATTCCAAATCAGTTTTTCCACATCACGCCCATACCAGTCGCTATAGTGGATAGCATCTGCATGAAACAAAAACGAATAGACCATTTTATTTGTCCTCTCCTGTAGTATAATCACTCTATAACTGCGAACCTCTCTGGGCTTTGCAGTTGTCAGCAATGTAAACAATATATCATATAATCCACAATTGCCCGCACTTCGTGTTTGTGGAATGATTTTATCATATCTTTTCATATAATTCCACATTTCCCGCCGGAAAAAATTGCACTGCAATCATTCTCATATTTCCCACAATCATTACCAAATTGACCTTTACAAATCCTCCGAATAACTTTATAGTACTAAAAAAAGGATAATATGCAACATACTCTTTTCGTTCTGACAACAGACACAGCCAAATGGTAATACCAGAAAAAGGCTACACGACCACATTGACAAACGCAATTGAAAACAGGGAATTTCACATTATCTGTTGAGCGAGAAAACTACAAGGAGATGAAAGCCATGCCGGAACTGCCGGAAGTTGAAACGATAAAAAATGTCATTGAGCCTCAGATACAGGGGCTTATCATAGAAAAAGCGACGGTACGGCGCCCGGAGGTCGCAGCGCATCCTGCGGCAGACGAGTTTTGCAGGCGGCTCGCCGGACAGACGATTTCCCATATGTCACGCAGAGGAAAATTTCTGATGATTTGGCTAAGCAGCAGCGACCATATCCTTTTACATCTGCGGATGACCGGCTGTTTGCTGCTTGCTCCGGCGGACTTCCCGGAAGAAAAGCATACGCATATCCTGTTCCAGCTAAATAACGGCATGGAGTTACGTTTTTCCGATACACGCCGTTTTGGACGTTTCTGGCTGCTCGGGGAGAACGAAACCGATACATACAGCGGAGTGGAAAAATTAGGCATAGAACCACTTGACAAAGAACTTACCACTCAATATCTGGAAGCCCATTTTGGCAAACGCAAAAAGGCGATTAAAGAATGCCTGCTTGAACAAACCGTCATTGCCGGCATTGGCAACATTTATTCGGACGAGATTTTATTTACGGCGGGAATTGATCCGGCATGTCCTGCAAACCGTTTACGGCATACCGAATGGGAGCGGCTCGCTGTCGTTATCCCGGAACGGCTTTCCTATTTTATTGAAACAAACAAAATACCGCCGGAGGAATATCTGGAAACCAGAGGGAAAGATTACCGCAACACACCGTTTTTACAGGTTTATGGACAGGCGGGAAAGCCATGTCCAAAATGCAGGGCAACACTTTGCCGTACCGTGATTGGCGGCAGAGGCAGTGTGTACTGCCCTGCCTGCCAGAAAGGAGAATGCTGATGTTAAATCCCGACACCTTAGAACAACTTGACAACCTATGTGACCTTTACAAATACAGGTGGGGGAAAGAAGTGGATTATACCATTCTCCCCCGTGGAATCGCTCAGGAACAGCTGCTTGCCATACTGGAAAGAATCGTTGATACCGGCGAAAGCATTCTGGTTGGCTACAATAAAATTTTCTTAGACGGGAAAAAGGATGCTTTTCAGTAAATGATTACCAAAAAGCATCCCATGCATAACCGGCTTTACCCTCCGAAAAACCGCCCTTTTGTATCTTTAATCTTATCAAAATATTGATAAAACTCACCGTTACGCCAATCTGACACAGGGCGGTAATCATACCAAACGCCATAAAGATTAAACACAGGACAGCCGTCCGTCGCCATAGACAGTTTCACCACATCGCCATTCGCCAGCGCTAATTCGAGACAGGCATGTTCGTTGCCACAGCCCGGTCCGGAAGAGATATACTCCGCATTGCGAAACCACTCCTCAAACGTTTGCAAAGTTTCTGCATCCGTTATGGTCTGGGTATTCTGCTGCCCGCCGGTTAAAGCAGAATTTACCTCTAACTTTGCCGATACAATATCCTTAATATCCGCAGCCTCATAGTGTCGGTATCCGATTTCCTCCATTAACATCGTCTGTATGAAACCGCATAATTCAGGCGCTTCGATAAGGCATTCCCTGAGTCCATTTTCTTCGTCATTATAAATGTAGTATAAATATCCGCCTTCAAACACCCTGACTGCCATATCCTGATAGAAAATCTGCCAGCCGATATCCCGATGTCCTTCCCAGATTCGCACAGCCGGATCAGACGGTTCAAACGAGTTCCCTTCCACATCCAATGTTTCCATTTGTTCCGACAGCCACTGCTGCGCTTCGCCGTCCGGAATATAGTAATAACTATTCCACTCTCTTATCATCGGAGGCATCACCTCTATACAAACCTTATCAGCTTCCGGCTGCTCGTACAGCTTAATCTCCCGCATGGCATCGCTTTCTGCCTGCGATTCTTCTGTCTGCGGTTCTTCCGCTTGTGATGAGCTATTCTTTTCCAGATTTCCCTCCTGCGCAGCCGCCTTCCCATCCGGTGTCTGCCCGGACGACTTGCCAGATGCAATCCGCACTTCCACATTTTCCACAGATACATATACATCCCTGCTTTCCCCTGTTTGATTCTGTACATTTACGCCTATTTTGAACCATGCGCCTTTTTCCACATCAATTTTCACGGGCATGCCCTGCGTGATATAAGGCGTTTCATCATAAGCGTTTTCCTCATTCGCCTCCACGGGCAGCAATTTGATTTCGGTATCCCCTAGTCCTTCTCCGGCATAAATGGTAAGCGTATCTCCTTTGGGGCTGATTTCCGCATCGGAATAGCAGACAGACTGCGTACTTCCTGCCGGAATGGTAATTCTTACCGGATATTTTTTTGTGGGATTTGTCAAAAAGCATATTGCCAGTACCACGCATACTGCCGCTGCCGCTGCAATCATCCAAAGAGCAGGTTTTTTGTTATTCAGCACAGCTTTCACCCGTTCTTTTACCCCGACTTCCCCAAATGCCAACGGACAGACCATAACCAGCCGCTTCTGCCTTGTGCAGGACAACAGTATTTTGGAATACTCTTTTTTCTCCTGAAAGGTCATGGTTTTAGCGGCCTTTTCATCACACGCCAGCTCGATATCCCGGCAAAACATAGCATACGCCACCCAGCCAAGCGGATGAAACCAGTAAATGCACAATAATAAATAGCCCAATGCTTTCCACCAATGGTCTTTTCTTTGCAGATGCGCCGTTTCATGCGCAATAATATAATTCATGTCTTCCTCATGCATGGAGGAGGAAAGATAAACCCGAGGTCTTGCAATTCCCAGAATAAATGGTGATTTTACCGCATCACAAATATAAATATTATCCCTGACACACACCGCTTCTTCTACAAATTTGCGCAGCCTCCGCATGCTTCCCACTGCGCAAACCAACAGGAAAACCATGCCGCCTGTCCACACCCAGCCAGCAATATAGGTAACGACCTGCCACGGTGCAACACTTGCCGCTTTGTCATAGGCAAATGTTTCCGTCAGCATTGGATTTACCGCATTTTCCACGATGCTCAGACGGCTGTCTATGGATGGTATGTGATTTTGCACTTCCCCTTCCACAACCGTACTGGATTTTACGGGTTCCGCACTCGGCAGCATACTGAACCGGCTTTCAATGGAAAACGGGCAGATGAGCCTGACTGCCACTGCTCCCCACAACAGACAGATGAGCCATCTGGGAATTTTTCTCAGGATCAGCCGGATGCATAACACCGCCAGAATAAACCAGCCAGCGGTAATGCTCATATTTAACAGTTTCAGGAAAATATCACCCATACGCATCACTCCTCTGCCTGATCAATCATCCGACGGATCGTCTCCGCCTCATCTGCTGTAATCTTCGTATTCTGCATAAATGCCGCAATAAATGCTGGCAGGGAACCGTCAAAGGCATCTTCCACATATTTTTTACTCTGCATCGAATAAAATTCATCTCTGGAAACCACGGAAGTTACCATGCCGTTTTCATTCCGAAACAATCCCTTGTCAATCAGCCTCCGCAATACATTGTGTGCCGTTGTTCTCTTCCAGTTAAATTCTACCGCTGTCATCTTCACCAGCTCCGATGAGGTAACCGGCTCATGCTCCCAAATCATATCCGCATACCGTGCCTCAATAACACCCAGTTGTATCTCCGCCATCTGTTTTTCTCTCCTTTCGAGTCCACTTGTTGTGGTCTTGAATACAGACTACACCAAGTGGTCGCAGATGTCAAGCCCCTCTCTCCAAAAATTTCCGATACGTCATATCCATCGCAAATGCCCCAAGAGGCGCTGTAACCAGTATTGCAATCACCGAAACCGTCAGGACAATATCCCCACACGCAAGCCCCATAGCCAGCGGCAGCCCGCCTATTGCCGCCTGCACGGTCGCCTTCGGCGTATAAGACAGCATGCAGAATAACTTTTCCCGGACAGACAGCCCCGTTTTCAAAACGCAGACAAATACGCCTGCCATCCGGAAAAGCAGGACACCCAAAACCAAAATAACCGCTGTTATTCCGACATTTTGAATACGGTCAATTGCCACGGAAGCTCCGACCAGCACAAAGAGAAAAATTTCGGCAGGAACCCACAGCCGGTCAAAGACTTCTGAAAGTTTCTTCGCCATACCGCTGTCCCTTTGCTTGATTTGCGCTCCAAATGCCATAATGGCAATCAGCCCTGCAAATGGAATAAAGGCAGCCGCATCTTCCAGCCAATTCAGGATAAAACCGGCAGCAAAGACAAGGGTTACCATGACCGTCAGACTGATTTGGCATTTTTTGAAGAAGAAATAAAAACCCGCCCCGACAAGAACGCCTGCAGCGATGCCCAGCGCAATGGAAACCGGTATACCGGCAAATTTCAACCATGATATGCGTTCTCCCTGGGCAAGCCCGGTAAACGTAGTAAACATCACAATGACAAAAACATCATCCACGGATGCACCGGCAAGAATCATCTGCGGAATCCCTTTCTCCACGCCATATCCCTCATCCATTAACCGAATCATGCGCGGCACCACTACCGCCGGGGAAACGGCGCTGATTACGGCTCCAAGAATTGCGGAATCCAGAAGCGAAAGCCCAAGCAATCGCGGCGCAAGGAAAATCATTCCGGCAATCTCAAAGCAGGCAGGGAGAAAACACATGCAAACAGCAGGCCTGCCGACCTTTTTTAAATCACTGGCATCAAGCTTCAGCCCTGCCCTTATGAGAATAATGATTAAAGCAATCCGGCGTAATTCCGAAGAAATGTTTAACATACTGTCGTCTAACAGATTGAACATGCCGGGGCCGACTATGATTCCCGCTATAATCATGCCAAAAAGAGACGGGAAACGGATTTTTTTGCAAATCCACCCAAACGACAAACCGGAAAGCAGAATAACCGAAATACTAATTAACATACAAATTCCTCCTTCATACGCAACAAAAGCTGATAACTCCTGCGTTTTTATTGCAGAAGTCATCAGCTTAATAAGCAGTTTAGGATCAATCACGATCCAAGGGAGAACCTCATTCCCTGAAAAAAGGATATGCCTTTTCCGGTGAAAAGTCAAGCACTTTTTGGATGCCGGTTCATCTCTTTTACAAACAAAATCCCCCCAACCACCATCATCGGCACACTGGACAGCAACGACGATGCCACACTGTCCGCCTGCCAGCCAGACAGCTTATCGCTGTTGATAAAATACCGTACAATGGACGGTGATGTATTATTGACGGCATGGAGAATGACCGCCGTCCAAAGGGAGCCGGACTTACACGTCACAAAGGTAAGAATGATTCCATTAAACATGCACATCAGGCACATTGCCGCAAAGCCGGTAAATGGATAGCCAAAATACCCGGTGCCAAAATTATGCCCGACATAGGTTAATGGCCAGTGCCACATTCCCCACAGGATTCCACCGATGATAACCGCTTTTTTGTAACCCATAAGCTTTATCATTTTCGGCATCATATAACCCCGCCAGCCAGCCTCCTCACCAAAAGCGCCAAAGGAAACCAATACCGCCGAAATCATATTTAGAAACGGCTGTATATAAATAAGAACCTGTTCCTGTTCGGTGAGTCCCATAAGGGAGGGATAATCCACATCAAAAGCACCGGGTGAAAAAAGAAGCACCAATCCATTGCCAAGCTCTAAGTAAATCCAGGGTAAAAGCAGCGCCATTACAAAATATATCCACTTCCCATCCCGAAAGCGGATGCCAAGCATCATGGAATCCTCGCCCGTAACCGCAAAACCTTCCTTCGTCACGTATCTTGTCAAAAGCATCGCCAAAGCCGGACAGAGCATGGCTATGCTGATGAACTGATCCATGCCGGAGGCTTCACCTGACCATTTATTGCCGGAAAGAATATAGGCAAAAAAGACAATCCATGTAACGCCAAAGGCAAAGGCAAGATAAATCAAAAGCCGCTTTGTCTCCAATTTTTTATCCATTGATTTCCACCTCCCTGTTTTCGTTGATTTTGCAGGTTATCCGGTAAGACAGCCAGAAAACAGCGATATCCAGCACCGGTGACAACATGGAAAACAGCGTGACTGGCACGATATGCGCCTCACACCAGTTCAAAAAAGCCTCGAGATCCAAATGCTCCACAAACGCAAGGTTCCCGAAAAACAGGTAGGCGATAACCAGAAATGCTGCGCACTCTAAAATTGCCGTCTTAACCACTGTCCCCTTTTTCACGCCCAGCGTGATAAAAAAGGGCAGTTCTATCGCAGCAAGCAGCAGCGAGATTCCGCAGAATGCAGGCAGAAACTGCGCACATTGACTGATCAATGCCTTGCTTCCGTTATCGCCTGCCACACTGTTGAAAATCACCACCCACACGTTTTCCAGCGAGAACAGGATGTAGACAGCAATGCCAATAAAAATGTATTTCGATGCAATATAGGCATTTTTGCCAAGCGGCAGCACACTGGTAAACTGCCTCGTCTTATTCCTCTCATCATTCCCGCAGATAGCGGCAGTCCAGCTTGGAATCAGGGTGAAACAGACGACAATGAACAGCAGTGGCACCGTTACCATGAGCATATCCCGCATATCGCCAACGGTCATGTTCACCAATTCTCCCGCCTCACCTTCCGTCATGACTCCCATTGCCATAGTATCTACATTTCCCGGAAATGCCAGCCTTACAATCATGAATAAAACCGTACAGCCCATTAGAATCCATACCATCTTCTTTCCTTTGATTCCGATAAAATCTTTATACAAAAGTCCTGCCATTATGCCACACCCCGCTTTCTTTCCGCTATACGGACTGCCGCAAAATAAGCACCGGCGGAAACGAGCACTGCGGCAATGCACAGAATATACGACTTGTGAAACAAAAAATCGGCTGTCTGATGAACCAAATCAGAGAACGCATTTTCATCTGTTCCGATTAAACATGCCTTCAGCCGGTCAAAATTGGCGGCTACATATAACAAAACCCCGGCTAACAGCGGAAGGATATTGGCATATGCGATACTTCCCTTGCCCAGCACATACACCAGCAGGATAACCAGACTGATATACATCAGCATGACAGCGGCAAAGGCTGCAATCACACTACAGAACTTCCCAAAGGAAATGATATCGGTCAAAGATGACAAAACCACCGTCAGGATAAAATCAACCACCACGCCTATGGCGATAAACAGGTATCCGGTGATAAACCGGCACGCCACCCGTTTGTTCAGCGAAACCGGCAGGGAAGATGCAACCTTATAAAAGGATGCCTTTTCGTCATCTGCGATTAAATTGGTGAGATCGCCTGTACACGCAATCGGAATCAGCATGGCGATCAGCAGCGCAACACTTGCAATCTGCGTGGCATCTGCCTCTGTACCCTGACCGGAAGCAGCCATTTTGACAATCCCGTCATGAATGTTGCCAAAATTGTAGCTTAGCACATACAAAACGGAAATGACAACGACTCCGACAATGATAAACAGATAATTGATCAACTGCTTTTTCAGGCAGAAAAAATCCTTTATTAACAATCCCTTCATAAATTCCCCTGCCTTTCCGAGTATTCTTTTGTCTGATTCACATAGTAAATCATAATCTCGTCAAGCCCCGCCGGCTCAATCACCATTCCCGGATACAGCTTTTGGGCGGCCTGTCTGTCATTTACCAAGACTTCTGCTCCGAGGCTCGAAAGCTCCGTTGACACAATCAGCGATTCGCTGATGTCTTTCAGCTCGTCCTTTTTGCAGCGCAAAATGCCATGTTTTTCCAGGATTTCATCTTTGTTTCCCTTTAGCACAATCCTGCCGCCGTCAATAAACACCACCTCATCTGCCAGCTTTTCCAAATCCCCGGTAATATGGGAAGACAGCAGAATCGTGTGGTCTTCCTCGATCACATATTCACGGAAAATCTGTAACATTTCATTTCTCACAATCGGATCAAGACCACTTGTCGGCTCGTCCATAATCAGCAGCTTCGCCTCATGCGACAGCGCCGCTGCAATCTGCAGCTTCATCCGCATTCCCCGTGAAAAAGAACCGCAGGCTCTTTGCGTGGGAAGGGAAAACCGCTTCAGATATTCAAAATATACCGCTTCATTCCAATGCTTATATACATTTTTCATGATCGTGTTAATCTGCTTTGCCGTCAGAAAATCGTGGAAGCCCATTTCGTCAAAAACAACCCCGATATTTTCCCGCAGCGCTGCGCTGTCTGTATCTATGCTCTCCCCGAACAGATAAATTTCCCCGCTGTCTCTGCGGATCGCATCCAGCATAAGCTGGATTGTTGTTGTCTTGCCTGCGCCATTTTGCCCGATAAATCCGCAGACACAGCCCTCCGGAACGGCAAAATCGACATGATCCAGTTTAAAATCCCCGTAATCCTTTGTAACACCCTTAAGTTCAATGACATTCCTGTTTTCTTCCATAGCAACTCCCTTCTCATCTGCCTGTACGGATAGCGGCAACCGCCTATAAGCCCTTTTCTTCACATAGAAGCTGAAGCATCTCTGAAAGCTCATCATACGTCACCTTTCCCAGTGCAGCCTTGTCCACAGCACTTTCCAAAAGCTCCTGAATGGCAAACATCATATTTTCCTTTACAATGTCGCTGTTAATTCCCTTTACAAAGCTTCCCTTCCCGGTAACAGAGTAAATAAAACCGTCCCGTTCAAGGTCTACATAGGCACGCTTGGTTGTAATAATGCTGATTTTCAATTCCTTTGCCAGCACCCTCATCGACGGCAGGACATCTCCTTCCACTAACTCGCCTGTCATAATCTGGCTTTTAATCTGCTCCTCGATCTGTTCATAGAGAGGTATCCCTGAACTGTTTGAAATAATAATATCCATACTTCTTCCTTTATGCATAAAATGTGAACGTGAATATATGTATTTTCACGATTTCGAATTATTGTATATATCCATTATACACACTCGGGTTATATTGTCAAGGGAATTTATATATAGAATAACTGGAAAATGCTACTTATACTCCCGCTTTTGAACACCTTCCATGAAAAGAAAAACTCCCCGGATAATCCGAGGAGCCTCCAGAAGCTATACCTTTCGGTCATACGGCTTCGTTGAAACTTTATAAGCTACTCACTGTATCTTGATTGCTCAAGCGTGAGACTTAATCATCTCCAATAATTTGAACTTTTTATTTCTATAAGTTATCACTCTTTTTTCTGTTACATCTCCAACATAATGTCTGTAAATTACCAGCCTCTGTTTTTCCACCTTTTGAGATTGGAACAATGTGGTCAACTTCCAAAAGAAGATTAGGCTCATTATAAACACTATTGCCACATAAACAACAAGTGTAATTATCTCTTTTCTTGATCGCCTCTCTTAAATCATTTGTCATAGCACTACGTTGTTTCTTATTATGACCCGATTTATTTATTTTTGCACTAATTTCTGATTGTAATTCTCTCACTATGTCTGTTGTAATCCTAATTTCACATGTACGACTACTTTTTCCAGCAGGACTAACATATGAAAAGCAATAGACAGGTTTCTTTATTTGAGTCAGTTCAAAATCTAAACTACAAATCAAATACGGAATCTTGTTTCTAGTAGCAAACAATCTGACAAAAACAGGCATTTCATGGAATATATGGAAAGCACTTAAATATCAATCTCAAAACAATCTCACGAAGCAAAAATAAGGAC
>JAMPFS010000047.1 GCA_023664325.1 Clostridium sp.
TGCATGGTATTTCTGATTAAAGAAATTATAACAGAAAGTACCGTAAAAAACAATGACCTGTGTTTGGAGTTTACTTGTCTTTTTATAATTTTCACAAGGATCTCAAATTAGTTTCCCCACCATAGCCGTTTTGTGATATAATAATTCCAGCAAGCAAAACAATGTCGTGCCTGTTTACAGGCAAAGACAGTGTTTTATTTGCTGGATAAACAAACATGAGCCTGAAGGACGATAGTCCTGGAAGACGATAGTCCGCAAAGAAAACAACTCGAAGAAAAATTTATGATATACGTGTTTTTATGGAGAGGAGAGATTTAGGAAACTATGCATGATCTGCTTGAATCAGAAAGAGGGAAATATTCGGCGCATTCCCTTAGAAAAACCTGGAAAAGTGCGCTATATATACTGATCTTATTGGTGGTGGTTATTCTGCTGTTTCGATGGTATTCCGCTTCAAACAGTGAGCGGATTGAGGAGCAGAACCTGAATTACGCTATGGATTCGGCACGTCAGACTGCACAGGGCATGGCAAATGAGTTTACCAATGCCCAGCGGAGGGTGCGGAATTATGCCTATTTTCTCAGTGCGGCTTGGGATGCATCAGAGATTGATACGAATGTGCTGCGGGAATTGGAAGAACATACCGATTTTGATTCCATCCGTTTTGTCACTGAGCAGGGGGTTAATATGACTTCCGATGGAAGCACTACGGATGCTACGGACCGTAACTATTTTATCTCCGGAATGAAGGGGGAGAGTGGATGCAGCATGGTGCTCAACTCCCGTGTCAACGGCATGACAACCATGGTCTTTTATGCGCCTTTACTAGATGATGGCAGGGTGTCCGGTGTATTGACGGGGCTGTATCTTGCCGAGGACTATTTGCAGGAGATTCTCAAGACTACTTATTTCGGTGAAAATGCAGATGTCTGGCTTTGCACCCGGGATGGTGAGGTCATTGCTTCTTCTATGGGAGACAGCCAGGAACAGTCGCTGCCGGATTCGCTGCGGGAGACAGGCGTTATTGATGCACAGACTGCCGAACAGCTTTGGAAGGTACTTCATGGTGAGAGTAAAGAGGGAGGTTTTGTCTGTGAACCGGGCAGTTTGACGGACAATCTGTGTGCTTTGTGGGTGCCGGATACAGACTACATTTTGGTTCAGGCATTTCCCCAGAATGTGACACAGGGAATGATCCGCAATGCCAATCATACCGGACTTGTCTTGCAGGCAATCCTGATTGGTCTTTTTGTCTGCTATATTCTGGTTTTGATTGTTCAAAGCCACAGAGAGCGGAAAGTATTGGAAAAGAAGAACGAACAGTCCAGCTATGTCTTACAGGGATTGAATATTCTTTTTTCCTCCCGGTATCTCACCGTGGATTTGGAGACGGGGCGCTATTCCTACATGGCGGGTGTCCGTCCATTGAGCAGGAATCTGGACATGGAGGGGCCTTACAGTGATATCATAGATATTCACAGTGCCGATATCATTGAGGAAGAGGGTAAGAAGGATTTCCGCCGCAAGTTTGAAATTGATTCCATTATTGAAAGTTTGTCGGATACGGATATTTTTACCTATGAGTGCCATGTGATGCGCGGTGGGAAAGAGTTGTGGGAGATTCTTATTTGTATTTGCCTGGAGCGAAAGGACGGCAAAGCCGCTAAGATCCTTTATGTCCGTCAGGATAACACGCAGTTGAGGCTTCAGGAAATCCAGAGAGATAAGGAGAAGGCTGACATGAATCTCAAGGAGCGGCAGTACCGTATTGCCATTACCTCCAATTCTTTCTGTAGCTTTGAGTTTAACCTGACTAAGGATCTGATTGAACAGGACATCGTTCGTTCCGTCAACGGCGAGCGGATTTCTCTGTTGGAAAAGGCAGGGCTGACAGCTCCGTGTTCTGCTTCGGAATGTTTTGAAAAATGGCGGAAATTCATTTTAAAGGAATCTTTGGCAGAGTATGATGCGGTAGTCAATCTGGACGAATTGAAGCAGCGTTTTGAACAGGGGGAGGCTGAGGTGACGGTGGACTACTGGGGTCAGACCGCTGGAGAGCCGATGTGTGTGCGCCAGTCTTTCATTATGACCCGGAACGATCAGACCGAAGATATTATGGTGATGGTAGTGGCAAGGGATATTACCGTCCAGGTTCAGAAACAGCGTGAGCAGACCCGGGCGCTTCAGGATGCCCTGATGCAGGCGCAGCATGCAAATAATGCTAAGACCATGTTTCTCTCCAATATGTCTCACGATATCCGCACCCCTATGAATGCGATTATCGGCTTTACCACACTGGCGGTCAGCCATATCGATAACCGGCAGCAGGTGCAGGACTGCCTGCAAAAGGTACTCTCCTCCAGCAACCACCTGTTAAGCCTTATCAACGACATTTTGGACATGAGCCGTATCGAGAGTGGCAAAGTTCAGATTATGGAACAGGAATGTAACATTTCCGAGATGACGCACAATTTGGTTAATATTATTCAGCCGCAGGTCAAGGCAAAACAGTTAGAGCTGTTTATTGACACTTTTGATGTGACAAATGAGGATGTAATTGCCGATACGTTGAAGTTGAATCAGGTCTTTATCAATCTGCTTTCCAATGCGGTTAAATACACTCCGGCAGGCGGAGCGGTGAGTTTTCGCATCCAACAGCAGACCACTTTCCACCGGGGCTATGGGGACTATGTGTTTACTGTCAAGGATAACGGCATCGGTATGACACCGGAGTTTGTAGAACATATTTTTGAGCCTTTTGAGCGGGAGACAAGCACTACCAAATCGGGTATTCAGGGTACCGGTCTGGGAATGGCGATTACCAAGAACATTGTGGATATGATGGGCGGTACGATTACCGTTCAAAGCGAGAAAAATAAAGGAAGTGAGTTCCGTATTGAACTGAGCCTGAAACTTCAGGATGTGGAGGAAAATGAGGCGCAGATTCGGGAATTGGAAGGTCTGCGGGCGCTGGTAGTGGATGATGATTGCGACAGCTGCGAAAGCGTAACCCGCATGCTCCGGCAGATTGGAATGCGTGCAGAGTGGACGACCTCGGGCAAAGAAGCGGTATACCGTGCAAGGAGCGCACACAATGAAGGGGATTCCTACCACTCTTACATTCTTGACTGGCAGATGCCGGAGATGAGTGGGATTGAGACTACCAGGCGCATACGAGCTGCCATTGGCGATGAGGCACCGATCATTATTCTCACCGCCTATGACTGGACGGATATTGAAGAGGAGGCTATGGCAGCGGGAGTTACCGCATTTTGTGCAAAACCACTGTTTATGTCCGATTTGAAATCTGCGTTGCTGGCAGCCAACAGTCTAAACGAAAAAGAGGAGGAGAAAGCCTCCTGGACAGCAGCGGATTTCAGTGGTAAGCGGATTTTACTGGTGGAGGATAATGAGCTTAACCGCGAGATTGCTGAGGCGATTTTGGAGGAGATTAACCTTATAGTGGAGAGTGCGCCGGACGGCACGGATGCGGTGAATATGGTTCAACAGTCACAGGAGGGCTGGTATGATGCCATTCTCATGGATGTGCAGATGCCGGTAATGGACGGTTACGAAGCTACCCGCACCATTCGCCATCTGCCAAGAGGGGATGTTAAGACCATTCCAATCATTGCCATGACAGCGAATGCGATGGAGGAGGACAAGGAAACGGCTCTGACAAATGGTATGAATGCACATATCGCCAAGCCGCTGGATATCGAATTGTTTTTATCGGTTTTAGGAAAGTATCTGAACTAAAAGGATATTTAAAAAACATTGCTATAACCGGTGTTCTATGATATTTTGTATATATTAGTGCTTTTTAAGGGGGCATTTTTGGGAGGAATCAGATGTCAAAAGAAGTATTGTGCAGATGCAGTCAGGTTACAGTAAAGGATCAACATAATATGCTGTTACATGATATTTCTCTGCAGGTAAAAAAAGAACAGATTACGGCGCTTATTGCCGAGGATGACAGCGCAGGCGAAATTCTGAAACTGATAGCAGGGTTGTATCAACCGGATAAGGGTCAGATTACATACCCGGGGATGAAAAACGAGGAAGTGGCAGTATATCCAAAAAAAATCCAGTATGTGCCGGATGATATTATCTGTTATCCGGATTTGACAGTATGGGATTTTATTCATGGAATTGCAAAGGGAAACGAGCAGATGGAAGCGGCTGCGGAAAAGCTTTTATCGCTTTTTGGAATCAATGCGAATGAACAGCTTTTGGAGATGACTTTTGGACAGAACCGGCTTGTATCTATTATCCAGGCAGTTATGGCACAGCCGGCATTATTGTTGCTGAACCGTCCTTATGATATGCTGGATCGGGAAGATTATGGACGCATTTTGAAGGAAATCGTTAATTTATATTCAAGAGGAGCCGGCATTGTTATAGCTGTACAAAATTATAAAGAAATCGTGATACCGTGCCATGAATATATTTTTTTGCGGAATGGTAAAATTGCAGGGCAGTATAATCGGGATCAACTGCCAACGCCTGCCAAAGTGGTTACACTATGGGGAGGCGGTATCGCTTCTTTTGTGCGGGACAAAATGGAAATGCTGAACCGGAACAAGGAGTGTATCCGTTTTCTTTACAGAGAGTCAGATATGAAAGAATTAGGCGTGAGGATTGCTATGTCCGGGTGCAGGAACTTTAATGTGGAAGAGCTTACGATGGAGGAAGAACTGTTTGAAGATTACGAAAGGTGGCTGCAATGAATACAGTTATATATTTTGAGATTACGAGAAAAAAGAAAAAGATGTTAAAATATATTGTCCTGCCGATTATTTTTTCTGTTATCCTGTTTGCGGTCTGTATGGCGGTTGATGGAATATTTCCGGATTTTAATAGCAGCTGCATGAAGTGGCCGGATATGGTAAAGGACATACTTTGTCTTAGGAGCTGGACTAGTCATCTATGGCTGAATGTATGGCAGTTTTTTATGCTGGCATATCCTTTTTATCTGATTTATAATATAATGAAAGAACAGGCGCAGGCAGTATCGGAAGAGGAACGTCTGGAAACTATGGTTTATCTGCATAATGCCGGAGTCAGCCGAAGAGCGGTTTTTGCAGCAAAGTGGCTTGTGTGGATGGGGGAAACAATACTCTGCGGTCTTTCCCTTACCATGATAAATGTTGCGGCTGCAGCAGTTCTTGGCAATACACAGGGGATATGGAATACATTCAAATATTATGGCATTTTATTTTTGGTCTGTATGCTGTATCTTTCTATCGCTTTGTTTGCGGCAGCATGTAAAGGCAAAAAAGATATGTCAGGTGATACGGTAGTGGCAATTCTGGTTATCCCATTATTAGTATCCCGTATTCCGGCATTTTTGCGTTTTTTCGCAGCGTTATTAGTGATGACTGGACGGGAGGGCGTTTTTGCAGATCGGATGGCACAGCTTGGCAGGCAGACAGAGGTTCTGACAGTTGTATCTCCTCTTACATGGTGCTGGCCGAATATGCAGATAACGGCAGTGCATATTATCTTTGGCGTGGTGGTATATGTTGTAATGATGATGGCAGGTTTTTCAATCTATACACATAATAGACAATACAATGGGTAATTGTGAAACTCAGGTTTTCGCAACTGCCTGTTTTGAACTCAGGAAAGGAGGATGGGTCATGCGTAAAAAATTTGCCCGGATATTCGTGTGCATATATGTATTTTTTGCGACATTGAATAGAAGATTATCAATTGTAATGAAAAAGAGACTGGCAGAGGGTATTTGTGCCGGTGTCCTGCTACTTTTATTGATGGAAGGATTGTAATATCTATTTGGTGGCGCCGGATACATGGAACTTGGGTTTGAAAAGTGGAGAGAAGAATAATGACAAAACAACAGATTTACAATACCAGTACACAGTTGCAGGTGAATATCCATAAAATTATTTATGCCTGCCACACACAAAATTACGACCGGGTGGTGAGACTTTTTTCAGATGTGACGGATTGTCTGATGCTGTTATTGGAGTCTGTCTTTTCAGAGCTTTCTTATTATAACCGGGATGTGGAATTAGTGAATCCGGAGGGAGTAGGGGCATCCCTGCAGGATATGCTGCGTGCGCAGGAGAACCAGGACTATGTTTTACTGGCAGATTTGTTAGAACTTCAACTGATACCGTTTTTGCAAACGTTGCAGGAGGTGATCCGCAGTTGTGATGCGAGTTGTACCGATCCGAATGTATGGACAAATAATATGGCCGTTCTGGAACAAAGGGATGCTGTTTTATGGAAGCAGTTAAAGGCTTATCATGAACGGTATGAGAAAGAGAATAAAGCAGGCACATGGAAGGGAACGCATTGTCTGGAGGATACCAATTCCGGTGCCTTTACGATGTCGGGGCAGGATGAACAGGGAGTTTATTACTATCATAGCAATGTGGCGCCTGTGGCAGAGGCAGCAGATTTTGCCAGGTATTATTATCGGGCAGGCAGTGAGAAATATATTATCTGGGGTCTGGGTCTCGGTTATCATGTCCGGGAATTGCTGCTGATGGATGAGGGGGTTGCGCTGAAGGTTTATGAAAGTGATCTGGACGTGATTTACCACTGTCTGATGGCGGTGGATATGTCTTATTTTCTTGCGTTGCCGGGATTTTCGATTGTATATGATCCCGATTTTCAAAAAATTATTGATACGCTTGCAGAAATCCAGGAAAATTTAATATTGCATTATCCTTCGCTGCGCCATATCCGGGATAAAAAGATCCGTGAGCAGATGGAAATGTTTTTCATCCGTGACAGCGGAAAACGTAATGTCGCAGCTTTATTTGAGAGTAACAGCCGGGAGAATTTCAAGCAGTATGATGGATATGTAGATGAGCTTCGGAGCAGCTTTGAGGGCAGGGATGTCGTCATTGTGGCAGCCGGGCCTTCCCTGGATAAAAATGTGGAATTGTTAAAGGACAAGAAGCCGAATATGGTTATTTTGGCGGTGGAAACTGTATTTCGGAAACTTGTGCAGCTTGGCATTGACATAGATTATATGATCGTGACAGATGCCAACAGCCGGATATACAGCCATATCAGAGGGCTGGAGGACAGGCAGGTTCCTATGCTTTATTTGGCGACAGCCTATAAAGGGTATGCCAAAAACTATCGGGGAAAGAAATACCTGATTTGTCAGAATGGATATGACCGGGCAGAGGAACTGGCGGCGCAAAAGAAATGGCATTTATATGAAACAGGCGGTTCGGTAAGTACCACTGCTTTGGATGTATGTATTTATTTGAACAGCAGATCCATTGCATTTATCGGTCTGGATCTGGCATATACGGATAATTTTGCCCATGCTGCCGGAACGGCGAAGAGGATGGCTGGTGAGACGGAAGATATGCAGCAGGTTCCTGCAATCGGTGGTGGAACGGTTCCGGCAAGCCGTTTATTTATCATATATAACAAATGGATAGAAAAGCGGGTGAAGCAGGAAGACGTGGTAATGCCGGTGTATGATGCAACGGAAGGCGGTGCGATCGTGCCGGGGCTGCAGGTGACGACTCTGGAAGAATGGATGAAAATATAAGACTTGCAAGCCGGAGAAAGATGTTGTAAAATCAACAACATTAGAATGATGTTTCAGGAGGGAAAATCATGGATTGGAATGAAGCGATTGAGGATTTAGAAGCCCGGAGGAATCAGGCAAGGCTTGGCGGTGGAGAAGCAGCAATTGAGAAACAGCACGAAAAAGGCAAATTGACAGCAAGGCAACGTCTGGAGATTTTATTTGATGAGGGAACATTTGTAGAGATTAATGATTTGGCAGAATCCCGAATTGATGATTTTGGACTGGATAAGAAGCGTATCCCGGGGGATGGAGTTGTCACCGGATATGGTAAGGTGAATGGCAGAACGGTATTTGCATCTTCCGAAGATTTTACGGTTATCGGGGGAAGTCTTGGGGAATATCATTCAAGAAAGATTGTACATTTGCAGGATATGGCAATTCGGATGAAATGCCCGATTGTAACGATCAATGATAGTGGTGGAGCCAGAATTGAGGAGGGTATTGATTCGTTAAGCGGATATTCCGGAATTTTTGAGAGAAATACAATTGCATCCGGTGTGATTCCACAGATTGCGGTTATTTTGGGACCATGCTCCGGCGGAGCCTGTTATTCGCCTGCCATTTGTGATTTTATCTTTGTGGTAGAGGAAATTAGTAAAATGTTTATTACGGGGCCGCAGGTCGTTAAGACGGTGATTGGGGAGGAGCTTACGCCGGAAGAGTTAGGCGGCGCTATGACACACGCTGCTAAGTCGGGTGTGGCGCATTTTTTGTATAAGAGTGAAAAGAACTGCTTAGGCGGCGTACGGGAATTGCTTTCTTATCTGCCGGATAATAACCAGTCACCGCTTCCGGTGAAAGAGGGAAGCAGGACAGTGGATAAATGTAAGGCGTTAAGAAATATTGTTCCTGACAACAAGAAAAAGAGCTATGATGTGCATGAGGTCATTAATGCCATGATTGACAGGGAGAGTTTTTTCGAGGTTCAGAAGAACTGGGCAAAAAACGCAGTCGTTGGGTTTGGACGGATGGAAGGCAATACGGTAGGATTTGTCTGCAATCAGGCAAATTTCAAAGGCGGTTCTTTAGATATTGATGCATCTGACAAGATGGCGAGATTTATCCGTTTTTGTGACTGTTTTAATATTCCGTTGGTATCGCTGATTGATGTTCCGGCATTTTTGCCGGGTTCTGAGCAGGAGCATAACGGTATTATTCGTCATGGCGCAAAAATTTTGTATGCATACTCAGAGGCAACCGTTCCGAAAATTTCACTTATTATGCGTAAAGCATACGGAGGCGCATATATTGCCATGAATTCTAAACATATGGGCGCAGATATTGTATATGCCTGGCCGATTGCAGAAATTGCAGTTATGGGTGCAGAAGGCGCGGTTAATATTATCGGACGCCGGCAGATTCAGGCGGCGGAGGATCCGGCGGCAAAGCGCGCAGAGATGATTGAAGAATATGAAGCAAAATTTTTAAATCCTTATATCGCAGCAAAACGCGGCTTTGTGGATGAGGTAATCCGTCCGGATGAAACGAGAGCAAAGATTATGTCTGCTTTAGACATTTTAAAGACAAAGAATGTAACAAGACCATACAAGAAACATGGAAATATTCCATTATAAGAAGGTTTATCAAAAAAGGAGATTAAAATGAGTGACAAACAAACCAAAGGGTTGATTCTTGCCGCTGTAATTTTTGTGGTGGTGGGAGTCATTAGTGTAATGACAAATGCGGTATCTTCAAAAATATCGGCAAGTGAAGAAACTGCCGCCAAATCCGGTTTGAACAGTTTTATGGAGGAATTATATGGCAAATCAATGGAACTGGCAGATATGCCGATGGATAAGGATTTTATTGCGGTAGTATCCGTGGAGGGAACGATTCAGGCAAATTCCGATTCCGGAAGCATTTATGGAACAACGATAGGCTATGACCATAATTTGCTGATGGAGTATGTAGATAAGCTGATTGATAATGAACACAATAAAGGCATGATTTTGCGGATGGATACACCGGGTGGAACGGTGTATGAGGCAGATGAACTTTATCTGAAGATTAAGCAGTACAAGGAAAAAACGGGACGTCCAATTTGGGTATATATGGAGAGCTATTGCTGCTCCGGCGGTGTTTACATTGCATCTGCCGCAGATGAGCAGTATGCAAACCGCATTACGACAACAGGTTCCATTGGTGTGATTATGTCCAATTATGATATGAGCGGACTGTATGAAAAACTGGGCATCAAAGAGGTGAATATTGTCTCGGCAAAGAATAAGGATATGGGCAGTGCCGGAAAGGAAATGACGAAGGAACAGCTTGCGATTTATCAATCGGTCGTGGATGAGTATTACGAGCGGTTTGTGGAAATTGTGGCAGAAGGCCGCAGCATGACAATTGATGAGGTTAAGAAGTTAGCGGATGGTCGTATTTACACTGCAACACAGGCGGTGGACAACGGTTTGATTGATGGCATCAAAACTTCTGAGGAGTTTGATGACTATGTCAGGGAAAAGAGTGGAGTTTCCTTCTTTTATGAGCCACAGAGTACAAATGGATATCTGGCAGGTATCTTTGGATCGCTGGCAGGCGCGAAAGAGAAGTCAGAGGCAGAGGTATTGGTTGATTTGATGAACAATTTAGGAAGCGGGGTGCCGATGTATTATGCAGAACCAGTTGGAGAGTAAAGCGTATGCGGGATTCTTTGTGCGGTTCGTTGCGTATGGTATTGATATGCTGATTGCATCTATTGTGGTGGGAATGGTAAAAATACCGTTTTCAATCGCAGCATCCGGCGGCGTGAATTTCCTGAAGAGTAATTTTATATTTGAGTATTCCGTTTTGGATGTATTGGGGTATGTGGGTATTGCAGCGTACTTTGTGCTGCTGACCTATTTTGCGCATACAACCATAGGAAAAATGCTATTTCATCTCGAAGTGACATGTGAGGAAAAATGGACGTTTATAAACATCCTGTACCGTGAGACGGTGGGGCGTTTTTTGTCGTCGCTGCTTGATATCGGCTATCTTGCGGTGATTGTTCAGAAAGAAAAACAGGGGTTCCATGATATGCTTTGTGATACCCATGTGGTGTATAAAAATATGTTTAGACGAGAGAAGGAAACAGCATTTAAGGATGTATCCCCAAAGCCGGAAGAGACATTCCGGCAGGAAGAACAAGCCGAGGCAGGAACGAAACAGCCTGTAGAACAGCAGAATTTGCAGCCTGCGTCGGAACAGGGAGAGGAACAGAAATGGACTTATTATCAGTCTAAGCAGGAATCGCAGCAGGAGATGGTATCTGCATTTGAGCTGACGGAAAGCAATCCTGTAGAGACAGAACCGGAAAATATTGAATAGAATTTGAAATGCCGTCAATCCTATAATAAAAAAGGATTGGGGGCATTTTTTGTGACCAGAAAAGTAAAAATCAGCTTTTTAATTTTGGTTTGGAGCATCGTTGCAATGCAGATTTTTGTAAATTATCAACAGAGCAGACAGAAGCAGGAACAGACAGTAACTGCATTTTCTGTAGTAGAAAATGATGTGGTAGAAGAAATGATAACGGGGTACGGTTATTTTGGAAGGATGGAGCTTTCAGATGATACAAAGGAGCAAATGCTTAAAAATCTTGCTGATAAACTGGGGCTTTCGGCGCCTTATGACATACAATCTTCCACCGGGGAAAGTTATGAAAGGCTCGAGCTAATACACAGAATCGGAAGGACGGAAGTGGCGTTACAGCTTGTGAGCATGGGAGATGCATCGGAGGACGGAAAGGCAGAAGCAGAGCAGTATATTTTAATCCGTATTAATACAAGGGATTCCGTGAAGCAGGGAAAAGAATATTATGATATGGTAAAACGGATTTATGAGGAGATTGGCATAAGAGGAACCGTAAATTTTGAGGTCATGATGGAACAGGCGGGGGATTTGTTGGTAAGCGCAGGGGAAGCAGCCGACCGGCTGTTTGACGTGCTGAATGCCTCAGTGGTGGAGACGATACAAGAGGATGGAATCTATACAGTATATGGGTATCGGAGGGAGGAGTCATCCTATCTGATGCATAAGGGAGAGAAAACAAATGTGCAGCTTGTAATGACCTATGATGAGGAAAACGATAAAACATATATAAAGATCGGAATCCCGATGGTAAATTCCTCTTATTAAAGGAAATACAATTAAATAAAAAATACAGGAAAATGAATGACTGTTTGCCATAATCTGTCAAGGTGTAGTGATATTCTGGATTTAGAACGGTACCGGACATGGAACATGTAGTGCAGACCGATAAAGAAAGGATATGGTGAGTATTATGGAGAAAGCAAGACAGATTAGAAAGGTGACACAGATGATTGGAGATGTATGTATCTATGCAATCAGTTTTATTTCTGCAGCCGTATTTAT
The DNA here is from genome assembly GCA_023664325.1 of Clostridium sp. GTDB lineage: Bacteria > Bacillota > Clostridia > Lachnospirales > Lachnospiraceae > CAG-590. Next base: position 11,942 of record JAMPFS010000047.1, read on the forward strand.
TGTGGAGATTTTGAATTGGATGATGACGGTATAAGCAAAAAACAGGCAATTCGCAATTGCGTAGGCACGGGGTGCGCACAATTGCGGATTGCCTGTTTTTTATATATAACGAGGGTTTACAAATCAAAAGTTTTACATTTGCCTGCTGCGGCAACACACAATAGTATTTTATAGTTTGGAATATCCGTAGCTGTTTACAATGGCTTCGATTTTTTTGCCTGCCTGACAGAACGGACATGCATTGTGTGGATAGGTACTATATTGCGGGATATCATCAATATGGAATAAGGTATGTATCTTCTGTCCGGCAATCTCCTCATTTGCAGAGAAAATTGCAGAGATACCGGCTACGATGCCGCCATAGTAGGATACACATTCCAAGCTTCTCTCAATGGTACGTCCTGTTGTGGCAGATGCTAACAGGAATAAGATATGTCTTCCTTTGATCATCGGTTGAAGGTTATCACGAAAAACCATCTGTCCGACAGAGTTAAACTCCGGCGTAACGATATACATAGCCTTGTGCTGATTCATTGACATGATGCCGGAATGGGTAAGTTCTTCTGCAAGGTAAGAGCCAATTACCTCTGTTCCGTCCATACATACAATTGTATCAATAACGGTTGATGCCAGGTATTCGTTTGCAATGGATTTTGCAGCAGCCCTTGCCATACTCTGGCGGGCTTTTAGAACGGACATATCAATATAATGTGTGATATGGGAGTGATTGGTTGCAAAGTGTCCGGGAATTACGTCAATGCTTATCAGATTGTTGTATTTTGAGTAGATTTTCGCAGTTTGATGCTTAAACGTCATAGGAAGCCTCCTTTATAATTTATTTTAGCCATGAGCAAAACTCGCTATTTCCAAAACCCAGTTGTGAAAAAAGAGTTTTGCTCGTGACTAATTTATTCTGCAAGCAGCTATGATAGCTGTTTGTTTGTAAACAGCCATCATAGCTGTTTGCCTGTTGGAGTGATATATAATCTGCAATTGCTCGCACTCCGTGCTTGCGCAATTGCCCAACAACCATTCGCTTTCCGGACTATCGTCCTACAAGCTCATGTTTGTTTATCCAGCAAATAAACAGTTATCTTTGTCTGCAAGCAGCCACGATAACTGTTTGCTTGCTGGAATTATTATCTTATTATATCGTGTTTGGGGGGGTAATGCAAGTTATTATCGTGATTTGCCTCTAAACAGGACTAGTATTTTGCGGGAAAAACAAAATCGAAAGCCAGAATATTACAAAAATGTTAAAAATATTACAAAATACGAGTCGTATTTCGGAATGAACTGTCGAAAAGTTTACATAACGTACTGGAAATAGTTGACATAACAGAAAAAAGGGGTTGACAAAGTGAAACATTATGCTATAATTGTTACAAAACTGTTACAAAGCGATTTCAAAATAATTGCAAATATAAGATACGCTTTGTAACAAGTATTAGACAATTGCAAAACTTTCGATTTCCAAAATCCAGTTGTGCAAAGTAGATAATATCATAAACAAGGTGCTTTGGAGCCGCCAGTGTTTAGCGATGCCTGAATACTTAGCGAAGCTTTGCTGAGCTTAGTAGAAAGGTATGCTTTAGCTGGTTTTTTCGAGCTTAACACTGTTGCGAGCGACAAGTAGCGCAAGCATACCTGTGTTGATATTATCTATTTTGTACAACGGAAGTTCGCAAAAACAAAGTTTCGCAATTGCCTAGATAAATATGAAAAGGAGTGCAGACCGAAAGAATTATGAATAAGAAAATAGTAACCGTAATTGTAGCTACCGTTGCATTATGTATAATGCTGAGTTTACCGTGTGAGGCAGCTGCTACAACCAAAGCTACTACCAAAGACAGCAAGTCTATTAGTACCGTTAAGAAAAGTGCAAAAAAGGCCACAAAGAAAACGAAAAAGAAGGCAAGTAAAAAAAGCACGAAGAAAAATAAGAAAAAAAGTAATAAAAAGAAATATACAGCCAGTGAGCTTCGCTATATGACATGTATTATTTATTGTGAGGCAAGAGGCGAGAGCTATGCAGGACAAAAGGCAGTGGGCATTGTGGTTATGAACCGTGTAAGAAGTGACAAATTCCCAAACAGCATCAAGAAGGTAATTTACCAGAGCGGACAGTTTTCGCCAGTGAGAAACGGAAGTCTTTCCCGTGCGTTTAGCACTTACGATCAACAGAATAAGAATAAGTTTAAGGGTGAGATGAAATCCTGCCGCAAGGCCGCTATTGAGGTATTAAAAGGTTCGACCACGATTAAGGTTAATGGAAAGAACAAGGAGATGAAAAAATATTTGTTCTTTTCCAGATATGTAAGAGGCGCAAAATACAGCCTGGGCGCACATCAGTTTAAATAGGCTCATAGACTATGCACTTTCCGTCATCGAATATTGGAATCGGTGATGGAAGGTGTATTTTTTTGTTTGAAATGAAATATATATGAATAATTGAGACATATAAGAGTATGGAGAAGAAATGGATGAAAAAAAGAAAGGCAGTTTTTCTTCTGGTAATGCTGGGCATTTTTTTACTGGCGGCTTTGACCGGGTGTCAGTTTGAGGAGACGAAAGAGAAGAAGGTGAAAGACCTGGATTATACCATTTGTGATGAGAGCAAGCTGCCATCGGAGCTTAAGGATATTATCCGGGAAAAAAGAAAAGAGCCATTTAAACTGACTTACCGTACAAAGGATTATCTCTATATTGTGGTAGGGTATGGCGCACAGGACCGCATGGATTTAAACGTGGTAATGAATGAGCTTTATTTGACGGAAAATGCAATCTTTGTGGATACGGAAATGATCTCAGAGGACAATAAAATTTTAAAGGACAATAAAGTGACCTATCCCTGGATTGCGGTGAAATGTGAATTATATGACCTGGAGGTGAATTTTAAGTAGTCATATTTTAAAGGCATTTGTCATAGAATAATAAACAGAAGATAGCAACATTTTAAGGAGCAGGAGGCAGTATGGAATTTATCAAAAAGGAAATTCACAATTCGACCTGGAAGGTCAGAAATACAATGCAGTTCACAATAGATGATGCCATTAATGTGCCAGACAGTCATTTAGATATGGAGCGGCTCGTTTTAGTGAAGGGAAATGTAGTGGTGGACGAGGTGCAGGCTATGGTGGATCGTTTTCAAATGAAGGGAACGTTGAATTATCAGATTCTCTATAGCGCAGACAAGGAAAACAGCGCATTTGACAGTATTGAAGGGAAGGTTCCGTTTGTAGAATATGTCAATGCGGATGGCACAACGGAGGATGATTACATAGAAGTACATGCCAGCTTAAATGATCTGACGGTAACCATGCTTCACTCCCGGAAAATCAGTTTAAAGGCATTGGTCGGCATGGACTATCAGGTAAAGAAAAGCGAAGATTTTACGGTGATAACGGATATCGAGGGCAATGCAGAGGCAGAGGTGTTGAGTGGAAATCTTTCCATGATGTGTCTGAAATTGCAGAGAAAGGATTTGTTACAGGTGGAAGAACAGGTGGAAATTCCGGCAAATAAGCCTAATATTTATCAGGTGATCTGGAAAAGTCTATCCGTTACAGGTGTCCAGATGAAGCCGGCAGATGGCTATCTGCTTGTGACAGGAACGTTGTGTATATTTCTCGTTTATACTGCTGAGGAGGAGGGAGTGCCGATACAGTACTTTACTATGGAGGTGCCGTTTGAAAAACGTTTAGTGGAGGAAATGGCAAATGAGGATATGATTTCAGGAAGCGTTCTTTCGCTTGACCAGTATCACATCAAGGTGATTCCGGATGAAAATGGTGAGGATCGGCTGATTGATATCAGTGGGGAATTTAAGGCAGAAATAAAGCTTTATGGCAGAGAGGATATGAAGCTTTTAAGGGATGCATATTCCACAGAGTCGGAGTTAAACCCGAAGTGCCGTGATTTTTCAGTGCAGCATCTGCTGTTCCGCAATTGTGCAAAAACAAAGGTGACGGATCTTGTTATGATGCCAAGCCAGCATAGTATCCTTCAAATATGCAACGTGGAGGGAGCTGTGTCGATTGACGAGACAGAGCGCTCGCAAAAAGGTATTGTAGTAGAGGGAGTGGTGGGAACACAGGTTACCTATCTGAACAAAGAGGAAAAAGGCGCTATTTGTTCCACGACTTTTGATATTCCGTTCACTTATGAAATAGAAGTACCGGGAATGCAGGAGGATGTGACCTATTCCATTGTACCATTCATCGACCAGATTACAGCCATGCAGGTAAGCGATAACCAGATTGAAATTAAGGCAGAGGTATCATTGGATGTGCTGGCATTTACCAATGAACGCACAAGAGTGGTGCTTGACATGGAGGTGAAGCCAATTAATTTGGAGCGCAAGAAAGCATTGCCGGGTGTGATTGGATATGTGGTAAAGAAGGATGATACTTTGTGGAGTATTGCAAAACAGTATTATACAACGGTAGCACAGATTAAGAGTATGAATGAACTGGATTCGGATTATGTGGCGCCGGGTGACAGACTTGTGATTTTGAAGGAATAATAAAAAGCCGGAGGGCAGGTGGAGTGTTATCACCTGCCCTTTTTTGCAGTAAAATTCATGTTAAAAAGTCAAAAGGTAGTGTTTTCGTTCCTGTTTTATGCTATGATAAGTGGGAATAGAAAATACTGCTTTTTTTGCAGTAAAATGACAGCCTGACAAATTTATCAAAATGGCTGACATGCGGAAACAACGATTAACAGGAGGATATTGAGATGAACATTAACAGTATTTGCGTACAGGGCGGATATACACCGGGGAATGGGGAACCACGACAGATTCCAATCGTGCAGAGCACAACATTTAAGTATAATACCAGTGAAGATATGGGTAAGCTGTTTGACTTAGAGGCAAATGGATATTTCTACACAAGGCTGCAGAACCCGACAAATGATTATGTTGCTGCGAAGATTGCAGAGCTGGAAGGTGGTACAGCGGCAATGCTTACCAGCAGTGGGCAGGCGGCTAATTTCTTTGCATTGTTTAATATCTGTGAATGTGGTGACCATATTGTGTCTTCAAGCAGCATTTATGGCGGAACCTTTAATTTGATGTCCGTAACCATGAAACGCATGGGCATAGATGTCACTTTCGTAAGTCCGGATGCCACAGAGGAGGAGTTAAATGCTGCTTTTCAGGAGAATACGAAGGTGATGTTCGGTGAGACGATTGCAAATCCGGCGCTTACCGTTTTGGATATTGAAAAATTTGCAAAGGCTGCCCATGCGCATGGGGTGCCATTGATCGTAGATAACACTTTTGCCACACCGGTTAACTGCCGTCCGTTTGAATGGGGTGCAGATATTGTTGTTCATTCCACCACGAAATATATGGATGGGCATGGTGCTGCGGTAGGCGGCGCTATTGTGGATAGTGGAAAATTTGACTGGATGGCGCATGCCGACAAATATCCGGGTCTTACAACGCCGGACGAGAGCTATCACGGAGTTACATATGCGGAGCGCTTTGGAAATGAGGGCGCATTTATCACAAAATGCACGACACAGCTGATGCGTGATTTAGGTTCCATCCAGAGTCCGCAGAATGCATTTATCCTTAATCTTGGTTTGGAGAGTTTACATGTCCGCATGAAGCGCCATTGTGAGAACGGTATGGCAGTTGCCGAATATCTTTCAAAGCATGATAAGGTGGATTATGTGAATTACTGTAGCCTCCCGGGTGATAAATATTATGATTTGGCACAGAAATATCTGCCAAACGGGAGCTGTGGCGTGGTGTCTTTTGGTTTAAAAGGCGGGCGCACAGCGGCAAGTACCTTTATGAAAAATTTAAAAATGGGTGCAATTGAGACACATGTTGCGGATGCGAGAACCTGTTGCTTAAACCCTGCTTCCTCTACCCACCGTCAGATGAATGATGAGCAGTTAAAAGAGGCTGGTGTACCGGCTGAGTTGATCCGAATCAGTGTTGGTCTTGAGGATAAAGATGATTTGATTGCAGATATCGGACAGGCGTTGGCACAGTGCTAAGGTAAAACATATGCCCATTTCGGGTTGTATATGATGTATAATGATAGGGCAAGGGCAGCGGAGTTTCACAATTGTCATGTAATATTTCATATACTTTGACGATTTTGGAGAAATGTATTATAATTATAATCTATAGCATATTAGATGAGACGGAAAAGAGAAAATTATATGTAAGAAGGGGTAAGAGGACGAAAGATGGGACAAAAGAACATACTGTTAGTGGATAATGACGAGTCGGTTCAGAAGTGGTTGCAAGAATTGTTAGAGGTGGATTACCGATGCATATTGGTTGAGAGCAAAGATGAAGGACTCTTATATTTGGAAAAAAATGCCGGGGAGGTTAATTTGATTATTATTGATCTGCCTACACCAGTGGCACGGGGATTAGAGCTGTTGAAAGACATTGAGAGCAATCCTATGCATAGAAATATTCCTGTCCTGGTTTTAGCAGCGTTAGAACGGACAGAGGATATTAAGAGTGTCTTTGATATAGGCGCGGATGACATTATTTCAAAGCCATTGAATTCGGATATTGTAAAGAAGAGGGTTGACAATATGCTGTGGATAAGCCGGAACCGGATGGTTCATAATGTCATGGAAGATGTAATCCGGTCAGAGATTGATGAATACATTGACAGTTTAGGGATTTGCACCTGTCCGATTTGCCGCAGGGATTTATTGACACTGACATTGAACAATGTGAAGCCGAGGTATGTTACCAGTGAGAAAGGGGCAGTTATTACAAAAGCAGAAAGAATGGCATCCAATGAGGAGAAGGTTAAGCTTTTGACGGAGATTACATATTATGCCCAAATGGTAAAGGAAAGACCGAATCATGGGTGAAGATAAAGAAGGATAAATTATAAAATCTTTTTTATTGAATGTAATTATGAAAGGTAAATTTAAAATATGATAAAGAAAAAATATGATAAAGAAAAAATAGTAATAGCAACAATTTTACTTGTAGTAGTAATAGGCATTACAATTATATTGGCATTTTTAAATAATAGCAAGAAAATAAATATTGATTTTAAAGTGCCTAATTATTATTCTCTTGCAAATTATAATTATGATGGAGATTTTAATAAATTTTACTTTGATACTTATAATTGGTACAAATCTATTGAAAACGAAAACGGAGTTTATTTAATAAACACTTCATATAACGACGAAGAATTATTAAATATCTGGAAAGAGAATAATGTATATAAAACTATTCCTAATAAGACATTTTGGGAATTTACCGCTTCGCCATCATATCTTAAACAAATTAATGTGAACATAGACCCCAATGATTTAAACGATGCTTCTAATGGTGTAAGGTTATATTTAGTGCCGGACACATTAAATGATGTTGAGTTTGAAACTATGAAAGCATATTTAGAAGAAAGTGCATTATATGAATTAGACAAGAGTATAATTAAAACAAACTTTGTGGAGAACAAATCAATAAAAGTTGTAAAGTATTCTCCAAAAGAAACTTACTTTACTTGGCAATCTGAAAAAGGCGAACCCATTACAGATAATTCACCGGTTATATTTGTTTGTACTTCAGAAAATATGAAATACTATGAAAGTGAAAGTTTAATCGCCACAGGCATAGATAGTTATATAAAATTTGGAAATGAAGAAATTATGAAAAGTTTAAGTGACTATGATAATTTAAAGAAATATAATCTAAATTTTATGTCTTCAAGTGAAATATATAAAGAGGCAGCAAAAAATAGACTTGTGGACTCTGGAATTGAAAAAGCATTTAACTAACAAATTCCGCTTTTTGAACGAAGCATACTATCATCAGCACTCAAATCATAGAGCCGATGAAATTGTGAGGTAACTCACATTTCACTGGCTCTATCTTTATGCTCAAACCAAATAGTATATCCACTTTCTTTGAGAAATATCCAAAAAATTCCTCAAAATGCAAAATCAAAAAATGTTGTACAATTCCCCGCTTTTATGCTATGATGCATATATGATTCTCTGAATTTTTCACTGCCAGACGGCAGGAGCATTTGCCATGTATTGTGGTCACAGGCATACCGTTTCTATATTTTGTGGCAAACAACAGGATGGTTTGTCACGCATTGCTTATGGCAGCAGACAGGCCGTTTCTAAATTTTCATGACAAATAGTATCATTTTTTATCCCATTATTAAAAACAATTTTATTTTACGAATAGATTATTTTTATGACCGGCGATTGTCAAACTCTGTTTTGACAACTACATTTTGGAAATTGAGAGTTTTACAATTGCTTAGTACAGAACGACACAGAAAGGATATACAAGTATGAGAAAAGATTATAAAAATGAATATACAGATGAAGCAGAAATGACAGCCAAGACACAAGTGGCTGACAATCCCCAAAAGATTACACAAATCTACGACAAAACTGTCAAGAAGATTTTAACGCTGTCTTCCACAGCGGTTGTCAACTTAATCAACGGTCT
>JAMPFS010000048.1 GCA_023664325.1 Clostridium sp.
GGTACTTTGGGAAGATATATCCATTGTGAAATTGCATTTTGCGGAAACTCAAACAATTTTCCTGAAGTGTTCTGCTGCCACTCTTAGTATGTCCATAACAGCGGAATAATACTCTATTTGAACTTCCATGACAATTCCATTACCCATCTTGTACTGAGTTCAATAGATAACGCATCACATAATATCCGGCAAATACCCATAAGCCCATCATCGCCAGATATTCCGAAAAAACGGAAACTGCTGACTGTTCAAAATCAAAAAATGCAAACTGGTTTGTCAAAAACAGATAGGAAACAATATCTGCTTTGTAAAAACAGAATGCACCATATCCGGCTATGGCAAAGGCTATGATTTTTGACACCCACAAAACACCCTTCGGTATTTTTCTGTTTGCTGTAATCTTTTTTACCATGCCGACCACCATGCTCCAGTGAAATCCCAAATGTACGCTCATCAACACAAATCCCCAATAAGATGCTGCCATGTGCATCTGTCTTGCCAGTGCCATTGCCCCTTTTACGGAAACAAAGCCAAACACATAATTTGACATGACAATTCCACTGTAAGCCAGACAAAGCATAGAAATGAGTACCGCAAAATTAACGGCGGTCTGCAATACCCGCGCCAGGCTGTACTTTCCCTGCAAAAGACTCTTGTACCACCTGTAATTCAGAATGTTGTGTACCAAAAACAGAACAAGCATTCCTGCTCCAAACCACTCATGAAGCTGCTGCCCCGTAATCTGAAATGCCATGAGTAAAAGCAGCAGAACCGTCATGCATAAATCAATGACTATTTTTATATTCACTTTGAATTTCATCCTGCCGAGCCTCCTTTTTTCAACTCGCCGATCATATAATCCAGTTCGTCCAGCGACCGCTGTTTCTTATGAATTTCATCCAACAGTACCACACGCTGTTTCCGCAGAATCTGTATCTGCTCCTTCTTGTCACTTCCATCTTTGTAAGACAACTTCATAAACTCTTTTATTTTCTCCACCTCAAGCCCTGCATTTATCAAAGAATGGATAAGCCCGACACAACGGATTTGCTGCTCCGTGTATTCTATTTCCCCATTCGGTAAAACACTGTGTTCCAACAGCCCGTTTTCTTCATAATATTTCATTTTCTCCATGCTGATATGGTAGTTTCTGCTTACTTCCTCTGCTGTCATAAAATCCTCCATTTCCGATACAAAACAAAAAATGCAAGTGTGAAGAACTCCACAGCATTTATGCCGCCTTTGCGTTCTCCACACTTACATTATATTTCCTGATTCCATTTATAGCAAATACCTTATTTTTATGCCTTACTCATGCCTAAGAAGCATTTTGCATGGTCGATAAATTTTGAAGCCGCCAGACTAAACGGCTGCTGCCGTTTCCATGCCAGCACACACGTTGCTGTCAGCTCCGGCGATAATGGCCTGCACGTTATCTTCGTATGGTCCCAAAAAGGAACCGAACCTTCTATCACAACAGAATATGCCAGTCCATTAAGAACCATAACTGCTCCATTTGTACTCAGATTACTGGTAAAAAGAACATGAAGATTATGATAATAATCACCAAACCAACTGGCAAGTTCACTTTGCACACTCAAACGGCGTGGCAGAATCACCGGAAGTTCGGATAAATCCTTCGCACTCACCGCTTCCTTTTTTGCCAGCTCATCATCAGCCCTCATTAGCACAACCCATTTTTCTTTCAAAGCCAGACGGATAAACTCATACTTTTCAATATCAATTGGTTCCAGTAAAAGCCCGATATCAATCAGTCCTGCATCCATCTGCTCTTTTACTAAATCTGCGGTTGCCGTAAAGATATCAAAGGTAACACTGGGATATTTTCTACTAAAATCTGCAATCAGCTCCGACAAAACCTGAACCGAGGCAAGCTCCCCACAGCCAATCGTGATTTTCCCCTCAATCTGTTCCTCCTGCTCCAACAGTTCCTTTTCCGTATTGTCCACAAGCTGTAAGATTTCTTCCGCCCGTCTCCGAAGCAGCATCCCCTCATTCGTCAGAGTAATCTTCCTTGTACCTCTATGAAACAGCTTAACACCTATATCATCCTCCAATTGGGATAACTGGCGGCTTAACGTAGGCTGCGTGATATGGAGTACATCCGCAGCTTTTGTAATGCTTTCTTCTCTTACCACAGTGAGAAAATAGCGAAGAACACGAATTTCCATAGGGCTGGTTCCTCCTTGTCGCTGTTTTGTATCATTTTAACAGACCATACACCTCATCTGTAACAGGCTCCAGCCACTCATTCGAGCCATTCTCTCCGGGAACTTCCACTGCCAGATGTGAAAACCAGCTATCTGGTGCGGCACCATGCCAGTGCTTTACGCCTGCCGGAATATTGACTACATCGCCTGGACGAAGCTCCTGTGCCTCTTTTCCTTCCTCCTGGTAATATCCCCGTCCTGCGATACAGATTAAAATCTGCCCGCCGCCTTTATCTGCATGATGGATATGCCAGTTATTGCGGCAGCCCGGCTCAAAGGTCACATTAAAAATTCCCACCTGCGAACCGGAAACCGGAGCAAGATAACTCTGTCCGATAAAATACTGCGCGAACCCATCGTTTGGCTCTCCAATCGGAAACAGCATTTTCGATGCATGCGCTGCTTTGGCATCTTCTGCTGCCGTCTCTTCCTTCCATACCTCTTTTGCCAGATTAAATACAGCCCATCCCTTCGGCCAGCCTGCATAGAAAGCGGCATGCGTAATAATCGCTGCTGCCTCTTCCTTCGTCACGCCATGCGCCTTTGCATTTTCCAAATGATAAACCAAAGAAGAATCCGTAATACCGGAAGCCATCAGTGCGACCATCGTCACAATACATCGTGTTTTCAAATCAATATCCTGATTGTTCCAGTTTTCCCCAAACAGCACATCATCATTGTAATGTGCAAATTCCGGTGCAAATTCTCCTAATGCGTTTCTTCCTGCCGTCTGTACAATTTTCTCCATGTTCTTATCCTCCTTATAATCTTATTTCAACCTATTTACACAACATTTCCTGCTTTCTGTTTCCCATTCTGCGCCATTACGCCTGCCAGTGCATGAGGCACATATAATTCTTCCAGATAATTCATTTCATCCTCGGTCAGTTCCAAATCTACCGCTTTTACTGCACCATCCACATGGGAAAGTTTCGTCGCACCGACCACTGGAGCTGTTACCTTCGTCAAAAGCCATGCAAGGGAAACCTCCGTCATGGAAACACCTCTCTTTTCGGCAATTTCCTCGACACGCCGGATAATTTTCCCATCTGCCTCTGCCGTAGCATCATACTTGAACTTTGCATAAGTATCCTGCTCAAGCCGTTTTGATGTCTCACCAGGATGGCGAGATAATCTCCCGCTTGCCAATGCGCTGTACGGAGTCATGGCAATATTTTCTGCATAACAGAATGGCGCCATCTCTCGTTCTTCCTCACGGGCAATCAGGTTATAATGCCCCTGAATGGACACAAACTCCGCAAATCCCTGCGATCTTGCGTAATAATTTGCCTTTGCAAGCTGCCACGCAAAACAATTGGAGATGCCAATATAACGGGCTTTCCCCGCCTTTACGACATTATTAAGCCCCTCCATAATCTCCTCCATCGGGGTATGGTAATCCCACATATGGTAAATGTAGAGATCCACATATTCCATGCCGAGATTTTCAAGGCTCTTATTGATGTAATTTTCAATATGCTGCTGTCCGCTGATGCCGGAATCAATCTCCTCCTGTGTGCGCGGAGTAAATTTTGTAGCAATGACATACTCATCCCGCTTTGCAAAATCCTTAAGTGCCTTTCCGACGAACTGCTCACTGGTTCCATTCTGATAAGCAATGGCTGTGTCATAAAAATTGATGCCAAGTTCCAGACCGTGCTTAATAATTTCCCTCGTCTGTGCCTCATCTACCGTCCAGCTATGCTGACCTGTCTCGGCATTGCCAAACCCCATACATCCCATACAGATACGGGACACCTCCAAATCCGATTTGCCTAATTTTGCAATTTTCATTTCAACCTCCTCTCCACATCTTCATGGCAAGACAAGCCATGAAAGACATTGTCCATCCGACAATATAATATTAATTGACTAATTTATGGATTTACATTTAATAATTTCCTCACACAATGGAAGGTTATCTCATAAATCGTCATGAACACATAATTTACTTCTGCATCTTCCATCGCTGTTTTCTGCTTCTCTGTCACCACCGTATAGGGATAAATCCCAAACATAAACGGAAAAAAGGTGTAGACAAAATCCTGTTTTTCCGAAACAGACATATCGGGAAAATACTTATCCAGCCCATACATAACGGTGCGGAGCGATTCCCCATACACCACCTTAAACGACTTCAGATGTTCCGGCCGGCTGCCTGTTTCCATATCATAGTGGTTCATCGACATGATTTTCAAAAGCTGCGCACGTTCCTCAAGAGTACGGGCAAGCATATCAGCAAACTCATCTTTTGTCATGGTGTCGTGCTGCTCCATTACCTGTTTTAATGCCGTAATCCAGAGTTCATACTCCCGTTTCAGCAGAGCCAGAAAAATTTCTTCCTTTGTCTGAAAATAATTGTAAATGGATGTCCTGGTAAAGCTGGTGGCATTTCCAATCTCTTTGATCGTGATTTCCTTAAAACCCCTGGTCTGGTACAGCTTTTCACATGCGTTGATAATTTCTTCTTTTCTTGCATTGGTTAATTCTGGTGAACCTTTTGGCATAATGTGCCTCCCTATTTGCGGAGCTCCTTTCCCATTCTATTCTGACGTTGTGTCAATTTAATTATACCATATTCTGACATTGTGTCAATACTTTATAATCGCCCAGCACTTTCTTCATCATCTTCTTTTTCATGATATGTTCCTCCACAATCATCTTTCCGTTCGCTTACTTCCATATCTGATTATGATTGAATGATGATGCCAACCGCCCCAATCCCAGTAATAATCAATATCTCTTTTACATTCTGATAATGTGCAGAAGCAAATCATGAAAGCATGCAGCCAAGTTTACACATTCCTCTTCAAACATACCAACAAATGGAACCGTCCAATACACCATATTCGGATCCATTACTATCGCCTCATCATTCAAGGTACCTATCATAATATATCCGGGCAAAAACTCATCCACAGAATAATCCTCATTATATTGTTTCATTTCTGCATATGAAAATATTTCAATGTATGAATCTCCAATACTACCCAAAGCACCTCCACTTTTATTTAAAAATTCCTTTAAATCCTCTGGCAAAGATTTTTTAAGGTCAGTAAAATTAACGGAATAATCTTTCTTTTCTTCTAAATTAATCATTTGCTGTCCCCTTATCTTCAATCAATTTTGCTTCACATTCCTGTTCATATATTTTCTCCTTCAGTGTTAATGAAATTTCGCTTTTAACCAGATTTATCTAAGTTTGCTCCAAACCGTTTTTCTTTCTCGCTACGAATATCATTTAATCTATTTTTAACATACCCCGACATATCCATCTTCGTTTTAAGAATTGCTAACGAAAATAAGACCGGTTAAAACCAGTCTTATTTTCACAGATACCAATCGCCTAATAGTGATGCCAACACATGACACTTACCTAGATAACGGCACTTACATAGGACTTACTGTTGGTAGCCTTATACTAGCATATGCAATAAAACTTGTCAATTCCTACCCAAACATACTCATCAACTGCGCAACAATAAGACCGCCGCCGGTTCCCACAACATATCCTAACAGTGCCATGATAATCCCCACAGGCACCAGCGCACTGGAATAGGTTCCTGCAAGCACAGGCGCAGTCGCCGTGCCGCCGATATTGGCAAGGGATGCCACGCAGCAGGTAAAAATATCCATCTTCAGCAGCTTCGCCAAAATCACCATAATCACCACATGGAAGACCAGAATAAACAGACCTGACAGCAGCCACATCGGCGCATTACCCATGCTTGCCAAATCTGCACGGGAGGCAATCAAGGCAACGACAATGTACAAAAGCACATTGGAAATCTCTTCCGTTCCCTTCAGCTTGCCAAACGGTGTCAATGCCATCAGCACTCCGGCAACGGTCACAATCAGCACCGTCCAAGTCGCCTTGTCAAAGAATGTCAGAGAGCCGCCAATCATGGTTCCTAACTCCTGACTCACTGCGGATACCAACAAACCGGAACCCAAAAGAATTGCTATATTCTGCCATGTCAGAGGGCTTGTGTTCGCCTTTGCCTCTTCCTCCAAAGCAGCGCCAACCTCATCAATCAAATGGGTATCCGCCTTCGTCCACTTGTTGAACTTATCGGCACGCCCAATTGCCCATAACAAAAACATCACATAAAGCGTTGCACAGATCGAATCCATAACCAGCGCATATGCCATGCTTGCTTCATCGACATGCAGTGCCGCCTGAATCGCCAGCATATTTCCGCCGCCGCCCATCCAGCTTCCGCATAATGCGCCCAGCGCCTTCCATGCGCCTTCGCCCAATGCTCCGTGGAAAATCGCATAGGAAAGCACAAAGCCTACGCCAATTGAAATGGTTGCCGCAAAAAAGCCGATGAGCATTTTCGGGCCCAGCTTGATAATCTTCTTCAAATCACAGCGCAAAAGCATGATAAACAGCATTGCATAGAGCAACGGGTTCTTCATGGTGCTGTATGCATCAGCAGTCGCATCCAAATCCCATAAACGAATTGTACATAAAATCATCAGCCCCAAATAAATCAATACGATAGGCGGCGCAAAGTTAAAAAACACCTTTGCCTTTGGCCCCTTAAAAATCTTTGGCAGATTGACTAATATGGCAGCAATAAAAACCAGTGCTGCAATATACATAAATCCGTCTTGAATCATACATTTAATCCTCCTCTAATCTTTCATTCTCCTGTCGGTGCATATTGCCAGACTGTCACTTCAGGTTCTCCAGTACCTTGAGCAGATATTCCCAGCTTCTCTGTACGGATGCTACATCCATACTCTCCTTTGGGGTATGCACATCTGACAGTGTCGGTCCAAATGAAATCATGTCAATATCCATCATCTTTCCGGCAAGAATACCACACTCAAGTCCCGCATGGATTGCCGTTACCTCCGGAGTTTTCCGGTATACCTCTTCAAAGGTACAGATCATTGTCTCACGAAGCCTTGACTTCACCCGATATTCCCATGCCGGATAATCCGACAGCATCGTCACGGTTCCGCCGAGATACTCGGTAAATGCCGTCACCTTTTCCATGACAAGCTGCTTACCGCTGGCAGTGTTGCTGCGAATCAGATACCGCATGGAAATGCGCCCATCCTCCGTATGCAAAATACCCAGATTTAATGAGGTCTGCACCATACCCTCAATCTCCGGACTCATTTTCTGCATACCGTCCGGTATCTGCTGCAAAGCAAAAATCAGACGTCTCGTACTCTCCTGATCCATGCACTGCTCCGGTATATCCACAGGCTTCGCCGTGATAAGCAGCTCCGGTTCTGTCGTGGACAGTTCCTGATGCATCAGCTTTAAAAATTCCGTCACACTGTATTCCAGCATATGCGCCTGGTTCATTGGCAGACACACCGTTGCCTCCGCCGTGTTGGGAATCGCATTTTCCTTGCCACCGCCTGCCACGCTGACCAGTGAAAGCGTGCATGCCCGGTTTGCACTCGCCAGTACATTGCCCAGCAGTTTTACTGCATTTTCCCGCTGCTTGTGAATCTCCATACCCGAATGTCCGCCCAAAAGCCCGCTCACGGCAATGCGGTATGCGCAGGCAGCCGCACGATCTACAGGCTCCTGGCAAAACGGAATCTCGCACTGCGCCCTGACACCGCCGGCACAGCTTACACAGAGTACACCTTCCTCCTCCGAATCAATGTTGATGAGACGTTTTCCGGTCAGGTCACTGACGTCTAACGCTCTCGCTCCCAGCATGCCAATTTCCTCATCACTGGTAAGTAATGCCTCAATCGGCGGATGCGCAATGGTATCCGATGCGAGAATTGCCAGAATATATGCGACCGCAATCCCGTCATCGCCGCCCAGCGTAGTTCCTCTCGCCCACACCTTTACACCGTCTGTACAGACTTCCAGACCTTCACGCTCCATATCCAGTCCGCAGCCTTCCTCACGTTCACAGACCATATCCAGATGCCCCTGCAAAATCACAGGCTCGCTCCGCTCATAGCCCTCTGTTCCTTCGGCAAAAATAATGACATTATTTGCCGCATCCCGCCTTGCTTTCAGCCCGTGTTCTTCGGCAAATGCCATGCAAAACTCCGCAATCCGGTCTGTATTGCCTGAACCGTGAGGAATCGAAGCAATCTTCTGAAAGTAGTAAAATACTTCCTTTGGTGATAATTCCGATACTAACATAATGCGTCCTCCTGATACAACCGACTTCCATATCCGACAGATTTTATACTGCTGAAATGTTGAATTTGGCAATCCATTTCGTTCGCAAGTATAACAACACTTATAGTTTAACCCGACAGCCGGATATTGTCAAAAGAATTTCTTTGGTCGTGCAGCATGTACAATAAATTATAATATAAGGGAAAACTAACCAAAAACGAATGAAGAACCTGTATAATGAAACTGGAGGTTTTTTTATGGACAAGAAAATTTTGATTATTGAAGACGAAGAAGCTATTCAGAAAATATTGTATGAACCGCTTACCTTTGCAGGCTACAAAGTGATTACCGCATCAGACGGGCTTGAAGGCATCAACACATTTCACGAGCAGCATTTTGACCTTATTTTGTTGGATATCATGCTTCCCAAAATTGACGGATATACCGTATGTGAAATGATACGGCAGGAATCGCAAATCCCGATTATTCTTTTAACTGCCCTCGATAGCGAGGATGCCCAAATAAAAGGATTTGACAAATTGGCAGATGACTATATTACAAAGCCGTTTTCCATAAGGCTCGTCTTAAAGCGTGTGGAATCTCTTTTACGGCGGACATCATCGGATACAGTGTCTGACATGATCCGTTATCGGGACATTACTTTGAGTGAATCCGAACGCAAGGTTACTGTTTCCGGAACGGAGATAGCACTTACCCATTTAGAGTTTGACATTCTCCTATTGTTCCTGAAAAACAGAGGACGTGTTTTTACAAGGGACGACATTCTCAATCTCGTTTGGGGCTATGACTTTGCAGGGGATGAAAAAGGCGTGAATTTCCACATTATGAATTTACGCAAAAAACTGAATGTGGATTATATTGAAACGGTCAGAGGGGTGGGATATCGAATTGCGAAAGAAAATTAAGAACAGCCTGAACATCAAAGTGTTTTTATGGGTCTTTTCTGCCCTGACAATTTGCAGCATGCTGATTTACGGAATTGTATTGACTGTCCTGCCAAAACAATACCAAATTGCATCAGACAGGCAGCTGGATACAAACACAAAAATTCTTGTCTCAAAATTACAGGATATGCGTTATGAGGATGCGGTCAGTGAAATATATAATTTCTGTATTCAAAACAATTCGACAGCGACCCTAAGTGATGATAATGGAGTGGTGAGCTTTGGCGAAATAAGGGCAGAGCAATTGACAGTTGCGACATCAAGTATCGCAGCCACGGTTATGTTCGCAGATGGCAAAACAGAGTACACACTCGTAATATCTTCCATATCAAAGACAGCAGATGTTATTTTAAACCTTATGCTGCGCTTCCTGCCTGCCGTTATTGCCATTATTCTTTTACTGTCATTTCTGAGCGCCTTCATTTGCAGCAGGGTTATTGTCAGTCCTATCGCTAAAATCAGTCAAATTTCTAAGCGAATGACATCTCTTGATATGACCTGGAGGTGTGATATGAAAAGGAATGACGAGATTGGTGTGCTTGCTTCCAGCCTGAACACAATGGCAGGCCAATTACGGGAAACAATGGAGGCACTAACAAATGCCAATCATCAACTGACTGATGATGTGGAAAAGTTCAAAACATTGGAGGAACAGCGCAGAAACTTTTTTGCAGCCGTATCCCATGAATTGAAAACACCGCTGACAATCTTAAAAGGGCAAATTGAAAATATGATTTTGGGATATGGGGATTATCAAAATCACGAGAAATATTTACCTGAAGCGCTGGAAGCCACAGAAGATATCGAACATCTTGTCAAAGAGATTATTGACATATCCAAAATGGAAAATATGGACTTGCAGGATACCTTACAGGAAGTTTCGCTAAAACAAACAATAAATGATACCGTACAGGCTATTTTACCGCTCGCACGAAATAAGGATATTCAGATACATCAAAATATCAGTACCGATATGGTTCTGTCTGTCAATCCGGGTCTTTGGACAAAAGCCCTGTCTAATATTATTGGAAATGCTGTACGGCACTCTCCATGCGCTGAAAATGTTTTTATTTCACTGCAATCTTTTGAAAATAAAAATATTCTTGTCATTGAAAATACCGGAGTATTTATTCCGGAACATGACCTTCCCCATATGTTTACGCCATTTTACCGGGCAGATAAATCCAGAAGCAAAACGACTGGCGGAAGCGGTCTGGGGTTATATATTGTCAAAACAATTCTTGACCTGCACGGTATGACCTATTGCATAAAGAACACAGAACATGGCGTTGCCTTTTTCCTCTATTTAAATTGATATCAGCTTCATTCTACAAAGAGCTGTCAGCAATTTGCTGGCAGCTTTTTTACAATTAAATCAAAGCCTTATCGAAAGCAAATCAAAAACAAATCAATCGTCTGTATGATATGGGCAGAATAGGCAATTGCGAAACTCTGTTAATTCTATATCATGGTTGTGCAACATATACAAATCCATAAGCAGGTACTTTGGAACCGTTGGTACTTAGGTGCCGTACTTTGGCACCTTATGTACCATTACGAGTGACAAGTAGCGTAAGCGTGCCAGCGTTGGATTGTATATGTTGTACAACAAAAGAAAGAGAAAAGAGAGTTTCGCAATTGTCTAATGGGCAGAAAGAAAGGAGTTACACACCCGGATGAATTTTGCAGAGAGAGCTTTTGCTTATATATCACGCAAAAAAGGGAAAACAATAAGCCTGTTTTTGGTGGTATTTGTAGTGGCGGTTTTTCTGATTTCATGCTTTGCTGTTTTGAATGCATCAGAGAGATTATCAGAAGATATTCGGACTTCTCTTGGAGCAGCTTTTTATATCAGAGCAAAGACCGAAGTGGCTGCGAATGAAAACGGCGAAACACAGATAAAAGAAAATAATGTCCATATCACCCAGAAGGAAATAGACGAAATTATGCAGACAGGAGAAATCAAATATTATAACCCCCTCAATTATGGTTTTGCTAAGAGCGATGGGATTCAATTTATCCCCGGTGATAAACATACTGAAAATAACAATATGGGAAAAGTGACAGGGCTTCGCTTTTCCGCACTTGCCCCTGATTTTACAGACGAAACGGTCGCTTTGGCAGACGGAAGACATATCACTGACACGGATAGCGGAAAAATCCTCGTCAGCGAACAATTAGCAGATGCCAATCATCTGTCGGTTGGCGACACGCTGACGCTGACCCATGCAAGGCTCGGTGAGGCTGACGGAACATACATTGATGAGATACCGGTTAAGACAGCCTATGCCCAAGTGGAAATATCGGGAATATACCGATTAAATATTGAAGATACCACTGCGAAACCAACAGCAGGGCTTTCTGAAAATGAGATATATGCAAGCCTTGATGTTTTGAACAAACTGCATGAGAGTGAAATCGGCATTTACACAGGGGAAGTTGATTTTTACATGACTGACCCCGCAAAACTTGAAAGCATTACCCGTAATATTATGCAGTCACAAGCGATTGACTGGACAACACATTTTATCCGTACAAACGATTTCCAGTATGCCAGGATAGGCGACCGGTTATCCTCCCTCGCTAACCTGATGAAAATACTGCTTGTCCTTGTATCAGTTGTCAGTACAGCGTTTTTGACCCTGCTGTTAACCATGCGCATGCGCAGCCGAATGCGGGAAGCAGGTATTTTGCTTGCAGCGGGATTTTCAAAAGGACAGATTATGGCAGGATTTCTGTTGGAAGTACTATCGGTTGCGATAATTGCACTGGGGTTATCCTATGTCGTTTCGTTAAGCGTCACGGAATTGTTAGGCCATAGTGTTTTGGGCGAATTACAGCCTAACCTGTTAAATGATGAGACACTAACAGCAGGACTCCAAAACGACATTCAAATCGACAATTATCTGAAACCGGGCGCTATAAAAACACTGCTTATTTATTCGTGCCAGTTCGTTGTAATTGCCGTTTCTGCCTTTGTGTCCTCTATTATGATGATGCGGCTGAAACCAAAAGAAATTTTATCAAAGATGAGTTAGGAGAAAAAAATGAGCTTTTTGAAAAGAGCAGTTTTGTACTGCATAAGACAACGGTTTAAAACGGTTATATTATTTCTGGTACTGACACTGATTGCTGCCTTCATGCTTACGGGCATTGCCATCCGTGATGCAGCAAAAGATGCAACAGCAGATGTTCAGACAGCCATTGGTGGAAAAATAGAACTTAACCTTGACACAGACGGACACATGGGAAGCGAGCAGCAAAATGAGTGGGGTACTGTTTCCGGTTACAACGGAGATTTCATCACGCAGGAAATTGTAGACGCAATCAAAACGGTTGACGGTGTTGTGGACTACAATTCCGAAGACACAGCGGGTTATTACGGTGCAGGCGTTGATTTTCACTATCTGCCCGCTGCCTTTGATTTGAGCTATACACAGTATGGGGAAGCATCAAGCTATACCGCAACATTGTCATCGGAAAAATGTTCCAAATTCCAAGACGGCACATACAAGTTGGTGGACGGAAGGCATATTACGCCGGATGATAAACACGCCTGTTTGATTTCAAAAGAACTTGCCGACTATAACGGGCTGTCTGTCGGCAGTCAGATGAAAATGTACTCTCTGGACTCGGATACGATATCAGCGTTTGAAATCGTGGGAATTTTTGACGGTACGGAAGGCACTTCGGGAAATGCTTTGACCGTAGATGAAATTTCTGCAAATTGCGGCTATATAGACTATGCGACCATGTTTGAATGTTTCAGAAATGAACTGGACGGCTATCAGCAGTTGACAATTTATGTGGAAGACCCCGTTAGTGTTCAGAATGTCTGCGACAAAATTTCCGCCTTACCAGAGTTAAAAGGCAAAACCTTAGCACTTAGCATTGATACAGATGAATATGAGGTCATATCGACACCTTTGGAATCCCTGCAAAAACTGGTGAATACAACGATGATCATTATTTCCATTGTCAGCGTTGTTATCCTGACATTGCTTTTGACAATCTGGATTAGAGGGCGGAAAAAAGAAATCGGTATTTTACTTTCCATTGGCAAAAGCAAGGCAAATATCATTTTGCAAATCTTTACAGAAACCTTTGCCGTGGCTGTTACTTCATTTACGGCATCTATACCGCTTAGCAATTTGACAGCCCAAAAAGCGGGAGCGTTTTTGGTATCCCAAATTACCACAGGAACAGCAACTCTCAATGTGAAGATTGATGCAGCCTATCTGCTCCCGTTATGTATGATTGGCATTTTACTGGTTATTGCAGCGGTTATTGCTTCATCATGGACGGTTGTTCGCCGGAAGCCAAAAGATATTCTTACGAAAATGAGTTGAGGAGGACATTGAAATGTGTATCATGAAAACCTGTAATGTGAAATATTCCTATGACGGAAATCGATTTGTTCTGAAAAATATTTCTACCGAATTTGAGGCGGGAAAAATTTATGCAATTCTCGGGTCATCCGGCTGCGGAAAGACAACCCTTCTCTCCCTGCTTGGCGGATTGGACAGCCCGTCTGATGGACAGGTGTTGTTTCAGGGAGAAGATATTGCAAAAAAGGGGCTTGCATGGCACCGTAAGAACAATGTGGCTTTCGTCTTTCAAAGCTATAATCTGATTGACTATATGACGCCTGCCGAGAATGTAGCTCTGACCTCCAAACTGCCACCGCTGCCTATCCTGGAGCGTTTGGGGCTTACAAAGGAAGAATCAAGACGAAATGTCCTGAAGCTCTCTGGCGGTCAGCAGCAGCGTGTGGCGATTGCCCGTGCATTGGCTTCATCTGCAAAGATTATCCTTGCAGATGAACCGACCGGAAATCTTGACGAAGATACTGCTGCCCCGATTACAAACATTTTAAAAGAATGCGCGCATCAGATGAATAAGTGTGTAATTATTGTGACACACTCAGGCGGATTAGCCAAACAGGCTGATGTGGTTATGCAATTAAAGAAAGGGGAATTGCTCATCAAAAAATAACTCATGACAGAGTTATAATTGTAATGCGGTCGTTTGTATGCTATAATTTGAGCGCTATAAAATCATGCAAAAGAGGTAAAAAATGAGTAATCCCATAAAAAATTTATCCAAAAAAGAATGGCTGCTTTGGATTGGTTCATTGGCAATTGTCGCGGTGTCCAATATCTTATCGCAGGATGCAGACTGGATGACACTGGCAGCAGCAATAATTGGTGTCACATCATTAATTTTTGCGGCAAAAGGCAATGTATGGGCGCAGATTTTGATGATTGTATTCAGTGTTTTATATGGCATCATTTCCTATCGCTTTCGGTATTGGGGAGAAATGATAACTTATTTAGGAATGACTATGCCTATGGCTATATGGTCAACCATCACATGGATCAAAAACCCGTCTAAAGAAAGCAAAAATGAGGTTGCAATCCAAAAATTGAGTTGGAAACATATAATATTGCTTGTTTTTTTCGGTGTCATTGTTACAGGGGGATTTTATGTTATTTTGCGGGTACTCCATACACCTAATATTATATTCAGCACGATTTCCGTTACAACGAGCTTTTTAGCAGCTTCCTTAACTATGTTACGTTCTTCTTATTATGCGTTGGGATATGCATCAAATGATATTGTTTTGATTATTCTTTGGACTTTGGCTTCGATGGAGAACCCTGCCTACATTCCCGTGATTGTAAATTTTGCGATTTTCTTTTTTAATGACATGTATGGGTTCATAAGTTGGAGGAAACGAGAGTTAAAACAGTCTGCTTAAACAGAGCAAGACGGTCGCAAATCCCTTGTTTAAACAAAAGTGCATAAACAAACAGATTCCGGCTTCCCCCTCAAAATTATAAATATGCCTTAACAGGTATAATTCCTCCACATGCGGCCCCTCTCATTTTTTTATGGATTTTTTGGTCTACACATACCAAATATCCTTAAAATAAACATTCTCCCGATTATCAATAAAGACCGCTTTTGAACTGCGGAACACGGCATCTTGTAAAAGCAGCCGTTTCCCCTCATGCTCCAGATTGACAGATTCCATATCACCGAGGCGATCGTGCAAAATATCCATTTTATAGAACTGTCCATGGCAGTTATCCCCGTCGCACAGCAGTTGGTTTCCCTTTGTGATCAGGAATTTTGTCATTCCCTTTATCTTTGGCTGATATACAATATCTTTCTTAAAATCTGTCCGCACCAGAGCAAAATCTGCATAATAATAAAACCATAAATTTTCCTGCTCATCCACATTCACCGCATAGCAGTCCATAATCCAATATTTTTCATTTTCCCAGACACGCTGTCCCGTGCTGTCCCAGATTACCAGGCCTTTATTTCCAAAAGGTGCATCTCCAAACACGCCTTCATCAAAATAGCTAGTGATGATTCTTCCATCCCTTGTAACAATACAGTCTTCAATCCCATCGCCCACACAAAATCTCTGCAAGGCTTCGCCCTGCCGATTGACAATACAGGCATTGTCCTCATACATGCCGCTTTTTTTCCACCGGCTTCTGGCTCCGAGCAGCAGTATATTTTCATGAATCGGCTGTATATAGTGGTAATTCATTTCATGCACGCCAAAATCAAAACATTCATCATATACCAGTTCCTCATTTATCCAGTCTACGATACCATGCACTGCCATATATCTGGTATTCGCCTGCGTATCCACAAACATTCCCTGAATCCGTTCCGGCACATGCTCGGCAAAGAGAAAATAAACCGCATCATCATATCCAATGCATCCACGGACAAATGTATAGTTCTCAATGCTGTGCCGCACTTTCAAATCCTGAAAGGGAACCGGATTCTGTAATAAAATTGTTTTCATTTATCTTCACCTACACCCCATAATGTATCATATATTGATTGCCAGCAATCGCCTGCCGAATCATTTCTTGCTCCTTCACATAAACTCTTCCTTCTCCGCCCGGCGCTCATATTCTGCCCGTCTCATCTGATGCCGTTTCGCCCCGGTAAAATGCCGCTGGTACTTTTTCCGCCTGCTATCCTTCAATGTCCCAATATCCCTGCTGCTGTTTTCTTCATACTCCTGCACGATTGCCTGACTGGGTGTATCTGGCCGGCCTGCACAATAGGGGCAGTTTTCATCTCCACATTTCTCACTCAGCCAGCAGTCACACTCTACACAAACAATCGAGTCATATTTATCAAAGAACAATAGTGAATCATTTCCGCAAGATGGACATTTGCGTGGTATCCAATTTCCAGCCCGCAGCCATCTTTTATCTCTTTGATATTCCTGTCGATTCATCTTCCATGCACCCTTCTTTCTATTAACCCCTTACTGACACTCCTCCACAAATCCCCGGTATCCTCTACATTGATTCCGTATGGCATATTCCTGGCACAGGAAATCTTCCTGCCTCACGTCGCAGTCTTTAATTTCCAAATATTCAAAAAAGCTGTCTTTATCATTTACTTTTAGATAGTCTTCCTTATACCTGCGGTAACAAAGCATCGTTCCATAATTATCGCTGCCATAGGGGGAGTAATCCGCATATTGGCAGGTAAAGCAGCTCTGGATATAATAATCCGCCTGTATCTGCTTACTGACATCCTTTAAAGCGCGTTCAAAATACAATGACTTTACGGAACTTTCATAAACCCTGCCCTCCACCGTCAGGGAAAAACGCAAAACGGCCTCGTCATCCTGATATACGCGGATATTATCACAATAAACAGCCGCCCGCCGTCTTTGCTCCACAAGCTGGAATGCAATATCGATCATCCCTTCCACTTTACAGCCATCCTTCTTTCGGACCACTGCAATTGGAATATAAATCTCCATAGTATATCGCTGCAAATCATAATAATACGGTGTAATAACATTCAAATCCTTATGGTTTCCGCCTCTCTTCAGCAGGCAGAATTTTCCCTCCGCCAAATCATACTGGCGCATATCCTGCAATTCAAAATCCCCAATACTGCCTCCTGAAAATGTTATGCCATCCACTGTAAAAGAAAGCGGTCTTGTAACCCGCTCTTCCTGCGTATTGATTATCTCAATATCTTCATCATGGAATTTGTCCTTATAATGTGCTTTCCATATTACCATTCTATCCCCGCCTTCTTCCTATCTTTACCTTAATCAGCCTGACCGGTTTATCCGCATTTCCCCAGATAACGGTGTATACACAATCCCCATAAACCTTTATATCTCCATAATCCCTCTTTACTGATTCAAATTATACCGCACTCTATTTTAGAAGTCATCCTGTTTTTAAAAATTATAATCTTTTCGTTTTTCTGTTATGCTAAACTTTTTATCATATAAAAGACAGGATAACCTCATTTTGAAGTTCCTGCCTTTTCTACCTACAATAGCACATAATTCATTTTCAAGCGGCTACAAAATCTTGTTTTTAACAAAAGTGTATAAACATTTATACCGGCTGTAAATCAGTTGCAATGCTTTTCACGATATCAAGAGGCATATCCAGAAACTCTGCTATCTCATCTAATGACAATTTTCCACTTTCTATCATACGCAATGCTGCATTTTTCTTTTCATCTGTTACAAAATCATTTACAATATCCTCAACAATTGTACACATAACTTTTTGTCCCTCCTTATCTGTTTTAAAATATCTGGCACGGTCTGCCAATTCTTTATAATTCATATCTTCTGGATTCGTGCAACTGAAGTCATACATCAGTTTTCCCAACGGTGTATTATCTTTAATTTGTCCATTCACATATATAATATGTGCCTCATCACCAAAAAGCTCTCCGGTCTCTTCAATTCTTCTGTCTATATGATAGATCGGCAAATTCCTTTGTAAAACATCGCTTTCTGTAATAAAAATCACATAAGTCTCCGGCAAGTATTCTGTATCGTCTCCCGAAAGAATAGCGTTAGCATCCATAATACTACTATTATATCTTGCCCTCTTGGGTTTCGCCCCAGCCGATGCACGCTGTGTTTCCACATCATACTGTTTGGCAGCACGATCAACTGCTGTCACATCCATTCGTATGGAACGTCCTTGTAAGTTCTTTACCCCAACCTGAGTATGCGCCTTCTCTACTATCAATTCATCATCATTCATGATAATACGCAAAACCAGTTCTATGCCTTCTTTGTAATTTTCAAAACATTTTGTCATAAAGTCATCGTCAAAATAACACATTTCCTGTATCCGATCTAAAATATATTGTTTCTTCTCTGTTTTGTATATCCGTCAACTAATACACCTGCCTTTGTTTGTATTCTTTTCTTCATCTTACCACGCTATTCTTAATAATACAATGGAAGAAAATGAAAATGGACTAGACTTTGCCCCTTTTGATGTTCTATTTCATGCGAAATAACTTTAAATATGTTTGAAATTCTATCTAAATCGACTATATTAACTTCTCTATTATCTTTTTCAATTTGCTCCAAACTAGTATAATCATCATCCAAAGATGCCACAAAAACTCTTGGTTCTTTCTGAAAATCTATCTCTTCTTCCATTTCCATATACCAAAAATAATTAATTTCTGTTTCCAAATATCTTCCATTTATATCACAATATCTATCACATACTTGATCAATTATTCTTCTCAAAGTTACAATATCAATTTTCAATCTACTATCCCCTGTTCATCCAAAACTTCAGAATATTTCTGAATATCTCCATTTATTTTATTCTCATTGTAATAAGCAAAACCCAGTTGCAAAAACCAAAGCTTGCTCCCCCTCTATATTTTCAAACGTAATCATCTTACTTTTCCATCGCTTCTATCAACACTTCTAGCTCATCTAATATTTTTTTATACTCCTGTCTGGAATGTACGTCCAGCCAATCATATAAATCTATATTCCTGCTGGCTATCCCATGCAAATAAAGATATGTTTTTCTTTCCCCCGCTATTGGATATTTTCTTAAGCATCTAATATACAATTCCAACAACTGACCTTCATACATCTCACCTTCAAACGGATTCTTCAGCAGTCTTTCTAAAGTAAGCGGCATGGCAATATCCAAAAGCACCTCCTGCCTTAACATTCTGGAAATATCCAACAAAGATAATTCTTCTATTTGCTTATTTACCAAATCGGCAAACCATTGTCCTAAAGGACTTTGGGATTCCAGCTGTGCTGTGTCAATATTCTTTATCCTATATATCTTTTCGCTGCTCAAAATAACCCGTCCCCTTTATCACCATTCATTTGCTTCATCAATTTCCTTTTTCCTGTCAAGAAATATCTGGATAGCCAATTTTTCACGGTCTTCTAAATTATATATGTACTCTTCATCCCTCACCAATTCTTCATATCCCCATACCGCAGAAATGCCATCTCCTCCTCTGTAATGGAACATCCAGCCAAAATAGATTCTATCATCAACCATTTCAAATCTTACCCCTTTTGAGTGCAAAAAAGCGCATGGTTTACATTTTACTGTTTCCATGTGCCTTTACGCTGTTATTGTGATATTAAATTGTTTTACCGATTATACTAACTGCATGACCTCAGTTTCAAGTTCTCTAACATCATTCTCAGACAAGCTGGGAAAACATTCAGATATTTCATCCACCTTTATTTTCCCTAATTTCAAAAGTCTACGAGCATTATCTTTTGTTGTTTCATTCCTCATATCCTCCATAATCTTACACATGGCTTTTACTCCTTTCTCGTCTTTCTTGAAGTACCTCGCTCTCCCTGCAAGCTCCTCAAAATTCATATCATCGGGTTCAGTGCATGAGAAGTCGTGCATTAGCTTACCGATTTCATCATCGCCCCTATATTTGCCATTCACATATAGGATATGCGAACCGTCACCAAACAATACTTTGTTTTCTCCGATTGTAACATAT